>JBJHBJ010000032.1:0-48576 GCA_050485425.1 Ectothiorhodospiraceae bacterium | reverse complement strand
CCAGCCAGTACTGCATCACGCTCTCGAATGCCTGCTGGAACAGCCGCCGGTCCGTGTGCAATGCGTCCCTGGCTGCCGCCAGTGCCGGCGTTTCGTCGATCACCTGGTCCAGATAGGCGTCGAACAGCGGACCTGCCTGGTATTCGTTGAAGTTGTCGCTGGTATGCCTGGCCAATGCACCATTGCTGTACTGTTCCGTGGCCAGGTTCATGGTCTGTTGCTGGCGGCGGAGCGTGCCGCTGTATGCGGCGGCCGGTTCGTGCGGAAGCGCCTTCAGATGTTCTCCGACACGCCGGCTCTGCTCCTCGCCCAGCGGGCTCAGCCGGTCGTAGTCGTCGCTGCCAAAGGAGGCCTGGCCATGCCGGATCAGTACTATGCGTGTCATACCAATGTTTTCGTGTCGTCGGGGTTCATGTCGGTGCAGGGCCGCCGGTGCCGGATCGACGTGCCCAGGCGGCGCGTCGGCCCACGTTACCGTCTTGATGGTGTTTCGACAATAGAAACACTATTCCGCCTAGCGGAACAATATCAATCCACCCTGTCCGGGTAGTCCCGGACGAACGCTTCGCGCAGTTCCCGTTTCAGCACCTTGCCGATCACGCTTCGTGGCAATTCCTGCATCGGTTCGATGGCGGCGATACGCTGTCCCTTGCCCAACTGTTCGTTCGCCCATTCCCGCAGGCCGTCCAGGTCGGTTTCGGTGGTGACCACGAAAGCCACTGGCGTCTCGCCCCAGCGTCGGCTGGGAATGCCGACCACGGCGGCGTCGCGGACCTTGTCATGGGCGAGCAGAACCTGCTCGAGATCCGTCGCGTAGACATTGAAGCCGCCGGAGATGATCATGTCCTTCTTGCGGTCCAGCAATTCAATGAAGCCGTCCCTGTCGAACCGGCCCATGTCGCCGCTGCGGTAGAACAGCTCTCCTTCCGGACTGTACCAGTAGAGCGCCTCCGTGAGGTCCTTGCGGCCATGGTAACCCAGCATCATGGCCGTGGAGCGACCGACAATCTCCCCGATCTCCCCTTGCGGCAGTTCCTTGCCCTCTTCGTCGATGATGCGCACGTCCACGCCCTCCGCCGGCCGACCCACCGTGTGCAGCTTGTCCGGGAACTCGCTGCAGTTCAGCGTCGTGCTCACGCCGCCCTCGGTCAGGCCGTACACTTCGCATAAGCCGCCCGGCCAGCGATCCAGCACCGCCTGCTTGACGTCGCGCCGCAGCGGGGCGCTCGTGCTGAGCTTCATGCGGAAGCTGGACAGGTCCCGGCGCTCGAAATCCGGATGATCCAGCAGCCGCTGGTACTGTACCGGCACCAGCATGGCGTGGGTCACGCGATGCTTTTCCGCCAGTTCCAGGAATCGGGCCTCGTTGAATTTCTCCATCAAGACCAACTGGCCGCCGAAGGCGACGGTGGGGAGCACGGACACCAGCGTGGTGTTGGAGTACAGCGGCGTGGAAACCAGCGTGACGGCATCGCCGGTCAGGCCGAAATTGGCCATGCGCTGGATCTGGAACTCCCGCATTGCGTGCGCGTGGAGTATCCCCTTGGGCGTACCCGTGGTGCCGGAGCTGTAGATGATGTTGAAGCCGTCGCCGGGGTCGGGCACATGGTGGACCGGTGTGTCCGGGTGCGCCTGCATCCAGTCTTGCAGGCTCGTCCAACCTGCCGCGTCGAAATCGATTGCGATCAGCCCGCCGTCCACCAGCTGGGCGCGGATATCCTGTACCCAGGGTTCCACCAGCGGCAGCATGGCGCTGGAGACCGCAAGCACGCGGGCTCCGCAGTCCTCCACCATGCCGCGGATCTGCTCGGAGGTGGCCATGGCGGAGAGCGGTACGGCCACGCCCCCGGCCAGCACCGTTCCGAGATAGAGTTCCAGGTGGGCCAGCGTGGAGTAATCCAGCGTGGCCACCTTGTCATTGGGCCCGATGCCGAGGGATCTCAGGCCGTTTGCCAACCGGTTCAGGTCCGAATACAGTGCATTCCAGCTCAGGCTGCGGTTGCCGGCATGCACGGCTGGTGCGTCACCCCGCTGCGCCGCTGCGTCGGCAAGCATCGTGGAAAATGGGGATCGGGTGGGGAGTTCCGCGTGCATGAAGGCCTCCTCTGGCATGCTCTTATGAAAATGGATCGGGCACACATTACTGACGCATCAATGTTTCGACAATAGAAACCTTGTTTCGCAAAGCGGAACAAATGCCCCGCAATTTGACATACGGGAAGGTATGCCTGCGCAATATTTCCGATGCCAGTGCCTGAGCGTGCAGGGATGCGGTGATTTTCCGTATGCTGGCCGCATAGCGAAACACCGTTTCGCAAAAGTGTACCTCTGTGTATAGTGAATCGAGCGGGACACTTTCCCGCGACATGCCGGATAATCTGAAGAGCCCCGTGCGCGCCCTGAGAACGGCGCTGCATGAAGGGGACGAATACCAACTCGCAACAGGAGCTGTGCCGGGCCGGTGGCTGCAGGGAAGAAAGCAGACCCCGGTCGGCACCGAGGAAAGCAGACAATGCGACAGAAGCCTGTGGTTCTGGTGGATTTCCAGAACAGTGTTCAGGAAAGCAAGAAGGATCGCAATTTCGTCATGGCGCTGGCGCGGGGGCTGGAAATCCTGCGGGCATTCCAGTCCACAGACGGCATGCTGAGCAATCAGGAGATCTCCCAGCGTACCGGCATCCCGAAACCCACCGTTTCACGCCTGACCTACACGTTGACCAAGCTGGGTTACCTGGGTTATTCGGAACGGCTGGAACGCTACCAGTTGGGTACCGGCGTACTGGCGCTGGGCTATTCCAGCCTTGCCAGCATGGGGATCCGCCAGGTGGCCAGGCCGATGATGCAGCAGATGGCGGACGAGGTCGGGATTGCCGTCTCGCTGGGCAGTCGTGACCGCCTGAGCATGGTTTATCTGGAGAACTGCCACGGAGGCGGTGCATTGACGCTGCGCCTCCAGGTCGGCTCCCGCATCCCCATGGCCACCACCGCCATGGGCCGCGCCTTCCTTGCTGCGCTGCCGGAGACCGAACGGGCGTACCTGATGGAACATATCGAACGGAAGGATCCGGCCAACTGGCCAAAGGTGCGTGACGGCATCCTGCAGGCGGTGGAGGATTACGCCAACCACGGTTACTGCCTGTCCACCGGCGACTGGGAGCGGGAGGTCAACGCCGTCGGGGTGCCGCTGGTGCTGGATCAGGGCGCCGACGTGGTTGCCTTCAACTGCGGCGGTCCCTCGTTCCATCTGTCCAGGGAGCGGTTGACCACGGAGATCGGGCCCCGGCTGGTGGCCATGGTGCAGGCGGTCAGGGGGCGCGTCTCGCATCCCTGACTGCCGGCGTTACCGGCGGCAGATCAGGCTACCGCGTCCTTGTCATGCTCGATGAGGGCGTAGGCCGAGTGGTTGTGGATTGATTCGAAGTTCTCCGATTCCACCGTGTACTGGCGGATGCGCCGGTCGGCGTTCAGCCGCGCGGCCACGTCCCGCACCATGTCCTCGACGAATTTCGGGTTTTCGTAGGCGCGTTCGGTCACGTATTTCTCGTCCGGACGCTTGAGCAGGCCGAACAGCTCGCAGGAGGCTTCAGCCTCCACCAGCTCGATCAGTTCCTCGATGCTCACTGGGTCCTCGAAGCGCGCGCAGACGGTGACGTGGGAACGCTGATTGTGGGCGCCGTACTCGGAGATGGACTTGGAGCAGGGGCACAGGCTGGTTACCGGGACCACCACCTTGAGGCTCACCGCGGGTTCGCCGTCGTGAATCTCGCCGAGCAGGCTGACCTGGTAGTCCATCAGGCTTTCCACGCCTGAGACCGGGGCGCGCTTGCGCACGAAATAGGGAAACGACAGCTCCAGATAACCCGAGCCGGCCTCCAGCCGCTCGGTCATTTCACCCAGCATGGTCTTGAAACCGTCCACCGACAACGCCTCCGACCGCTCCTGCAGGATGGCCACGAAGCGGGACATGTGGGTGCCCTTCTGGTGGTGGGGCAGGTTCACCGTCATCGTGAAGTTGGCCACCGTGTGTACTTCGGTGCCGTCCCGCGAGCGGATGCGCACAGGGTGGCGGATATCGCGTATGCCCACCTTGTTGATGGCGATCCGGCGACTGTCCGCGCGGCCCTGGACATCCTCGATGCCCACCGTTTCCAGCTTGTTTACCTGAGCCATGAATACCTCTGAGAGGGCGTCCGGGCGCCCGGCGGAAGATGCGCTTGCGCCGCATCCCGTGTGCGAAGGGTCACAATCATTAAATCACAGTCTGTCAAGTGGCAATGGGACAGGCGTGTTCCTGTTGGGGTTCGCTGTGCTCACCCCAACCTACGCCGGTGGCCGGGCTCCTGTGGGGCTACGCCCGGAATCGTAGGTTGGGGTGAGCACAGCGAACCCCAACATCCGGTCAACTGCGCCGCTCGATGATGTAACCTGCGATACCGCGCAGGCAGTCGGCCTGGGGGCCGAACTCTGCCAGGCTCTCCAGCGCGCGGTCGATCATCGCCCTGGCATGGCGCTTGGCTTCGCTCATGCCCAGCAGCCCCGGGTAGGTGGCCTTCATCAGCCGGCTGTCGGCGCCGCTGATCTTGCCCAGTTCCTCGGTGGTGCCCTCGACATCCAGAATGTCGTCATGGATCTGGAACGCCAGGCCGATGCACTTGGCGTAACGGTCCAGCCGTTCCATCTGCGCCTGATGATGACTGGCATGGCACAGAGCGCCGAGTATGACACTGGCCCTGATCAGCGCGCCCGTCTTGTGGATATGCAGGTCTTCAAGCTGGGCGATATTCAGTTCCTTGCCCTCGGCTTCCAGGTCCATTGCCTGGCCGCCCACCATGCCCCGCGAACCCGCGGCGATGCCCAGGCTGGCTATCATCTTCAGCCTGGCGTCGGAATCCGCCTGACCGGCCGGGCCCTCCGCCAGGCTGCGGAAGGCCAGTGCCTGCAAGGCATCGCCCACCAGGATGGCGGTGGCCTCGTCGTAAGCCTTGTGGCAACTGGGCTTGCCGCGACGCAGATCGTCGTCGTCCATGGCCGGCAGGTCGTCATGAACCAGGGAATAGGCATGGACAAGCTCCACCGCACAGGCCGGCCCGTCCAGTTCCGTCGGGTTCAGCCCCAGGGCTTCACCGGTGGCGTAGACCAGGGTCGGGCGCAAGCGCTTGCCACCGCCGAGTACGGAGTAGCGCATGGCCTCGTGCAGCTTGCCGGGCAAGGTGTCGGCGCTGGGCAGCAGGCGCTCGAGGGCCTGTTCCACCTGTTGCTGATAGCGGGGCAGGGCCTCGCGCAGCGCCTCAGCCGGTCTGGTCGTCGGGCCGGAAGGGTTCGGCACGGCTGTCACCGTCCTTGCTGGTCAGGATTTCCACCTTCTGTTCGGCCTCACGCAGTGACTGCTGGCAGTGTCGCGTCAGCGCGATGCCGCGTTCGAAGGACTTCAGCGAGTCTTCCAGGGAGAGCTCACCCTGTTCCATGCGCTCCACAAGGGCTTCAAGCTCTTTCAGGGCCTGTTCGAAATCGAGGGGTTCTGGCTGTTGCTCGGACATCTCGCCACCTTTGCGCGAAGGGGATAAACGGTACCCCAGGGGGGGTAGGCGGTCAATCGAGGTCTTCAGGCTCGCCGCAAGGCGCTGCTCACTGTAGACTCAAGCCGCGCCGGGCAGATGCAATGCATCATTGTCCGATCTACCGCCTAATACCGACTTCATAGTATCCGAGACATGGCAAATACATACGATTCCGCGTCCATCGAGGTGCTCACGGGGCTGGATCCGGTCCGCAAGCGTCCGGGCATGTACACCGACACCTCGCGCCCCAATCATCTGGCCCAGGAGGTCGTCGACAACAGCGTCGACGAGGCCATCGCCGGGCACGCGAAACAGATCATCGTGACGCTGTTCGTCGACGGGTCGCTGGAGGTGCAGGATGACGGGCGGGGCATGCCGGTGGATGTTCACCCGGAAGAGGGCGCGCCGGGCGTGGAGGTGATCCTCAGCCGGCTGCATGCCGGCGGCAAGTTCTCGCACAAGAACTACCAGTTCTCCGGCGGGCTGCACGGGGTGGGTGTGTCGGTGGTGAATGCGCTGTCGCGTCGCCTGGAAGTACGCGTGCGCCGCGACGGCCAGGAATACACCATGGCCTTCGAGCACGGCGAGAAGGTGTCGGACCTGGAGGTGATCGGCACGGTCGGCAAGAAGAATACCGGCACGGCCCTGCGTTTCTGGCCCGATGCCGGTTATTTCGACTCCGCCCGGTTCTCGGTTCCCCGGCTGCGGCATGTGCTGCGTGCCAAGGCGGTACTCTGTCCCGGCCTGGAGGTGATCTTCCGGGAGGAAGCCAGCGGCGAGGAAACCGTCTGGATGTACGAGGACGGCCTGCGGGATTACCTGGTCAGCGCGCTGGTGGATCTGCCGCGTCTGCCCGAGGAGCCGTTCACCGGCCGCATGCAGGGGTCCACCGAAGCCGCCGAATGGGCCGTGCTGTGGCTGCCCGAGGGCGGCGATGCGGTGGCCGAGAGTTACGTCAACCTGATCCCGACCGCGCAGGGCGGCACCCATATCAACGGTCTGCGCACGGGCCTGACCGACGCCATCCGGGAATTCTGCGAGTTCCGCAGCCTGTTGCCGCGCGGCGTGAAAATCGCGCCGGAAGATGTCTGGGAACACGTGAGCTACGTGCTCTCCGTGAAACTGCAGGACCCGCAGTTCTCCGGCCAGACCAAGGAGCGCCTGTCCTCCCGCGAATGCGCCACCTTCGTCTCCGGTGTGGTCAAGGATGCCTTCAGCCTGTGGCTGAACCAGCACGTGGCCGCCGCCGAGGCCATTGTTCAACTGGTGCTCAGCGCCGCCCAGCGCCGCATGCGTACCTCGAAGAAGGTGGCGCGCAAGCGGGTGACCTCCGGCCCGGCGCTGCCCGGCAAGCTGGCCGACTGCAGTGCGCAGGACCCGGCACGCACCGAACTGTTCCTGGTGGAAGGCGATTCCGCCGGTGGCTCCGCCAAGCAGGCACGGGACCGCGAATATCAGGCAGTGATGCCGCTGCGGGGCAAGATCCTGAACACCTGGGAGGTCGATCCGGCCGAGGTCATGGCCTCGCAGGAGGTGCATGACATCGCGGTGGCGCTGGGTATCGAGCCCGGCTCGGAGGATCTCTCCGGGTTGCGCTACAACAAGATCTGCATTCTGGCCGACGCCGATCCCGACGGCGCTCACATCGCCACGCTGCTCTGCGCCCTGTTCCTGAAGCATTTCCCGGCGCTGGTGCGGGCGGGACACGTGTTCGTGGCGATGCCGCCTCTCTACCGCGTGGATGTGGGCAAACAGACGTTCTATGCCCTGGACGATCATGAACGCATGGGCATTCTCGACCGCATCGAGGCGGAGAAGATTCGCGGCAAGGTCAGCACCACCCGGTTCAAGGGCCTCGGCGAGATGAATCCGCTTCAACTGCGGGAAACCACCATGGCCCGGGATACCCGCCGGCTGGTGCAGCTGACCGTGGATTCCGAGGAGGAAACCGACCGGTTGATGAACATGCTGCTGGGCAAACGTGCCGCCGGGGACCGCAAGGCCTGGCTGGAGAGCAAGGGCAACCTGGCGGAAGTGCTGCTGTAGTTTTCACGTAGGGCGATCACGGAACCGAGATGAGCGACGAAACCACCCCGACCCCGTACTCCGACTTCGAAACGCGGCCGCTGCGGGACTTCACGGAAAAGGCGTACCTGGACTACTCCATGTATGTGATCCTGGACCGTGCACTGCCGAACCTGGGCGATGGACTGAAACCGGTGCAACGGCGCATCGTCTACGCCATGTCCGAACTGGGGCTGAACGCCCTGGCCAAGTACAAGAAGTCCGCACGCACCGTGGGCGATGTGCTGGGCAAGTTCCATCCCCACGGGGACTCGGCCTGCTACGAGGCCATGGTGCTGATGGCCCAGCCGTTCTCCTACCGCTACCCGCTGGTGGACGGCCAGGGCAACTGGGGCTCGCCGGACGATCCCAAGTCCTTCGCCGCCATGCGCTACACCGAGTCGCGGCTGGCGAAGTACTCGGAAGTACTGCTCTCCGAACTGGGGCAGGGCACCGTGGACTGGGTGCCCAATTTCGACGGCACCATGGACGAGCCGGCCATCCTGCCGGCCCGCCTGCCCAACGTGCTGTTGAACGGTGGCACCGGCATCGCCGTCGGCATGGCCACCGACATACCGCCGCACAACCTGCGCGAGGTGGCCAGCGCCTGCATCCGGCTGCTGGAACAACCCGGGACCACCGTGGAGGAGCTTTGCGAACACGTGCAGGGCCCGGACTTCCCAACCGAAGCGGAAATCATCACCCCCCGGGACGAGCTGCTGAAGGTGTACGAGAAAGGGCATGGCAGTGTGCGGGCCCGGGCCCGCTACGTGAAGGAAGACGGTGACATCGTCGTCACCGCGTTGCCGTTCCAGGTCTCCGGCAGCAAGATCCTGGAGCAGATCGCCGGCCAGATGCAGGCGAAGAAGCTGCCGATGATCGAGGACCTTCGGGACGAATCCGATCACGAGAATCCGACCCGACTGATCATCACTCCCCGCTCCAACCGGGTGGACGTGAACGAGGTGATGACGCACCTGTTCGCCACCACCGACCTGGAGAAATCCTACCGGGTGAACTTCAACGTCATCGGCCTGGACGGTCGGCCGCGGGTGCGCAACCTGCGCGAACTGCTGTCGGAATGGCTGCAGTTCCGCACCCAGACAGTGCGCCGTCGCCTGCAATGGCGGCTGGACAAGGTCGAGGCGCGGCTGCACATCCTGGAGGGCCTGCTGATCGCGTACCTCAACATCGACGAGGTGATCGCGATCATCCGCGAGGAGGACAAGCCCAAGCCGGTGCTGATGCAGCGCTTCGGACTGTCCGACACGCAGGCCGAGGCCATTCTTGAACTCAAGCTGCGGCACCTGGCCAAGCTGGAGGAAATGAAGATCCGCGGCGAGCAGGACGAATTGCAGCAGGAGCGCGACCGGCTGAACGAGATCCTCGGCTCCGACGCCAGGCTGAAGGCGCTGGTCAGCGAGGAACTGCAGGCCGACGCCGAGACCTATGGCGACGAGCGTCGTTCGCCGCTGGTGGAACGTCACGCCGCGCGTGCCCTGAACGAGTCCTCGTTGATACCCAGCGAACCGGTCACCATCGTGCTGTCCCAGCAGGGCTGGGTGCGGGCGGCCAAGGGCCATGACATCGATCCCGCCGGACTGAACTACAAGGCCGGTGACGGCTATCTTGCCCATGCCGCGGGGCGCAGCAATCGCCAGGCGATCTTCTTCGACAGCACCGGCCGTTCCTATTCGCTGGCGGCCCACAGCCTGCCGTCGGCCCGCAGCCAGGGCGAGCCGCTGACCGGCCGCCTGACGCCGCCGTCGGGCGCGCGCTTTCTGCATGTGGTGGCCGGTGACGATCGTGACGTGCTGATACTCGCCTCCAGTCACGGTTACGGTTTCCTGGTCACACTCGAGGAACTGCAGGCCAAGAACCGGGCCGGCAAGGCCGTGCTGACCTTGCCGGCCGGCAGCCGGATGCTGGCTCCGGCCCGGGTCAGGGATGCGGGGCAGGACATCCTGGTGGCCGTCTCCAGCGGCGGCCGGCTGCTCGCCTTCCCGGTCTCGGAACTGCCCAGGCTTGCCAAAGGCAAGGGCAACAAGATCATGGGTATCCCGGCTGACAGACTGAAAAGCGGTGACGAGACACTGGTGGGTGTGGCGGCGGTGCCGTCCTCCGGCAGCGTCGTGCTCACCGCCGGCAAGCGGACGCTGACGCTGAAGGCGGCCGATCTGGAAGCCTATGCCGGGACGCGCGGCCGTCGGGGCGGCATGCTGCCGCGTGGATTCCAGCGGGTGGACGCCGTGGAAGCGGCCGACTGAACTTTAATCTATTCCCTGTGGCCTCTGGCCGTGTGGCGGGCCTGAGCCGTCCCCGGGCGGCGTTGCCGCTCTTGCCAAGGGCTGGCCATTCGCGGCAAGCGGCGCCTGGCCCGGAAACGGCTCAGGCCCGCAGAGACCACAGAGGATAGATCAGCGCTTCCTTTAAACTTTTGTCGCCTGCCCGCATCTATACCTGCGGTATTGATCCTGATCTGGAGATTACGGAGCCATGAAGCGAGTCGGACTCTTTTTGTTGACCAACCTGGCCATCATGGCCGTGCTGGGTATTGCGCTGATGGTGCTGTACTCGGTGTTCGGCGTGTCCACCGTGGACGAGGCCACTGGCGGTATCGATTACACGGGGCTGCTGATCGTCGCGGCAGTGGTGGGCTTCGGCGGGTCGTTCATTTCGCTGGCCCTGTCCAAGACCATGGCCAAGCGCATGACCGGTGCCCAGGTCATCACCCAGCCCCGGACCGAGATTGAGCAGTGGCTGGTCGGCACTGTTGCCCGCTTCGCCAAGCAGGAAGGGATCGGGGTGCCGGAAGTCGCCATCTACGACGCACCGGAAATCAATGCCTTCGCCACCGGTGCGCGGCGTGATGCCTCGCTGGTGGCCGTGAGTACCGGCCTGCTGCGGAACATGACCCGCGAAGAGGCGGAAGCGGTGATCGGCCACGAGGTGGCCCATGTGGCCAACGGCGACATGGTGACGCTGACGCTGATCCAGGGTGTGGTCAACACCTTCGTTGTCTTCCTGGCCCACATTGTCGGACGGTTCGTGGACAAGGCGGTCTTCAAGAGCGAGAGCGGGCACGGCCCGGGCTTCTTCATCAGCTATTTCCTGGCGCAGATGGTGCTCGGCGTGCTGGCGTCGATGATCGTCATGTGGTTCTCGCGGCAGCGCGAGTTCCGCGCCGACGCCGGCGGCGCCAAACTGGCCGGCCGGGAGAAGATGATCGCTGCCCTGGAGCGCTTGAAGCGTGGTTCGGAGGACACCCATCTGCCGGACGAAATGAGGGCCATGGGCATCAATGGTGGCCGTCGCAGCAACCTGGCCCGGCTGTTCATGTCGCACCCGCCGCTGGATGAGCGCATTGCGGCATTGAAGGGCGTGCGGCAGGGCTGAGGCCCCGCCGTCTTGCTAGGCAAGACCGTAGGGTGCCCAGAGCGCAGCGATGCGCACCGTTGTTGGGTTTGCGGGTTTGCGGGTTTCGTTCCGGCCGTCGCCGGGAGGTTTGCTTCCGGACACGCCGTGAATACGTCCATGTAGGCTTGTCGATGAGGTCCCTCTCATCGACAGTCCGGAAGCAAACCTCCCGGCGGCGGCCTGGGCTTGGCACTCCGCATTGTGCGGGGGCCGGAGGTTTGCCCGGATTTTCCGGGAACGGTCGCGATCAACGAAAAAGCCCCGGACAACCGGGGCTTTTTCGTTTGTTGGGCAGAAAGGCTCTCAGATCACCATGCCCGAGAAATCGTAGTTCATGTCCGGCGAGGGGCTCTGCAGGAAGTTGCCCTGCACGAAGTCCGCGCCGTGCTGCCACAGCCGTGCCAGGCACATGGCGTCTTCCACGTAGCCGGCCACCACCTGTTTTTTCATGGCGTGGGCGTTCTCGAGAATGGCCTTCACCTTCTCTTCGGTCTCCTCCGAACCGGTCAGGTCGGTAATGAGCGTGCGGTCCAGCTTGACCATGTCGGCCGGCAGGTGCTTGATCAACTGGAACGGGTTCAGGCCGCTGCCGAAATGGTCCAGCAGGAAGCCGCAGCCCAGTTCCTTCAACCCCCGGAAGGTGACGCGGGCTTCGTTCAGCTTGGTCATGGCAATGGGCTCGTTGACCTGGAAGCCCAGCATTTTGCCCTGTACGCCATGGGCCTTCAGTTCGCTGGCCAGGTGGGCCAGGAAATCCTTGCATCCCAGGCTCTGCGCGGACAACTTGAGGAACAGGCTGGTCTCGGGCTGTGTTTTCTGACGCGCGGCCAGCGCCTTCAGGGCGCTGGAGACCACCCAGCGGTCGATATGGTCCATCATCTGCAGCTGTTCCGCGGCGGGGATGAAGCTGGTGGGGTGGATCTCGGACCCGTCGTCGTCACGCAGCCGCAGGCGGACCTCGTAGCGCTCGCCTTCCTCGCCCTGCAGACTGGCTACCGGCATGAAGACCAGGAACAGGCGGTTGTCGGCCATGCCGTCTTCCAGCCGATCGCGCCAGGCGGCCTGTTCCTCGCCATCGCCCTCCCCGGAGCCCGCGCTGTGCAGATGCACACGGTTGCCGCCGCCGCTGCGGGCGGTCTCGCTGGCGAGCCCGGCATCACCGAGTACCTGATGCACGTCGCCGGAGCGCTCGCCCACCATGACCGTCCCGATGCTACAGGTGGCGGTGACGGTGCGCTCGCCGGCCTCCACGATGTGGTCTTCCAGCTTCTGGCGGATGGCCTCGGCCGTGGCCACGGCTTCGTGAACTCCGCCGTTGGGGATGAACACCGTCACCACGTCGTCGGCGAAACGGGCTGCCATGCAGCTCTCGTCCACCTCGCCGCGGATGATCTCGGCCAGGTCGGCCATGATCTTGTCACAGGTGGTCATGCCCATTTGCTGGGAAACGGTCTGGTAGTTGTCCACCTGGATGTACAGCAGGCCGTGGGCCGCATCACCCTCCTCCGGCGCCATCTCGGTGATCGCCGTGTCCAGCTGCTCCTGGAAGTGCACGCGGTTGAACAGGCCGGTGACCAGATCCTGCCTGCTGAGCGATTCCAGTTGCTCTTCCAGCTCCTTGGCCGACGACTGGTCCCGCAACAGGATCTGCGTGCACGGTTCGCCGTCGATGCTGGCCGGCGAGAAATAGGCCACCACGTCCAGCGGCCCGGCGTCGGTCTCGATCGCCAGCTCGGCTTCCTTGGTACTGTAATCGCCCTTGCTGAAATTCTTCAGGAAGGCCTTGAACTCGGCCTGGTATTTCGGGGTGATCATGTCCAGCAGCGGCATGCCTTCGATGTCCTCGAACTGCTCCACCCCGAATTTCTCCAGGTAGGCGGGGTTGGCGTAGATGTGCATGCCTTCGTGCACGTAGGCGATGGCGTCCCGGGAGCTGTCCAGCAGCGCATTGCAGCGGCGTTCCGTTTCCTTCAGGGAGCGCTCGAGCTGGCGCAGCCGCCGGCGCTGCAACAGGTGCGAGAATTCCCGCTGGATGACCAGCCGGAGGTGGTCAAGATCCTTCTTCACTACCAGGTCCGAGGCGCCTTCAGCCATGATCCGCCGGCGCAGTTCCGGATCGTCATCCTCGGCCACTGCTACCACCGGGAGGTCCCGCGCGCTCTGCTTGACGCCCTGGATCGCGGTTGCCAGCGTGAGGGATTCCAGGCCCACGTGGCACAGGAACAGGTCGAAACTCTTCTGTTCCAGCGCGTCGTGGAATTCGTCCTCGTCTTCCACGCGGTGTGCGCGAACGGCATGGCCTGCGTTGCGCAGCACGCTGATGTACATCTCGGCATCGTTCAATGACGCCTCGGCTATCAATAGCCGCAATACTTCATCCTGATTCATCGTCGGGTTCGCATGGCAACTGCGCCGCGAGCGGAGCAGGTCTTCACAAGTCTGCCCAGAGCGTGTCGTGATCCGGTGCCGCGGGTTCGCCGTCCTGGCGGCGTAGCGGGCGGAACTCGAACTGTCCGAACAGGGCTGTTTTTTCCAGGCGGCGTTCCAGCCGGAATGTTCCCGTCTGCCCCTGGCCTTTCAGGTAAACACGCTGCCCTTCCTGATAGTGCAAGGCAGGCGTCACCAGCGTAACAGGCTCGTGGCCCGGTCGCACTGATGGCACCAGCAGGCTGCGGGACGGCTCCGACAGGCGCCCGTCCGCCAGCTCCGCCCGCGTGTACATCGGATGAGGGCAGGGCGCGATCAACTGGACACCCAGCCGGGTGCCGGACCCCCGGTGCTGGCAGAGCCAGCGGATGACACCGGTTTGCCAGAGCGCGTTGCCGCCGGCACCCATCGGGCTGACCAGCACGATATCCCCCACCTGGGCGCGGGAATGCTGCGCGCCCCGTGCTGCCAGCAGGCAATAGCCACCGGCACTGGCGTTCACAAGCTGCCAGTCGGTTTCCGCCTGTTTCTCGCCGATGGCACCGGCGTCCCGGTGGTTCTTCGGTGCGGACGGGTCGTCGTCATCCAGCACCTTGAGGAGTTCCCGGGGGTAGATCAGGTCCCAGATGTCATCGTCAGCGGCCTGGGGATCTCTGCGGCGCGGGTTCCGGGCAACGAATTCCGAAACACCCGGGTGCCCGGCCTCGCCTTCGTCGAGCACGCGATGGATGTGACTCAGGCCGACAACCAGGGCCGCATCGCTATGGTCCTCCTTGCGTGGGAAGCGGCGTGTGCTGACCGCCCCCAGCCCGATGGCGAGTTGCCGCATGAGCAGGGAATCCTGCGGTGTCAGCCGCCGGCGCCACCAGAGCAGGCCTTGTCTTTTCAACCGTTGTTCCAGACCGGTCACCAGTCCGGCGGTGGTGATATAGAGCATGCGTCCGGGTTGTCGGTCAGGTGCCGTCAGCCGGGGTGAAGGGCCTTCGTCGCTGTCGGGATCGACCTGGAAATGCGAGCCGCCGGCGTCCGGATGTCCCGCAGGCACCAGGGAGGCGTGCGGGGCGAAGCCGGCCAATATGCGGAATGCGGCCATGGCCTCGCCGCGGCCCATGCGATACGGGCCGGCGGCGGCGGTGAGCAGAATCTGGAGGTAGATATCCTCCAGCCTGGAGCGTCCGCCCGGGTGGGCGCAGCGCCGCAGATGCAGACCGGCTGCGACGGCCTGCATGCGGGTGTCGTGCAGCAGGGCCCAGGCCTCTGGCGGAGGCTCCCGGTAAGTGTTCCAGCATTCCAGCAGGGCGGCCGCGGTATGCCGGGCCATACCCAGCAGCGCCTCCGCGCGGTGGCGGCGCTGAAGGCTGCCCCATTCCTCGCCGCACAGCAGTGCCAGGCGATAACCCCTGGCCAATTCCTCCCGGAGATGAATGGCCAGCATGGCGGCCTGTCGAGAGCGGGTGGGGAGGGGAGGGTTGGTGTGCAGGTAGTAGCGCCGCAGGCCGTTCATCAGGTAGGCCACGGTGGGCTCTATCTGCTGCAGGATGCGAATGCGTAGCGCCGGCGCGAAACCGATGCCGGCAATGTCCTCCAGAGTGTGGCGAATGCGCTGGCCGGTGGCCATGATGTTTGCCAGCGGCAGTTCCCGGAGCCATAACTCCACGGCCGTGGGCCGGTCGTCGAACCGGCGGCGGTCCGTCCCACGCCTGGGCAAGTGCTCGAGTGGCAGCTCCGCGAAGGTACCGGCCGCTGCCCCCGGCAAGACGCTTGTTCTCTGTATGTTGTTCGTCTGCGCCATTCCCTCTCCCTGAAGAGGCCAGTATAAGCAGGCGCTGACCTGTCGCCAACAAGCGCCGAAGGAGTTGTTGAGCGCTTCCTTACAGCAGCCAGGTCTTGTGTGGCGCGCCTGCGTCTTCGCGGGTGAGCCGCGGAACCAGGTAGCCGGGCAGGCTGGTTCGTATCTGTCGGTGCAGCGCTCTGGCGCGTTGTTCCGTCACCAGGAAGTGCGCCGCACCCTGAACCCTGTCCAGCACGTGCAGGTAGTAGGGCATGACGCCAATATCGAACAGGGCCTCCGAGAGCGCCGTCAGCACATGCGCCTCGTCATTCACGCCTTGTAGCAGCACCGACTGGTTCAGCAATGTGGTGCCGGCCGCCGCCAGGCGCGCGCAGGCTCCGGCCACTGCCGCATCCAGTTCGTTTGCATGATTGCTGTGCAGCACCATGACGGTCTGCAGGCGGCTGGCGCCCAGCCAGCGCAGCAGGGCGTCATCGACGCGTTCCGGCAGCACCACGGGGAGGCGGCTGTGGATCCGCAGCCGCCGCACGTGCGGGATCTGTTCCAGGGCGCCTGCCAGTGCGGCGAGCTTGTGGTCGGCCAGAACCAGCGGGTCGCCGCCGGAGAGGATCACTTCCGAGATGCTGTGATCGGCGGCGATGTAGTCCAGCGCCCGGCGCCATTGTTCGCTGCCGGCATGGGAGTCGCCGTACGGGAAATGGCGGCGGAAGCAGTACCGGCAGTTCACGGCGCAGGCACCGGTCGCCACCAGCAGCACGCGGCCCCGGTATTTGTGCAGCACGCCGGGCGTGGGCATCGCGTCCAGGTCCCCGACCGGGTCGCTGCTGAAGCCGTCTGTCTGCCGTGCCTCTTCCATCAGCGGGAGCACCTGGCGCAGCAGCGGATCGCGCGGGTCGCCCGGTCGCATGCGGGCCAGGAAGCTCTCGGGGACGCGCAGTCGGAACAGCCTGTCTCCGGCAATGGCGCCGTCCAGCAGCGTGGTGGGCAGATCCAGCCGGCGCAGCAGCTCCTCCGGGCGGGTGATGGCCCCGGCATAGGCGTGCTGCCAGGGTCGACCGGCGGCGGAGGCGCGGTCGTCACCTGCATGGTCGAAGAGGTGGGCTGGCAAACGATTTTCCATTCTAACCGGCTGAATTTTCCGTTAGGATGCTCGCGCATGGCGCCCCGGGAGGCGGTGCCACACTATCACACACCAACTGGTACTGTATCGAGGTATCCATGGCCAGCTACAGCACGAACGAATTCAAGTCCGGCCTGAAGATCATGCTGGATGGGGATCCCTACAGCATTGTCGAGAACGAGTTCGTGAAACCGGGCAAGGGCCAGGCCTTCAACAGGGTGCGTGTGCGCAACCTGAAAACCGGCAAGGTCATCGACCGCACGTTCAAGTCCGGCGACTCCGTCGAGGCCGCCGACGTCATGGATACGGATCTGCAGTATCTCTACAACGACGGCGAGTTCTTCCACTTCATGGACCCGCAGTCGTTCGAGCAGGTGGCGGCGAGCCCCGCGGCCGTCGGTGACGGCGCCAAATGGTTGAAGGAGCAGGATCTCTGCACCGTCACCTTGTGGAACGGCGCACCGTTGTCGGTGGAGCCGCCCAATTTCGTGGAACTCAGGGTCACCGAAACCGACCCGGGCCTGCGCGGGGATACCAGCAGCGGCGGCAACAAGCCGGCGACACTGGAAACCGGTGCGGTGGTGCGTGTGCCGCTGTTCATAGAAACCGGCGAAGTGCTGCGCATCGACACCCGCACCGGCGAATACGTGTCGCGGGTGAAGGAATCCTGACCATTGCCGGGAGGCCGCGCCCGCCGGGGCGCGGCTGAGACCTGATCATGAACACCGACTGGCGTCCCTCGGCCCCGATTCACATGCTCCGGCGGCGGGCGGCGTTGTTGCGGCAGGTACGCGCGTTCTTCGAAGAGCGCGACCTGCTGGAAGTGGAAACCCCCATGCTGTCCCCGGCGGCGGCCACCGATCCGAACCTCGACAGTCTGGTGACGGCCTATGCCGGACCGGGTGCTCCGCCGGGGGCGACCCTCTATCTTCACACCTCTCCGGAGTTTCCCATGAAGCGCCTGCTGGCGGCAGGCTCCGGTCCCATCTGGCAGATCTGCCGCGTGTTCCGTGGCGGCGAACGTGGCCGCAGGCACAATCCGGAGTTCACCATGCTGGAATGGTACCGGCCCGCATGGGATCACCACCGCCTGATGGACGAGGTGGCCGAGCTGGTCATCGATGTGGTCGGCCGACGGCCGGTTGCCAAGCGCACCTACGGCGAACTGTTCCAGCCTCTTGGGATAGACCCCCACACCGCGGACATCACGCAGTGCCACCGCGCCGCGGAAGCCCGCGGCCTGCAGGTCCCGGCCGACCTGACGCGGGACGGCGTGCTGGATTTCGTATTCTCCCACCTGCTTGCGCCGGAACTGGGCCGGGACCGCATTGACTTCGTGCACGCCTTCCCGGTTTCCCAGGCAGCCCTGGCCCGGCTGGAGCCGGGAACCCCTCCGACCGCGGCACGTTTCGAGTGCTTCCTCGACGGCATGGAGATCGCCAACGGCTTTCACGAACTCTGCGATGCGGACGAGCAGCGGGCACGCTTCGTGTCCGACCAGGCCAGCCGGAAAGCCGGCGGACAGCCGGATGTGCCGCTGGACGAGCGCCTGCTGCGGGCCCTGGGGGCCGGATTGCCGGACTGCGCCGGCGTCGCCCTGGGCCTGGACCGCCTGTTCATGGTGGCCCTGGGCGCCTCACACATCGACCAGGTACTCGCGTTCCCGATGGAGCGTGCCTGAGCGTCCTCACAGACACCGGTGTATTCCATCCGTGTGAACTGAGTCGCGTTTTTCCCCGCCTCAGACTGTTACCAAAGGTGCTTGCGCCGAACCCGCTGTATGCCGGTTCGTGGGAGGACGCGCAAACCACTCTGACCAGGCAACAAGGAACAAGGGAATGAGAATCATCAAATCGCTGGCACGTACCGTGCCGGTTGCCGTCGCCGTGTTCGCAGCCTCCGCCACGGCCGGTATCTCCGATGGCGAGGTGCGTCTCGGGTTTCTTACCGATTTCAACAGTATATACGCCGACAGTGCCGGCCAGGGCAGCCTGATCGCTGCCGAGATGGCGATCGATGAATTCGGCGGTGAGGTATTGGGCGCCCCGATCCGGATCTACCCGGTGGACCATCGCCTGAACCCCGAGCACGCGCTGGCGGAAGCCGAGCGGTTGCGAACCGAATACAACATCGACGCGCTGGTGGAGATGGTGGGCACCAATGTGGCGGTGCCGCTGCAGCGGTATGCGCTCGAGCACAATCTTGCCGCGCTGCATGTCGGTACCGCTTCCTCGGAACTGACCAATAGCCATTGTTCGCCGGTCGGTGTGCACTGGGCCTACGACACCCACGCCCTGGCAGCCGGCACGGCCAGCGCCATGGTCAATCGTGGAGCCGAGACCTTCTATTTCGTGACCGTGGACTATGCCTTCGGCCATACGCTGGAGAACGACGCCCGCCGCACCATCGAGCGGCAGGGCGGCAGGGTGCTGGGCCGTACGCTGCATGAGTTCCGTGCCAGCGACGTTTCCGAGGCCTTGCTGGAAGCCGAGGCTGCCGGAGCGGACGTCATCGCGCTGGCCAACGCCGGCGGTGACCACCGGACCACGGTTCGTCAGGCCTACGAATTCGGCATCCTCGGCGGCAATTCCGAAGTGGTCGCCCTGTTGACCGCTATCAACAACGTGCAGCAGCTCGGCATGTACGTCTCCGAGGGGCTGATCTTCACCACCGGCTTCTACTGGAACTACGATGACGATACCCGGGCATTCGCGGAGCGTTTCGTCGAGCGCCACGGCAGCATCCCCAACATGTTGCAGGCGGGGACCTACTCTGCCGTGCTGCACTACTTGAAGGGGATCGAACGGGCCGGTACCGATGAAACGCGGGCCGTGATGGCAGCGATGCGGGAAATCCCCGTGAACGACGCCTTTGCCCGCAACGGTGTTCTGCGGGAAGACGGCCGCATGGTGCACGATATGTATCTGGTCGAGGTGAAAAGCCCTCTCGAGCAGGAAGCGCGCTGGGACTACCTGCGGGTGCTGGACGTGATCCCCGGGGAACAGGCCTACCGTCCGCTGGAAGAAAGCCAGTGCGAACTGGTGCGGCGCTGATTGCCGACGGCCGCCGGGATTCGCGCCGGCGGCCTCCTACCCCTCCACGATGATCCGTCTTCCATCCCCCGCCTGTTTCCCCCTCTTCCGCCGGCGGCAGCCAGCTCCGATGAGTCTGCATGTGAACTGCGTCGCTTACATGGGCCGCATGGTCCGCCTAAGGTAAAGCACCCGTTCGGGGTAATGTGCCCCGTAAGGTCGACAACGGGCGCGGGAAAGCGCCTGGATAACAAGGAGAGAAATGATGCGATTGTTGCTCACCGGCGCCTGCGCGCTATCGATGCTGTGTGTGTCCGCCCAGAGCTGGGCCGGCATTTCTGACGGAGAGGTGCGCATCGGGTTGATGACCGACTACTCCGGCCCCTATGCCGAGTCTACCGGGCAGGGCAGCCAGGTTGCCGCCGAGATGGCGATTGACGACTTCGGCGGCGAGGTGCTGGGTGCTCCGATCAGGCTGCTGACCGTGGACCACCGGCTGAACCCGGAGCACGCACTGGCGGAAGCCGAGCGGCTGCGCACCCAGCATCGGGTGGACGCCTTCCTTGACATGGTCGGCAGCCAGGTCGGCATCCCCATGCAGGCTTACGCCAAGGAGCACGGCATTGCCGCGTTGCAGGTGGGTTCCGCCTCATCCACGCTGACCAACGAGCATTGCTCCCCGGTGGGCGTGCACTGGGCCTACGACACCTATGCCCTGGCCGCCGGCTCCACCAGTGCCATGATTGCCCGGGGTGCGGAAACGTTCTATTTCCTGACCGTGGATTACTCCTTCGGCCACGTGCTGGAGGCGGACGCACGCCAGGCCATCGAGCGTAACGGCGGCACCGTGCTGGGTAGCACCATACACCCCTTCCGGGCCACCGACTTCGCCACCCCGCTGCTGGAGGCGATGGCCTCCGGCGCCGACGTCATCGCATTCGCCAACGCCGGTGATGACCTGATCAACTCCATTCGCGAAGCCAGCGAGCTGGGCATCCTGGGCAGTGATACCTCGGTGGTGGCGCTGCTCGCCGCCGATGACAACGTACAGAACCTGGGGTTGTATACGGCCCAGGGCATGATCTACACCAGCGGCTACTACTGGGCTTACGATCAGCAGTCCCGTGAGTTCGCGGAGCGCTTCGTCAAGCGCTACGGCGGTGTGCCGAACATGCTGCAGGCCGCCACCTACTCGGTGACCATGCATTACCTGCGGGCGATCGAGCATGCCGGTACCGATGAGGCCCGGGCGGTGGTGGACGCCATGAAGGCGTTGCCGGTGAGTGATTTCTTCGCCCGCGACGGCAGGGTGCGCGCCGACGGGCGGATGGTGTACGACATGTACCTGGTCGAGGCCAAGCCCCCGCAGGAACAGAACGAACGCTGGGCCTATCTGAATGTGCTCGAGGTCATCCCCGGCGACCAGGCCTACCGTCCGCTGGAAGAGAGCGTCTGCGATCTGGTCAGGCGCTGACCGGGTTTGACGGGGGGTGTTGGGGTTCGCTCCGCTCACCCCAACCTACACTCGGTGAGACCCGCGTCCTGCGCAGGGTGAATGGAGGCGTGATCGGTGCGCATCGCCTCCGACTCATCGGGCGTAGGTTGGGGTGAGCGGAGCGAACCCCAACAGGCTATCCCCCATCAACCCGGTCCTACGAGCGCCGCCCGACTTCCAGCAGCAACTGCATCTCCATCGCCAGCTCGCCGTCCCCCTCAAGCACCTGCACATCCAGGGCTGCCTGGCCGGTGGCCGGGTTGCCGGTCTCCGGCAGCAGCTCTCCCCAGGTATACCGCACCCGGAGCGGGATATCCGGCTTCACCGGGCGCTTCCAGCGCAGGTCGTTGAAACCCGTGTTGCTGACCCAGGCCACGTCCGCCAGGGCGTGCTCCCGCAGCAGCGCGAAGGTCATGCTGGCGGTGTGCCAGCCGGAGGCGGCCAGCCCGCCGAACAGGCTCTGTTTCGCGGCTTCCTCGTCCAGATGGAAGGTCTGGGGATCGTAATCGGTGGCGAAGCTGATGATGTCCTCCTTCGTCGGTGTGATGGCCGGCGTCTCGCCGCCCTCGCCTGAACGAAGGTCTTCCCAGTACCGGACAGGCTGGCTCATGGGTGCTCCTCCATCGGTGCTTCGGGATTGCGGAGCTTGAAGATTCCGGCGGAGAGCATGCGCATGACCACGGCATCATCCTGGTTGCGCAGCTCGAAGGCGCTGCTGCAGAAGCCGACTTCCGGCCGCCGCGGATGCCGGCGCTTGGAAATGACCTCCTGGCGCACCTCCAGCCGGTCGCCCGGGTACACCGGGAGCAGCCAGCGCAGCTCCTGCACACCCGGCGACCCCTGGGAGGTGGAGCCCTTGAGCCGGTCGTCCACCATCATGCGCATGCAGAAACAGCACACCTGGAAGGTGCTGGCACGGATATCCGGCTGTCCGGCGGCCAGCGCCGCATCCCGGTCCAGATGCAGGGGGTGCGGGTCGAAACGCCGGGCGTAGTCCAGCATCTCCTCACGGCGCACGACCTTGTTCCCGAAACGGAAGGTCTCACCGATCCGGAAATCTTCCCAATACTTCAGTTCCATCGTGTTTCCCTAGTTAGAAAGGAAGCTATCTATTTATGTGTTACGCCATGTTCGGTTTGTCGGCAGATGGATGCAAGCGCTAATCTGTCCCAGGACTGACTGACAGGAATCCCGGCACCATGATCCGACCGATACTTGCACACCCGGACCCGCGCCTGCGCCAACAGTCGAAGCCGGTGGAGCGGTTCGACGATGAACTGCGAAAGCTGGTGGAGGACATGTTCGACACCATGCACCACGCGGAAGGCATTGGCCTGGCCGCGGTACAGGTCGGCGTGCACCTGCGGGTGGCGGTAATGGAGGTGGAGAACAACCCCCAGCGCGTGATGATCAATCCAAGCTACGAGGCACTGGGCGGCGCGATGACCATGCAGGAAGGCTGCCTGTCGGTACCGGGCGTGCAGGACCGCACCAAGGTGCGGCTGGATCACCTGCGGGTGCAGGCGCTGGACCTGGAGGGGAAACCGTACACCTTCGAGGCGCGCGGCCTGGAAGCGGCCTGCGTGCAGCACGAGTGCGACCACATGGACGGCAGGCTGTACATTGACCACCTGAGCCATCTGCGCCGCCACCGTGTGCTGCAACGCTACAACAAGGCGCGGCAGGAAGCGGCAGGGGAGTAGCCGGGCGGCGCGGCAGTGGACGCGCCACCCGCTTCACAGGCACTCAGGCCACGCTGGTGTCACGTACTGTCCGCGGCGCTGCAGCCAGGATCTCCTCGCTGGCCTGGTCGGCAAAAGTCCGGAAATTGTCGTGGAACAGCCCGGCCAGTTTCTCGGCCATGGCCTGATAAGCGTCCTTGTCCTTCCAGGTATTCGCCGGGATCAGCACCTCCGGCGGCACGCGGGGGCAACTGGTGGGCACGGCCAGCCCGAAGATCGGGTCGGTCACCGTGTCCGCCTGTTCCAGCGAACCGTCGTGGATGGCGTCGATGATGGCGCGGGTATGGGCGATGCTCATCCGCTGGCCCTCGCCATACGGTCCGCCGGTCCAGCCGGTGTTCACCAGCCAGACGCTGGCGCCGCTGCTGCGGATCTTCTCGGCCAGCAACTCGGCATACTTGGTAGGATGCCAGACCAGGAAGGGGGCGCCGAAGCAGGAGGAGAACGTGGCTTCCGGCTCGGTCACACCCATCTCGGTGCCGGCGACCTTGGCCGTGTAGCCGCTGATGAAGTGGTACATGGCCTGGGCCGGCGTCAGCTTGCTCACCGGCGGCAGCACGCTGAACGCGTCGCAGGTGAGGAAGATCACGTTGCTGGGCGTGCCGCCGGTGCAGGGCAGCTTGGTGTTGGGGATGAATTCCACAGGGTAGGAGCAGCGGGTGTTCTCGGTAATGGACTTGTCGCTGTAGTCCACTTCCCGCGATTCCTCGTCGTACACCACGTTTTCCAGCACCGCGCCGAAGCGGATGGCGTTGTAGATGTCCGGCTCCGCCCAGGGATCCAGATCGATCACCTTGGCGTAGCAGCCGCCCTCGATGTTGAACACCCCTTCGTCGGACCAGCAGTGCTCGTCGTCACCAATCAGGTGCCGGCGCGGGTCGGCGGACAGCGTGGTCTTGCCGGTACCGGAGAGGCCGAAGAAGATGGACACCTCGCCCTCGTTGCTGGCGTTGGCCGAGCAGTGCATGGACAGCACGTCCTGCTTCGGCATGATGTAGTTCATGATGGTGAACACGCCCTTTTTCATCTCGCCGGCGTATTCCGTGCCGAGGATGACGAATTCGCCACGCTTCAGGTCCAGGCAGACGCTGGTGCCGCTTTCCACACCCGGAACGCTCTGATCCGCGCTGGCGCGGCCGGCGTTGTAGATGACGTAATCCGGTTCGCCGAACTCGGCCAGCTCGTCGGCCGTGGGGCGGATCAGCATGTTGCGCATGAACAGTGCATGGTAGGCGCGCTCGCAGATCACCCGGATCTTCACCCGGTAGCGCGGATCCCAGCCGGCGAAACCGTCGATCACGTACAGTCGCTCGCAGCCGTTCAGGTGCTCCACCGCCTGATCACGCAGTCTGGAGAAGCTGTCCGGCTCCAGGCCGATGTTCACCTTGCCCCACCAGACGTCGTCGTTGACTTCCGCGTGCCGCACCACGCGCTTGTCCTTGGGGCTGCGGCCGGTTTTCTCGCCGGAGCGGGCCATAAGCGCCCCGGTGGAGGAAATCGCGGTACCGGGCTCGAACGCCAGGCCTTCCTCGTAAAGCCGCGCGGGCGCAGGGTTGCGTAGGACGCGGGTCACGTTGATGCCGTGCTGCGCTAGGTTGAATGCCACGGTAAATCCCTCCCCGGATGAACGATGATGGTGCAAGTTTGGTGTAGTGTATCGACCCAACCCCCGGGTGACCACGCTGAATTGTCACCTGCCTGTCATGGTTGGAAAGGATTGCGCCTTGAGACCTTCCAGTATCGACGAAGACGCGGGAATTCGCCCCAATTGGCGCATCATCCGCAGCCTGCTTCCCTACCTGATGGAGTTCCGAGGCCGGGTCATCCTGGCGGTGCTGTTCCTGGTGGTGGCGAAGGTGGCCAATGTGGCCGTGCCGCTGGCATTGAAGTTCATCGTCGACCATTTCGAGGACCGCCCGGCAGATGCCGTCATCGCCGTGCCCCTGGCGCTTCTGGCCGCCTACGGGGTGCTGCGCTTCAGCGCCGTGTTCTTCGGCGAATTGCGGGATGCCGTCTTTGCCCGCGTGGCCGAACGCGCCATGCGCCGGGTGTCGCTGGAGGTGTTCCGCCACCTGCACCGGCTGGAACTGAGCTTTCACCTCTCCCGCCGCACCGGCGCCCTGGCCCGCGATATCGAACGCGGCACCAACGGCATCAGCTTCCTGCTGCGCTTCCTGGTGTTCAACATCGCGCCGACGCTGTTCGAGATCGCCCTGGTGGCGGTCATCCTGCTGGCCGCCTTCAGCCCGGTGTTCGTGCTGACGGTGGTGGGCGCCGTGCTGTGCTACATCGTCTTTTCCGTGTGGGTCACGGAATGGCGCACCCGCTTCGTGCGCGAGGCCAATGCCATGGACAACCAGTCCAATACCCGCGCGGTGGACAGCCTGCTGAACTACGAGACGGTCAAGTATTTCGGCAACGAAGGCTACGAGGCGGACCGCTACGACGTGGACCTGGCCGCCTGGGAATCGGCCCGCATGAAGAACCGCCTGTCGCTGGCCGCGCTCAACTCCGGCCAGGCGCTGATCATTGCCGCCGCGGTCACGCTGATGATGGTGCTGGCCTCCCGGGAAGTAGCGGCCGGAACCATGACCCTGGGCGACCTGGTCATGATCAACGCCTACATGATCCAGCTCTTCATCCCCCTGAACTTCCTTGGTTTCGTGTATCGCGAGATCCGCCAGGCACTGGTGAATATCGAGCGCATGTTCGGCCTGCTCGGGCAGCGCGCCCGGGTGGTGGACGCGCCCGGTGCCGTGGCATTGCGCCCCGACGGCGGCAGCATCCGATTCGACGACGTGCATTTCGGCTACCAGCCCGACCGGCCGATCCTGCACGGCGTGAGCTTCGAGATTCCCGCCGGCAGCAAACTGGCCATCGTCGGCCCCAGCGGTTCCGGCAAATCCACCATCGCCCGCTTGCTGTTCCGCTTCTACGACGTGGATTCCGGGAGCATCACCATCAATGGCCAGGATGTCCGCAGCGTGACCCAGGATAGCCTGCGGGCGGCCATCGGCGTGGTGCCGCAGGACACGGTGCTGTTCAACGACACCATCGCCTACAATATTGCCTATGGGCGGCCGGACGCCACGCCGGACGAGATTGCCGAGGTTGTACGGCGGGCCCATCTGGACGGCTTCATCCAGCGCCTGCCGGAGGGCATGAACACCCGGGTGGGCGAACGCGGGCTGAAGGTCTCCGGCGGGGAAAAGCAGCGCATCGCCATTGCCCGCATGCTGCTGAAGGACCCGCCGATACTGATCCTGGACGAGGCCACCTCGTCGCTGGATTCCACTGCCGAGCGCGCAGTGCTGGGCGCGTTGAACGAAGCCGCCACCCGGCGCACCACGCTGGCTATTGCGCATCGCTTGTCCACGGTGCGTGACGCCGACCGTATACTGGTGCTGGAACATGGCCGGGTTGTGGAGCAGGGCGACCACGACATGCTGATGAGCCGCCAGGGTGTTTACGCCCTGCTGTGGGAACATCAGCAGCATGAAGCCCGGCCGGACTGACCGTACCAAAACAAGGAAACCCTGATGCGCAAACTACCGGTCTACATACTCTTGCCGTTCGTACTGCTGCTGGTGGCCGGCCTTGCCCATGCCCAGGCCCCGCTCACAGCCAGTCAGATCGATCGCTGGATCGACACCGTGCGCGACCTGGAAGCCTGGTCGGACCAGATCGACGAGGACATCCTGGACGCCTACGAAGACGAGGGGGAGGAAGGGATGCCCGACCTCGAAGCCGTCTACCGCAACCTGGCCCGCTCGGAAGCCGAAGTGCAGACCATCATCCGCCGCCACGGCTTCGACGACGGCGACCAGTGGGCCAACATCGGCAGCCGCATCGCCCAGGCCTTCATGGCCCTGGAGATGGGCGACATGCAGGCGGAATACGAGGAATCCATCCAGGAGACCATGCGTGAAATCGAGCAGAGCCCCCATCTCACCGACGAGCAGAAGGCCATGATGATGGAGCAGATGCGCTCCGCCCAGGGCCACCTGCAGGCGCAGATCGACCAGGCCTCCGAGGAAGACATGCGCGCCGTCTCGCAGAAGCGCCGGGAACTGCGCCGCCTGTTCGAGTTCGACGAATACGAGGACTGAGCCGGGGCTGGTAGAATCCGCGCCCATGACGAACGGGCGCGGGAATAAGCGGCATTTCGACGTGGTGGTGATCGGCGCCGGCGCGGCCGGCCTGATGTGCGCCATTGCCGCCGGCCGCCGGGGCCGCCGCGTGCTGGTGCTGGACCACGCCAACAAGGTCGGCAAGAAAATCCTCATGTCCGGCGGCGGGCGGTGCAATTTCACCAATCTGCACACCACGCCGGACAATTTCATCTCCCACAATCCGCATTTCGTCAAATCCGCACTCAGCCGCTACACACCGTGGGATTTCATCGCCCTGGTGGAAGCCCATCGCGTGCCCTATCACGAAAAGAAACTGGGGCAGCTCTTCTGTGACCGCTCGTCCAAGGACATCGTGCGACTGCTGCTGGACGAGTGCCGGGCGGTCGGCGCCGAGGTGCACACGCACTCGCCGGTCTCGGACATAAAGCCGGGCACGCCGCACCGCATGGAGACACCCCGCGGCGCGGTCACCTGCGAGTCCCTGGTCATCGCCACCGGCGGCTATTCCATCCCCTCCCTGGGGGCAACCGGTTTCGGCTTCGACTTTGCCCGCTCACTGGGTCTGAAGATCTGGCCCACCCGCGCGGCCCTGGTGCCGGTGACGCTGGAAGGCCGGAAACTCAGGCAGATCGCCGATCTGGCCGGCGTCTCGCTGGACACCATCACCGCTGCCAACGGCACCGCCTTCCGTGAAAACATCCTGTTCACCCACAAGGGCATCAGCGGCCCGGCCGTGCTCCAGGCCTCCTCCTACTGGGAACCCGGCCAGCCGCTGGAGATCGACCTGTTCCCCGGCATCGACATCGTCGCCGCCCTGGAGCAGGCCAGGCGCGAACGTCCGAAGATGGAACTGAAGAACTTCCTGGCCGAGCAACTCACCCGCCGCGTCGCCCAGCGCTGGTGCGAGCTGTGGCTGGAGAACAAGCCGCTGGACCAGCTCACCGCGGACGACGTCCAGCGAATCCAGCATGCCTGCAAGCCATGGACCGTGCGCCCCGCCGGCACCGAAGGCTACCGCACCGCCGAAGTCACGCTGGGTGGTGTGGACACCGATGCCCTGTCCTCCAAGACCATGGAATGCAAGCAACACCCCGGTCTCTACTTCATCGGCGAGGTGGTCGACGTCACCGGCCACCTGGGCGGCCACAACTTCCAGTGGGCCTGGGCCTCGGGGCATGCGGCCGGGCAGTACGTGTGATCCACCCGCGGCATTTTATTGACTCAGTTCAAGTTTTGATCTTGACGCCGTTGTCATGTCACCGGGCGGGCGTTAAGGTGCCCTGAGGGTGGGGTGGCAAAGCAAGAACCGGAGCGTGAACCGTTTTGAGCGTCTGATAAAGATTCATCGCCTTCTCCAATCCCCGCGTCCCGTTCCCATGCGGCGGTTCATGGAGGAGCTTGGTATCTCGCGGGCCACTGTGACCAGGGATTTCGAATATCTTCGGGATCTCCTGGACGCACCGATCATCTATGACCGGGAAAGAAACGGCCATCACTACGACCCAAATGCAGAAGCCCTCGAGTTGCCGGGCTTCTGGCTCAATCAATCCGAACTCTACGCGCTGCTGGCGATCGAGCACTTGCTGGAATCGGTCCAGCCCGGATTGCTCGCTCCCTATATCGGCCCGCTGAAAGGGCGCGTGCGTAAGCTGCTGGGTGAGAGTGGGCAGGGCGCCGACAACCTCAGCAGCCGAATCCGCATCCTCGGAACCGGCCGCCGCTCCATCGACACCGACGGCTTCTCCCGCATCGCCGAGGCGGTGCTGACAGCCCGAAAACTGACGTTCCAGTACCACAGCCGTTCCAGGGACGTCACCGGCCGGCGCGAGGTTCATCCACACCGCCTGACCAACTACCGGAACAACTGGTACCTGCTTGCCGATTGCGAACAGGCACAAGACCACCGCCTTTTCTCGCTGGATCGCATCTCCTCTCCCGAATTGCTTGGGCCGGCCAGGCAACGGACCGAAGCGGAGCTGGACCGTATCTCGGAAGGCAGCTACGGCATTTTCACCGGCAGCGCCAAAGGCTGGGCCGTGCTCCGCTTTACCAGTGAATCCGCCCGCTGGGTTGCCGACGAGCGTTGGCACAGCGACCAGATCGGCCAGTGGAAAGACGATCACTACGAACTCCAGGTGCCTTACTCGGACCCCACCGAACTCATCATGGAAATCCTGCGCTACGGGCCGGATGTGGAAGTGATCGCGCCAGAGGAAATACGCGCAGCCGTCGCCGAACGGCTGCGTCTGGCGGCGGAGAAGTACTGGTAATTCAGACAGTGGCGCAATTGGGGAGGCAGCGGGGGTGGTATGACTGTACTGGCAAGGGGAACACAGGCCTTGCGACGCCATCGGGGCAGCGAGCAGGTGAAGAACTATGTCCTTGTCAGTCGGACGCTATCAGTTTCAGGGGCCTTATAAGAGCACCGACCAGTTGGAGAATCGTTCAGGGGTCTACGTCATCGTCTGCGCGAATGGCAATGGGTACGAACCGGTCGATTGCGGGGAATCAGCCAATGTGAGGTCGCGAGTCGACAACCATGACAGGGCCGATTGCTGGACGCGGAATAGCCGCGGAATGCTGATGGTGGCGGTTTACTACACCCCGCATCTCCAGTCATCGGGAAGGGTTGCCATTGAGCAGGAAATTCGCCGTGAGTACGCGTTTCCTTGTGGAAAGCGGTAGGGGGGCACGGAATGAATCGACGTCACTTCCTTGCATGGGTGGGTCTCGGCGGGCTCACGGCCACCGCCGCAGCGGCGGCTGGATCGACACGCCGCCGTGTTCTGTTGCAGGAGTCCCCTGTGGCTGGTTTCGAGCACCACAGGGGTGAGCGTGTCTGGACGGCGCTGCGTGAGGGGGCTCCGCTTGCCTTGGCGCGCGAACTCGCCAACCCCTACGACCCGCGGGCGGTTCGAATCGACTGGAACGGGCAGAAGCTTGGCTATGTCCCCCGGGCGGAGAACGCAGCGGTGGCCCAGATGCTGGATCGGGGGGAACGGCTGGAAGCCGTCATTTCCAGGTTGCAGTCCTCCGGCGGTCCGTGGGGGAGGGTACGGGTGGCTATTTGGCTGAGTGGTTAAGGCATACGTTCTCCGGGCCCGTACCCGGAGCCACCGAACTCATCATGACGGCTGCAGCAACACGCCAGGGGTCTGCTCAGGATTGTCTGAAAACGACTTGAGGTCTTTACATGGAATTCCATCAGTTCTTCAACCGGGCGACCGGATTGCCAGGGCCATATCCGTACCAGCAACGATTGGCGACAGAGGATTGGCCTGATGTTCTGGACGTGCCCACCGGTCTTGGCAAGACGGCCGCGGTGACGTTGGCCTGGCTGTATCGCCGGCGCGAGCTTGGCGAGAGGGACATGCCGCGGCGGCTGGTCTGGTGTCTGCCGATGCGGGTGCTGGTGGAGCAAACGGCGGACAGCATCAGCGGATGGCTAGAGCGACTGGATCTACTGGGAGAGCCAGGGGAGGGTGGCGTTTCTGTACAGGTGCTCATGGGGGGCGAGGCGGATCTCCGCACGGCTCAGTGGGCGCATTATCCGGAAGAGGACGCCATCCTGATAGGCACTCAGGACATGCTGTTGTCCCGTGCTTTGATGCGGGGATACGGCATGAGCCGCTACCAGTGGCCGGTTCATTACGCCTTGCTGCACAACGATGCCCTGTGGGTGTTCGATGAAGTGCAACTCATGGGGCCGGCACTGGCCACTACCGCGCAACTGGACGCGTTCAGGCGGACTCAGACTCTGGGCAGGCCGGCGCGCAGCCTCTGGGTCTCGGCCACCTTGCGGGCGGACTGGTTGGGCACCGTGGATTTCCGGCGTCACCTGGACGGGATTCGCATCGCTACCCTCAATGAGGATGACCTTACTGAAGGGTCGGTGCGCAGGCGTCGCAGCGCGGGTAAACGCCTGTTGAAGGCCAACGCCTGCCTGGATGCTGACAGTAGCAAGAGCAAGGCAGCCGCTTATATCCAGGCCCTCGCGGATGAAGTGATCACCACTCACGAGGCTGGCGAGCAGACACTGGTTATCCTGAACCGCGTGGACCGGGCCCAGGCCCTGTACCGGGCGTTTGTAAAGCAGGGTATCGATGCAGAACCGTTGTTGCTGCATGCCCGCTTCCGTCCCGCGGAGCGGCGGCGGATCGAGCAGCAATTGCGGCAACCTGCCGGTGTGGCCGGGCGCATCGTCATCGCCACCCAAGCGGTGGAGGCCGGGGTCGACATTTCCAGCCGCGTGCTGTTCACGGAGCTGGCTCCCTGGGCCTCGCTGGTGCAACGTTTCGGCCGCTGCAACCGCGCGGGGGAGCATGATCTGGCGGATATCCGCTGGATCGACATCACCGACGACGCCGGTGAAGCCCTACCTTACGAAACGGCGCCCTTGGCTGCGGCTCGTTCCCTGCTGGAAGAGCTGGATCAGGCTGGCCCGGAGCATCTGCCACCCGTGCAGGATGGCCCTGGCCTGTATCAGGTGCTCCGGAAGCGTGATTTCGAGGAACTGTTCAACACCGACCCGGACCTCTCCGGATTCGACGTGGACATTTCCCCCTACATCCGGGACACCGGCACCCCGCAGTGTCAGGTGTTCTGGCGGGATATCGCCGCCGACACGCCGCCGGAGCCGGAGCTGGCTGGCCCCTCCCGGGATGAGCTCTGCCCTGTGGGGTTGGCACAACTCCGGGATCATCTGGGAACCAAGGGCACCACGGACGCTTGGATCTGGGATGGGCTAGGTCAGCGCTGGACTCGCGTGCAGCGTGACCAGGTCCGACCGGGACAGACAGTCATGTTGCGCACGGCTCAGGGAGGCTACCAGGCGGACCAGGGCTTTGTTGCCAAGGCGAAAGGCGCCGTGCCTCCGGTCGTCTCTGAATACACGGGGCCGGAGAGTTACGGAGATGACCGCGGCACACAAATTGGCCGCTGGGTCTCGTTGACCCAGCACCTTGGCGATGTGGCCGAGGATGCCGAACGGCTGGCCAAGGCCCTCGATTTGCCCCGAGACGACGCTTGCGTGCTCACGGAAGCCGGCCGCTGGCACGACATCGGCAAGGCCCACGAGGCTTTCCAGAATGCTTTGGGAGACGGACCGGGCGTGGACGCGCCATGGGCAAAGTCGGACGGCCGTGGCCGGCTCCATTACCAGGTAAGTGGAGCGGATGGGCAGGTACAGCCTCGTCCCTGCTTTCGCCACGAACTGGCCTCGATGCTGGCATGGCTGGCGCACGGCGAGGATGGGCCACAGAAGAATCTGGTCGCTTATCTGATCGCTGCTCACCATGGGCGCGTGCGTCTGGGTCTGCGGGCGTTGCCAACGGAGAACGCCCCGCCCGACGAGCGCCTGTTTGCTCGCGGCATCTGGGACGGTGACTGCCTACCGCCGGTCCGCCTGAACGGCCGCACCGTGCCAGAAACTTCCTTGCGGCTGGATCTGATGCGTCTGGGGGAGGGCTCGCAGGGATCGTCCTGGACGCACCGCACCCGGGGGCTGTTAGTCGAACATGGGCCATTTCACCTGAGCTGGCTGGAGGCACTGGTGCGTATTGCAGACTGGCGGGCCAGCCGGCGGGAGGAGCAGGTATGACCGCGACATCAGAGAACGCCGCGATGCCCCACACCGTGGTTTTGACCGGCTGTAGTCCAACACCGCTGGCTGCCTATCTCAAGGCGTTGGGCATCCTGCGACTGGTCGCTGAGCAGGCGGATCCGGATGCTCGCGGTTACTGGCAAACGGAGCGCTTCATCCTTATCTCTACCTTGGACGAGGCGACACTGGCCCGATTCCTTCTCGAGGACTGGCGGCCAACCCCCGTCCTTGCTCCCTGGAACGGCGGCAGCGGGTTCTACCCCAAGGATAACCAGGCCGGTATCGGACCCATGAGCACCGCCGGTGCCTCCCGGTTTCGGCATCTGCGCGAGACAGTTGCGCAGACTAGACAAGTCCTGGATGACATGCAGCTTGGCGAACGGCCGGATGGCGAGCGCAAGCGCCAACTGCTGATGCGCCTCCGGGCCGAGTTGCCGGACGTCGCGCTGACGTGGCTGGACGGTGCCGTTCTGCTTACCGATGACGCCACACGTTATCCGCCCCTGCTGGGAACTGGTGGAAATGACGGCCGGCTGGACTTCACCAACAACTTCCTGCAACGGCTAGTGGAACTGTTCGACCCGGACAGTGGGAAAGCTAACGATCACGCACGGCCCTTGCTGACCGAATGCCTGTTCGCCGAGCCTACTGCGGACATGCCCTCCAGCGCCATCGGACAATTCTCCCCCGGCGCAGCCGGTGGCCCTAATGCGAGCACAGGTTTCGAGGGGGGTGCCACAGTCAATCCCTGGGATTTCGTGCTGATGCTGGAAGGGGCACTGCTGTTTGCGGCAGCAGCTAGCCGACGCCTGGAATCCGTCCATGGTGGGACGTTGAGCTATCCATTCACGGTTCGCCCCACTGGCAGTGGTTCCGGTGCTTCGGCTCTGGTCGACGAACGACCAGCCCGCGCCGAAATGTGGCTGCCAATCTGGAACACGCCCGTAGGACTGATGGAACTGCGCGGGTTGCTGTCGGAGGGACGGGTATCCGTGGGCCGGAGACCGGTACGTGACGGCCTGGATTTCATGCGGGCCGTCGCTCATCTGGGCCTGGAACGAGGTATCAGCAGCTTCCAGCGTTACGCGTTCATGATGCGCTCCGGGAAGGCGTTTCTTGCTACGCCACTCAACCGCGTGCATGTTCGCCGCAACCCCAGCGCGGATCTGATTGACCAACTCGATACCGCCGGGTGGTTGGACCGGTTCCGGCGCCTGGGGCGGAGCGATCACGCCCCCAACCAACTGGTCTCCCTGGTGCGCCGACTGGAGGATGGTCTGTTCGACCTGGCCGGCAACCGGGACGATTCCGGCACGCATGCGCAGCGCCTCCTGGCCTGCCTGGGAGAGATCCAGCTTTATCTGGCACGCAGCCCCACCGCCCGCGAGAACTGTGGCCCGGTACCGGTTCTAGGCGACAACTGGGTGACCACGGTGCTGGCGGGCGACGATAGCCCGGAATTGCGCATCGCCATTGCACTGGCCGGTCTTCACGGCCGACAACGGAACAGAACCGGCGGTACCCAATACCTGCTACCCCTTGCGGACCACTTGGCACCGTCGCAGCAGGACGGTCGTCGCCGCTGGTGGGGTAAAGACGAAAGCCACCGCGTGGTCTGGAGCGCCACGGACCTGGACAGAAACCTCGTGGCGGTGCTGCGGCGCCGTTTGCTGGATGCGGCGAGGCTTGAGTTGGATGACAAACCGCTGCGCGCTCCGTTCACTGCGCCACTCGGTGCCATCGCCGCCTGGCTGAGCGACGCTTTGGACAGTCGCCGGATCGCCTCCCTGGTACCCGGATTGGCGCTCACACGGATTCCACATTCGGTTGGCGAATCGAGGGATACCGACTGGCCGATTCCCGCGGCTTTTGTCGTGCTCAAGCCCTTTTTCTGCACAGACGCACAACTAGAGCGTGCCGGATTGCTGCCGGAAGGCGGTCAGCTCGGTATTCCTGGCGAACTGTTGCGGCGACTCGAAGCGGATCAGATTGAGGCTGCCGTTGACCTGGCCGCGCGGCGTTTGCGGGTAGCCGGCTTCGCTACCGGGTTGCGGCGGGTAGAGTCCGGCAGGCTGCGCGGCCGCCGGCTACTGGCGGCCCTGATGGTTCCGATGAGCGATTACGACCTGAAACGACTCGCTGGTCGCGTGCGACGGCCTGCGAACACCATTGAAAGTAGCACCACTTGAGGAGAGCACACCATGTCCCTGGATTTTAGCGTACTCGACGACAGCCCCCGGCTACTGCTGGAGGCCGGTCTGAAGCCCGTGCAGGGCAGTCGCTTTCAGCCCACCGGCTTCCCGGATCTGGGAGCCGCCGAATACCCCAGTCCCAATGGGGAGGGCCGCATGTTGCTGGTGGAATCCGCCCAGAGCATGGCGAACCGGCTGGAAGCGGTCTGCTGGGATGAGGTCGACGACGACTGGCAGCCGCCGTTGCGAGGTCTGCCGGTGGTTAAGGTGCTGGATGGGGACGGTCAGCCATTGACCAACTCCGTCCTCGAGGCACACCGCCTGAATTCCCCCTACATCCTGGAGGGCAAGGATACGACGGTGCTGGACATGCTCAAGCATGAGCTGGCCGACATGGAGGAAGGCCGGGTGGACATCCGCAAGCTTGCCACCACGCTGCTGCGGGTGGATACCAATGCTGTGCTCCATGGCGTATTCCTCGCCAAAAAGGAACTGGCCGGCGGTCGGTTGCGGCTGCCGCGGGCTCTGTCCGCCTTTATCGAGGCTGAAGACGTAAAGGTGGCTGCCAGTGGCGGCGTCAAGAACGATGCGGTCAATCCCAGCGGCGACACCGCCAAGGGTTTTGGCAACGTGCCCTTTGCACGGGACGAATATGTCGCCCCGCGTATTACCGCCTACTTCAACCTGGACCTGGCCCAGGTGCGGGCATTCGGGCTGAGCGAGGCGGCCCAGCGGCTGCTGATCACGTTGGCACTGTACAAGATTCGCCGCTTCCTGGAGACCGGGCTGCGGCTGCGCACGGCCTGTGATCTGGATCTGGCCAGCCTGCAGGTGACACGACCCGAGGGATTCCAGGTACCGTCATTGGGTGAGGTGGAGGCCGAGCTACCGGCCTTGGTTGAAGCTGTGGCCGCGGAGGGCGGCTTCAACGACCCACGAATCACCGAGATCACCTACGGGAAGAAATAGCCATGCTTGCCATTGCCTTCCGGTTTCCGGCCGGCCGTTATCACGCCACACCCTGGGGGCGGCACGTCAACGAGGCCGAGGTGGAATGGCCACCGTCGCCCTGGCGGCTGTTGCGGGCGCTCATCGCCACCTGGCATCGCAAGGTGGATGCCGGGGATTACCCGGAGGAACTGCTCGGTAGCCTGGTGGAGCACCTATCCGCATCATTGCCGGTGTACCGGTTGCCGCCTGCCGTCCGTGCTCACACACGCCACTACATGCCCGTGCGGGAAGGTGCCAAGGACAAGAAAGCCCTGATCTTCGACGCCTTCGTGCGGGTATTGCCGGACGCCGATGTTGTCGTCGCCTGGCCGGAATTGGATCTGCCGCAGGCCGACACCGATCTGCTGGATGTACTGCTGCGGGATCTTGGTTTCCTTGGGCGTGCCGAAAGCTGGGTTGAGGCGCGCCGGATACCTGACTGGTCCGGCCAACCCAACTGCCGTCCATCGGAGCTGGCAGTGGATACCGATACCGGAGAGATCACCGATCCGGTTCGGCTCATCGTCCCCATGCGGAACGACGAATACCGGGAATGGCGCGATACTCGGACGGCCGAAATCCTGCCCAAGGCCAAGGGAAAGGCCGTGGCTCGCCTTCGCAAGACTTTGCCGGAGCACCTGCTGGACAGCCTGCGCCTGGATACCGCCGATCTGCAGGCCGCGGGGTGGAGCAGCCCGCCCGGGAGTCGTTTCGTCACCTATCAGCGGCCCTATGACTGTTTCGCGCCACCCGCGGCCGTGCGAACGCGTTCCAGGCCGACCCGGCGACCGATCACCAGCGCTAGCTTCATTCTGGTGGGCAAGCCGCTGCCCAGGCTGGAAGATGCCGTGCGCATCGGCGAGCTCATGCGCATGGCCACCATGTCCCAGGCCAAACGCCGTTTCGGCGAACAGGCCATTCCCATCGAGTTGTCCGGGCACGAAATGCCGGCCGACAACCGCCACGGTCATGCATTCTACCTTCCCGAGGACATGGACGGAGATGGCCACATTGATCATGTTCTGGTCCACGCCCCTGGTGGCCTGTCACATCAGGCTCTAAAGGCACTGGATGCAGTAACACGGATATGGAGCCGCGATGGCGGAGAATGGCAGATTGTTCTGGGAGGGGTTGGCGAACCCACTGAACTGCGACGGTCCCACTATATCGGCCAGGGCACCGATTGGATCTCCGTGACTCCCTATCTCCATCCGTGGCATCGGAAGAAGCGGATGGACGTCGAAGCCCAGCTACGCCGGGAATGCCGGGAACGGGGCCTGCCGGAGCCGACCGGCATCACCATGCTTCCGGATATTCCGGTGGGAAACAGTCGGCGCCGGCCCGTGCATTTCCATCGCTTCCGCAATCGCCGTGGCCTGACCCAGCCGGATACCCGGGGCCAGTTCTGCCATCTCACGTTTCCCGAACCAGTGACAGGTCCCCTGGCACTGGGATTCGGGTGCCATTTCGGATTGGGGGTTTTTAAACCTGCAAGGGATCGCGCCCCGGACGAATAGACCGAGATCAGTCATGGCCGAGGAAGACAACCATGTCACAGCATCCCGAGCACCCCGCGCAGCGATTGCTCCACAGCCGCCATCTCCTCGGTAGTGAGCGTTGTCAGCGGACCGTCGCCGAGGCGCGCGGGGTCCAGTGCGCGGGGTTTGTCGATGACCACTTGGGAATCGACCAGCAGCCGGTCGCGGGCAGGAATGTGCACGCGGAACCGGCGCCATCTGGGGCGGAACTGGGTGGTGAGCGGCAGCACGATGATCGTATCGGCGCCCGCCTGGGTCAGAGCATCCGCCTGCACGACCAGCACGGGCCGCACTTTGCCCACTTCCTTCCCCCGGGTAGGGTTCAGATTGCCTACCCAAACCTGCCCGCGCCGAATCACTTCCACCACCGCTTGTCGGGATCGGTGCCAGCCTCCGTTTCAGTGCGGATCAGTAAATCCAGATCGTCGTCCGGCATGCCGTCAGACAGCTCGCGGGACTCCTGCCGGGCGGCTTCATCGCCGAGCCACTCCCGCATTTCGCTAACCATTTCCTCCATGAAACGCTCCTGTTCGCGGCGCTGCACGTATTCCTGTACCGCCTCCCGCACCAATTCCGAGCGCCCCTTGTGGGCCAAACGCGCCTCTTCGGAGAGCTTGCGTTCCAGGTCTTCCGGAAAGCGGATGCTGAGGGTACTCATGATTGCACCTCGTCGTGCGTTTTGCATGACTGATCATAAGACAATCTGCGGTGGAAAAATACTCCGCTCCAGTCCTGCCTTCGGCAGGGTGCGACAAATCCATGTCTGGAGGTGATGCCGTTGGATACGCCTACCCTTCAACAGCAGGAACTGCCACTGCCTTTCCCCGAACTCTCGGGGGATCAGCCCCTGGTGCCGGCGCGGATGATCAACGAGTTCGTCTATTGCCCGCGCCTCGCCTATCTGGAATGGGTGCAGGGGGAGTGGGACGATTCGGCGGATACGGTCCAGGGTAAGCACGCCCACCGTCGGGTGGATCGCCAGAAGGGAGCCTTGCCGGAGACGCCCGAGGAGGATGAACGCATCCACGCTCGTTCCGTCACCCTGTCTTCCAACAGCCTGGGCCTGATCGCGCGCATGGATCTGGTCGAAGGTGAGGGAAATGTTGTGGTCCCGGTGGATTACAAGCGCGGAAAGCGGCCGCACACTGCCAAGGGTGCCTATGATCCAGAGCGGGTCCAGTTATGCGTGCAGGGCCTGCTGCTGAGAGAGCACGGTTACCAGTGCGACGAGGGCGTGCTGTATTTCGTTGGCTCGAAGGAACGGGTTCGGATCGCTTTCGACGAGGAACTGGAGAGCCAGACGCTGTCTGCCATCAACGGCCTGCGCATTTTGGCGGCGGCGGGCCGCATACCGCCACCGCTGGAGGACAGCCCCAAATGCCCGCGCTGTTCGCTGGTGGGTATCTGCCTGCCGGATGAAGTGAATTTCCTGCGCCGGGGAAGCGCGGAGCTGCGCCCCATCGCCATCTCCAGGGAAGAGATTGTCCCCTTGTACGTTCAGGCCAACAAGGCCAGCGTGCGAAAGAAGGGCGATAATCTGGAAGTCTCGGTGGAAGACCAGGTCATGGCCCGGCCGCGGTTGATGGACATCTCTCAGGCCGTGCTCATGGGCAACGTCTACGTGACGACGCCAACTCTGCATGAGCTTTTGCGGCGGGGAATCACGGTTAGCTGGCATTCCTACGGTGGATGGTTTCTCGGCCACTCCCAAGGTACGGGCCATGGAAATGTGGAACTCCGCCTGGCTCAATACCGGGGTCACGACGACGAGCAAGTTTGCCTGCGTATCGCACGTGGCCTGGTACGGGCCAAGATCCAGAACTGCCGCACCCTGATGCGCCGGAACTGGCGGGATGGGAGCGCGCCGCCCAATCTGCTGGCCGATCTTCGCCGGCTGGCGGATCAGAGCATCCGCACGTCCAGCCTGCAGACCCTGCTCGGCGTTGAGGGCGCCGGGGCATCGGCGTATTTCGGCCGCTTCAGCAGCCTGATCCGGCAGTCCGAATCGGACAGCGATTCCTTCCGGTTCGAATTTGCCGGCCGCAATCGCCGGCCACCCACCGATCCGGTCAACGCCTTGCTGTCCTACGCCTACAGTCTGCTGGTGCGCACATGGACGGTGACTTTGTCATCCATTGGTTTCGACCCTTACGTCGGGTTCTATCACCAGCCACGCTACGGTCGCCCGGCATTGGCGCTGGACCTGATGGAACCGTTCCGCCCGCTGCTGGCGGATTCCGCCGTGCTGATGGCCATCAACAACGGGGAAGTACGCCCCAGCGATTTCATCACCGCGGGTAACGCCATCAATCTCACGCCGGACGGGCGCAAGCGCTTTATCGCCACCTTCGAGCGCCGGCTATCCCAGGAAATCACGCATCCGTTGTTCGGTTACCGCATCAGCTACCGACGCGTGCTGGAACTGCAGGCCCGGCTGCTCGCTCGCTTCCTGCTCGGCGAACTGCCGGAATACCCCAACTTCACTACCCGTTAGCCATGAACGAGCACATCTATATCGTCGCCTACGACATTTCCGACCAGAAGCGCTGGCGCAGGATCTTCCGGCTGATGAAAGGCTACGGGGAGTGGTTGCAGCTCTCGGTGTTCCAGTGTCGGTTGTCTCCCAGGCGGCATGCCGAGCTGGTCGCAACTTTGGATGGGATGATCCATCATGAGAAGGATCACGTGATTATCATGGACGTGGGCGTCGCTGATCGCATCAAGCCACGGATCACGAGTCTGGGGAAGGCGGATTATGACCCTGTTACCCGTGAACCCACGATTGTCTGAGGCTGCCGTTTTTTCGCCTCTCTCGGGCGAGTGCTCCAGTGGTGCAGATTCTCCCGGGGAGCGCTCGTTTTGCGAAAGCTCTTTAAAAATTAGTCTTTTACCAGTGTTCTGCGGTCCCGGTTCGCGGGAAGGGGGGCATGAGAAGGCTGGTTCTGCACAACCACTCGCAATTGGCGTTACCATGGCCCGTCGGCAAAGGCTTTCCGGCGGTGCCGTAATCCGAGGCGAAATGCCTCGGCCTCATTGAAGCGTGAAATTGTCAAGATTGTAAATCTGCCAGATAACACGTAATCCGAGGCGAAATGCCTCGGCCTCATTGAAGCGATATCCTGGCGGAAGGATGATGGGTTCGAGAGTACAGTAATCCGAGGCGAAATGCCTCGGCCTCATTGAAGCAAAGGTCTTGAACGGTCGGGTGGTAAGCCGACGCAGAGGTAATCCGAGGCGAAATGCCTCGGCCTCATTGAAGCTTTGTGGCTGATGGGTGGGTGGGGGCGCGGGATGGGGTAATCCGAGGCGAAATGCCTCGGCCTCATTGAAGCGCACCTTCCGCGAGCTGGACGATACCTGCCGGAAGGATGGTAATCCGAGGCGAAATGCCTCGGCCTCATTGAAGCCTTCCGCCTCCGCCCTCCAAATAATGGGTCAGGCATTCGTAATCCGAGGCGAAATGCCTCGGCCTCATTGAAGCTGCAGGATGGGCTTGATCGCCCGGTTCACATCCTCCCGTAATCCGAGGCGAAATGCCTCGGCCTCATTGAAGCACAGCACAGTATTGCTACGTAGTGCCACCTGTCCTCGAGTAATCCGAGGCGAAATGCCTCGGCCTCATTGAAGCATGGATATTGCCGTGGCCTTGTACCTGCATGGTTAGTAATCCGAGGCGAAATGCCTCGGCCTCATTGAAGCACTATCTGCGTCTGAGGTATTCAGAGACTCTGACTGCGTAATCCGAGGCGAAATGCCTCGGCCTCATTGAAGCGTGGACCCAGTCCGGGCGGATCTTGCAGAGTTCGCCGGGTAATCCGAGGCGAAATGCCTCGGCCTCATTGAAGCCCGCGGTCACAACAATGCTTCCTCCAGCGCTGTTGTCCACGTAATCCGAGGCGAAATGCCTCGGCCTCATTGAAGCTGAGCCTGCACGCCTTTCGTCGTCAGCTCGTATTCAGTAATCCGAGGCGAAATGCCTCGGCCTCATTGAAGCCGGCAATGCCGGTTATCGACTATCTCGACATGTGGCCAGTAATCCGAGGCGAAATGCCTCGGCCTCATTGAAGCTTGGCTTCGCCGACGGTGTCGGCAGTGACCACCACGGTAATCCGAGGCGAAATGCCTCGGCCTCATTGAAGCCGCGGGCATCCCGTGCACTTCGACGGGCAGGATTGGGTAATCCGAGGCGAAATGCCTCGGCCTCATTGAAGCAGCATTCCAGTGGTGCAGCAATGACGCGATTCGAGATCGGTAATCCGAGGCGAAATGCCTCGGCCTCATTGAAGCCGATTGCGGAGGGTGAGAACCCCGCCACCATCGACGTAATCCGAGGCGAAATGCCTCGGCCTCATTGAAGCGGTGCTGCGTCTCACCCTATCACCTCATCACTGGAACGTAATCCGAGGCGAAATGCCTCGGCCTCATTGAAGCGCTGTGCTGTGGGAGTTGGGGCAATTGACGGTGGTGTGTAATCCGAGGCGAAATGCCTCGGCCTCATTGAAGCGGGCGCCTTGCACGTCGCCCATGCATTCACGCACGGCTCGTAATCCGAGGCGAAATGCCTCGGCCTCATTGAAGCGGCGCTCTCATCCTTCCACTTTTGGTGATTGGTGGGGTAATCCGAGGCGAAATGCCTCGGCCTCATTGAAGCGCCTGAATCGGAACCGGAAACAGGAGGAAACTCGGGTAATCCGAGGCGAAATGCCTCGGCCTCATTGAAGCCACGACATCCGGGCCAAGAGTGCCACCGACGCGGACGGTAATCCGAGGCGAAATGCCTCGGCCTCATTGAAGCATCGCCATCAGCCGCGCGGGAATAGACCCCCGCACCGTGTAATCCGAGGCGAAATGCCTCGGCCTCATTGAAGCGACGGCATCGAGCACGACGATCTGGCCGCCCTGGTGGTAATCCGAGGCGAAATGCCTCGGCCTCATTGAAGCACCACGTCCGCGTACACCGACCGGATCTGCTCTGCGGGTAATCCGAGGCGAAATGCCTCGGCCTCATTGAAGCTCCTGAAGGCGTCGTTACGCTCTGTTAAACCCCTCGTAGTAATCCGAGGCGAAATGCCTCGGCCTCATTGAAGCCGCCGGATCGCCGGGTCTGCCCTGGGCGTTGACTGCGGTAATCCGAGGCGAAATGCCTCGGCCTCATTGAAGCTCGAAGATGGTGGCCCGCCGTCCGGGGTGCTCGAGGGGTAATCCGAGGCGAAATGCCTCGGCCTCATTGAAGCGCAAAGATCGCCCGGCGACCACCCGCAACCGCCCACGTAATCCGAGGCGAAATGCCTCGGCCTCATTGAAGCAATCAGGCTGGCTCAGTGGCGGTGTTCGCCAGCCTCGGTAATCCGAGGCGAAATGCCTCGGCCTCATTGAAGCTCATTTCCGCGACCGAGCACGGAGACAAAATTAGGGCCTGTAATCCGAGGCGAAATGCCTCGGCCTCATTGAAGCGCCGCGGCCTGGGAGAGCTTCCGCTTCGAGTCGCTCGTAATCCGAGGCGAAATGCCTCGGCCTCATTGAAGCTAGAGCGTCCAGCGGCTGGTGCGCAGTCCGCGGGCAGTAATCCGAGGCGAAATGCCTCGGCCTCATTGAAGCGGCCATTTGCTCGGTCAGGTTGTCATCGACCACGTCGTAATCCGAGGCGAAATGCCTCGGCCTCATTGAAGCCGGGGAAAAGTCGGTAGCGATCGGATCACTATCAACGTAATCCGAGGCGAAATGCCTCGGCCTCATTGAAGCTCGCACATGGCCGCAAAACCGATCTGCGTATCATTCCACGGTAATCCGAGGCGAAATGCCTCGGCCTCATTGAAGCGTGATCTGTAACTCGGCCTCGGTGATGAGCGCGTTCGTAATCCGAGGCGAAATGCCTCGGCCTCATTGAAGCTCACGACGCGATGCAGACTATCCTCGACGCAGAGCAGTAATCCGAGGCGAAATGCCTCGGCCTCATTGAAGCCGGACACCAGCCTGCGGACCAGTTTTGGCCCAGCCTTTCGGTGTAATCCGAGGCGAAATGCCTCGGCCTCATTGAAGCCTGGCAAAGATGATCGCCGGCTTCGTGTGGGTCGGCAGTAATCCGAGGCGAAATGCCTCGGCCTCATTGAAGCGGCATCTGGTCCGGGCGGCCGAACATCCAGTGCACGGGTAATCCGAGGCGAAATGCCTCGGCCTCATTGAAGCGATCGGTCGCCGCAGAGCCCGGCGGGCCCTGCAGTGGGTAATCCGAGGCGAAATGCCTCGGCCTCATTGAAGCAGTCCGAGGCCGCTGCCGGGAGTCAACCAAGCGAGGGCGTAATCCGAGGCGAAATGCCTCGGCCTCATTGAAGCGGGCCCTCCATGAGCATGCTGCCGAAGAGCACAGGGATGTAATCCGAGGCAAAACGCCTCGGCCTCATTGACGTATCCATGTACCGAGGTAAACCAGAGGGACAACAGGCAAGCAACAGGATGGCCACGACGCCGCCCCGCCGTGACCGCCTCTCGCCTGGGAGTGGTCGTCCGGGCGGGAACTGCCGACGAGATAGGCTAGCTGGACAGAGTAGATGATCGTATCACTTGCCGCAAAGGGCTTTTCAAGGAGGGAATGCCTGGCTGCAAACAGCCTGTGGAACGGTAGGTAATACACCGGCAGGTGGCAGGGGTCGCGGCCTGCCCACCGCCTCCACATGCACTGGGACACCCGGGCAGGGGCCGCACATGCGATAGGCTCAGTAACAATGGAGGACAATGACGGCTTAAGCAATGAACTCTCGAAGGAAAGCGTGGGCGTCTGGCAGGCGTTGACACCTTCCACGTGATCAGGTTAGCTTCAGCGCCATGGCTGCCATGGATCAGGAAGGGCGGCGACAGGGAGCAAGTGTCAGGGATGGCGTGGTTACCCACCGGATTTTCTCCTCACCTTTCCCATTCGTCTTCCTCGCCAGCCATGGCAACGGGCATCGTGGACGGAGCGCTGTGGCTTGCGGCCAGGGCGGTTCTGCCCCGTGCAGGCGGGCACCGGCAGGGCCCATGGAACCATTGGCATAAGGAAGGCAACCATGTCCATTTTCATGAACTACCAAGGGATCAGTGGCGAGTCGTCGGATAGCAACCATCAGGGATGGATGGATATCGACGAGCTCAGTTGGGGAGTTGGTCGGAAGATCACCTCGGCAAGCTCCACGCAGGGTGATCGGGAATCCGCCAACGCGGAAATCACCGACCTGAGGGTGGTGCGCAAGATGGACAGCGCAACCCCGGCGCTGTTCATCGAGTCCTGCTGCGGCAAGGGTAAGGACGTCGTCATCCACCTGACCAAGACCGGCTCGGGCGGCGGCGCGGACGTGTACATGGAGTATACGCTGAAGAACGCGCTGATCACCGACTATGCGGTGGAAGCGGAGGCGCAGAAAAACGAGCGCCCCACGGAATCGCTGACCATCAGCTTCATCGACATCGAGGCCAAGTACACGGCGTACGACGAGAGTGGCAACGCCATGGCCCCGGTTGCGGTGGGCTTCGACACGGCGACCAACACGAAACGCTAGGTGCGCATTGCCGGGGCACGGTCCTTCGCCGTGCCCCGGTTTCCAACCAGCCACGGAAGGTTTGCAGACATGCCAGTATTCAACATCGAGAACCCCTCATCCCGCGCACAACGCGGCCGGAACAACCGGGCGCGGGGCGCCCACCTGCGTCGCTTGCCGGAGAAGGAAGTCTTCGTCATGACGCCGGTCGAGATGGTCGAGCTGTGGAAAGAGCGGCAACGCCGCAAGGGGCTGACGGACGAAGAGATTGCGGAGAATTTCCGCACGGTGTCGAACTATACGCTGGATACGATCCCGGGCGCTGCCTCGCCGGTGCGGGACTCGACGGTGCTCACGCGGCTGGCCCGAGACCTCCAGCGCGGAGGCAGCGTGCTGACCACCTACCGGGTGATTCAGCGCGGGAGCAGCACGCTAATTGCTCTGCGCGGCTACGCCGGCCTGCGCGTGCATCTCCCCGCTTCGCTCTACGGCGCCCAACACCCCACGATCATCCGCATGGCGGTGGGCCCGGCCGGCCAGCGGGCCATGGCCTCGGGCGGTATCATCGTCACGGCGGTTGTCTCGCCGGCCGTGCGCACGTTCCAGTGGATCTTCGATGACGAAGTCACCTGGCGGCATCTGCTGGTGAATGTGTCGATGGATATGGCGAAGGCCGTGGCGGCTGCCGGGGGTACGGTTGTTGGGGCTAAAGTGGGGATTAGTTTTGCTGCGTCAGTGGGTTTTGCCGCAACTCCTATTATTGTTCCCGTAGCTGCAGGCTTGATCGTGGCAGTGGGCGTCGGCCTTGGACTCAGCTATCTCGACGAAAAGTACGGGGTGACAGAAAAGCTGGTAGCCGCCTTGGAGGATGCGATAGCGGAACTGAATCTGTCCGTGCAGCAATCTCGGCGGAGCATCAACTATTTTCTGGGCACCCCACAGGGGCAGATGGAATTCATCCAGCGTTTCTCTGGCTTGCGGTAGGCATAGGCTCTTCCATGGACGAACCCACGGCAGTTGATAGGACGCGGACAGGGATATATGCCCTGTTATCGTTTGTCATTTCCATTGGTTTTGGGGTTGGCCTCCCTTATTTGCTTAGCTTGGAAATTGCTGACTACAGATCGACGCTAGATCTTCTGCCATCCATCTTCAGACGCCATACAGCCATAACGGCGATGTATGCTGCGCCTCTTGCTGCGTTCGTCTTTCTCATTTTCGCTTATTTTTCGGCCCGGTATTGCGTGATCGGGAAGCCAGTCTCCCGTAGAGCGGGTGAGATAATCATGAAGGCGGTAGTGGGATTATCCATTCTGACGTTGTTAGCGTTCGTTATTATACGATTTGCGGCCAATGCGTATTGGGAGAATGCTTTCCGTGAAGTTGGGTATCAGCGGTGTCCGAATTCATTTTCGTTGACATCTCGCTGGTTGGTTGATGTCTGGGTGCAAGATCCTGCCTACTGCCGGGATCCCGAAGTTCGCGCAATGATGGCTTCCCCCCGGCACGGCATTGACGATATCAACGAATACCTGAGGGCGCAGGAACGATAGGGGAACACGCCGGGGCACGGCATTCCGCCGTGCCCTACCTTTTGATCAGCCATGGAGGGCTTGCACATGCCTGTTTTCAGTATCGATAACGCTTCTTCCCGTGCGCAACGCGGCCGCAATAACCGCGCCAGGGGTGGCACACCTGCGCCGCCTGCCGGAGAAGGAAGTCTTCGTCATGACGCCGGCCGAGATGGTCGAGCTGTGGAAAGAGCGGCAACGCCGCAAGGGGTTGACGGACGAAGAGATCGCGGAGAATTTCCGCACGGTGACGAACTATACGCTGGACACGATCCCGGGCGCTGCCTCGCCGGTGCGGGACTCGACGGTGCTCACGCGGCTGGCCCGAGACCTCCAGCGCGGAGGCAGCGTGCTGACCACCTACCGGGTGATCCAGCGCGGGAACAGCACGCTAATTGCTCTGCGCGGCTACGCCGGCCTGCGCGTGCATCTCCCGGCGTCGCTTTACGGCGCCCAACACCCCACCATTATTCGCATGGCGGTGGGCCCGGCGGGCCAGCGGGCCATGGCCTCGGGCGGTATCATCGTCACAGCGGTTGTCTCGCCGGCCGTGCGGACGTTCCAGTGGATCTTCGATGACGAAGTCACCTGGCGGCATCTGCTGGTGAATGTGTCGATGGATATGGCGAAGGCTGCGGCGGCCGCGGGCGGATTCATCGCGGCGAGTGCGGCCACTACCGGATTTTTCGCTGCTATGGGTATGGCGGTGCCAATCATCGTGCCTCTGGCTGCTGGTTTTCTCGCAGCGGTGGTAGTGGGGTGGGGGCTTAATCAAATCGACAAGCGATTCGGAATTTCCGACGCATTGGCCGATGCGCTGGCTTATGCACAGGAGAACTGGCAGAGCAAGGCATCAGAAGCGCTGCGGAAGGCGGGTTATATCGTGGTACCCCGTACCGGCCAGCTTGAGTTCATGCGTCGCTACTCACGAACGCGGTATGGGGGCTGAATCCATGGGGCAACCGAGCGTCGGTCCCGCCATGCTGATGGGATATATGTTGGTTTTGGCAGTGCTGGGCGTATTCATGGGGTTTGTTGGCCCTTACCTGCTTGTCTTGGAGATCCGTGATTACGCCGACTACATGGAATTGTTGCCGCCGCTGTTTGTCCGCGATACCGGTGTCGCGATCATGTACGCGACCCCGTTGGGGGCATTGGGGTTCTTCCTGATGGTTGGCATGGGAGTCTATCGTCTGGCTTCCGGGAAGAACCCTTCGCAAAGAGTTGGCGACATGCTGATGAAAGTGGTTGGGGTTCTGCTACTGGCCGGTGTGGCAGGAATGATCGGGGGGCGATATGTAGCCAACAACTACTGGGCTCATACCTTCCAGCAAGCCGGGTATGTGCGGTGTGGGAACTCATTCATGCTGACGTCGCAGTGGTTCACGGACGTGTGGGTGCTGGACGTGTCTCACTGCCGCGACCGCGAAGTTCGGTCCATGATGGCATCCCCCCGGCACGGCATTGACGATATCAACGAATACCTGAGAGAACAGGAGCGGTAATCAGGGAAGCGTTTGTTTTTCTGGTGGTGGTCGCGTTGGCCGCCTTTATCGTATTTCGTCTGTCAGGAAAGACCAAAAGCCGGGGCGATTCAATGCTCGCTGGAAAATGAACTACTACTTGGGAAGCCCACGAGGCCAGATGGAATTCATCCAAAGGCTCTCGGGGGTGCGGTGGTGAGCCGGGCACGCATGGTTCCCAGAGCCCAGCCTAGCAGGAAAATGTTTCTGTTGATGGCTTTCAGTTTGCTTTCTTTCGGCCTGGTTTGTGGCGGGGTAATGGCTTGGCTGTTAGTCGTGGAACTCAGAGATTACGCCTATGCCATGGAGAATACCCCGCCGCTTATTTCATGGTCATCTGGCGTAGGTATTTTGTTTGTTTCACCTCTGATTGCGCTGGTTTTTATCCTTTTGGCAGTGTTGGCCCTTCGGCGCGCGCTCTCGAACGAGATTGAGCCCTCTCGAGCCCCTTCTATGTTTGAAAAGGTGATTGCCATCTTCACACTGTTTACCGCAGCCCTGCTAATTGTTGCAGGCGTGGGAGGAAGGTTCTACTCGGAACACGCGCTGCAGAGGGCCGGCTATGAACGCTGCCCGAACTCGTTTTTTCTGACGTCGCAGTGGTTTATTTCGGTGTGGACCCGTGATCTCGACTATTGCCGTGATCCCCAAGTGCGATCATTGATGGCATCACCCCGGCACGGCATTGACGATATCAACGAATACCTGAGGGAGCGGTAGCGACGCACGCCAGGGCGCGGCGCCGTGCCCGGTTTTCTATCAGCCATGGAGGGCTTGCACATGCCTGTTTTCAGTATCGATAACGCTTCTTCCCGTGCGCAGCGTGGCCGGAACAGCCGGGCGCGGGGCGCCCACCTGCGCCGCCTGCC
>JBJHBJ010000031.1:0-48590 GCA_050485425.1 Ectothiorhodospiraceae bacterium | reverse complement strand
CCGACGGTAGCAACCGCTGGCGCGGTTACTCCCCTACGCGGAACATGCCCGGACGGGTGATGCGGCGTAGGGGGGTAATCGCCACCGGCGATTGCCACCGATCCGGCTGCAGGCCGGAAACCTCCTAAGCAGTTCGGGCTTGCGCCCGACGGTAGCAACCGCTGGCGCCGTTACTCCCCTACGCCGGTTCCGCTCAAGCGTAGGGTGCTCAGAACGCAGTGATGCGCACCATTGGCGTGATCGGTGCGCATCGCTTCCGACTCTGAGCACCCTACGATCTTGACCAACAAGACGGTATCTACGCGGGATGCGTGCCCCGGATTGGTGCGGTCCTGTTTCCGCTGCTGTCAACCATTTTTTTCTAAAAACTTGAACTATGTCGCAGAATCGGGTGACACTCTCCCCATGCGCCTGACAATGGCCGATGTGTCGACCGCTGTGTCGATGCCCGGAATAACGGCACGCGCGTAACGCGAAAAACCAAAAACAAAGCTGGACGCCGGGCGCCTTTCCAGTGATCGGAAGGGCGGACTTGGCAGGGAGAATGGCCATGGCGGCTAAGGGTGGTGGCGCAACGGCGCGCACACGGCGAGCGCGTGTGGGTTCGCGGTGTGGGGCGAAACTGCAGGCGGCCACGCCGCCTCGATGGAAACCAAGCTCCGTTGCCGTGGCCATCTCCATGGCCTTCGGTGTACCGCTCCCGGCATTCGCTGACGTGACCGGTGTTGCCGGCGGCCCGACCACCGTCGATACCTTCACTCCCTCCGGCAGCTATTCCACCGGCTATGACGTCAATACCTCCCAGGTTCGGAACAACGTCGGCCTGAACCGCTTCGACCGTTTCAACGTCGGCTCGGACACCCACGTCCGCCTTCATCTGCCGGATGGCTCCCATTCCCTGGTCAACCTCGTTGAAGGCGGCAGCCGTGCCGAAGTGCACGGCCTGGTGCAGGGTATCCAGAACGGCAGCGTCGGCGGGAATCTGTATTTCGCCAGCCCGGCAGGTTTTCTGGTCGGCGCCGGCGGTGTCATCGAGGCCGGCAGCCTCACCATCAGTACTCCCACGGATGGGTTCCTGGACGAGTTTCGCTCCGATTTCGATAGCGGAATCACGGGTGGGGCGGTGGAGCGCATGCTCAGCGGCGACGTGCCGCTCAGCAATGCGGGCGTGATCGAGATCCACGGCCACCTGCGGGCGGAACGCTCGGTGCTACTGCACAGTCGGCGCGTCAACGTCTCCCGCGCCGAGGGGGCTTCCGAGGATGCTTCCATCACCATCACCGGTGATGCGGAGAACCGCGGCCAGGAGCTGTTCGAAAGCCTGGTGAACACCGACGGCTTCCTGGCCGGTTCGGCCATTGCCGAAACCGAAGGCGGCGCGCTGGTGATCGTCGGGCGCGATCAGGGTGTGACCATCGGCCCGGGCGCCACGCTGGATGCCGGTGATGGCGGCCTGCTGATCACTGCCGCAGACTTCCAGCGCCCCAGCGGCGGCGATACGCCGCTGGAGGAAATCAACGACTGGTTCAAGCCTTCCCGCACCGCCACCGCCGAGGTCACCATCGGCGGCACCTTGCGTGGGGGAGACGTCACCATCGTGGCCGCCGCGGAAGCGGTCACCGAATGGCAGACGCCGGAACTGGAAAGCATCGAGGATCTCTCTCCAGATCTCTACCAGGAACTGAGCGACGCGCGGGACAGCCTGCAGCAGGAGCTGCCGGCCCTGGACGGCGCGGTGGCCATCGCCAATGCGGATGCCAGGGTCACCATTCAGGACGGCGCCGTGATCGAAAGCGGCGGCGATGTCACGCTGGAAGCGCATGCCCATCGCTCGGCCACGGCGGAAGCCAGTGCGGAGGACGGCAAGTGGCTGGGCGCGGCGGCCGCGTATGGCCGCCTGTCCGGCGAAACCTGGGTGCTGGTCGAGGAGGGCACGGACATCGCCGCGCCGGACGGCACGCTGTCGCTGCTCGCCGCCAGCGTGAATGAACTCGCTGTATCCGCCACCTCCAGCGCAAACCAGAGCGAATCGGTCAGCCTGTCCGGCACCGTCGCGGTCTCGGAAGTGGACGTGAAGACCATCGCCGAGCTGAACGCCGGCCGGAACGGTGGCGACAACCGTATCGACGTCGACCGCGTGGAGATCAACGCGGTCAGCGACAACAGCTACAGCACCGAGGCCAGTGCGTCCGCGGAGGCGGGACTGGCCATCGGGCTGGCAGTGGCGGTGTCGCTGATCGAGTCGGAAACCCGGGCCACGCTCTCGGGTTCCCTGGACGTCGGCGGCGGGCTGGCCATGCTGGCGCACTCCAATACCAGCCTGTTGAAAAACATTGCCTCTACCGAAGCCGCCGAGGCCTCGGGCGATGACAACGGCGACGGAAATGGCAATGGCGACGACAACGGCGAGGGCGAGGATCAGCTCGGCGAGTGGATAGCGCCGAAAATCGGCGACGCCTCGGATGACGTCGCAGCCAATGGAGACGGCGAAGGCGAGGATACGCCGGCGGCCGGCAGCGACGGCGGTCTGCCGCTGAAGATCGGCTCCGCCGTGGCCTTCCTGGAGGCCGATGAAACCGCGACTGCCGAGGTCACCGAGGGCAGCAGTATCAATCCGCTGCCGGACACCGACCCCGCACCCGCCGCGGGCGATGTCACCATCATCGCCCGCCGCGAACTGGGCGGCTTCACCAACCACGCCACCAGCGGCACCGTGAGCGAGGGCAAGGACAACGGCAGCAGCGTGTCCATCAGCGCCGCCGTGGCGCTGGCGTTCATCGGGCATTCCGCGACTGCGCGTATCGGCGACGGCGCCGATATTGCCGCGGGGCGCCTGGGTGTGGCCGCCGACGTGCTGGTTCATCCGCATGCCGAATGGGGCGAGGACGACGGCTTCGGCAGCATCGACGATTTCGGCGGCGACGATGCCGATACCGGCAACCTGAACTCCTACGCCAGCGCCAGTCTGGAAGGCGGCTCCGACACGGTCTCCATCTCCGGCGCCGTGGCCTACCTGAACCTCGACAGCCGCGCCAGTGCCGGGGTGGGCAACCAGGTAACGCTGCGTACCGGCGATGCCGATGGTGACTGGAGCACGGCGCTGGGCGACGGCGACGATGCGCCGGAGATTGCCTGGGACGGCTCCCTGTCCATTCAGGCCGGTGCCGATGTGCGCACCGTGGATCTGGCCGGCGGGGCGTCGGAGAGCGGCAAGGTGGGTATTGGCGGCGCGGTGGCCTGGATTGACCGCAGCACCACGGCGGAAGCCGTGGTGGGCTACGACGGCGTGCTGGAGTCTGCCGGCGATGTGCGCGTGGCCGCGCAGCGCCGGGATGACTTTATCGTGCTGGCACCGGTTTCCGGCAAAGGCGCCGGCGAGGATTCCACCGTCAGCCTGAACGCCGCTGTCGCCTATGGCCGTCTCCGCGGCCTCACGCTGGCGGAACTCGGTAACGGCACCACGGTGGACGCCGACGGAGCGTTCAGCCTGCTGGCCGATACCGCGTTCACGGCCGACGTGACCACCGTCTCCACGCTGGAGGACGGCGGCACGTTCGCGCTGTCCGGCACCGTCGCCTACGCCGATCTGTCCCAGAACACCGCGGCCCGCCGGGGAACGACCTACGCCGCCGGCTACGTGCCGGTGCCGGGTGCGGAGAACCGGATCAGCGCCGGTTCGGTCATCATCGCCGCAACCCAGGAAGCGAGCTACAACGTTTCCGCCACCGCGAAGGCGGAAAGCCAGGTTGCGGTGGGGTTGGCAGCGGCCGTGGCGGATATCTTCAGCGACACGCACGCCGGCCTGGCCGGCACGGTGGAAACAGACGGCGACGTGGTGGTGCTGGCGGATTCCCTGACCGGTACCAAGTCGCTCAGCGCGGAAACCAGTGCCGCTGCCCCCTCCGACGATGACGACGATGACACTGGCGACAACGGCGAGGTCCAGGGGGAGGTCGCCCAGGACGGCACCTCGGCCACGGATTTCGCCCAGCGCCGCAGCGACAGCGCCGACAGCAAGGCCGGCGATTCGGTGGCCGCGAGCGAAGGCGGCAGCCCGGCCGGTGGTGGCGGCACCGGCTCCGGCGACAGCAGTTTCGATCTGCGCCTGAGCGGTGCCGCGGCCATCCTGCTGAGCGAGGAATCGGCCCGCGCCACGGTGGCCGATGGCGCCGTGATCGGCAGTATCGCGGACCGCGCCGGCGATGTGGTTGTCCTGGCCCGTCGGCAGGAAAACGGGCTGTACACCCGCGTGAACAGCGCCACCGAGGCCAAGGTGGATGATGACGGCACCGGCGTTGCGGTCAGCGCCGCGGTCAGTTTCGTCGAGCTCTACAACCAGGCATCGGCGCTGGTGGGCGCGGATGTGGTCATCGCCGGCGAGCGCATCGGCATCGGTTCGCTGGTGGCCTTGCCGGACCATTTCCGGCCGCCGGGCATGGACGACGTGCCCGACTGGCAGGAACACGAAAGCCTGGATTCCTTCCGCCAGCAGGCGGTGGAGAACGGCGAGGAACTGGTGGAGAGCTGGTTCACCACCTACGCCAGCGCCACCGCCAGCAGCGAGAACAGTACCGTCGACGTGGCCGGCGCGGTGAACTACCTCGGCCTGCAGAGCCTGAGCGAGGCCTGGGTGGACGACGGCGCCGTGCTGGACGCGGCAAGTGCGGAAGGCGACTGGGAGTACGTACTCACCGAGGCGGACGAGGACGAGGGCATCGACGAGGACGCCTGGGCGTTCCAGGAGGTGATCACCGTCATCGCCCGTTCCGACATATCCACTATCGACCTGGCCGGCAACCTGGCCGGACTCACCGGTTTCGGCGTGGATGCCAACGGCACCACCGCCGCCATCGGCGGCGCCTTCGCCTGGGCCGAGCGCAGCAACACCACGGTGGCCGGCCTAGGTGCCGGGGTCACCGTCAACGTGCCCGACGGCGATCTGCTGGTGGAGGCCGATGCCAGCGACCAGGCCATCACGCTGGCGCCCACCTCCGGCCGGGGCGCCGATTACGCGGTGAATGGCACGGTGGCCGTGACCCGGACCGACCATCTCACCGTGGCCAGTGTGCACAACAGCGCCAACGTCACCGCCGCCGGCATCAGCCTGCTGGCGGGGCAGGATCTCACCATCTGGTCCGTTGCCGGTGCGGTCTCGCTGGGGCAGAACCTGGGTGTGGGCCTGGGCAGCGCGGTGAACGATCTTTCCACGCACACCATCGCGCTGATCGGTGACAACAGCGACTACCGGCCGGAAGGCCTGGTGGATGCCGTCGGCGCCGGGGAGTCCGGCGATCAGGGCCTGATCCGCGCCGACGCGGTGAACGTGGATGCCGCCACCCACGGTCTGGTCGGCACCGCCGCCGTGGCCGGTGCCCAGGCCGGCGGCCAGCAGTCGCAGGACAGTGCCAGCGACTCCGCCCGCGGCGGTTTCGACAGCCGCACCTCCGATGCGCAGGACGGCGCCGCCGGCGCCTCTGCCGATGACGCACTGGAAGGTCCGGCCGACAGCCTGGTGTCCGGCCAGACCGACGGCGACCAGAGCCTGAGCGGCAGCGGCTCCTCCGATTCGGAGGCCAGTTTCAGCATTGCGGTGTCCGGTTCCGCGGCGGTCAACCTCACCGAGTTGAACACCGACGCGGTCGTGGACGGTGCCGACATCGCCGGCCGCGATGCTGATGCCGTCACCGTGCGGGTGCAGGCACTGAATACCACCGACCAGCTGGCGCTGGCCGGCGCGGGTGCGCTGGTGCGGGATTCCGGCGACAGCGGCGGCGGGAGCGGCGGCGGATTCACTGCCGCCATTGCCGGCGCCGTGGCGGTGAACCAGCTTGAGAACATCACCCGTGCGCGGGTGCTGGACAGCAGCATCAGCCAGGTGGGCGCCGGCGCGGACGAGCCCGGCGTCAGTGTCCGGGCGATGACCGCCGGCGAGCTGATCGGCGTCGGCTTGGGGCTGGCGGTGGACACCGATTCCGGCGACAGCAGCCTGACCGTGGCCGGCTCCGTGTCGCTGGGCATGCTGCGCAACCAGACCACCGCCGAGGTGGACGGCAGCATGCTGACCGGCGAAGGCGGCGACGAGGCCGTGCAGGTGGTGGCCTATGACCGCTCCCGCATCGCCACCGGCGGCGGCGCGCTGACCTATGGCGGGCGCGTGGGCCTCGGCGTGGCGGTGACCTATGCCGACATCGCCAACCAGACGCGGGCTGCGGTCACCGACAGCAACATCAGCGAATTCAGCGCACTGGACATCGGTGCCTTCTCCGCCTCCCGCATCATCAGCGCGGCAGCCGGGCTGCAGGTGTCCACGGACGGCAACCAGGGTGTGAACATCGCCGGGTCCGTGGCGGTGAATCGCATTCGCAACAACGTGATCGCCGAACTGGGTGGCGAGGCCGGTTCCACCGTTACCGTGGATGGCGATGTCACCGTGCAGGCCGCCAGCGTTTCCGGCAGCGGCTTCGATAGCCTGCTGGCGGACCTGGACAGCGCCGGCGGCGGCAGCGGCCGGCACGATGTGAACTGGAGCGGTGAAGGCACCGAGGTGGCTGCCGACGGCAGCATCGACTCCGAGGACACCGGCGCCCCCGGTGGCAGCCACGAAGACCAGGGCGACATCGACCAGCAGTACGCCGGTTTCGTCGCCGATGCCTCGGTGGGCGGCGTCCTGGACGGCGAGGCTATCCTGGGCATTGCCGGCAATATCCAGGCCGGCAAGAACCAGAACAGCATCGGCCTGTCCTTCAACGGCAACTTCATCGACAACGTCTACGAAGCCCGCATCGACAACGCCACGGTCACCGCCGATACGGTCACCGTGGATGCCATCCAGTCGGCACGCATTCTGGGCATCGCCGCCGGTGCGGCGATCACCACCGGCAAGTTCGCCGGCCTGGGTTCCGGCGTGGCCAACATCATCGGCCTGGACGATGATGCCGGCCGGGTCCATGCCAGCATCAGCGACGCCACCATCAACGCCGACAACATCAATGTGCGCGGGCTGAACCGCTCGCGCATCGATGCCGCCGCCGGCAACGTGGCCTACTCCAGCAAGGCGTCCTTCGGCGCCGCCATCGGTTACAACGAGATCGCCACCAGCACGCTGGCCACCGTGGCCGACAGCACGCTGCGCGGCCGGGATGGCGACGGTACGGCGGCTGACACGCTGCGCGTTGCGGCGCTGGCCACGGGCGATATCTATGCCATCGCCGTGGCGGGCAGCGCCTCGCAGCAGGTGGCGCTGGCGGGCTCCGGCAACATCAACCGGCTGAACCAGCAGGTGTCCGCGCTGGTGGACGGCAGCACGCTGACCGTCGCCGACGTGGATGTCAGCGCCGGCAATCGCGGGCTGGGCTCCACGGCGGAGATCTGGGCGCTGACCGGCAACGTGACCGTCGGCGGCAAGGCCGCCGTGGGTGCGTCCTTCGCCTGGAACGAGATCGGCAACCAGTACAGCGCCGTGGTGTCGGACACCGATTTCGAGCAGCTGGAGACGCTGAACGTCAGCGCCGAGTCCTCCGGCAAGATCCGCACGCTCACCGCGGCGGGGGCCTTCTCGCAGGGTTCCCTGGCAGTCACCGGTGCCGGCTCGTATTCGGTGATCAGTGCCGGCACCAGCGCCGTGCTGGAGAACAGCGGCATCAGCGGCGACAGCGCGCTGGTGCAGGTGCTGGCCACGGATGATGCCGACATAGCCTCCATCGCCGCCTCGCTGGCGGTGACCACCAGCAGCGCGGCCGGGGCGGGTGCCATCGCCGTCAACGAGATGCAGAACAGCGTCACTGCCGACGTGCAGGGCGGCAGCGGCAACCGCACGCTGGGCGTGGATACGCTGCTGGTGGACGCGTTGTCCGCCACCGACATCTTTACTGTTGCCGCCGGTGTCGGCGCCAGTGCCAAGGTGGGGCTGGCCGGTTCCGCGGCCAGCAACCTGGTGGATACCGACGTGCTGGCTCGCATCGCCGGCGGCGCCCGGGTCGAGGCGGCCGGTGACGTGGCAGTGCGTGCCGCCAGCAACGACCAGATCCAGCTCATCGCCGGCAGCCTCGGCATCGGGGTGAAGGCGCTGGGCGCGGCGGCCACCGTGGCGGTGAACATGCTGGACGGCTCCACGCAGGCGCTGATCGAAGGGGCTGATACGCATGTGGCAGCCCAGGGCGGCAGCGGTGTCGGCGTGGGCTCGGGCAGCCTCACCGGCCAGCGCAGCCTGATCGATTACGACGCGCCCGGTGACGATCCCGCCCAGTCCACGGTGGACGAAGCAGCCCTGAGCAACGATTACGTGGCAGGCCGGCTGGCGGAGAGCACGGAAACCGTGCGCGGCGTGTCGGTCAACGCCGGCTCGCTGCAGTCGGTGGGCACCTATATCGCCACCGCCGGCATCAATCCCAACGTGAAATCCGGTGCGGCCCTGGCCGGCGCCGTCAGCGTGAACCTGCTGGAACGGCAGACCACCGCCGCCGTGCGGGACGCCACCATCATCACCACCGATGCCGATCTGCTGGTTCGGGCCAGTGCCCATGCCGAGAGCCGGTCGCTGGTGATCGGCGCGGCGCTGAGCAGCGTCGGGGCCGCGGGTGCAGTGGCCAGCGACGTGTTCGACCGCAGCACCACCGCCGAAATCGTCCACGCCGACGTCACCGCGGGCGGCGACGTGACGGTGGACGCCGTGACCACCCAGACTGCCAACGCCATGGCCTTCGGTGCGGCCGCGGGCACCTGGGCCGGTGTCGCCGGCGGCGGGGTGCTGATGCTGATGGAAGGCGAGAACACCGCCCGGGTCAGCGGCGGCAGCATCGACGCCGACAGCCTGCTGGTGAATGCGGACTACAGCAATGTGCTGAACCTGACCACCGCCAATCTGGCGATCAGCGGCGGCGGCGCCGGTGCCGGCTCGTTCGCCGTGGGCGTGGTCGAGAGCACGAACACCGCCCAGGTCGCAGACGCCGGTCTGGTGCTGGCCGACAGCCTGGTGATCCAGGCGGATACCTGGAACGAACTGCATACCATCGCCGCCTCCGGTGCCGCTTCCGCCGGCGGATCGGTGGCCGGCATGGCCTCGGTGTCCATCATCGGCTCCGAAACCTACGCCTACCTGGACGATTCCACCGTCAACGGCGGGGTCGACGGCGGCGACACCGCCTTCACCGATCTGGTGCGCATCAGCGCCTCGGATTCGCTGGCCACGCGCTCCTATGGCGGCGGCCTGTCCTTCGGTCAGAGCGGCATGGCGCTGGGCGCCTCGGCCACCGTGGTGATCGGTAAGGCCACGGTCGCAGCGGCCAGCCGCGACAGTCATGTGCATGCCGAAGCGATGGAGGTCGATGCCGAGCGTCAGGCCGATGTGGAGGCCTACACCCTGACTGCCGCATTGGGCGGCGGTGTCAGCATCGGCGCCGGCGTGGGCGTGATCCTGCTGGGCGGCAGCGGCGCCGCCGGGGTGGATACCGTCGACGATCCCGAGGCGAACAGCCAGCAGGGTCTGATGGACGAGCTGGACAACGGCAACGGCAGCACGCTGGCCGGACTCGACGACTTCGGCAGCGGTCAGTTGCAGCAGGACAGCGGCGACGACACCAACCAGTACGGCGAGATCGGCGTCAGTGCCGAGCGCCAGGACCGACTCACCGGCGCTACCAGCTATCAGGTCGGAAGCACCGTACGCGACGGCGGTGAGCACGAAACCCGCGCCACCGTCTCCGGCGGGTCGATCACCGCCGGTTCGCTGGAGGTGACCGCCTCGGAAGGCAACCGCACCATCAATGCCGGCGGTGCGCTGGCGGCGGGTTCCGCCGGTGTCGGCGGCGCAGCCGCAGTGACGCATGTGGCCAGCGTGGTCCGTGCCACCGTGGACAGCAACGTGACGCTGACCGGTTCCGGTGGCCTGCAGGTGAATGCCGGTTCCGGCGCCACCGCGGCGCTGATCGGCAGTGCCTTCAACTTGAACCACTACATCAACAATGCCGGCTCGCTGGGCGGTGACATCACCGGCGACCGCACCATTCTTGTGCTGGCCGCGGCCGGCGGCGCGGGTATCGCGGGCATGGGCGCGGCCTATGCCGACGGCCAGGCGAGGAGCACGGTGACCGCGCATCTGGGCGGGCAGGTGAACCGTGAGGCGGGCATTTCCGCGCCGGTGAACCTCAGCGCCGGGGACGCCAACAGCATCGGTTCCTACGGCATCGGTGCCGGCGTCGGCGCGGCCGCGGTCGGCCTGGTGGTGGGCTTCGCCGAGAAGACGTCGGTGGTGGAAGCCGCGGTGCTGGACGGCGCCGGGATCATCGGCGCCGGGGTGCTGACGCTGGATGCCGAGGCCGGCGGCCTGGTCACCGCGCGGGGCGCCGCGGCGGCCGGCGGTCTGGCGATTGCCGGTTCCGGTTCCATCATCATCGCCGAGGACAACGTCACCGCGCGCAGCCGCATCGGCAACGGCGTGCAGGTGCAGGATGCCAGCGCCGTTACTCTGACCGCCGACGCCCGGCCGCGAACCGACGTGAAGGCCTATGCGGGCAACCTGGGGTCCGTGGCAATCGGCGTGTCCTATGCGGAAGCCCTGGCCAACGCCACGGCGGAGACGCTGATCGGCAATGGCGTGGTGTTCTCCGGCGCTGCCGCGCCGGTGAGCCTCAGCGCGAGCACCGCGCCGCGCTCATCGGGCGTCTATGCCGCGCAGGCCGAGGCCTGGGCCGCCGGCGGCGGCCAGTTGCTGGCCGCCAACGGGGCGATTGCCCGCGCCCGGGACAATACCTCGGCGCGCGCCGAAGTGGGCGACGACGTCCGTTTCGAGACCGGCGGCAATGTGACGGTCAGCGCCGATGCGCGCCCTGCCGCACGGGCCGATGCCCACGGCTATGCCGGCGCCGGGGTGGCTGCCTTCGGCGGCGCCTGGGCCGATGCGCGGTCCGCTGCCTACGCCGGCAGCCTGCTGGGGGATGGTGTGCTGGTGGCCGGCGAAGACGCGGTACTCACGCTGGATGCCCGCGTCCGGCGCTGGGGCGGACTGTACTCCGCCCGTGCCGAGGCCACGACGGGGGCGGGCGCAGGCCTGGTCGGTCTTGTCGGCGCCCGCGCCACGGCGAGCACCACCACCACGGCGGAATCGGTCACCGGTTCCGGCCTGCGCCTGCCGGGCGGTAGTACCGTGATCGAGGCTGGCAACCTTACCAGCCAGTACGCGCGTGGCCGAGGCTTTGCCGGCGCGGCTATTGCCGTCGGCCTGGTGGATGTCCGGGCTCAGTCCAACACCTCTACCACGGCGCTGCTGGGGCATTCCGCCCAGGCTGACCAGGACAGGGCGGGCGATATCACTATCCGTGCTCGCGGAGAGAACGTCGATCAGGCTCACGCCGTGTCAGGGACCGGCGGGGTGATCGCCGGCTCGGCCGCGGAAGCGCGGACCACCTCGAACGGGACCGCGCTTGCCGCCATCGCCGAATGCGGACCGGGCTGCCCGGAACCGGCCGATGTGCCGGTGCTGCAGGCCGGCCGGGTCACGGTGGATGCGCGCCACACGAATACCTTCCAGGGTACAGTGAACAGCCGCTCGGCCCATCTCGCCGGCTACAGCGGTGCGAAGGCGCTGCACACTGCCAATGCCAGCGCCACCGCGCGAGTCGGCAAGCACGCCAACCTGGATCTGCTGTATCTCGATCTGGACGCCGCCACGTTCACCACCCAGGTGTTCCCGGGCATCAACAACGCGAACATCAGCGTGGGTTCCGGCGGTGCGCTGAACGCCTCCGCCGGGCAGGGCCGCACCGTGATCACCGGCACGGCGCTGGTGGATGTGGCCGACGGTGCCCGCGTCCGGACCTTCCGCCTCAGCGACACCGCCGGGGAAGGCGACATCCGCATGCGGGCGCGGAACCAGGTCAGTGCCTACCAGTACGGCAAGCTGGACACCGGCGGTGTGATCGATATTCCCCGCGTGGATATCTCGTCCGAGGCGACCCTGACCGGGGAGATCCGCATCGGCGAAGGTGCCGACGTGGGCGCAGCCCGGGATCTCAACGTGGCGGCGTACAACGCCGGCAGCATGGAGGCGCGGGCCAACATCCGCACTCATGGGCTGGCTGGTGCGGCAGCCGGCACCACGGCGGCCACGCTGATTTCCCGCGATAACGTCAACGTCCACGAGCATGCGGTGCTGGCCGCCAGCCGCAACGCATTCGTGGCTGCCGGCCTGGATGCCTCGGGCAACGTGCCGGAGCTCTCGGCTGTCGCCGACACCTACATCTGGAACAAGACCGCCTTCCCGGTGGAGACCGACCCCACCGCTGACGCCCTGCTGCGCGGCAACAACCACATCACGGTGCACGAGCACGGCAGTATCATCGCCGGCCGCGACGTGGACATGATGACCACCTGGCAGGAGTACCGGGCGCGGGGCGTGGGCATCGGCAAGGACCTCTGGCGCGAGGTGGCGGAGAAGGTCACCAACACCGTGGTGAAGGTGCTCACCTTCGGTCAGGTGAAGGAAGCGGTGTCGCTGGAGATCCGCAAGGGCACCAGCGTGGTCACCGACCAGGACTCCATCACCGTCAACGGTGCGGTGATCGGCGGCGCCGCAGCCTACCAGTACCTGTGGATCAGGGACCAGCGCGATGCCGACGGCAACCTGATCATCGAAAGCAGCCTGGGTGTCAATTACGAGATTACCGAGCGTAATGTCTTCGACGACCTGGAAGCGCAACTGCTGTATTACGAGACGCTGATGCAGCAATACGCCGACGACGCCAGCCCGCTGTTCTGGCGTGCCTACGCCCAGGCGCACACCATCAAGGGCCAGTTGGACGCGCTGGCGGACATACTCAAGGACGCGGACGGCAATCTGGTGGGTGATCCCACCGTGCAGGCGGTGGAGCTGAAGGACATCGCCACCCGCGGCGGCAACGTCACGCTGCATACCGGCACGCTGACCGGCGGCGGCCGGGTGTCCCTGGGCGACGTACCCAACTGGTCCGATGTTGCGGGTGCGCCCGCCGGGGCGTTGAACCCGAGCAGTGCGCTCAGCGTGAATCTGGTCAACGAAAGCGATGTCTACCTCTACGTCGGTGACATCGAGATGGGCAGTACCGTGGGCAGCATCGTGCTGCAGACGCGCACGAACAGCGCCTTCGGATTCGGCCCGCGTTACCAGTTCACCCAGGATCTGACCCGGGCCAACAGCTTCGGCGGGTTGCAGATCGGCGGCGGCAGCGGGGACTCGCTGGTGCCGGAAGTCCGCATCGTCAACACCTGGAACGGGCCCGGGCTTGGGGAGGGCGAGGCTTTCCTGCGTCCGGAAATCCATCTGCTGGGCAATATCACCAACCGGGGCGGCGCGGTACGCCTGGGTAATACGCTGGGCTCGATCATCGTCTCCGGCAACATCGAGGCGGACACCATCCAGATCACTGCCGGCGGCAGTTTCATCCAGAATTTCACCACCGGCTTCACCCATGTGGGCGGCACGCCGGACGCGAACAACATTCCGGAATCGGAAAGCCAGATCGTCGCCGGCGGCGCCATCTACATCAACGGCGAGTACGTGAACATCAACGGCCTGGTACGCAGCGGTGTCGCCGAGTATGCGCTCACCATCACCCAGGACGACCTGGATGCGGCGCTGGCGAATGCCTCCGAGGGCGACACGCAGATCTACCTGTCCGGTCAGTTCGACGACGGCATGCCCAACCTGAACGAGTTGCGTGCCTACTACGACACCGAGGAGGACATGATCGTGGTGCGCCGCGCGGAGGTGCGCCCGGGCTACATCTTCATCTTCGGCGACGTGGTCAGCACCGGCGGCGGACGGCTGGAAGCGGTCAGCGGCTACGGCGACATCACGCTGGACAACCAGACCGGCAAGGCCGTGGTACTGGAAGGCCTGGACGTGGGCACCGGCGGCAACGGGGTGATCGAGATTCTCGACATGGGCTACGCGGAACTGCCGGACAACCTGCCGGCGGACTCCAGCGGCCCGCCGCAGGAGGGCGAGGTGGTGGCGATCCCGTCCCCGCGGCGCACGGTCTACACCCATCTCTGGGAGCAGGACCGTATCCAGGTCGATACTTCCTTCCTGACCGTGTCGCTTGGCGGCGAGGAAGGAGAGCCCAACCGCCCGCTGGATGTGCTGGAGCGCGTCATCGGCGACCCGGATTACCTGAACGGCCGCAGCACCGCCTACCAGCCGGTGGAAGGCCGGTACTGGGTGGTGCAGAACGAGCTGGCACCCCTGGCCGAACTGTTCCGCTTCTGGGGCATCGACGTGCCGATTCCGGTCATCGAGGGGGCGGAAATCCTCGCCGGCGACCCGAGCGGCGCGGCGCGTTCCATGGCGGCGGACCATGCCATCGATATCAATTTCCTCGGCGGCAGCGAGGGCCGGTTGTCGGTCACTTCCACCGGCGACGTGCGGCTGGCGGGCGAGTTGCGCAACCTGGACGGCCTGGTCGCGGTGGACACGCACGGCGCGCTGCTGAATCCGGGGCTGCTCGGCGGTATCGTTGCCGATCGCATCGAGGTGTCCGCGCGCACCGGTATCGGCTCCGACGTCGCACCGTTGCAGCTCGAAGTGGGCGACGGAGCAGTCCACGCGGTCACCACGCGCGGCGATGTCCATCTGCGCGGCCGGGGTTCCGACCTGCTGATCGATCACGTGCGCAGCGATCGTGGCGACCTGTACATCTACTCGCGCTACGACATCCTCGATGCCGGGCTGCACGCCGAGGCCGCAGTGAAGGGCCGCAGCATCACGCTGGAATCGCTGGACGGCAGCATCGGCAGCGCCGATCAACTGTTGCGCATCCAGACCGGCCACTTCGCCGAGGACCCCTTGCAGAACCTGACCCAGTGGTTCGACCTGAGCTGGTTCCTGGGCGGCTACTCCTTCCTCGGCATCAAGCTGCCGGTGCTGACGCTGCCCGAGGTGGCGGAGCCCGCGCCGCTGCAGGCCACGTTGACGGCCGCAGCCGAAACCGGCGCCTATATCGAGGAGATGGCCGGGGACCTGCACGTCAACGTCATCGATGTCCGCAACGGCGACGTGGTGGTGAAGGTGCGCGACGGCAGCCTGATCAACGCGCTGGGCCGCGGCGAGCTGGACCTGGATCGCCTGGAACGGCTGGTGGATATTTGGGAGGACATGCGCCTGCTGGGCGATGATGCCGAGGCCGCGGCGCTGGAATCCGTCGAGGGCTACCAGGAAGCCATCGTTACGCAATACCACGAGTACTGGCAGCTGCGGGACTTCCTGGAGGCCGACCCGCAGGCTCAGGCGCAGTTGGAGAACGTGTTCAGCGGCCGTTACCTGGATGCGGGTTACGCGGACGTGCTGGCCTCCCGCGTGGGCGATGCGGCCGAGGCCGCGGCGCTGCTGGACAGCCTGACGGGCGATACCACGCTGGAGACGGTGATGCTGCGCGCCGCCCATGAACTGGAACGGCTGGAGGGCGTGCTGACCAGCGAACTGGGGGTGGACGATCTTGCCCAGGCGGCCGGTTTCGATCAGCGCGACGACAACTGGACCTTCGTGCTGGACGAGAACGACGCCCGTTATGCGGCCATTGTCGAGGGCGCGGTCTGGACCGAGCAGGAACTGTTGAACAGCATTAACGCGGAAGCGCTGATCGACATCGACAGCACGCTGTACGAACGGGTGCAGCCCAATATCGTCGGCAACAACGTGACCATCGACGTGGCCGACAGCGCGGGCAGCTTCGACGAGCCGATCCGCATCGAGCTGCCGGGCGACGACACCGATCCGGGCGCCTACCCGTCGCTGACAGAACAGCAGATCGCGGCGCTGCTGGCCGCACAGCCGGGCGACATCACCTTCGAGGGCGGCACCTTCAACGCCGAGACGGGCGAGTTCGAGGGCAACATCACCGCCATCATCATCAACCGCACGCTGGTCATCGGCGTGAACGTCGGCGACGAGGATGCCGGCGGGCTGACCGTGGACGCGGGCGAGAACGCCTTCATCGTGTCGCCGTTCCAGCAACTGCGGCTGGACGGGATCAACGCGCCGGGCGACGTGCGCATCCAGGCGCGCGGCGACATCGTTGCCGCCGATCACGGCCAGCCGGTGATTACCGGCGCCGCCGGCGGGTTGCTGCTGGAAGCCGAGGGCGGCAGCATCGGCAGCGCGGACCGCGCCATCTACGTGAACCTGGACGCACCGCTGATCACGGCGCGCGCCGCGGAGGGGATCTACCTGGTGGAACAGTCCGGTGACCTGCGCATCGATCGCATGAACACGCTGGCCGGGACGCTTTACCTGGCTGCCGAGGACGGCTCCATCATCGCCCGCGATGACGACCTGCTGGACCTGCTGGCCGACGACATCCGGCTGGAAGCCAGCGGCGACGTGACCGGCGGCGCCGGCGATAGCGGCTTCAACGGCATCAACGTCCAGCATGGCGACAACGGTCATGTGGGCGGCACCGCCGGCGGTGTCTTCCGGGTGGCGAATCTGGAAGGCGGCCTGCTGCTGCAGGACGTGGAAGCCGGCGGTGAGGTCAGCGTGCTGGCCCGCGATCTGCTCACCGCGGATGACGTGGAAGCCGGTGGCAGCCTGCGCCTGGAGAGTCAGACCGGCAGCGTGCTGCTGGACCGGGTGCAGGCGTGGGCCGGCGGCGCGGACGCGGTGACCGTGATCGCTGCGGATCAGATCCAGGGGCTGAACCCCACCGGCGTTGTCGGGCCGGCAGGCCTGTCGCTGATGGATCTGGACGGCCTCGATTATCATCTGGCGGCGCGCGGTGACCTGGCGGAAGTCCGCCTGCTTGCGGGCGACGACATCGGTCGGCAGGACCAGCACCTGACCGTGGTGGCGCCGGTGCTGGATGCCTTCAGTGGCAACGGCAGTGTCTGGATCACCGCGCTGGAAACCGTGCTGTCCGGCTCCGTGGACGCCAGCAACGGCGCCATGGCGCTGTACGGCCGGGACGGCCTGGGCATGAGCGAGCGCATGGAACTCTACGTGCGCGACCGGCTGGACCTGCGCGCCAATGACGTGCGCGCCAACGTCCACCACACCGCCAATCCGAGCATGCTGCCCATGGATCTGCAGCGCATCGACGGCGGCGCGCTGAACACCGCCGAATTGTGGGTGGATGCGCCCAACGGCCTGGCCATCGGCCGTCTGCACGGTCGCGAGATCCTGCTGGAAACCTCTGCCCGGCGCATGGAGGTGCCGGACGGCCGCGTGCTGGACTGGTTCGAGTACCGCACACCCCGGGCGCACGTGTACATGAACAACGTCGGCGCGCCGCGCCATCCCGACGCCAACGTGCACCTGTACCAGCCGGACTTCGACTTCTTCCTGATCCAGGACGGCCGGTTCACCTACACCAACAGCTACGTGGTCTACTACGGCCCGGGCTACGAGGTGCGGGTGCCCAACTACGTGCCCGACCACCGCGACACCCGGCGCGATGTCGACGGGCGGTCCGGCGAGCGGCAGTCCAGCGCCTGGTCCACCGACCATACCGACGGCGAGCGCTGGCAGGCCCGGAACGGCGGCACGCTGATCGACTTCGCCGCGTTGCTGGCGGCACCGGACGGCTGGACGTTCCGGGCGCCGGAGAATCTCTCCGAGCTGGAGGATGGCGGCATCGTCCAGGCGGCCTTCGGCGAGCCGCTGCGCGACCGGCAGGCGATCGAGCTGCGTGAGCGTCGCGCACAGGCCCTGCGGCAGTTGGCGGACATGCTGGAGAGCCACAACGTGCTGTTCGACTTCGACTCCGCCGAGCTGAGCGCGAACGATCAGGCCTTCCTGGACTACGTGGCCGGGGTACTGGCCGATCAGCCCGAGCGGCGGGTGCGTATCGAGGGGTATACGGACGCCCTGGGCGAGATGCGGTACAACCGGCAGCTTTCCGAAGCCCGCGCCGCGGCCGTGCGTGCCTACCTGGAGGCGCGCGGGGTCTCCTCGGAGCAGATGGATATCATCGGCGTCGGGCCGGAGAACGCGGTAGCGAGCAACGACACCGAGGAAGGCCGGCAACTGAATCGTCGTGTGGAGATCTCGCTGCTGCCGTAGCGGCCGCGGCCTGGTGTCTCCGGCCTTGCGGCGATTGTCTCCTCCGTGGCTGGTGGATATCGCTGCGCTCCATCCACCCTACGTCCGATGCCGGCCCGCGCACCGGGCCCGGCGGGAAATGGTGCGCACCACGTTGTGGTGCACACCCTACGCCACTCCCGTACGACCGAGGGAAATTCCGGGGTTGGGATTGTTGGGGTTCGCTGGCGCTCACCCCAACCTACGATACAGGTCGCGTAGGTTGCGGGTGAGCCAACGGCGAATCCCAACACCAAAAAACAAATCAGGATCGTAGGGTGCTCAGAGCGCAGCGATGCGCACCATTGGCGTGATCGGTGCGCTCTGAGCACCCTACGCTTGAGCGGAACCGGCGTAGGGTGGATGGAGCGCAATGTTTCCGGCCTTGCGGCTGGATCGGTGGCAATCGCCTTGCGGCGATTACCCCCTACGCGATCACTCCGGAGTTGGAGACTTCTCGCCGTAGGGGAGTAACCGCGCAGCGGTTGCTACCGTCGGGCGTTAGCCCGAAGCGATCAATGCGCCGCCGCTTTCCTAGCCGCCTGCAGCCGCTTCTGCAGCCCCTGCAGATTCCCCAGCGATAGCAGGTGCGCGTACACCCACGGCAGCCAGCCGGCCTTGTGGAATTCCACGATCACCGCGTCGTCCAGGCCGGCGAATTTCTGCTCGTCGACAACGCGGAAATCCTTCAGCAGCAGCGAGCTGCCCTGCTGATCCGTGATCTGCAGATCACGGCGCACCAGCAGGTCCAGTTCGCGCAGTCGCGCGATGAAGGCTTGCGTGCGCTGCATCTCGGCATGGTAGCGCTGGATGAAATCCAGCACCCGCTTGAGGTAGTCGGACTGCTCGCCGTCCTCCGTGAACAGCGCCTCGCCTTCGTCCTCGCCGAAGCCCTTCCAGCGATCATCCACGCAGACCGTGTACTCGTCCGATTCCTTCGAGCCGGCCAGGACAAAGGGGTAGCGGCGTACGAAGGCTGGTACGTAGGTGTCCTCGGCCCAGTTGCCGTCCTTGCCGACGAACAGGTTACTGCCCTGGGTCAGCCCCAGCAGGGCGACTGCCCCGGTGTCGTCGTCCGGGCCGGAGAACAGGACGGGGTAGTGCTTGGCGGCCGGGAAGAATTCGCTGCCGGCCATGGGCACGAACGGGGTGCCGCGGGCAAAGGTGAAATCCCCCGGAGCGGGTTTCAGGCGCAGCCTGCGGTGCTGATCACGGTTGAGGGGAACGACGTTTTCATAGAACAGCAGGGTCGACATCGGTGTTGCTCCGTTTCGTGTTGTCCCGTCACCCGCCGTCGAAGGCCAGCGTGACGCGGAAATGCAGTTGCATGCGGTCCTGGTCGGGCTCGATGCGGGTCAGGCCGCGGGCGTAGTCCAGTTGCCCGCTGAGGTAGCGGTTCAACCGCCAGTTCACGCCGATTCCGGCACCCGTGATTTCCTCGTTGCGCGGGCTGATGGCCTGTACGGCGCCGTGGTCCACGAACAGATAGGGGGCCAGCCGATGGTGGACCGGCCAGTGCAATTCCAGCGAGGTGCTGTAGCCGCGGGCACCGGTGATCACGTTCTGCTCGTAGCCGCGGACGCTGTAGAGTCCGCCCGCCTGGTACAGATCGGCGGAAGGGAGTTCCCGTTCGGAGGTGATCTGCCAGTTGCCGGAGAGCACCGTGTAGACCGGGATGGGGTAGTACTGCACCCAGGTGGCGGACCCGTTCCAGAGCACATAGCGGTCACGGATGTCGGAGCGGCGTTCCTCCGCTTCCACGTAGCTCACGTTCTGCCCCAGGCTGGCCTGATGGAGCCGGCCGGTGTGGGTGACGCGGGCGCCGAAACCGCCTTTGGTCAGCGCGTAACGGCTGAGTGCGAGGCCACCGAGATAGTCGGTACGCGATTCGGTGTAGGAGGCGCGGGTGGTGCCGTCGACCATCCAGCCGTCGCGGCGAAGCAGCGGATGGCGGTAGCTGAGTTCGCCGGTATACGAGCGGCCCTCGATATCCAGGTCGCGGAACGGCCCGCGGGTCACTTCGATATCGTTGGCGGACAGGCTGGCCTCCAGGCGGCCGCCCCGGCGGTTCACCGGCACGTTGTAGCTGGTGAAGCCGCTCACCGAGCTGCGGGCGCCGGCGGCGTAGGCAAACAGCCGGTCGTCCCTGCCGAGCAGCCCGCGGTACGTTCCGGTGACGCCTGCCCGTTCGCGGCCGGTGGTTTCGGTGCCGGCGTTATCGGCAAAGGTGGTAACCGCCCAGCGGGGGCGTTCCTGCGGTAGCAGCAGTACGTTGCTCTCGCCGAATTCCGCGCCCGGTTCCAGGCCGGCCACCAGGTCCAGTTCGTAGATGGTGTTGAAGCGGGAGAGCATGTCCTGCAGGGCGAGCAGGTCGAGAATCTCGCCGGGCTCCGGCAGGTCCAGCCGGCTGCGGATGAAATCCTCGCGGGTGTAGCGCAACTCACCCATGATCAGTTCGCCCAGCCGGCCTTCCACCAGCAGGATGTGCACCACGCCGCCCTGGATTTCCTGCGGGGGGATCAGGGCACGCGCGGTGACCGCGCCGATGGCGTCGTACAGCGCGTTGATGTCGTCCACCAGCGCGTTCAGTTCGCCGAAGTCCACCTCGCGGCCGACATAGCGGCCGGTGATCTCGCGCAAGTCCTGCTCCTGCAGCAGTTCGGTGCGGGAGAAACGGATACCCTGCAGACGGAAGCTGGGGCCCTCATCGGGCAGGCGGAAGTCGTCCTCGCGGCGCAGGCCGTCGATCAGCACGTCCGGCTCCGGGCGCTCCGCTTCCCGCCGCTCCTGCTCGCGCTCCAGCTGGCGGCGTTCCTCCTGCTGGCGCGCGCCGGGATCGGTGAAGCTTCCGGGAGGAGGGGGAGTCTGAGCCTGGACCGGCTGGAGTATCACCGGCAGGGCGAGCAAAAGCCCGGCTGCCAGCATCGTCCGGAAACGGTGCGTTGCCATTGATTGGTCACTGCCCTTGTATTCTTTTCGTTGTACCCGGGCATCGCGAACCCCACCCCCGAGCGCATACCTGAAGAGTAAACCGTTCCACCGGTGCAGCCAAGCCGTAACTGCTTGCCGCAGTTGCAGATCATAACGGCTGGCGTTACCCTTCGCCGGCTCGGTTTCCCGAACTCGGGTCAAGGTTCGGTCAATCACGCCGCATGCGGGGTCGCAATGGTGCGCAGGGTTTACGTAAAGACACACGGTTGCCAGATGAACGAGTACGATTCGGCCAAGATGGCGGACGTGCTGTCGGCCGAGCGTGGTTTCGTGCGCGTGGAGACGCCGGAAGAGGCTGACCTGATCCTGCTCAACACCTGTTCCATCCGCGAGAAGGCGCAGGAGAAGGTGTTCTCCCAGCTTGGTCACTGGAAGCCGCTGAAGGACAGGAACCCCAACCTGGTCATCGGCGTGGGCGGCTGCGTTGCCAGCCAGGAAGGGGCAGCGCTGCAGCAGCGCGCGCCCTATGTGGATCTGGTGTTCGGCCCGCAGACCCTGCACCGCCTGCCGGAGCTGTACGATTCGGCGGTGCGCGACCGCACGCCGGTGGTGGATGTCTCCTTTCCCGAGATCGAGAAATTCGACCGGCTGCCGGAGCCCCGGGCAGAAGGCCCCACCGCGTTCGTCTCCATCATGGAAGGGTGCAGCAAGTACTGCAGCTTCTGCGTGGTGCCGTATACCCGCGGCGAAGAGATCAGCCGTCCCTTCGATGACGTGGTTGCCGAGGTGGCCGGCCTGGCGGAACAGGGCGTGCGCGAGGTGACCCTGCTGGGCCAGAACGTGAATGCCTACCAGGGTGACATGGTCGACGGCACCGTCGCCGACCTGGCGCTGCTGGTGCATTACATTGCCGCCATCGACGGCATCGACCGCATCCGTTACACCACATCCCACCCGGTGGAGTTTTCCGACAGCCTGATCGAGGCCTACCGCGAGGTTCCGGAACTGGTGGACCACCTGCACCTGCCGGTGCAGAGCGGCTCGGATTTCGTGCTCAAGCTGATGAAGCGCGGTCACACCATCGACGAGTTCAAGGACAAGATCCGCCGGTTACGCGAGATCCGTCCCCATATCAGCGTCGGGTCGGACTTCATCGTCGGTTTTCCGGGCGAGGACGAGGACAGCTTCGAGGAAACCATGCAGCTGGTGGAGGAGATCGGCTTCGATCACTCCTTCAGCTTCGTCTACAGCGCCCGGCCGGGAACGCCCGCGGCCTCGCTGTCGGACAGCACGCCCGGGCATGTGAAGAAGGCCCGGTTGCAGCGCCTGCAGGCGGCGCTGGAAACCAATGCCCGGCGCATCAGCGAGTCCATGGTCGGCAGTGTGCAGTCGGTGCTGGTGGACGGCATTTCGCGCAAGAGCGAACATGAAATTGCCGGCCGGACGAGCAATAATCGGGTAGTGAACTTTCCCGGTCATCGCCGGCTGATCGGGCAGTTTGTACAGGTGCGTATAACGGAGGCCCTGTCGCACTCCCTGCGGGGGGAAATCGTCACCGTCGACGATCATCCGGTCTCCGCGGCCAGTGCCTGAGGTCTCGGGAGTTGTCTTGAATACAGTCCATCCCGATGCTCTGGACTTTGTCCTGGAACCCACCGACAACCAGCGGCTGGCCAACCTCTGCGGCCAGTTCGACGAGAATCTCCGCCAGGTGGAGCGCCGCCTGGGGGTCGAGATCTCCAACCGGGCCCATCGTTTCCGCGTGATCGGCGAGAGCGCCGCGGCCACCGCTGCCCAGCAGGTGCTGAAGGATCTCTACCGTGCCTCCGCATCCCAGCAGCTCTCCCCCGAGGCCGTGCACCTGTTCCTGCAGCAGTCACGCGTGGAAGCGCGGGTGCAGGATCAGCAGGCGGAACCGCAGGACGTGGTGATCCGCACGCGGAAGATGGAGGTGCGCGGCCGCGGTCCGAACCAGCAACGCTATCTGCAGAACATCATCTCCAACGACCTCAATTTCGGCATCGGTCCGGCGGGCACCGGCAAGACCTACCTTGCCGTGGCCGCGGCGGTGAATGCGCTGGAGCGCGAGGATGTGCGCCGCCTGGTGCTGGTGCGCCCGGCAGTGGAGGCCGGGGAGCGTCTGGGCTTCCTGCCCGGTGACCTGGCGCAGAAGGTGGACCCGTATCTGCGGCCGCTCTACGACGCGCTGTTCGAGATGCTTGGCTTCGAGCGCGTGGGCAAGCTGATCGAGCGCAACGTGATCGAGGTGGCCCCGCTGGCCTACATGCGCGGTCGCACCCTGAACAGCTCGTTCATCATCCTGGACGAGGCGCAGAACACCACGGTGGAACAGATGAAGATGTTCCTCACCCGCATCGGCTTCGGTTCCACGGCCGTGGTCACCGGCGACGTCACCCAGGTGGACCTGCCGAAGGGCACGCCGTCGGGGCTGCGCCAGGCCATCGAGATTCTGAAGGACGTTGAAGGGGTGAGCTTCACGTTCTTCACCGCCGGTGACGTGGTACGCCACCCGCTGGTCCAGCGCATTGTCCAGGCTTACGAGAAATTCTCCCCCGATGGGCAGTGATGCTTCATGGCACGCACTGATGTAGGTTGGGGTGAGCTCCAGCGAACCCCAACATCGGGAATCGCCGAAAACCAACCATGACCATCGACATCGACGTCCAATACGCCAGCCAGGCGCTGGAACTGCCCACCGAGGAGCGGATACGGGACTGGGTGCGGGCGGCGCTGGCTGGCCGCCGCGGCGAGGCGGAACTGGTGGTGCGGCTGGTGGATGACGAAGAGGGTCTGGCCCTGAACAGGGATTACCGCGACCGGGGCTACGCCACCAACGTGCTGTCGTTCCCGTTCGATGCCCCGCCGGGGCTTGAATTGCCGATTCTCGGCGATCTGGTAGTCTGTGCGCCGGTCGTGCTCCGGGAGGCTGCCGAGCAAGGCAAGCGTGCCGAGGCGCATTTTGCGCATATGATCGTTCACGGTACTTTGCATCTGCTGGGCTATGATCATGAGGGTGACGCGGACGCGGAACTGATGGAGTCCCTGGAACGGGATATACTGGGCGGACTGGGTTTCCCGGATCCCTACATGGCGGTGTGAGGCGAGCGAAGGTCACGAGAGATCAAGCGTGAAGCGTGAGGCATTGGTTGGCGGGCTTCCTCCGTCGACGCTTCACCCCTGATTTCTTGCCGCTAGAGTAAAAACAACTGATGAGCGAGGACCGATCTAGTAACACACAGCAGCGTACCTGGCTGGAACGTATCAGCCAGGCACTTGCCGGAGAACCCCGGGACAAGGACGACCTGGTGGAGGTGCTCCGGGATGCCCAGCGCCGGGCTCTGCTGGATGCCGACCAGTTGGCGATGATCGAAGGCGCGTTGCACGTCTCGGAGATGCAGGTCCGGGACATCATGATTCCCCGCTCGCAGATGGTGGTGCTCCGGCGCGATGCCGAGCTGAAGGAGTTGCTGGCACCGGTGATCGAGTCCGGCCATTCGCGTTTTCCGGTGATCGGCGACAGCCGTGACGATGTCATCGGTATCCTGATCGCCAAGGATCTGCTGCGTTATTTCGGCGAAAGCGAGCAGAACCGTTTCAACATGCGTGAACTCATGCGTCCGGCCCTGTTCGTGCCCGAGAGCAAGCGGCTGGACGTGATGCTCAAGGAATTTCGCTCCAGCCGGAACCACCTGGCCGTGGTGGTGGACGAATACGGCGGGGTGGCCGGCATGGTCACCATTGAGGATGTGCTGGAGCAGATCGTTGGCGAAATCGACGACGAGCATGATTTCGACGACGATACGTTCATCCTCAGCCAGCGCGAGGGCAGCAGCATCGTCAAGGCCCTGACGCCCATCGAGGATTTCAACGGCTATTTCCAGACCACCTTCAGCGATGAGGAATTCGACACCATCGGTGGCCTGGTAGCCAAGCAGTTCGGTCACATGCCCCGCCGTGGCGAGAGCGTTACCATCGGTCAGCACCGCTTCGAGGTGGTTCGTGCCGACAACCGCCGCATTCACCTACTCATGGTCAGTGACGTGCCAGTCGAGGCAGAGGAAGCCGGCAGAACCTGATGTCCACGTTTTTCTCCCGTGTTTTCGGCGTCCGGCGGGCGCAAGGCTGGTTTGCCAGCGTCTGGGTGCTGCTGGTTGCGGTGCTGGCCGGCGCCAGTATACCGCTGGCGTTCGCACCGATCGGCCATGCCTGGATCGCCGTGGTGTCGCCGGCGCTGTTGTTCGTGGTGCTGGCCCGGGCGCCGCGCCGGCTCGGTCTCTGGGCCGCATATCTCTACGGCGTGTCCTATTTCGGTGCCGGCGGCCACTGGATCTACGTCAGCGTGGGCCAGTTCGGCGGCGGGCCGCTGGTGGCGATCATCTTCTGTGTGGTGCTGGCCCTGGCCTTCGGACTGCTGATCTGGGCCGTGGCACGGCTCTGGTACTGGTTTCGCCCGTCCAGCGAGACGCTGGGCCTGATGGTCACGTTGCCGGTTTGCTGGATGGTGGTGGAGTGGGTGCGCAGCTGGCTGTTCACCGGGACGACCTGGCTGCAGCTCGGCTACAGCCAGACCGATACCTGGCTGGCTGGCCTGGCGCCGGTGTTCGGTGCTTTCGGCCTGAGCCTGTTGCTGTCCATCCTGGCGGGTGTGCTGGCCTGGGCCATGCTTGCGCAGGCCCGCAAGCCTGCGGCCATTGCCGCGGCGGCTGTGGGCGCGGCGCTGCTGGCCGGTGCCCTGCTGGCCAGGGACTGGACCGAGCCCGCCGGGGAGCCTGTCCAGGTCGCCTTGCTGCAAGGCAATGTGCCGCAGGACGAGAAATGGTTGCCGCAGAACCGCGAACCCATCCTTGAGCGCTACCGCCGGCTGAACAGCCGCTTCTGGGGCGCGGACGTGATCATCTGGCCGGAAACGGCCATTCCTGCGTTCTTTCACCAGGTGAGCGCCGATTACCTGGCACCGCTGGCACTGGAAGCCGAGGACCGCGGGACCGACATGCTGGTCGGGGTGCCGGCCTGGGACAGGGATAGCGGCCGGGTGTTCAATTCCGTGGTGTCGCTGGGCGCGGAGGTGGATTTCTACCACAAGCGCCATCTGGTGCCGTTCGGTGAATACGTGCCGTTCCGGGCAGCGCTGGGCGGCATGCTGGACGTGTTCGGCGCCCCGGTCTCGGATTTCTCACCCGGCTGGGAGGCGAACACCCTGCGGCTGGGCGGCTTCGATATGGCCGTGTTCATCTGCTACGAGATCACCTTCCCCAACCAGGTGCGGGAATTCCTGCCGCAGGCGCAGGTGCTGGTCAACGTCTCCAACGATGCCTGGTTCGGTGGTTCCGTCGGGCCGCACCAGCATTTCCAGAAGGCACGCATGCGCGCGCTGGAGATGGGACGGCCGCTGCTGCGTTCCACCAATACCGGTATTACCGCCGCCGTGGATCAGCGCGGCGTGGTGATCGATCGTGTCCCCCAGTTCACCGTGGACGCGTTGCTGGTGGAGGTGACGCCGCATACCGGGATGACGCCGTACGCGCGCTGGGGCGACTGGCCGGTGCTGCTGCTGGTCCTTGCCGGCATCCTGGCCACCGCGGCCGCCCGCTGGTTGCCGGGCAGGGGGAAGTAGGCGGGGCGCGGTGTGTTGGGGTTCGCTGCGCTCACCCCAACCCACACACGGTCGAAACCCGGGCGTAGGGTGCCCAGGGCGGAGCGATGCGCACCAGTCAGCACCAAAGTTTCAGGGGCAAACGCGGACGCCCTTCCAGCGTAGGTTGGGGTGAGCACAGCGAACCCCAACAGTTCCCCGCTCGGGCGGCTGACGCATGAACGCAACGCGCCGTGGCGCCCCGACACACGGCTACTCCTCCGTGTCTTCCCCCGTCTCCCGCGTGATGCGTTCGAAGCTGGTGTGGCTGCACTTCGGGCAGGGTGGGATATGGCCGGCCTTCTCGAAACGCATGATCTTGCCGCAGCTCTCGCAGCGCAGTTCACCGGGGCCGGCGATTTCTCCGGTATGCCAGTGGGCCGCGCGCTCCAGGGTTTCGCGGAATTCCAGCAGTTCCAGCCGCGTGCGGTCTGCGATGCTGGCGAACCGGTCCAGCAGCCATGACTCGATCAACTGCATGTCCATGCGGAACCAGCCGGCGAGGTCTTCCTGATTCTTGCTCAGGTACTGGGCCGCGTCCTCGACGTCCCTGCGCACGTAATCGGAGATGCGTTGCGCCTCCTCGGCGGTCAGCTCCCCCAGCTCCACCGCCCGTTTGCGTGCCCGCTCCAGCGCCTCGCGTAGTCGTGGCCTGGCTTCGTTCTCGGCGCGCTCCATCGCATGGGTCACACGCTCCAGCATCTTTTCGTAGGCTTCGGTCTGGCGCTTGTCCCGGTCGTCGGCCATGGTGGTGCTCCGTGTTGGCGGTATGTCACCGGCGGCTTTCCCGCAACGGTCAGCGGGGCGGCGAGCCGGAATCCTCGTCTCCATTATGCACAGCGGCTGGCGCGGCGTCTTGGGGGTGCCGGTGCTCTCGGGCGGGCTCACCACAGCGGGCCGTCATTGCCGTATAATCCGCGTTTTCGGGAAATCCAAGGGCGCCCCCGGCGCTTCCGCGCCGCCGGACACTGTCGGCGGGAATCCAGATTCAGGCCTCTGACCACTATGGACGAAACGTACACTCCGCAAGCAATCGAAAGCCAGGTGCAGCGCTACTGGGACGAGAACGGCACTTTCCGTGTCACCGAGGAACCGGGCAGGGACACCTACTACTGCCTGTCCATGTTCCCGTATCCCAGCGGCAAGCTGCACATGGGGCACGTGCGCAATTACACCATCGGCGACGTGATCAGCCGCTACCAGCGCATGAAGGGCCGGAACGTGTTGCAGCCCATGGGCTGGGATGCCTTCGGCCTGCCGGCGGAGAACGCTGCCATGCAGAACAAGGTGCCGCCGGCGAAATGGACCCGTGAGAACATCAGCTACATGCGTGGGCAGCTCCAGCAGCTGGGCTTCGGCTACGACTGGTCGCGCGAGCTGGCCACCTGCGACCCCGAATACTACCGCTGGGAACAATGGATGTTCATCCGGATGTTCCGCAAGGGGCTGGTGTATCGCAAGACAGCCACGGTGAACTGGGACCCGGTGGACCAGACCGTGCTCGCCAACGAGCAGGTGGTGGATGGCAAGGGCTGGCGTTCCGGGGTGCCGGTGGAGCGCCGCGAAATCCCGCAGTGGTTCCTGAAAATCACCGCCTACGGCGACGAACTGCTGGAGTCGCTGGAGCGCATGGAAGGCTGGCCCGAGCAGGTCCGGGCCATGCAACGCAACTGGATTGGCCGCTCCGAAGGGGTGGAGCTGGAGTTCCAGGTCGAAGGCCGTGACGAGCGGCTCACCGTCTACACCACCCGGCCGGATACCCTGTTCGGCGTCAGCTACATGGGACTGGCGCCGGAACACCCCTTGACCCGGGAACTGGCGAAACAGCGGCCCGAACTGGCTGCCTTCGTCGAGCAATGCAACCGCGCCGGCGTCGCCGAGGCCACGGTGGCGACGATGGAGAAACAGGGCATGGATACCGGGCTGCGGGCGGTACACCCGCTGACCGGACAGACCATTCCCATCTGGGTGGCGAATTTCGTGCTGATGGAATACGGATCGGGTGCGGTCATGGCCGTGCCGGCCCACGATCAGCGCGACTGGGAGTTCGCCAGCAAGTACGGCTTGCCGATCGTGCCGGTCATTGCCCATGCCGACGGCAGTGCCCCGAACGTGAGCGAGGCGGCATTCACCGACAAGGGCGTACTGTTCAACTCCGGCGACTACGACGGCATGACGTCCGAGCAGGCCTTCGACGCCATTGCCGGATATCTGGAGACCGAAGGCCGCGGCCGGCGTCAGGTGAATTTCCGCCTGCGGGACTGGGGCGTCTCGCGCCAGCGCTACTGGGGGGCGCCGATCCCGATCATCAATTGCCCGCACTGCGGGGAGGTGCCCGTTCCCGACGAGGACCTGCCGGTGGTGCTACCCGAAGATGTCGACTTCGACGGCGCCGGTTCGCCGCTGAAGAAGATGCCCGAGTGGTACCGGGTAAAGTGCCCGGGTTGCGGTGCCGATGCGGAGCGCGAAACCGACACCTTCGACACGTTCATGGAGTCGTCCTGGTATTTCGCACGCTTCGCCTGTCCGGACAGCGATCAGGCCATGCTCGACCGGCGCGCCAACTACTGGCTGCCGGTGGATCAGTACATCGGCGGCATCGAGCACGCCATCCTCCACCTGCTGTATGCACGTTTCTACCATCGCGTGATGCGGGATGAGGGGCTGGTGGATTCCGACGAGCCGTTCGTGAATCTGCTGACCCAGGGCATGGTGCTGAAGGACGGCGCGAAGATGTCCAAGTCCAAGGGCAATACGGTGGACCCGCAGGCGCTGGTGGAGCGCTACGGGGCTGATACGGTACGCCTGTTCACCATGTTCGCCGCGCCGCCGGACCAGTCGCTGGAGTGGTCGGATTCCGGCGTCGAGGGCGCCTTCCGATTCCTCAAGCGGCTCTGGCACCTGGCGCGCACCCATGTCGCCCGCGGCGAGGCGCCGGCGGTTGACGCGCAGGCGCTGAGCGACGACCAGAAGGCCGTCCGGCGCAAGGTCCATGAAACCATCCAGAAGGCCTCGGACGACATCGGCCGGCGGTTTACCTTCAATACCGCCATCGCAGCGGTGATGGAACTGGTGAATGCGCTGTACAAGGCCGAGGGCGACACCAGCGGGCAGGGCCGTGCGGTATTGCATGAGGGCCTGGAGGCCGCGGTGCTGATCCTGGCGCCCATGGTGCCGCACGTGGCGCATGAACTCTGGCAGGCGCTGGGCCACCGGCAGCCGGTGGTGGATGCCGCCTGGCCGGTGGCGGACGAGGCGGCGCTGGTGCAGGACAGCCTGCGACTGGTGGTGCAGGTGAACGGCAAGCTGCGCGGCCACATCGAGGTGCCGGCGGATGCGGCGAAGGACGTGGTGGAGTCGGCCGCGCTGGCGGAATCCAACGTGCAGCGCTTCATCGACGGCAAGACCGTGCGCAAGGTGATCGTGGTGCCGGGCCGTCTGGTGAACGTGGTCGCCAATTGAGATGGTGGGGCGCCAGCGTCCCTTTGCCGAGGTACGGATCGTAGGGTGCTCAGAGCCGAAGGCGATGCGCACCGCTGCGCTAAGCATCCTACGGAAGCTGCGTGGATATTTCGCCCGGCATGGGCCGAATGAACGGAGTCCCGGACAATGATCAGGCAATACGCAAGCTACTTGCTGCTGGCCGTGCTCGCCCTGGCGCTGTCCGCCTGCGGCTGGCATTTCCGCGGTTCCGCCCCGGGCGCCGCGTCGCTGGAGGGGGTGACCGTGCGGCTGGATTCCCAGGTCGGCCGGGGCGAGCTGTTCCGCGAGGTGTATGTGGCCCTGCAGGCTGCCGGTGCCGAGGTGGTGGAATCCGGCGCTGGACTGCCGTCGCTGGTGCTGGAAAGCGAAAACCGCGAACGCCGGCAGCTTTCCGGCACGCGGGATGACCAGGTGCGGGAATACGAACTGCGCTACCGGGTAACCTGGCGTATCCGCGACGAGGCCGGCGAGACTATCCAGGGCCCGGAAACCCTGGAGCAGGTCCGGGAGTACCGCCGCGACCAGCAGCAGGTGCTGGGCGGCGAGGGGCAGGAGGACGTCATCGTCCGTGATTTCCGCCGCGACATCGCCTTCCTGCTGACCGACCGGGCACAGGCGCTGCTGGGCGAATAGCCGGCGGTTGCCGGCATGACAGGGTTGGCCGCATGAAACTACGACCGGAACAACTGCCCGAAGCACTGGAGCGCGGCCTCGCTCCGGTTTATTTCATCGCCGGCGACGAGCCCTTCCAGGTGCGCGAAGCGCAGGATGCGGTACGCACCGCCGCCCGCGCCCAGGGCTATACCGAACGCGAGGTGCTGGACGTGGTGCCCGGTTTCGATTGGGACCGCCTGGCCGAAGTGGGCGCCAATCTTTCGCTGTTCGGTGATCGCCGCGTTGTGGAGCTGCGCATGCCCGGCGGCAAACCGGGCCAGGAGGGCGGCAAGGCGCTGGCTGCCTATGCCGAGCGCCCGGCCGACGACACCGTGCTGCTGATCACCAGCGGCAAGCTGGAGGCGCGCAGCCGCAAATCGGCCTGGATGAAGGCGCTGGAGCAGGCAGGCGTGGTCATCGAGGTCTGGCCCGTGGAGCCGGCGGAACTGCCTCGCTGGCTGGCGGCGCGGATGCAGGCCGCCGGCCTGCAGCCGAGTCAGGATGCGGTACGCCTGCTGGCGGAGCGCAATGAAGGCAATCTGATGGCCGCGGTCCAGGAAGTGGAGAAACTGCGGCTGCTGGTCGGCGACGGGCCGGTGGATCTGGAGACGGTGCGCGGCGCGGTGGCGGACAGCGCCCGCTACGACGTGTTCGATCTGGTGTCGGCGGCCCTGCAGGGTGATGCCCGCCGCGTGGTCCGCGTATTGCGTGGCCTGCAGGAGGAGGGCGTGGAGCCGGTGCTGGTGCTCTGGGCGCTGTCACGGGATCTCCGCGTGGTCTGCCAGTTGCGGGATGCTGGCGGCCGGGGGGACGACGTGCTGCGCAGGCAGGGCGTGTTCGGACCCCGGCGGGCGCCGATCCAGCAGGCGGCGCGCCGCGGCAGCGGCGCTCGCTGGCAATCCCTGCTGGCGCGGAGCGCGCGGGTGGACCGCGCCATCAAGGGGGCCGCTCCGGGGCGGCCATGGGACGAACTGTTACAATTGAGCCTGGCAATCGCGGGCGCCGATACCGTCTCCGCGCGTGTATCATTGGATTAATCAGTGTTGCATTGGGGAAGCGATCCGCGTTTCCCGAGCGTGCCGCAGACCGATCAGAGTGAACAGAGCAATGTCCGATACCAGCAATATCACGGAATACATGCAGGGCCTGGGCCGACAGGCACGGGCCGCCGGCCGTTTGATGGCGCGTGCCGACAGCGGTGCCAAGGACCGGGCCCTGAACGCTATCGCCGATGCACTGGAGGCCCAGGCCGAGGCGCTGGCCAAGGCGAATGCGCGGGATATGGAAGCGGGGCGGGCGAACGAACTTGAGCCGGCCTTGCTGGACCGACTGGAACTGACCCCGGCACGTATCAACGCCATGGCGGAGGGCTTGCGACAGATCGCCGCCCTGCCGGACCCCGTCGGCGGCATTTCCGATCTGAATTATCGTCCCTCCGGCATCCAGGTCGGCCGCATGCGTGTGCCGCTGGGTGTGGTGGGCATCATTTACGAATCCCGCCCCAACGTCACGGCGGACGCAGCCGGACTGTGCCTGAAGTCCGGTAATGCCGCGATTCTGCGTGGCGGCTCGGAAGCATTGCACTCCAACCGTGCGATTGCGGCCTGTATCCGTTCCGGGCTTGAGTCCGCCGGGCTGCCGGGGGATGCGGTGCAGGTGGTGGAAACCACCGACCGTGCGGCCGTTGGCGCGCTGATCACCATGGAGGAGTCCGTGGACGTGATCGTGCCGCGCGGCGGCAAGGGCCTGATCGAGCGCATCAGCCGCGAGGCGCGGGTGCCGGTGATCAAGCACCTGGACGGTGTCTGCCACGTCTACGTGGATGACCGCGCCGATCTCGACAAGGCAATGGCCGTGGCCTTCAACGCCAAGACCCAGCGTTACGGTACCTGCAATACCATGGAAACGCTGCTGGTGGCTGCCGGTATCGCCGAGCAGTTGCTGCCGCCGCTGGCCGAGCGCTACACCGCCGAGGGCGTGGAGTTGCGCGGCTGCGAGCGCAGCCGCTCGCTGGTGAAGAACATGCAGCCCGCCACCGATGAGGACTGGGCTGCGGAATACCTGGCACCGGTGCTGGCGGTGCGGGTCGTGGACGACCTTGATGCCGCCATGGATCATATCGCCCGCTGGAGTTCGGCGCATACCGAGTCCATTGTCACCGAGGATTACACCCGGGCGCGGCGGTTCTTGCGCGAGGTGGATTCCAGTTCGGTGATGGTGAATGCGTCCACCCGTTTCGCCGACGGTTTCGAATACGGTCTGGGTGCCGAGATCGGCATCAGCACGGACAAGCTCCACGCCCGCGGCCCGGTGGGTCTGGAGGGGCTGACCAGCCAGAAGTGGGTGGTGCTCGGGGATGGTCATGTGCGGGGCTGAGCCTTCGCTGGCGGGCGCATGAGTTCATTGCTGGGCATTTTCGGCGGCACGTTCGATCCTGTGCACAACGCGCATCTGCGCGTGGCCCTGGATGTGGTGGAGGCCGGAAACCTGGAGGAACTGCGCCTGATTCCCTGTCACATTCCGCCGCACAAGGCCACGCCGTCGGTGGATGCGCAACAGCGCATGCGCCTGCTGGAGCTGGCGGTGCGCGACGAGCCGCGTTTCCGTGTGGATGATCGCGAGCTGCGCCGCGACGGACCGTCTTACACGGCCGATACGCTGCGCTCTTTCCGAGCGGAGTTTCCGCAATCCCATCTGTGCCTGCTGATCGGTACCGACAGTTTTCATGGGCTGCCGGGCTGGTCGCGTTGGCGGGAGCTGGCGGATCATGCCCATCTGGTGGTGATGCAGCGGCCGAACCATGGGGTGTCGATGCCGCCGGAGCTGGCGCAGTGGCTGCAGGGGCGGCGGGCACAGGGCTGGGAGGATCTGCGGCGTCGGCAGGCGGGGCTGGTGCTGTTCCAGGAGGTGGCGCAACTGGAGGTCTCGGCGACGGATCTGCGCGAGCGGGTGGCCCGCGGCGGGTCGTTGCGCTATCTGGTGCCGGATGCGGTGTGGGACCATATTCGGGTGAACGGCTTGTATCTCTGCAAACGGGTTGGAGACGCCGATAGCGGTGATTTCGATCAGCCCGGGCCGGGGGCCGGTACTTCGGACGCGCCGTGAACCCGTCCCTGGGGGCTTGTCGGCGAGATCCCTCTCGCCGACAGTCCGAAGTACCGGCCCCCGACCCGGGCAAGCCTGGAGGACGCTGCACGTTCGGGGGTGTCGTAGAACGTGTTTTCGTGGTGAAGGCGTGGTTAAACGAGTGATCGGCGGTTGCAACCGTCGTGGAGGTGGATCATCAGCAAGGATCAACAGGCGAGTTTGCAGGCGCTGCCCTACGAGGATCTGTGCACGTTCGTGCTGGATGCCGTGGGGGAGTTGAAAGGCGTGGATCCGGTGTTGCTGGATGTGCGCGGCAAGACCGGGATCACCGACCTGATGGTGGTGGTTTCCGGCAATTCGAATCGTCACGTGAAGGCGATTGCCGATAGCGTGGTGGAGCAGGCGAAGGAGCGTGGTATCCGGCCGCTGGGCGTGGAAGGCGAAGAAGCGGGCGAGTGGATCCTGGTGGATCTTGGCGATGCCGTGGTTCACGTGATGCTGCCGCGGGTGCGTGAACTCTATCGCCTGGAACGCATCTGGGGCCTGGAGGCCGAGGATGCGGCGGGAGACCAGCAGCAGGGCGGTCACTGACGCCGTTCCCGGCGTGGTGGACGGGGATGGCCAGCGGAACCGGCGTTGTCGCGCCGGGAAGGATGCGCATGCGGGTTTATCTGATGGCCATCGGCCAGAAAATGCCGCGCTGGGTTGCCGATGGTTTTGCCGAGTATGCCGGGCGCATGCCCCCGGAGTGCCGGCTGGAATTGATCGAATTGCCTTCCGGGGACCGTGGCAAGGGGGCGAACCCCGGGCGGGCCAGGGAGGTGGAGGGTCGGCGGTTGCTGGATGCCGCACCCAAGGGTGCCGGGCTGATAGCGCTGGACCTGCAGGGCCGGCAGTTCTCCACGGAGCAACTCGCCGAGACCATGGCCGGCTGGTTGCAGGGCGGCAGGGATATGGCGCTGCTCGTGGGCGGGCCGGACGGGCTCTCGCCGGAGGTGCTGCAGGCCGTGGAGCAGCGCTGGTGCCTGTCCCGCTTGACCCTGCCGCACATGCTGGTCAGGGTGTTTCTGGCTGAGCAGCTGTATCGGGCCTGGAGCATTCTGGCCAATCATCCGTATCACAGATAGGAGGATCTGCACACATGGACTCCACCAGCCCGGATATCTACCTGGCCTCGCAGTCGCCGCGTCGCCGGCAGCTGCTGGAGCAGATCGGCGTGCCGTTCCGCAAGCTGGACGTCTCTGTCGATGAATCGCAGCACGAGATGGAGAGTCCGGAAGTGTTCGTGATCCGCCTGGCGCTGGAGAAGGCGCGCGCCGGATGGCAGCAGGTGGTGAAGACCGACCCCTTGCCGGTGCTCGGCGCCGACACCGCGGTGGTGCTGGATGACGCCATTCTGGGCAAGCCGCAGACGCGGGAGCAGGGCACGGACATGTTGCGCCGACTTTCCGGCAATACACACCGTGTGCTGACCGGCGTGGCGCTGGTGGATGACCGGGAAGCCACGCGCCTGAGCGTCAATTCGGTCACCTTCCGGGAAATCACCGAGGACGAGATCGCCCTTTACTGGGAGACCGGTGAGCCCAGGGACAAGGCCGGGGGCTACGGCATCCAGGGCTGCGGCGCGGTCTTCGTCGAGCATATGGAAGGCAGCTACTCCGGCGTCATGGGGTTGCCGCTGTTCGAGGTGGCGGACCTGCTGGACGAGTTCGCCATCAATTTCCGACGGCGCTGGTGAGCGATGTCGGAAGAGATCCTGATCAACTGCACGCCGCAGGAAACCCGCGTCGCCGTGGTGGAGAACGGCGTGCTGCAGGAAGTCTGCGTCGAACGGGTCCGGCGACGCGGCCTGGTGGGCAACATCTACAAGGGGCGGGTCCAGCGCGTGCTGCCCGGCATGCAGGCTGCCTTCATCGATGCCGGTCTCGAACGCACTGCCTTCCTGCACGCCTCCGACGTCAGCCTGGCCGACGATCAGCCGGAGGCAGAGCGCCGTAGCACGCCGGATATCCAGCAACTGCTGCGGGAGGGCCAGGAGGTGGTTGTGCAGGTGGTCAAGGATCCGCTGGGCACCAAGGGTGCCCGGCTGACAACGCACCTGACCATTCCCTCGCGCAACCTGGTACTGATGCCCGGTGCCCGCAGCGTCGGCGTCTCCGCCCGGATCGAGGACGAAGCCGAACGCAACCGGCTGCGGGAGATCGGCCAGCAGTTCCTGACCGACGGCGACGAGGGCGGTTACATCATCCGCACTGCCGCCGAGCAGGTGCCGGAGGAAGCGCTGGCGTCCGACCGGCAGTTCCTGCGCAAGCTCTGGGAGTCTATCCACCAGCAGATTGCCGTCGCGCCGGTGGGCAGTTGCGTGCATGAGGACCTGCCGCTGGTGCTGCGTGCCCTGCGCGACCTGGTCAGTGGCCAGGTGGAGCGCATCCGCGTGGATTCCCGCGAGAACTTCGAGCGCGTACACGACTTCTGCCAGCAGTTCTTTCCCAACATGACCGGGCGGCTGGAATACTATCCCGGCGAGCGCCCCCTGTTCGATCTCTATGGCGTGGAACAGGAGATCCAGCGGGCGTTGTCGCGCAAGGTGGAGCTGAAATCCGGCGGCTACCTGATCATCGACCAGACCGAGGCCATGACCACGGTGGACGTCAATACCGGCGGCTATGTGGGACGGCGCAACCTGGAAGAAACCATTTTCAAGACCAACCTGGAGGCCGCCCAGTCCATCGCCCGCCAGGTCCGTCTGCGCAATCTCGGCGGCATCATCATCATCGATTTCATCGACATGGAGGAAGAGGAGCACAAGCGCCAGGTGCTGCGCGCCCTCGAGCGGGCGCTGGAGCGGGATCACGCCAAGACCCAGATCAGCAGCGTGTCGGCGCTGGGGTTGGTGGAGATGACCCGCAAGCGCACGCGGGAGAGCCTGGAACATGTGCTCTGCGAAGCGTGTCCAACCTGCGGTGGCCGCGGTACGCTCAAGACTCCGGAGACGGTCTGTTACGAAATTTTCCGTGAGATCATGCGGGAAGCGCGCCAGTTTGACGCCGAAAAGCTCCTGGTGCTGGCGGCACCAAGCGTAATAGACCTGATGCTGGATGAGGAAAGTATCAGCATCGCCGAACTGGAAGAGTTCATCGGCCGGCCGATCAACCTGCAGTCGGAGCCTCTGTACGCACAGGATCAGTTCGACGTCGTTCTGATGTAGGTGCGCTCTGTGAGTAGCAGCAACAGCGAATCCGCAGTACCGCCAGGCCGGCCCGGCCTGTTACGTCGTACCGGCCGCTTCCTCTGGTATCTGTTTGCCGGCGCCGTGGTCCTGGCGGCGGTGCTGTTCAGCCTGTTGAGACTGGCCGTGGCGGTGGCGCCGGACTATCGGGAGGAGCTGGCGGCCAGGCTCAGCGAGGCGGTCGGCCAGGAACTGCGCATCGGCGGTTTTCGCACGCAGATGCGGGGGCTGCATCTGAATCTGGTGCTCGAGGACGTGCGGCTGGGCCCGCGGGAGCGGCCGGGGCTGGAACTGGGTGAGCTCTATCTGCAACTGGACGTCACCGAGTCGCTCCGCCACCGCGATCTGCGCCTGGCCGAGATCCTGGTGGAGGGGCTGGAGCTGACCGTGCAGCGCGACAGTGAAGGGCGCTTCCAGCTTGTGGGCGCCGGGCCGCGCGGTCTGCACCCTTCCGCCGTGGAGGCTGTGGATGATCTGTTGCTGCAGCCGGTGACCCTGCTGTTGCGCGACTCCCGGCTGCGGCTGCTGGATCTGGAACGCCGGCAGACGCGGTCTTTCAGCGACCTGGAACTCCGGCTGGTGAACCTGGACCATGGGCGCCGGCAGCTTGCCGGACGGCTCAGCGGGCCGGAGGACTGGCTACAGGAGCTGGCGTTCATTGCCGAGTGGGGCGGTGACGGTGTCTCCGCGCTGGAGCAGGCGCCCATCAGGTACTACGCGAAGGCACGCGGCATGCGATCTGCCGTGATCCGGGAGCTGTTTGCCGGGAAAGCGCAACCTCCCTACGTGGCTGGCAGCGGAGATCTGGAAATCTGGGGAACGCTGGAAGGCGGCGTTCCCGGTGTTACCTCACCCAGCCCCGAGGGCCGGCTCGCGGGCTCGATGTATGTGCTCGCCGAACACGGCGAGCTGGAGCTGCCGCGGTTGTTCCGTGGCCCCCTGCCGCACGACTGGCTGTCCGTGTCCGCCCGCTGGCGGCTGGACGACGAGGGCTGGCAGGTGGATGTGGACGACGCGCGCGGCAGCAACGAGGACGGTTTCGTCACTGGCCGTGTGCGCGTTGCCAGGCGACATGGAGAAGCCCCGTTCCTGGACATCCGGGCCCGCGCCAGCGGGGTGCCCGGCAACGCCCGCAACACCAGCCGTTACCTGCCTTCCCACATCATGCCCCGGCCACTGGTGGACTGGCTGGATCATGCCATCGTCAGCGGTACCGCGCCGGAGGCGGACGTCCTGTTCTTCGGTCATGCCGATGCGTTTCCGTTCGACAACGGCGACGGCGTGTTCCGCGTGGAGGCGGAGACGCGTGACGTCACACTGGCATTCTGGCCGGAGTGGCCGGCAGTGCAGGCGCTGGACGGACGCCTGCTGTTCAACGGCCGGGAAATGCGCATCCAGGCCGACGCCGGAACGATCGGCGGCGCGCGGGCACTGGAGGCCGAGGCACACATCCCGGTGCTCGGGCGCACGCCGTTGACCATCAACGGCCGCTTCGAGGGTGCCGGGGACGACTTCCTGCGCTTCCTGATCGACATGCCGGTGACCGGCGATGCGATCGACCGAGTGCTGACGCCGCTGCGTCTCGACGGTGAGCACGGTCTGGAACTCTCGCTGATGATCCCCTTCGAGGGCCGGCCCGTCGAATTGCAGGGGACCGTGGACCTGCGTGACGGCGTGTTCCGCTGGCCAGATCGGGAACTGGCCGTGGAAAGCCTGCGCGGGCAGGTGTTCTTCGACCATACCGGGATCAACGGCGAGAATCTCACCGGCCGCCTCGGAGATGCGACCGTGAGCGTTGATGCCAGCACCTACGGCGTGCCCGGTGGCACGCGTATCCAGCTTGATGGCCGGTTGCGGGATCTGCCGGCAGAACGCCTGGCAGAGCAGTTCCCGGCGCTGGACTTTCTGCAGGGGCGGAGCGACTTCGATATGCGGGTTGGCCTGCCCGGGTTCCTCGGTGATCCCGGGGAGACGCCGGTCACCGTTGCCGTGACGTCCGATCTGGTCGGCATGCGCTCGACGCTGCCCGAGCCGGCGGCCAAGGATGCGTCCGAGGCCTTGTCCTTCAATCTGGAACTGGGGGTGGGTGAGCGGATCCGGCCGATCCGGTTCCGGGCCGGGGACCGGCTGAGCGGCGTGCTGGCGCTTGCGGCCGATGGTGCGCCGGAACGCCTGGGCATCGCGCTGGGCGGTCTCGAGGCCGAATTGCCGGAACTCGCCGGCGTGGACGTGCGGGGTCACGCCGCGCGTACCGCGCTGGACGGCTGGCTGGCGGTGGCCGGCGAGGCCGTGGACGAGGCGAAGGAGGAGACGCCGTTCCGCCTGAACCGGCTGGACGTGACCACGGACGTACTGTTGCTGGCGGGCCTGGAGCTGCCTGACGTGGCGGTATCGTTGCGGCGGGTCGACCGCAACTGGACGCTGGTGCTGGACGGCGACTCGGTGGCAGGCAACGGCGAACTGCTGCAAACCGGGTCCGGACCGCTGGTCCGGGCCAGCCTGAATCATTTGCGTATTCCCCGCTGGCCCGAACGTTCCCAACAGGCCGACGAGGCGCTGGAGCACCGCACCCATGATCCCGGTCGCTGGCCGGTGGTCGATCTTCGTGTCGAGCAACTGCATTTCGGCAATATCGAACTGGGCCATCTGCGTGCCCGCGGTGAACCCCGGGATCGTGGTTACCGGCTGGAGCGGCTGCAACTGGACGGCGGGCCAATGCGTGTGCGGGCAGAGGGCGAGTGGCGCACCGGGGCCGATCAGCACACGCGCTTCCAGTACACTCTGGATGCCGACGATCTGGGGCGTGCATCCACCGTGCTGGGTCAGCCGGGTCAGGTGGAGGGCGGCCGTGGCAGCGCCTCCGGCGACCTGAGCTGGGCCGGCCCGCCCTGGGGCTACGGCCTGGAGACCCTGGACGGTCACCTGCAGATGGAGTTGCGCGACGGGCGCCTGGTCCAGGTGGAACCCGGCGCGGGCAGGCTGGTCGGCCTGCTGAACGTGGCCCTGCTGCCGCGCAGGCTGATGCTGAACTTCTCCGATGTCGTGGATCAGGGGTTTGCGTTCGACGTGATTCGCGCCGACCTGGAGCTGGAGCAGGGTATCGTCGAGCCACGTGAGCTGATGATGGCCGGGCCGTCCGCCCGGGTGGATGTCCAGGGCCAGTTGGATCTGGTCAAGGGGCATTATGACCAGGTACTGGTGGTGGCACCCAGAACCTCGGGCGCGCTGCCGTTGATTGGCGGATTGTTCGGAGGCCCGCCCGCCGCCGCGGTGCTGCTGATGACCCAGCAGTTGTTCCGCGACACGCTGGACCAGGCTGTCGCGTTGCGCTACCGCATCACCGGACCGTTCTCCGCGCCGGTCATCGAGCGCATGCAGCGCAGCATTCCGGATGCCGGTGACCCGGCGTCGGACCCGACAGGGTAGCGGCGGTCCGCCGGGGCCTGTTCACCGGCGCCCCCCTGTCTCTACAATGAAATGTTCGACGGTGGAGAAAGCGATGAGCGGCGACATGGTCTGTTATCAGCGGGTGGCTGCGGTGCAGATGGCATCCGGGCCGCGGGTGGATGCCAATCTCCAGGAGATCGCGCGCCTGATCGCCATGGCCGCCGAGCAGGGCGCCGGACTGGTTGTGCTGCCGGAGAATGCCACGCTGATGGGCATGCACGAGACCGACAAGCTGGCGTTCCGGGAGCATCACGGGCGCGGGCCGCTACAGGCGTTCTTCGCCGCCGAGGCGGCAAGGCACGGCGTCTGGCTGGTGGCCGGTACCATTCCGCTATTCGGCGACGACCCGGACCGTGCCCGGCAGAGCTGTCTGCTGTACAACGACCGGGGCGAGCAGGTGGCACGTTACGACAAGCTCCACCTGTTCGACGTAGAGGTGGAAGGCGACACCCGCTACCAGGAGAGTGCGACGCTCGCGCCGGGGGACAGTGTGGTGGTCGTGGATACGCCGTTCGGCCGTCTGGGGCTGTCGATCTGCTATGATCTCCGGTTCCCCGAACTCTATCGGATGATGGCCGATCAGGGCGTTGAACTTATCGTGCTGCCATCTGCCTTTACTGCCAGAACGGGGGAAGCGCACTGGCGCCCGTTGCTGCGTGCACGCGCGATCGAGAACCTGAGTTACGTGGTGGCCGCAGCCCAGGGCGGCTATCACGTCAACGGCCGCGAAACGCACGGCGACAGCATGATCATCGACCCCTGGGGCCAGGTGCTGGATCACCTGGGGCGCGGGTCTGGCGTGGTGGTCAGCGACCTGGACCTGGAAAGACTGCGCAAGGTCCGCGAGCGTTTCCCGGCGTTGAAACACCGGCGCTTCCACTGTCATTCCGATAACCGCAACGCAGAGGTGTAGCATGCAGCAGTCCCTGGATATTGCCCGCGAGACGCTGTTCACCCCGGCCGGTATCGGCGAATCCGAGCTGGAGCAGGTCTTCGGGCGCCTGATGGCGCCCTCGGTGGACGCCGCCGATCTGTACTTCCAGAGCTCGCGCCAGGAGTCGTGGGTGCTGGAGGACGGCATCGTCAAGCAGGGCAGCCACAGCATCGATCAGGGCGTTGGCGTGCGCGCGATCAGCGGTGAGAAGACCGGTTTCGCCTATTCCGACGACATCGTCATGCCGGCGTTGCTGGAAGCGTCCAGCGCGGCGCGTGCCATTGCCCGCGGCGGCCGGTCCGGCCGGCTGAAGGCCTGGGAGCACGGCCGTGGCCTGGGCCTGTACGCACCGATGGATCCGCTGGAGACGCTGAGTGCCGAGGACAAGATCGGGCTGCTGCGCCGCGTGGACGTCGAGGCCCGGCGCCAGGATCCGCGCGTCGAGCAGGTGATCGTCAGCCTGAGCGGCCTGCACGACGTCGTGCTGGTGGCCGATAGCGATGGCAGGCTGAATGCCGATGTGCGCCCGCTGGTCCGCATGAACGTTACCGTGCTGGCCGTCCAGAACGGTCGCCGCGAGAACGGCTCCTTTGGCGGTGGCGGCCGCTACGGCTACGAGTATTTCCTGGAGGACGACCGCGCTCTGGGCTATGCACGTGAGGCGGTCCGCCAGGCGCTGGTGAACCTGGAGGCCGTGGACGCACCGGCCGGCACCATGCCGGTGGTGCTCGGGCCGGGCTGGCCGGGCGTGCTGCTGCACGAGGCCATCGGTCATGGCCTGGAAGGGGATTTCAACCGCAAGGGCACCTCGGCATTCTCCGGCCGTATCGGCGAGCGGGTGGCGTCCGAATACTGCACGGTGGTGGATGACGGCACGCTGGCCAACCGTCGCGGCTCGCTGAACGTGGACGACGAGGGCGAACCCAGCCAGTGCACCACGCTGATCGAGAACGGCGTACTCAAGGGGTATATGCAGGACCGCATGAACGCGCGGCTGATGAAGATGCGCTCCACCGGCAACGGACGCCGGGAATCCTACGCCCACCTGCCCATGCCGCGCATGACCAACACCTACATGCTGAACGGGCCGCACGACCCGTCCGAGATCATTCGCAGCGTCGACCGCGGCCTGTACGCGGTGAATTTCGGCGGTGGCCAGGTGGACATCACCTCGGGCAAGTTCGTGTTTTCCGCAAGCGAGGCATACCTGATCGAGAACGGCAGGATCACCCGGCCGGTCAAGGGCGCCACGCTGATCGGCAACGGGCCGGACGTGCTGACCCGTGTCAGCATGGTGGGCAACGACATGGCGCTGGATTCCGGCATCGGCGTGTGTGGCAAGGACGGGCAGGCGGTGCCGGTGGGTGTCGGCCAGCCCACGCTGAAGGTGGACGCGCTGACCGTGGGCGGTACCTCCTGAGCACGCCGGTCAGCGCCTCGAACCCCAACCGCGGATGACAACCAACGGGATCACCATGACGGAAACGTTGCGCAAGACGGCCACGGACACGCTGCCCAGCGAGTCGGACCTGACGCTGATCGTGGAACAGGTGCTCGAGGAGGCTCGGCGGCAGGGCGCCAGCGACGCCGAAGCCGCGGTCAGCGTCGGGACGGGACTCTCGGTGCAGGTACGGCGGGGCGAAGTGGATACGGTCGAGCATCAGCGTGACCGTTCGCTGGCGGTGGCCGTGTACTTCGGCCAGCGCCAGGGCACCGCGAGCTCCGCCGATTTCTCGTCGGCGTCGGTGCGTGCCACGGTGCAGGCGGCCTGCGCCATTGCCCGGCATACCTCGGAGGACCCGGCGCAGGGCCTGGCGGACCAGGCGCTGCTGGCCCAGGACATTCCCGACCTGGACATGTACCACCCCTGGGCGCTGGATGCCGACCGGGCCATTGCCCTGGCGCTGGAGGCCGAACAGGTTGCGCTGGCGGCGGACCCGCGCATCACCAACTCCGACGGCGCCGGCGTCTCCAGCAACAGCGGCGTGCGCGTCTACGGCAACAGCCGTGGCTTCATCGGCAGCGTGCGCAGTACCCGCCACGGTCTCAACTGCATGGTCATCGCCAGCGACGAGAACGGCATGCAGCGGGATTACTGGTATACCGTGCATCGTGCCCCCGGCGAACTGGAAGCACCGGAGGAGGTCGGCCGGAAGGCCGCCGCCAACGTGCTGCGTCGGCTGGGCAGCCGCCGGTTGGGAACGCGCAAGGTGCCGGTGGTGTTCCAGGCGCCGATGGCGCGCAGCCTGCTGGGGCAGTTTGTCGGCGCCGTGCGTGGCGGCAATCTGTATCGCAAGGCCTCGTTCCTGCTCGATCAACTGGGTGAGCAGGTGTTTGCCGACTGGGTGACGCTCACCGAACGGCCGCATCTGTCCCGTGCACTGGGCAGTGCGCCGTTCGACCATGAAGGTGTTGCCACGCGGCAGCGGGATCTGGTCGCCGGCGGCGTGCTCAAGGGCTATGTGCTGGACAGCTATTCGGCACGCAAGCTGGGCATGCAGACCACCGGCAATGCCGGCGGCGTGCACAACCTGCTGTTGCATCCGGGCGGCAAGGACCTCGATGGTCTGCTTGCCGACATGGGGACCGGCCTGCTGGTCACCGAGATGATGGGGCAGGGCGTGAACATGGTCACCGGGGATTACTCCCGCGGCGCGGCCGGCTTCTGGGTGGAGAACGGCGAAATCGCCTACCCGGTGCAGGAGATCACCGTGGCCGGCAACATGAAGGCCATGTTGCGGAATCTGCGGGCGGCGGGGAACGACGTGGATGTGCGTGGTGCCATACACACCGGCTCGATTCTGGTGGACGAGATGACCGTCGCCGGCGAGTGATCGCCGGGGCGGGGATTCCATTGCGGCCGGCGCGAGGAGGCCGCATCGGCCGGGCGGGGGGCTGGATTCAGCCGGCCACGTCTTTCTGCAGCTTGGCCAGATGCTTCTTGCTCAATTCCCGGAAGCGCGGGGTGTTGCCCACGTCCTCGTAGATCGGGTCGCCGTGTTCGTCCTCGGCCACGATGCGCTGGCCCTGAACATAGGGAAACGCTGCCTCCAGGTCATCCAGTGCAGCGGACAGCAGGTCGGTGATCAGATCTGATTCGGAACGGCCGGGGAACATCTCGCGCAGCGCCGACAGCTTGGCGGCGTCATGGATTGGCAGTTTCACGCGGTACTCGTTGGCGGTGCGGATCTCGCTGGCGGACTCTTCCCAGGCGTCGATCAGCTGTTTCACCCTCATTGGCAGCTCTCCCGATCTGGCTGAACCATGGTCTGCGGAAGCGTGGCTGTTTCGGCGCTTCCTCAAGGAGCCTCTGTCAGAGGCCCCTTAATACTCACTATGCGTACTGCTCGCCCCGCTTTCAAGCCGTCACCGGTGGCTACTCGTTTTCCTGGAACCGTTCATTGATCAGCGCCTCCAGCGCATCCAGTGCCGCGTCCGCGTCGTCGCCGTCCGCGGTCAGGATCAGTGTGGTGCCTTTGCCCGCCGCCAGCATCATCACGCCCATGATGCTCTTGCCGTTCACTTCACGTTCGCCTTTACGAACCCGGATCTGGCTGTCGAAGTGCGATGCCCGAGCGACGAATTTCGCCGCAGCGCGCGCGTGCAGACCCAGTTTGTTGATGATGGTGACCTCGCGTTCCCGCACGGGGTACTGCTCCTCAGGGTTATTCTTGATTCTCACGGACGGCCGTTGACGGTGCATCGCCCCGACCCTTCAAGCCGGTCTGCCGCCGACCAGGATGACACCATCCTGCCCGCCGGTGAGCGCCTTCTCCGACAACTCGGCCAGGGTCAGGCGCGGGTAGTTGAATACCCGCAACAGCATCGGCAGGTTAAGCCCGGCAATGACGTGGATGCGCTCTTCCCGGGCCAGGCTGCAGGCAACGTTGCTGGGCGTGGAGCCGTAGGCGTCGGTAAGCACCAGCACGCCCTCGCCAGCGTCGAGTTCCCGCAGCAACTCCTGGGCCTGCGCCGCCATCTGCTCCGGGTCCACGTCCTGGCTGACGGCCAGGGCCCGCGTCTGCACCGGACAGAAGCCCAGTGTGTCCCGGGCGGTCCTGAGCAGTTCCTCACCGATACAATTGTGGGTGATCAGCAGAATGCCGACACTCATGACAGTTCCCGGTGCCTGACGCTTATCTGCCCGCGCGAACGTCGGAAATGCTCAGCCAGTCTCTCGGACAGGTAAACGGACCGATGCTGGCCTCCGGTGCACCCGATGGCGACGGTCAGGTAGCTCCGGTTTTCCCGTTCGAAGGCGGGAATCCACTCCTCCAGGAAATCCCGTATCTGATTATACATCCGTGTCACGCCATCCTGCTGCTCCAGGAATTCCTGGACAGCCAGGTCGCGGCCGGTGAGCGGTCGCAGCATGGGTTCCCAGTGTGGGTTGGGCAGGCAGCGCACGTCGAACACGAAATCCGCGTCATTGGGTATGCCGTGCTTGAAGCCGAACGACTGGAAGAGGATGGACATGGCGTCGGTGCCGGTACCGAGGCGGTCCTGGATCAGGCTGCGCAACTGGTGGATGGTGGTGGACGTGGTATCCACCACCAGATCGGCCTTGGCGTGGATCGGTGTCAGCAGGTCCATTTCCCGGTTGATGGCGTCGGACAGCGGCAGGCTGTCCACGCTGAGCGGGTGGCGGCGGCGGGTTTCGCTGAAGCGCTTGATCAGGGTGGCCTTGTCCGCGGTGAGGAACACGATCTCGGTGTCAATGCCGAGTTCCCTGAGTTCGCCCAGGATCAGCGGGAAGCGCTCCAGGTCCGTGGCCCGGTTGCGCGCGTCCACGCCGACCGCGAACAGCCCCTCGGTGGCAGTCATGCCCAGCAGGTGCCGGCCCAGGCCGGTGAGCAGGGAAACCGGCAGGTTGTCGACGCAGTAGAAGCCGGCATCCTCCAGGGTGTGCAGGGCCACGGTCTTGCCGGAGCCGGACAATCCGCTGACGATGACCAACCGCACTGAGTCAGGCATGACGATTCCTCTGAAAGGCTATTATGCTTTCCCTGGCCGTGTTTGCGGGGCGACCTGGCCGCGTTATTGCCGGAACTCCGCGCGCCAGAGGCGTGCGGCGGTCTCTGCCAGCAGGCAGAGCGGACGGTCTGGTGCTATCGGCAAGTCCAGCCGCGAAATGTTCCGTCCCAGAAACTGTTCCGTGCGCCAGCGAGGCTCCAGACGCGGCCATTCCGCCCACTCTCCCGAGGGTATGGCTATCAATCCTAGCAGCATATCCACCGGGGAGCTGTCCCGCACGGCCCGTTCTCCGAACAGTTCGGCAACGCGAATGATCCCCAGGCCGCGCACTTCCAGCAGTCCGTGCAGCGTCCGTGGGCTGCTACCCATCAGTTCCCGGCCGGCGCCCGGACGCAGTTCGACCACGTCGTCCGCCACCAGTTGATGGCCGCGGTCCAGTAGTGACAGCGCCAGCTGACTCTTGCCGATGCCGCTGTCGCCGGTAATCAGCATGCCGATGTCCATGATGCGGACCAGAACACCGCTGACGCAGTGGGGGAGTGGGGGGGGAGCGTTTCCGGAGGAGACTTCAGCCACCGCCGCGGGCTTCTTCCCAGGCGGTGATCAGCGCGATCATCTCGGTACCGCTGCCTGCAGAACGCAGTTGCTGGCAGAGCGCGGTGTCACTGAACATCTCGGCCAGGCGGGCCAGGATCTGCAGGTGTTCGTCGGTGAAATGTTCCGGCACCACCAGCGCGAACAGCAGGTCGACCGGTTGGTGATCGAAGGCGTCGAAATCCACGCCCTGCTGCAGCTTGACGAAGGCGGCCTGGGCGTGCTCGCTGCCTTCCATGCGGGCGTGGGGGAGTGCGACGCCACGCCCCAGTCCGGTACTGCCAAGCTTTTCCCTGCTGATCAGCTTGTTGAAGATTGCGGTGGCCGACAGGGTGTCGTTGCCGGCCGCCATCATCTCGCTCAGCACTTCCAGCCCGCGCTTCTTGCTGCTTACATCAATGTCACAGCCCACGCAGTGTTCGGTTATCAGGTCTGCAATCTTGATCATGCTGTCTTCAGGGTTATGGCCACGGGTCTGGAGGTTGTCCGTTGGTGATGCACCGCCGGGTGTCTGCCGCCAGCCAGAAGGGTATACGGCCGGCGGCAGCCATGTCACGTCGAAATCATTCGGTGAGTCCTTTCGCCTGCGCACCCTCGGTGCGATGGTGATCGGTCAGCTTTTCCTTGTGCTTTTTCAACTGCCTGTCCAGCTTGTCCACCAGGCCGTCGATGGCGGCATACATGTCTGCCGCAACGCAATCCGCGAACAGGCGGGCGCCGCTGATCTGCATCGTGGCTTCTGCACGATGGTCCAGCTTTTCCACCGTGAGTACCGTATGGGCATCCACGACGTTGCCGAAATGGCGGTCCAGACGCTGGAACTTTTCGTCGACATAATCGCGCAGAGCGTCCGTGAGTTCCACATGATGACCGGTCACATCGATTTGCATGACGTTCTCCTATGCTGGCGGATCACCTGTTCGTCGGCGACGCCGGCGCGCAGGATAACCCTATGCGATGCGTTTTCGCTCATTGGATGAGGCGATGGACATGGATTCACGATACTTTGCCACGGTGCGTCGTGCGACGTTAATGCCTTCTTTCTGGAGGATCTCGGCCAGCTTGCTGTCGCTGAGCGGCTTGGCGCTGTCCTCGTCGCCGATCAGGCGCTTGATCCGTGCGCGGATGGCGGTAGCGGAGGCCTCCTGGCCGTCCACGGTATGCACGTGGCTGGAGAAGAAATACTTGAATTCAAAGGTGCCGCGCGGGGTGTACATGTACTTCTGGGTGGTGATGCGCGAGATGGTGGACTCGTGCATTTCCACTTCCTCGGCTACTTCGCGCAGCACCAGCGGCTTCATCGCCTCCTCGCCCTGCTCGAGGAAATCCTGCTGGTGGCGGACGATGCAGTTGGCCACTTTCAGTAACGTGTCGTTGCGGCTGCGCAGGCTCTTGATCAGCCAGCGTGCTTCCTGCAGGTGCTGGCGAAGCGTGGTGTTTTCCTGGCTGCTGTCCGCCCGGCGGACCAGGCTTGCGTAGTAGCTGTTGACGCGGATGCGGGGCGTGGATTCGGGGTTCAGTTCGACGACCCAGCCTTCCTTGGTCCGGCGCACGTAGACGT
>JBJHBJ010000030.1:0-50926 GCA_050485425.1 Ectothiorhodospiraceae bacterium | reverse complement strand
GTCGATGAGAGGGACCTCATCGACAAGCCTACAGGGATGTATTCACGGCGTGTCCGCAGACATGGCCCCACGCCCGGCCGGAACGAAGCCACCGGAACCCGTCACCCCCGCGCGATCAGCCACCGTAGCGTTTCTGTAGCGCCCGCTTGTCCAGCTTGCCGGCGCCGGTGGTGGGCAGGCTGTCGACGAATTCGATGCGGCGGGGGACCTTGTAACCCGCCAGGCGCTGCTTCAGCCAGTCACGCAGGACGCCGGCATCCAGATGGGCGCCGGGCCGCAGCACCACCGCGGCGCAACCGGCCTCGCCCCAGGTGGGGTGCGGAATACCGAACACCGCCGCCTCGGCCACGTCCGGGTGGGCATGCACCACGCTTTCGATCTCCGCCGGATACACGTTCTCCCCGCCCGAGATGTACATGTCCTTCAGGCGGCCGACGATGATGTAGGCGCCGTCTTCGTCCCGTTCGGCCAGATCACCGGTATGCAGCCAGCCGTCGGCGTCGATGGCCTCGGCCGTGGCCTTGGGATTGTTCCAGTAACCGGGTGTGCGGTGCGGCCCGCAGATCAGCAGTTCCCCGGCCACCCCTGGTTGCGTCACATCCCGGCCGTCCAGCCCGAGCAAGCGGACCTGCACGTGGAATAGTGGATAGCCCACCGCGCCGGGTTTCCCGCGCACCTGCTCCGGCGGCAGCCAGAACGTGTTCGGTCCGGCCTCGGTGAGCCCGTAGCCGGTCTTGAAATCCACGCCGCGATCCCAGAACCGCTGGAACACCGGCAGCGGGCACGGGGCGCCGCCGCTGATCACCAGTTTCAATCCGGAAAAATCGGCCTGCTGCCAGCGGGCATGATTCTGCAGCACGGTGAACATGGTGGGCACGCCGAAGAACAGCGTCACCCCGCCCGCGGCCACCAGATCGAAAACCTGATCGGGATCGAAGCCCCTGCAGACGATACTGCAGCCCCCGGCCTGCACCAGCGGCGCCGTGAACACGTTCAGCGCGCCGGTGTGGAACAGCGGCGCGTTGAGAATGGCCGTGTCGTCCTGCCCCACGCCCCAGCTCATCACCGTATTGACGGCGTTCCAGGTGATGTTGGCATGCGTGAGGATGGCGCCCTTGGGCAGGCCGGTGGTACCGCCCGTGTAGCAGATGACCCAGGGATGGCTGTCATCCAGATCGGGCATGGGGAACGCGCCGGCCGGGCCCTGCTCCCGCTCTCGCAGCGCGCGATGACCCGGTGCGGCTGGCGCGTCAATCGCCACCCAGTGGCGTACCGAGGCGCAGGCCGGATCGGCTTCCAGCGTCGCGGCCACGTCGGCGAACTCGCTGTTATAACACAGTACGTCTGGCTCGGCGTCGTGGATCAGCGCGGCCAGTTCGCCCGGGGCCAGCCGCCAGTTCAGATTCTGCAGGATGGCACCGGTCTTGTTGCAGGCAAACCAGAGGTCGAGGTAGGCGAAGCTGTTGGTGGACAAGACCGCCAGGCGACGGCCGGCTGCGAGGCCAAGCTCACCGCACAACCAATGGGCGGTGCGATCGGCCGCACGGTTCCATTCCCGGTAACTGCGCCGTTCACCGCTGGCGGCATCTACCAGCGCCACCCGCTCCGGGGACAGCGCCGCGCGCCGCGCCAACCAGTCCACTGCCTGCGCCATGGAGTCCACTCCCGATAGCCGCCAAACATGAACCGGTGATCATATTATCGCCCGGGGTGCGGCGCAAGCCGGCTCAGGCGCTCTTCCGCGCAACCTCCCGCCCGGAGGTATCGCGCTGGTGGAAGCGGATGGGACGCAGGCGCAGCAACAGCAGCAAGGCCAGGATACCGGCGTAGATCAGCGGCTCACGGGTGTCCACCTTGACCAGCATGAAGAAGTGCAGGACGGCCAGCGCTGCGATCGGGTAACTGAGTCGATGCAGGGTTTTCCAGCGCCGACCCAACCGGCGCATCATGGCGTTGGTGGAAGTGACGGCCAGCGGGATCAGCAGCAGAAAGGCCAGCGTGCCGAACAGGATGTAGGGCCGCTTGACGATGTCCTCCCATATCGAGGCGGGATTCAACGAGTGGTCGAACAGCGCAAAGACCATGAAATGGCAGCAGACATAGAAGAACGCGAACAGCCCCAGCATGCGGCGGAAGCGGATCAGCCAGGCCCAGCCGGTGATGCGCCTCAGCGGGGTCACGGCCAGGGTGATCAGCAGCAGGCGCAAGCCCCACTGTCCCGACTCGTGGCTCAGATACTCCACCGGGTTCGGGCCGGCGGCGCCGGTGAACACCGCCGAGCCCATGATGACCAGCGGAATCAGGCACAGCAGGAAGACACCGGTCTTGGCCAGCAGCAGGCCTCGCAACACTACCAGTACTCCCGCCGACTGAGGTCCATACCGCTGTAGAGGTCGGCCACCTCTTCCTCGTAGCCATTGAACATCAGCGTGCGCTGGCGGAAGAAACTACCCACCCGGCGTTCCCGCGCCTGGCTCCAGCGCGGATGGTCCACGTCGGGATTGACGTTGGCGTAGAAGCCGTATTCCTGCGGCGTGATCTCCTGCCAGGTATTCAGCGGCTGTTCTTCGGTGAAACGGATCTTCACCAGCGACTTGCTGCTCTTGAAGCCGTACTTCCACGGCACTACCAGGCGGATCGGCGCGCCGTTCTGGGCCGGCATCTCCTTGCCGTAGACGCCGACGGCGAAGATCGACAGCGGATGCATGGCCTCGTCGATGCGCAGGCCCTCCCGGTACGGCCAGGGAAAGCTGCCACGACGCTGGCCGGGCATCTGCTCCGGATCCATCAGCGTGACGAATTCCACGAACTTCGCGCTGGATGTGGGCTGGAAGCGCTTGAGCACGTCGGCCATTGGAATACCGACCCAGGGGATCACCATCGACCAGGCCTCGACGCAGCGGAAACGGTAAATGCGCTCCTCAAGCTGGTGGGGCTTTATCAGGTCCTCGAAGGCGTAGGTCCCGGGTTTCTCGCAGGCACCGTCCACTTCCACGGACCAGGGCTCCACCCGCAGCAGGCCGGGCGCATGGCGTTTCGGATCGTCCTTGCCGAAGCCGTATTCGTAGAAATTGTTGTACGAGGTGATGTCGCTGAAGCTGTTGGGGGACTCGTCTGTGCTGTAGGGGCTCGGTTTCAGCTCACCCAGTTCACGCAGCGCGTCGAGGTCATCCAGCGTGCGGGCGAACAGCCACTGCGGCGCCAGCAGGCTGCCGGCGGCAATGGTTCCGGCCGCCTTCATGAACTCGCGGCGGCGGCGATACACGGTTTCGGAGGTGATCTCGGAGGGCTTCACCTCGGATCTGCGCGGACGGCGTATCAGCATGGCTGTCATCTCCTGGCGACGGATTGCACCAGCCGGTTAGAGAATAATGCATGCTGGATGGTTCAGCAGTTGGCATTGTGGAAGCTACGTACTCCGCCACCGCAACTGCGGATTATCCCACCCAGACCCGTGCATTGCGGAACATGCGCAGCCAGGGGCCTTCCTCGCCCCAGTCCCCGGGGTGCCAGCTATGCTGTACCGTCCGGAACACGCGCTCCGGGTGCGGCATCATGATGGTCACCCTGCCGTCGCGGCTGGTCAGGCCGGTGATGCCGTTCGGGGAACCGTTCGGATTGGCCGGATAGCGGCTGGCGGGCTCGCCGCGGGAATCGACGTAACGCAAGGAGACCAGGCCGGCACTCTCCAGCTTGCCCGGTCCGGTGTCGCCGCGGAACAGCACCCGTCCCTCGCCATGAGCGACGGCGATGGGCATGCGCGAACCCTCCATGCCCGCGAGGAACAGCGAGGGTGACGCCGTCACCTCCACCTGCGACAACCGGGCTTCGAACTGTTCCGAGCGATTGCGGACAAAGCTCGGCCACAGCTCCGCGCCGGGGATGAGTTCGCGCAGGCCGGACAGCATCTGGCACCCGTTGCAGACTCCCAGCGCAAAGCTGTCGTCGCGCTGGAAGAAGCCCGCGAACGCCTCGCGGGCCGCGGCGTTGTGGAGGATGGTCTTGGCCCAGCCGCCACCGGCGCCGAGCACGTCCCCGTAGGAGAATCCGCCGCAGGCCACCAGGCCCTGGAAATCATCCAGGCTCACCCGGCCGGCGAGAATGTCGGTCATGTGCACGTCGACGGCGCGGAAACCGGCGCGGTCGAATGCCGCCGCCATCTCCACCTGCCCGTTCACGCCCTGCTCGCGCAGGACGGCCACGGTCGGGCGCGCGCCACCGGCGATGAAGGGGGCTGCCACATCCTCCCGAGGGTCGAAGCGCAACACGGCCTGCAGACCCGGATCGTCGGCGTCGAGCAGGGCGTCGAATTCCTCGCGGGCGCAGTCGGGATCGTCCCGCAGGCGCTGCATGTGATAGGTGGTTTCCTGCCAGGCACGCTGCAGTTCGACCCGCGCCATGTCCAGCAACAACCGGTCCTGGTACTTGATACAGACGCGGTCGCCGGCCACCGGCTGCCCCACCACATGAACCGCACCACGCAGGCCGGCCTGCTCCAGCGCCTGGCGGACGTGGGCCAGATGTTCCGAGGCCACCTGGAGCACGGCGCCGGGCTCTTCCGCAAACAGCGCTGCCAGGGGCTCGCTGCCCAGGCCGTCGAGTTGCACGTCCAGGCCGGTATGCCCGGCGAAAGCCATCTCCACCAGCGTCACGAACAACCCGCCGTCGGAGCGGTCGTGATAGGCCAGCAGGCGGCCGTCGACGTTCAGCGCCTGCACGGTATCGAACAGCGCCACCAGATCCTCGGCCCGGTCGAGATCCGGTGCGGTGTCGCCCAATGCCCCGTACACCTGGGCCAGTACGGAGCCGCCCAGGCGGTTGCGGCCGCGACCGAGGTCCACCAGCATCAGCGCCGAGTCACCGGCATCGGTACGCAGTTGCGGGGTCAACGTGCGCCGGGCGTCACTGACGGCGGCAAAGGCCGAGATCACCAGCGAAACCGGCGAGGTGACCGCCTGCTCTCCCGCCTGCTCCTGCCACACCGTCTTCATGGACATGGAGTCCTTGCCGACCGGTATCGCCACACCCAGCGCCGGGCAGAGCTCCATACCCACCGCCCGGACCGTTTCATACAGCCGGGCATCCTCGCCGGGATGACCGGCGGGAGCCATCCAGTTGGCGGACAGGTTGACGTTCCGCAGGCTGCCCACGGGTGCCGCGGCCAGGTTGGTGAGCGCCTCGGTCACCGCCATGCGGCCGGAAGCCGGCCCGCTGAGCAGCGCCAGTTGCGGGCGCTCCCCCATGGCCATGGCCTCGCCGGTATAGCCGGTATAGTCATCCATGGTCACGGCCACATCACTGACCGGCACCTGCCACGGACCCACCATCTGGTCGCGGGCCACCAGACCGGTCACGGTGCGGTCGCCGATATTGATCAGCCAGTGCTTGGCCGCCACGGCGGGGAAACGCAGCACCCGCAGCGCGCTCTCCGCCGGATCCAGGCCGTCGGTGGGGAAAGGCGTATGGTCAACCGGCAGGCTGGCCACGTCCCGCAGCATCTTCGGCGGCTTGCCGAACAGCAGGTCCATAGGGATGTCCACCGGCGCGTTGCCGAAATGCCGGTCGGCCAGTTTCAGGTGCCGTTCGTCGGTGGCCTCGCCGATCACCGCATAGGGGCAGCGCTCGCGCCGGCACAGCGCCTCGAAGCGGGCAAGATCATCCGGCATCACGGCCAGCACATAGCGCTCCTGGGATTCGTTGCTCCAGAGCTGCATCGGCGACATGCCGGGATCATCGCTGGCCACCGCACGCAGTTCCAGCAGGCCGCCCCGTTCGCTGTCCTCGAGAATCTCGGGGACGGCGTTGGACAACCCGCCCGCACCGACGTCGTGGATGGAGCGTACAGGGTTGTTCTCGCCCAGCGCCCAGCAGGCATCGATCACTTCCTGGGCCCGGCGCTGCATTTCCGGGTTGCTCCGCTGCACCGAGGCGAAATCCAGTTCCTCGTCGCCGCTGCCGCTGGCCATGGAGGACGCCGCGCCGCCACCCAGCCCGATCAGCATGGCCGGGCCGCCCAGCACGATGACCCTGGCCCCCACGGGCACTTCGTGCTTGCGCACGTGCTGATCGCGTACCGCGCCCATGCCGCCGGCCAGCATGATGGGCTTGTGGTAGCCGCGCCATTCGGGGCCGTCAGCTCCCGCCACCTGTTGCTCGAAGGTACGGAAATAGCCGCTGAGATTGGGGCGGCCGAATTCGTTGTTGTAGGAAGCGGCACCGATCGGCCCTTCCAGCAGGATTTCCAGCGGCGACGCCAGCCGGCCCGGTCGACCCGGGCTTGCTACCTCCCAGGGCTGGGTAAAACCGGGGATCCGCAGATGCGAGGTGGTAAACCCGGTCAGGCCGGCCTTTGGCTTGGCGCCCCGACCGGTCGCCCCCTCGTCACGGATCTCGCCGCCGGCGCCCGTGGCCGCACCGGCGAACGGCGAAATGGCCGTGGGATGGTTGTGCGTCTCCACTTTCATGACCAGGTGAACAGGCTCCTCCACGGCGCTGTAGACGCGGTCCTCGGGCGCCGGGAAGAAACGCCGGGCGAGACTGCCCCGTGCCACCGCGGCGTTATCGCTGTATGCCGAGAGCACGCCATCCGGCCGCAGCCGGTGGGTATTGCGGATCATGTCGAACAGCGAGTGCTGCCGGCGTTCGCCGTCGATGATCCAGTCGGCGCGAAAGATCTTGTGCCGGCAGTGCTCGGAGTTGGCCTGGGCGAACATCATCAGTTCAACGTCGGTCGGATTGCGGCCCAGCGCCTGGTAGCGTTCGACCAGATAGTCGATTTCGTCCTCGGCCAGGGCAAAGCCCTGTTCCACATTGGCCGCCGCCAGTGCCTCCCTGCCGCCACCGAGGATGTCCACCGTACCCAGCGGTGCAGGTTCGCCCTGCCGGAACAGCGCCTCCGCCTGGTCCAGACGGGTGTGCACGCTCTCCGTCATACGGTCATGCAGCAGCGGACGGACATGCTGTAGTTGCTCCGCGGACAGCGGCCGGGCGGCATGCAGGTAATAGGCAACGCCCCGTTCCAGTCGCCGGACGACCGGCAGGCCGGCATTGTGAACGATGTCGGTGGCCTTGGTGGACCAGGGAGAGATGGTACCCGGGCGCGGTGTCACCAGCAGCAGTTGCCCGTCCGGCTCGTCCGTCCAGGACTGCCCGCCGTCGTCCAGCAGGGCTGCCAGCCTGGCCCGTTCGTCCTCGTTCAGCGGGCGTTCCAGCAGCACGAAATGCTGGTATTCCGCATGGACATCGGCAATGCCCGGTACCCGGGATTGCAACTCGGCCAACAGCCGGGAATGACGAAAGGGGGAAAGGGCAGAACTTCCACGGATACGCAGCATGGCGATTCCTGTCGGTAAGCGGCGATGACGTCATACGAAAAGCCGGGCCAGCCCATGGGCCGGCCCGGTGATGCTGTGTGTCGGTCGGCGGCAGCGCTTCCCCCCCGGGAAGCGCTGGTCAAGTCCCACGCTCGCTAGCGGAGCTGCTCCTCGACCAGCGTCAGCAGACGCTCGGCCAGGGCATCCGGTACCCGCTCCCCATCCTCGGTGGCAATGGCGATGCGGGTGCTGCCGGCATCGGAACCCACCAGGTAGGCATAGGTTCCCGGTTCCAGCTCCTCTTCGCGCTCGCGCCAGAAGGCGAGCCGGGAGAAGAAGCCCCGGCGCTGCCTGTCGGCTTCCGCCGCCGGATCGTAACGGACCAGGTAGCGGCCGCTGGACCGGTCGCGGTCCTCCACCGTGAAACCGGCGCGATCCAGCGCCAGGCCGACGCGCCGCCAGCCCTGCAGGAACGACTCGGCCACGATCAGGTTGAGTTGACCGTCATCCGTGGTCTCGAAACGGGTAAATTCGTCGTCCGGCGCTGTAGCCAGTTGTCGGGTGGCCTCGGCCTGCTGTACACCGACATAGGCCATGAAAGTCCGCAGTGCCTCGGATTCGCGCCCGCGATCAGCCGGCTGCGGTACCCACTCCCCGTTGTTGGCGATGGCCTGCCGGTGCGCGACATAGACGGCCGTCCTTCCCCGCTGATCCCCGGGCTCCAGCCGGAACACATACTGCTCGCGAACCGGCGCCTCGCGGTCGGCCGGCATCGGCATGAACACGCCGCCGGACAAGCCAATGGGGCGCGCCAGCCAATCGGTCTCGATCACGCCCAGCGACTCCGATTCCCGCAGCACGGTGATCCGGGAATCCTGCATGAACTGGCTGAGCCAGTTCCAGACCTGCTCCGGCTGCGCGGAGATGTCCAGCCACCGGGTTTCTCCCGAACGGCGAACGCGCATGCCGGGCGGTTCGGTCAGCAACGGCGAATCGCGCCGCCCCTCCTGGCCGGCGGCCAGTTCCGCCAGCGAGGCACCAGGCTGACGGCGCAGCTCCGGCACTTCACCGATCCGCTCCTGGGAAAGGTCCGGCGGGACGATCAGCCGATCCCGTTGTGCGGCTTCCTCGGTCCTGTCACGGCCGAAACCGGAGCAGCCGCCGGCAAGCGAGGCGGCCAGCAGCAGAACGAACCCAAGCCGAAAGCCGCGCATGCTCCCTTCCATAACGTTCATGCTTACCCTGTTTATTCGATGACGCCGGCGAGCTTCAACGCCTGCCGGACGGTTTCGTGGTGCTGTTCGGACAGCGGTGTCATTGGCAGCCGGATAGCGGGCCCTATCAGGCCGAGCTGATGCACGGCCCACTTCACCGGTATGGGGTTTGACTCCACGAAAAGCGAATTGTGCAATGCGGCCAGACGGGCATCGATGGCCTCGGCGGTTTCCCGGTCGCCCTGCAGGGCGGCCATGGCCATGTCGTGCATCGCCCGGGGCGCCACATTGGCGGTCACGGAGATCACGCCCTTGCCGCCTTCCATGATGGTTGCGCGGGCATAGCCGTCCTCGCCGCTGTAGACATCGAGACGGTCGCCGCAGCGTTCCAGCAACTCACGCACACGCTCCACGCTGACCGTTTCCTTGATGGCGACGATATTCGGTATGTGCGACAGGCGCTCGACGGTTTCCGGCATGATGTCGCAGGCGGTGCGGCTGGGCACATTATAAAGAATCTGCGGGATGGGTACCGCCTCGGCCACCGTCTTGTAATGCTGGTACAGGCCTTCCTGGGTAGGCTTGTTGTAGTAAGGTGCCACCAGCAACGCGGCGTCGCAGCCCCCCTCCATGGCACAGCGGGTGAGCTTGATGGCTTCCCAGGTGGAGTTGGCACCGGTACCGCCGATCACCGGCACCCGGCCTCGGGCCAACTGGACCACCCGCCGCATCACATGGCAATGCTCGTCGTAGTCCAGCGTTGCGGATTCGCCAGTGGTTCCCACGGCAACAATGGCGTCGGTTCCGTTCTGCACATGAAACTCGACCAGACGTTCCAGCGCTTCCTCGTCCACCGCGCCGTCGTCGTGCATGGGGGTCACCATGGCAACCATGCTTCCACGAAACATCGCGAGCGCCTCCCCGGAAAATGAAACGTGCATAGTACTTGCGCCCCCAGACACTGACAAGCCGAGGCTGGAGGGTGCCGCATGCTACACTGCAGCTCAGGATCGCGACCCTCCCCGGAGGCAGTCTTCGGCTGCCGTCCAAGCGGGACTGATCCGGATACTCTACCCCCCAACAGGAGGCCGGGCCAGCGCTCCGCGCCGAACCGACGAGGCTGATCGAACACGATGGAAAACCTGCTGGTGATTACCGCACTCGGCGAGGACCGCCCGGGAATCGTGAACGCCCTGTCGCGGACGGTGGCCGAAGCCGGGTGCAATATCATCGACAGTCGCATGACCGTGCTGGGCGGCGAGTTCGCCATCATCCAGCTGGTGTCCGGACGCTGGAACGAACTGGCACGGCTGGAGGGACAGCTACCCGTGCTGGCTCGGGAACAGGACCTGCACGTCCACTGGAAGCGGACCGCCCCGGCCCGCCGAAGCGAGAACCTGCTGCCTTACAACGTCGAGGTGGTTGCCATGGACCACCCCGGCATCGTCCATCAGCTGGCGCAGTTCATCTCCCGCCGCGGGATCAATATCCGCGACATGAACACCACCCGTTATGCCGCCGCCCATACCGGCACCCCGATGTTTTCCGTGCACATGACCTTGGATGTGCCGGCCACGACCCATATAGCCATGCTCAGGGAGGAATTCCTCGATTTCTGCGATCAGTACAATCTTGACGCGGTATTCGAACCCCTGAAGATCTGACCCGCTAAACCAACGACCAACAAGACAGGAACCCGAGCATGAGCAAAGTCAGCATCGATCAGCCCGTTCCCGACTGTACGCTGCCCGCGACCAGCGACAGGACGCTGAGTCTCTCCGACTTCCGCGGCGGCCCTCTGGTCCTCTATTTCTACCCCAAGGCCAGCACGCCCGGCTGCACCCAGGAAGGGCAGGACTTCCGCGACCTGTATCCGCAGTTCCAGAAGGCCGGAGCCCACATTCTCGGCGCGTCGCGCGACAGCGTGAAAGCACAGCAGAACTTCAAGGACAAATACGACTTCCCGTTCGAACTGCTCTCCGACAAGGACGAAGCCCTGTGCGGACTGTTCGACGTGATCAGGGAGAAGAACATGTACGGCCGGAAGGTGATGGGCATCGAGCGCAGCACCTTCCTGATCGACGCCGAGGGTGTACTGCGGAAGGAATGGCGGGGCGTCAAGGTGAAAGGCCATGCCGACGAGGTGCTGGAAGCCGTGAAAGCGCTATGAAGTAGCGCTGACACCGCGGCCGCGGGACGCGGCCGCATCAGTCCTGCGTGACGATACCGCCCTCTTCCGGGCCCCGCTCCACGTTTGGCCAGGCTTTCAATATCGCCTGGATGACCGTTGCCAGCGGAATGGCGAAGAACACTCCCCAGAACCCCCAGAGCCCGCCGAACACCAGGATGGCAACGATGATCGCCACCGGATGCAGGTTGACGACTTCCGAGAACAGAATCGGCACCAGCACGTTGCCATCCAGGGCCTGGATGATGCCGTAGGCAACCATGATCCAGATAAAGGTATCGCTGAAGCCGAACTGGAAGTAGGCAATGATGCCCACCGGCACGGTCACCACGGCAGCACCGATGTAGGGAATGATCACGGACAGTCCCACGGCCACCGACAGCAGCATGGCGAAGGACAGGCCAAACACGCTGAAGGTGACGTAGGTCACCGCCCAGACGATGACGATCTCCAGGAACTTGCCGCGGATGTAGTTGCCGATCTGGCGATCCACATCCCGCCAGATGGTGACCAGCAGGGCGCGATCGCGGGGCAGGTATTGCGTCACCCACCGCTGCAGGCTGCTCTTGTCCTTGAGGAAGAAGAACACCAGGAACGGCAACAGCACCAGGTAGACCAGCAGGGTGATCAGCACGATCACCGACTGCAGCGACAGCGAGGTGAGCAGGCGCTGGCCGAAATCCAGCGCGTCGCGCCGGATGGCGAAGATCATGTCGCTCACCTGCTCTTCCGAGAACAGCTGCGGATACTGCTGGGGGAGCTGCAGCAGCAGGGCCTGGGCGGCATTGAGTATTTTCGGCAACTCGTCCACCAACTGCGCCACCTGCCGCACGAGCACCGGGATCACCGCGAAGAACAGCAGCAGCAGGCTGGCGAAGAAGAACAGGAAGACGATGTTCACCGCTAGCAGGCGGGGCACGCGCCAGCGCTCCAGCACACGCACGACCCCCTCCAGCAGGTAGGCGAGGACCAGCGCGGCCATCACCGGGGCCAGCATGTTGCCCAGCATGAGGAAAACGATGAAGACGGCAAGTAGGACGACGGCCAGCCCCATGACCTGGGGGTTATCGAAATGTCGCCGGAACCAATCCCGGATCAGCTGCATGAAGGCGCTACTCCCTGACCGTCTGTATGCCCGCGGTACGGGAGCATGATACAACGGGCACGGCATCGAACCTAAACCCGACAGGCGGGTCCAAGCGGTGTCGGCAATCGTCACGCCGCGCGTCGTTGCGGCAACGCATGGCCGCAGTACTGAATTCTCTCATTCCCGGCGCCAGCCACGGACATGGGAGGGTGGTCACTGAAAGAGACCGATTGAATCGATGTTGCAACCCGGCCGCATTCTGCTGTTCCTGTTCCTGCTGCTGCTCAGCGCCACGGTACTGGCGGTGGGCACGGATTCCGGCAACCGGCTGCCGGACATGGGCGACAGCGCCAGCCGCAGCCTCAGCGTCACCCAGGAGCGCCGCCTGGGCGAGGAGCTCATTCGCGAGGTGCGGCAGCGGTTCCCGCTGCATGAGGATCCGGAGATCCAGTTCTATATCCAGGACCTGGGCCAGCGTCTGCTGACACGCGCAGAGGGACCCGACTTCCAGTACAACTTCTTTGTTGTGGACAATCACAACATCAACGCCTTCGCCATGCCCGGCGGGAACATCGGCATCTATACGGGCCTGATCGTGCGGACCCAGTCTGAGAGCGAACTGGCCGGCGTCATGGCTCATGAAATCGCGCACGTGACGCAGCGGCACATTGCCCGCCGTATCGAGGACTCTCGCGGCAGTGGCCTTCGCACGCTGGGCATGCTGATGGCGGCCATCCTGGTGGGCATGGCCGACCCGGAACTCGGTGGCGCCGCCGCCATGACAGGCATGGCCGGTACCGTGCAGGAACAACTGAACTACTCCCGCAATCATGAGCGGGAAGCGGACAACATCGGCATGCGCATCCTGGTGGATGCCGGCCTGGATCCCGAAGGCATGCCACGCTTCTTTGAGCGACTGCAGCAAGCCACACAGTTCCAGTCCCGGCCTCCGGAGTTCCTGAGCACCCATCCGGTGACCGAGAACCGCATTGCCGACAGCCGTGCCCGCGCCCAGGGCTACGGCCAGCGCAATGTCCAGGAGAGCGCCATGTACGGCATGATTCGCGCCAAACTCCTGGTGGAACGGGCCGACAATGCCGATAACGCAATACGGCATTTCCGCTCGGCGCTGGAAAACGATTCCGACGGCCGCCATGCCCGGTTCGGCCTCGCATTGGCATTGACGCAAAAAGGCGATACCGAAGAGGCCAAGCAACTGATCAACGGCCTGATCGACGACTACGGGGAGCACGCGCTGTATTTCGGGGCGCTGGCACGCGCCCAGAAGGAAGCCGGCGCCCGGGAAGAGGCGCTGGCGACCTACGAACTGGCACTGGAGCTTTTCCCGCACAATCCGCCGCTGACCCAGGGGTATGCCGACCTGCTGCTGCTCGTCGACCGCCCGGACCGGGCCCGCTCCGTGCTGCAGCGGCAGATCCAGCGCACCGGCCCGGACATGGGGCTGTACCAGCGACTGGCCCAGGCTTCCGCCGCCGCGGGCCGCCCCCACGAGGGCCGGATGGCGATGGCCGAGTACTACCAGATGCGCGGCCAGTTGCGGCTGGCCGTGGAACAACTCAACCAGGTCATCAACGCCGCCGACGCGGACGTCTATGACAAGTCCCGCGCCGTCTCCCGACGCCAGGAGCTGACCCGGGATTTCGAACGGCGAAACCAGTAACCGTCCCCCGGGAAGCGCTGATTCATTCAAGGTTTTGCCACGGCATTCCGACTGTCGCAGAATGCGCACTGTTGTCTTGTGAGCCGATCAGTGATTCCCTGAGGGAAGCGCTGTTTCATTCCCGCGCTCGCGTGACAGTCGGATTTTCGCGCTGCGTTGTTGCAGCGCCGGACCGTGGAATGACCACGACGCTGCGCAACGCGCCTCCTTTCCAATCGTGCACGACGAGGAACTGCCCGATGAGGCAGCACCAACAAACGACTCCTCCCCCGTGGAGCGAATGGCTCCAGCAGTTGCAGACGCCATTCCAGGGTCTCACGCCCGACTGGCTGACCAGGGTTACGGAAGGTGGCGATTTCCGCGTATTCAGTGACAAACTGCAACAGGATCCCCACTGGAGGGCCACGCTGGAGCGCTGGGCAGAGCAGGCGGTGCAAACGCTGCACCAGGCGCCCGAGCAGGCTGCAGGCGCCGCGCCTGCAGCAGCGACGTTCGCGGCGACCTTGCAGCGTTTTCTGTTTCCCGGCCCGGACGCCGAGGGAAGCCCGATATTGGGCCTGGCCCCCGACCGACAACGGGCGTGGCGGGAGCTGTGCACCGGTCTTGAGGCCTGGCGGGAGGCCGCCATCCGCTGTGGCACCCTGGGCAACACGGCGCTCGCCGAAGCTACGCTCGGCTGGCAGCGGGAGATGATACGTCTGGCTTCGCCCCCGGATCACGACACGCTCCGGGACAGTTGGCTACACCATCTTGACGAGGCACAGCAGTCCCTGCTCCGGCAACCGCGGTTCATACGGGCACTGGCGAAGCTGGAACAGCATGCCGCCGATACCCGTGCGCTCGCCATCCAACTGCTGGAACCGGTGTGGCACGAAGTGGGGCTGTCAACCCGCGCGGATCTCCACGGACTCATCCAGCGCCTGCAGGAACAGCGCAGCAGGGATGCCGGGGAAATTCATGCGCTGCGCGACGAGATCGCCGCACTGCGGGCCGAGCTCCGGGAAATATCAGCGCGGAAAGACAATGCACGCTGAACCCTGGGCGGCCGCACTTCGCCAGGCAGCGGCGAGGCAGCCGGTGGCCCGCGGCAACACCGCGTCCGAACCGGTCCTCAGGCGCGGCCCCTTCCGGCTGCTCCGCTACCATTCCGTATCCCCGGCCGCGGACAACACACGGCTGCCGCCGGCCGTGCTCGTCTACTCCCTGATCAACCGCCCCGACCTGCTCGATCTGTCTCCCCGCCGTTCGCTGGTCAACGACCTGCTCCGTGCCGGCTTTCCGGTCTATCTGGTCGACTGGGGTTATCCGCTGGAGGCGGACCGCCTGCTCGAACTCGAAGATTACACTCCGGGCTTTCTTTCCGAGGCGCTGGATCTCGTCGCGTCCCGCCACCGGCACAGACCCGTGCTCGCCGGCATCTGCCAGGGCGGCACACTTGGCCTCTGCCAGGCCTGCATCAATCCTGGGGCAGTGTCGCTACTGGTGACCATCGGCACGCCCGTGGACTTTCACGCCGGAGCATCGGTGCTCGGCAGCCTGGCGAGCGCCTGGCCGTCTCCGGCAGATGCCTCCGAGCCGGTCAGCGGCCACCGGCTCAGCGCCGCCTTCACGGCACTAAGGCCGGTCGACCTGCTCATTCGTCGCTACCAGCAATTGCCGGAGCTTGCGTCGTCACCGGAGGCGCTGGAGGACTTTCTGCGCATGGAAGCCTGGATGTACGACTGTCCGGACCAGCCAGGCAGGGTCTTTCACCGGTTCCTGCGGGATTTCTACCTGGACAACCGGCTGTTCCAGGGGACATTGAGCCTGGGCGGCGCGCCGGTGCGGCTGGATGAGCTGACCGTGCCGGTACTCAATATCTTCGCCAGCGACGACCATCTGGTCCCGCCGGAGAGCGCCGGCGCCCTGAGGCAGCGCATGCCGGCCTCTCGCTACCACGAGACACAGCTGCCCGGCGGCCACCTCGGCATGTTCCTGTCAAAACATTGCCGGGAACAGATCGTTCTTCGCATGCAGGAGACGTTGGCTCATTTGTGACCAAATGGAAAAACTGTTGCGACGCACAATCGAAAGTGCTTGTCAGCAGGTTCTGGATGCGTAGAATCGCGGTATGGAATTCATCTGTCCTGACTTCCGAACAGGAACGCAGGGCAAAAAAAACCCCCTCGAGCGAGGGGGCAAGGAGTAGGCGACACGGGTGTCGCCTTGGAGGAGACGATAAGCCGACGCAAGTTCGGCAATAATTCGGTTTAAGCGCTCCGGCTCGGTCAGAGGCCAATCAAACTTAAACCTATAAAACCATGCAACAACAAGAGAGCGCGATATAGGGAACCGGTCAGCTGGTTCCTTTTTTTTGCCTGTCCGATGTTGCTATGCAGCAATCATAGCCCCAACAAACACCCCTGTCAACACCCGGCACGCATCTTTTAGAAAACTTACATACCGGTAAGTAAATAACCCCATCCCTTCGGATGTCCGTATGACACGGCTGCTCCGCAAGAGTTCCACGTCGTTGAAACGCCAACGGCCGGGCGGATGCCGATGAAGGCACCCGCCCGGCCGTTGGCGACCGCCGCCTAGCCCGGACGCGTCCCAGGGCCGCGGAAATGCTGCAAACTGCTGTTACGGGACACTAGAAGCTCGTGAACAGCGCTCCGTTCACCGGCACGTTTGCCCCGTTGATGTAGGCGGAGTCGTCTGCCGCCAGGAAAACCACCACGCGCGCGATCTCATCCGGGCGACCCATCCGCCCTGCCGGCACCTGAGAAACAATCTGGTCCCTGACCTCGGCCGGGATGGCCGCGGTCATGGCCGTGTCGATATAGCCCGGCGACACGGTATTCGCCGTGATGCCCTTGCGGGCTCCCTCCTTGGCGAGCGCCATGGAGAAGCCGTGCAGGCCGGCCTTGGCGGCGGAATAGTTCGTCTGGCCGAACTGACCGCTCTGGCCGTTGACCGACGAGATATTGATGATTCTCCCGAACCCCTGTTCGCGCATGCCGTCGATGAACTGCCGGGTCACATTGAAGGCGCTGGTGAGATTCGTGCTGATCACCGAATCCCAGTTGTGTTTCGCCATTTTGTGGATGAATGCATCCCTGGTGATGCCGGCTGCATTGACCAGGATATCGACATGCCCGTACTTCGCCTGCACCATTTCGGCCATGCCCTGACAGGACTCGAAGTCGGCGACGTCACACTGCACCCAATCCACCGCCAGGCCTTCCGATTCCAGCGCAGCCTGCCATCCGGCGATGTCCTCGCGCTCGGGATCCAGGCAGGTGGTAATCACCTGACAGCCGGCGACAGCCAGCTGTCGACAGATTTCGGTACCGATACCACCGTTGCCACCCGTGACCAGCGCTATTCGCTTGCTCATTCTTCAATCCCCCCGCTATTGCCAGTCAGTACGTGCCGCTCCGTCCGCAAACATGATGCGGCGCATCATTCAGGTGCATCGAGAATATCGACAGGTGAACCATCTGTCAACTTTCGGAAACACCCGGACGGACAGCAGATAATCACTGGAAAATTAGCGCGTTAGGATTTCCCGCCTGTGCGTTCCGAGCCGCTCCTCGCAGGCTTTTCGGAAGATTTCCCGTTCTGGGAAGAGGCCTTGCCGGACTGTTCTCCGGACTTCTTCGTGTTACCGCTCATTGCCTGCCACATAGCCAGATTGCGTTCGGCAATCTGGGTCAGCATGGTCATCGGGTTGGCGTCCATAAAGTCTCTGGTGCGCTCCTGGAACTGGCGCTGCTGCTCCGACCACATGGCCATGCTCTTCTCCAGGTAGCTGGTGAGCAGGTTCTGCATGTTGCCGCCATAGGAGCGGATGATCTGTGCCAGGAGATCCGTGCTGAAAATCGGTTCCCCGCCCTCTTCCTCCTCGCTGATGATCTGCAGCAGGATGGTGCGGGTCAGGTCATCCTTGCTCTTGGCATCGACGACCTGGAATTCCACGCCATCGATGACCAGCCGTTTCACGTCCGCCAGCGTGATGTAGCTGCTGATGGCCGTGTCGTACAAGCGGCGGTTCGGATACTTCTTGATGATCCGTATGTCAGTCATGAACCATTCACCCTGGCCAGTGCCATGCCATGCGGGCCGGCGGTGACGTCACCGCCGGCCCGCCCAGTCAACGTTCCACGGCGACGGCCACCCCTTGCCCACCGCCGATACACAACGTCGCCAGCCCCTTGTGGGCGTCGCGACGCTTCATCTCGTGCAACAAGGTTACCAGTACACGTGCCCCTGACGCACCAATTGGGTGCCCGAGGGCGATCGCCCCGCCGTTGACGTTCACCTTGTTCATGTCCCACTTGAGCTCGCGGGCCACCGCCAGCGCCTGCGCAGCAAAGGCCTCGTTGGCCTCCACCAGATCCAGGTCCTCGATGCGCCAGCCGGCGCGCTCCAGGCAGCGCTGGGTGGCCGGGACCGGTCCCGAGCCCATGATGGCCGGGTCCACGCCGGCACTCGCATAGCCCTTGATGCGGGCCAGCGGCTCCAGCCCCATCTCCTGCGCCATGCTCCCGGCCATGACCACCAGAATCGCGGCACCGTCATTGATGCCGGACGCATTACCGGCGGTCACCGAGCCGTCCTTCTTGAAAGCCGGGCGCAAGGTGGCAAGCTTGCCGGCGTCCACCCCGTCCTTGGGAAACTCGTCCGTATCGAAGTGCACCGGGTCGCCTTTACGTTGCGGCACGCTGATGGGCACGATCTCGTCCTTGAAACGCCCCTCCCGGATAGCGGCAATGGCGCGGCGCTGGGACTCCGCGGACAGGGCATCCTGTTCCTCCCGGCCGATGCCGTATTTCTCCGCCAGGTTCTCCGCGGTGACGCCCATATGGTACTGGTTGAAGGCATCCCAGAGACCGTCCTTGATCATCGTATCCTCCAGCTTCCAGTCACCCATGCGCTGTCCGGAGCGCGAGTTGGGCAGGGCATGGGGCGCCTGCGACATGCTCTCCTGACCCCCGGCGATAATGCACCGCGCATCTCCCAGCATCACGGCCTGCGCCGCAAGATGCACCGCCTTCAGGCCACTGCCGCAGACCTTGTTGATGGTCATTGCAGGAACCCTGTCCGGCAGCCCCGCGCTGATCGACGCCTGGCGGGCCGGATTCTGTCCGGCTGCCGCCGTCAACACGTGGCCAAGAATGACTTCGTCGACCTGCTCACCGGACAGGCCGATGCTGCTCATCACCCCCCTGATGACCTGTGCGCCCAGTTCGGAAGCCGGCAGGGAGGCAAGGGAACCGTTGAAGTTGCCGATTGCACTGCGTCCAGCCGCAACGATGACTACGTCTTCCATAAGGATTCCTCCAGGGTTGTGAACGACGGAAGCGCCGAGACAAGAACTCACCTTTCATGACTGTAACTCCTGAAAGGTCAGTATGATCGCGAACCGGGGCTCGCGGGTTGGCGCAGCGCAGCATGATGCCTCTGTGAAGTGTAGCCAGCCTGCGGAAAGGTGACAAAACTCCGAGCTACGTCACAGGTTGGACCGGGAATTGCGCATAGAATCGGGGCAATGTCGGCAGAGGTAACCGCCGATCGATTCTCGCGTTGGTGCTCGAGAAGCGATCTGCGGTTCCATAACAGCGAGCATCAGAAAACCATGCCTTCCACGTCCGAACTGCGCGCATCGGGTACCTTACCTTCCCTCCCCTACGTGGCACACGAGATCCTGCTGACCCTGAGCGCGCCGGAGGTGAACCTGGGCGATGTCGCCGCCAGCCTGGACCGCGATCCCGGACTGACGGCACGCCTGGTGGCGATGGCGAATTCCGCCTACTTTGCCGGCTACAACCCGGTGTATTCGGTAGAGGAGGCAGTGATGCGACTGGGCCTGAACCGGGTACGCACGCTGGCCACCTCGATCCTGCTCTCCGGCCAGTTCGACCCCCGCCGATGCCCGGCATTCGATGCCTCCCAATACTGGTATCACGCCATGGGGACAGCGTTCGCAGCGGGTCAGCTGGCCCGCTACCTGCCGGTGGGCAGTGGCCCGGATTCCGCTCACCTGGCCGGGCTGCTGCATTCCATCGGCCTGTTGCTGCTGGTACATACCTTCCCTGCGGACATGGATCGCGTACTCAGCCAGCATCGCCAGGAGCCGGAGCAGGACCTGCACCTGCTCGAACGCCACACCCTGGGCCTGGACCACTACCAGGCCGGCGCGATGCTGCTGGAGGAATGGGAGGTCCCCGAGATCATCTCAACCGCGGTCGGTGCCTTCGCCGCCCCCTTGCCGCCCGAGGAATGTCGCGACCTGGTCGGGGTGCTGCAGGCCGCCAGCGAATGGCTGGACAGTGATTTCCAGGGCGTGCCGGACGCCCTCTCGCGCCGGGGAGGCACGCTCCCCGGGGGCGTGATCGAGGGTGTCCGGAAATCCTGCCAGCGGGAACAGGAAGGCCTGCGTGCCATGGGCCGTCTGCTGGCATCGGGCTAGCAATTCCCGCGTTCCTCGAACAGCGACCGGAAAACCCGAGCCTTGTGGTCGGTCTCCAGGAATTCATCGTGCTCGGTGGAATCAGCAACCACGCCGCCCCCGGCACGGTATTCCAGACGGCCACCGGCATGCACCGCGGTACGTATGCAGATACTGCTATCCATGCTGCCGTCATAGCCGATGTAGCCCACCGAGCCGCAGTAGAAGCCTCGGGGAGCTGTCTCCAGCTCGGCGATGATTTCCATCGCACGGCGTTTCGGCGCACCGGTTATGGACCCGCCGGGAAAGGCCGCGGCCAACAGGTCCACCGGCGTCAGCCCGGACCTCAGGCGGCCGCCGATCCGACTCACCAGGTGGTGCACCGAGGGATGGGTCTCCAGATCGAACAACTTGCTGACGCGAACGCTGCCGGTCCGGCAGACCTTGCCCAGATCATTGCGCAGCAGGTCCACGATCATCACGTTCTCGGCGCGGTCCTTGGGGCTGTCACGCAGTTCGGCGGCCAGCCGCCGATCCTCCGCAACACTACCGCCTCGCGGCCTCGTCCCCTTGATGGGTCGCGTCTCCACGCGGCCCCGGCGAACCCGCAGGAACCGCTCCGGCGAGACACTCAGCAGCGCCAGCCCGGCATGCTCCAGGTAAGCACCGAACGGTGCCGGGCTGCGCGCTCGCATGGCACGGTAGGCCGCGAAGGAGTCCCCGTCCAGCGTGGCGCTGAAGCGCCGGGCCAGATTCACCTGATAGCAGTCACCATCGCGAATGTAACGCTGCAGGCGGCGGAAGCGCCGGCCGTAGGCCTGTTCATCCAGATCCACCTGCAAGGCTCCCAGCCGGAACCCCTCCGCCACCGGCGCATCGCTCTCCGTCAGGGCCCGCCAGCGCGCGGCCGTCATCGGACTGCCGGCAAGAGTGACGAGCCAGGCGCGGCCGGCCGCATGGTCTGCCAGTACCGCCCAGTCGTACAAGCCGACGCTCATGGACGGCTGTGCCGAGGAGGGACGCGGGGACACCATGGGCACCAGTGTCTCGCCCAGATCGTAGGCAAAGGCACCGATGGCACCGCCAAGAAACGGCAGACGGCGCGATCGGACGCTTCGCCGGGCGAGACACGCCTTCAGCAACTCCAGCGGAGAGGCGGCGCTCTGCCGGCGACTTCCATCCCGCATGGTATGCGTCGTACAGCCGTTACACGTAACCAGCGTTTCCGCCGGTTCGGCAGTCAGCACGTCCCAGCGCCCCTTGCCGCCGCTGTCCAGCCACACCGGCCAGGGCAGCGCCCGCAGGCGAACCATCCACGCTTCCGTATCCCGGCGGTAGGGAACGGCCTGGACAGTGACGTCTTCCATGCTCAGGGTGGACCTCGATGGCGGCGCAACGTGCGTGAGCGACACGGTCGACGGCAGGTCGCCGACCGGCGGTGCAACGGTCGCGCAATTCGGCGGGATTTTCAATGCCGGCGGGCCGGCGGAAGAAGCCGGATCAGCCGATCAGCAGGCGCTGGGCCTCGGCGATTTCCTCGCGGGCCTCTTCCAGCATGCTTGCGCCGTCGGTGATTCCCAGCGCCTCCAGCCCCAGCCGGGCGTAGGCCGGCGTGTCGGTAAACGCGGGCAGGTCACGACCGCCCGGCCCGGAGGACAGCGCCTGCAACTGCGCCACCACGACCAGGTCGCCGTAATCCGGGCTCGCGTCCTGCTTCTGACGATCCCAGTGCTCCGCCCACAAGGGCACCTGAACCAGGTCTTCATGGAAATTCCAGCGCCGGAGGATCATGGTCCCGACCTCGCCGCGATACTGCTGGATCGTGGCCTCCAGCAACCCCGGATCCCTGGCCAGTTCGGGGTAGTGCGCAGCATTGGTCACCATGGGTATGACGCCGATGTCATGCACCAGGCCGGCCAGCAGACCACGATCGGCTTCGAAACCCTTCAGGCGCCGGGCCGTCACCTGGGCGATGGCGGCCACCAGCGAACTGTGCATCCACAATTCCACCATGCGCTTGTTCAGGGTCGGGTTCTTCGATCGGAACACGCCGCGTAGCGCAACGGCTGTCACCACCTCGCGGGTCACCACCAGGCCAAGCCGGGTGATGGCAGGTTGCAGGGAGTCCACCTGGGGCTGGCCTGCATAGACGGCGCTGTTGGCGGCCTGGATCACGCGCGCAGCGACCACCGGATCGGTCTGCAGGATCTTGGCCAGTTCGGCGGCACCCGCCTCGCGCTCGGTGATCGCATCGCGGACGCGCAAGGCGATATCCGGCATGCTGGGAAGCTCCAGCCGGTCGGACATGAGGTCCTCGAACAAACGATAGAACAGGCTCTCGCCGGCGTTGTCGCTATCCGGCGCGATCTGATCCACGCCGTACTCCGGCAGACGGCTGGACTCCAGCAGTTGCCGGATGCGGCCGTTCGGGAGCCGGATCAGCTTGACCGCGGTCCCTGCCACGGCGTGGCAGGGATAGGGCCTGTCCTCGCTCAGCGGCTCCGGCGCGACGCCGGTGTTGCCGGTGCCGGTCACCGTGCGCCGACGCTGCTCGTCGTCCACCAGGACTACGGTGCCGGACAGCACATAGCGCGCCCACTCGTCATCCCCGCCCTTCCGGAAGATGATACTGCGCGCTTCCAGCTCCTCGATCTCCGCTTCCCGTGCGAGCTCGGCCAGTGCATCCGGCGTCAGCTCGCGGAGCGGAACCAGGGACTCCAGAATTTCCGGTTCGATCATCGCCATGGAGGGGTTCCGTCGTTGCTGTCTCGTCATCAGCATGCATCCGCTTTCCGGGCGCACACGTTCTTGTCGCTTAGCATGACAGTCAAATAGCCCGGGAAACCTCGAACCGCATCACAATCACGGGATTCCACGACTCGCAGCGACCGCCCGGGGTGCTGTATAACCGGGTAAACCGGGAACTGGAAGCAACAATGGACTGGACACGTCTGAAACGCTGGGCGCTGAATCCCTGGCGCACGGGGATCCTGCGGCGGCGCCCACGCATCAATCTGGCACTCCAGGGCGGCGGCAGCCACGGCGCTTTCACCTGGGGCGTGCTGGACCGTCTGCTGGAGCAGGGTTTCCGCTTCGAGGGTATCAGCGGCGCCAGCGCCGGCGCCATGAACGCCGCCGCGCTGGCGAGCGGCTGGCAGAAGAACGGCGCCGACGGGGCCCGTGAAACGCTGGAACACCTGTGGCGTACCGTCAGCGACCAGTCCCAGCTCAGCCCCATGCGCAGCACGCCGATGGAGCATCTGTTCCACGGCTGGAACCGGGATTACTCGCCGGGCTTCCTGTTCCTGAGCGGACTGACGCAAATGGCTTCGCCCTATCAGTTCAACCCAACCGGGTTCAATCCGCTGATCGGTATCGTCGAGCAGGTGGTGGATTTCGAGGCTCTCCGTCACCGCAGCGCCCCGCGGCTGTTCATCGCGCTGACCAACGTGCACAGCGGACGCCTGGAGCTGCGCCGCAACGACGCCATCTCAGCACAGGTGCTTGCCGCCTCGGCCTGCCTGCCGCTGCTGTTCCAGGCGGTCCATCTGGACGGTGCCGCCTACTGGGACGGGGGCTACACCGGCAACCCGGCGCTCTACCCCCTGATCTTCGAATGCAAGGCACCGGATCTGCTGCTCATCCAACTCACCCCTGCCGAGCGCGACGAGGTGCCGCGCAAGGTGGCGGAGATCATGGACCGGGTCAGCGAGATCAATTTCCACTCCACGGTCATGCGGGAGTTGCAGTTGCTGTCACTGCTGAGCCGGAACCACGGCCTGGGCCGCGAACTCCACCTGCACCGCATCGACACCCGCGATGCCACCAAGCATCTTGGGCGCGCATCCAGGATCAACACGGACTGGGAGTTCTTGTGTCACTTGCGGGATGTGGGACGCGATCACGCAGAGCAGTGGCTTTCGCGCCACCGCAGGGACATCGGTCGACGGTCGACCGCGCATTTCGAGGATGACGGCTAGCGTCGCTTCAGGAAGCGCCGGCTACTGATCATTTCGAACGTATTGCCATATCCCAGCGACGCGGCGCGCGGCGATTCCGCATTGCCGGGCCGTCCGCCAGTGGACGGCCCGCACAAAGATAACGAACTTGGCTTACGGGACACTAGCTCTTGGGCTGCTCCGCGGCCTGCGGCTCGCGCTGATCCAGCGGTGCCGGCCGGTTCTCGTCCGTACCGGCCGCCCGGCGGCGGCGTTCCTCCGCCCAGACCCGCAACTGGCCGACGATCCCCTTCGGGAAGAAGTAGACGCTCAGCACGAACAGCACGCCGAACCAGAGCAGCCAGCGCTCCGGTCCGACCAGGCCGCTGACCAGCGGCACGCCGTCGACATAGCCGCCGATCACCGCCAGCAGATCCTGCAGGTAGTTCTCGGCCAGCAGGAAGATGGCCGCCCCTATCACCGCGCCGTACATGGTGCCCATGCCGCCGATCACGCACATCAGCAGGATGAACACCATCAGTTCGAAGTCCAGCGTGTTCTCCGGGTTCACGTAGCGATTGAACAGCGCGAACAGCACGCCGGCCAACGCCGTGAGGACGGCCGCCAGCACCACCGTTGCGGTCCTGTAGTAGACGGTCTTGTAGCCCAGCGCCTCGGCCCTGAACTCGTTCTCGCGGATAGCCTGCAGCACACGCCCGAACGGCGAGTTCATCATGCGCAGCATGAGCAGGAACATGGCCAGGCCGAAGAAGAAGCAGACGTAGTACATCACCACGCGGCCGGTGACCCGTACGCCGTAGACGGATTCGCGGATCACCTCGCCCAGGTTCCAGGGCTGGGTGAACAGCCCCCCGAGGAAGGTGGTGATGCTGAAGCCGTACAGCTCGTTCTCGAACAGGCGGAACGCCGGTCCCAGCTCGCGCGGCACACGCACCCGCAGGCCGTCCTCCCCGCCGGTCACCGTGTACAACTGGTTGACCAGGGTCATGAAGGCGAACGCCACGGCCAGCGTGACCAGGGCGAAGAAGATGGCCTTGACCCGCAGCGACAGCATCCCCAACACCAGGGCCAGTGCGGTGGCCGCCAGCACCGCGGCGAGCACGCCCAGGCCGATGGCCCCGAAGGTGTTCCCCATGGACGCGATCACCATGGCCACTGCGTAGGCACCGATGCCGAAGAACATGGTATGGGCGAAGGACACGATGTGGGTGTAGCCCAGCATCACGTCGTAGGAAGCCACCACCACGATGAAGATGCAGATCATGCCCAGCGTGGTGAAGGCGCGCGTGCTGGGAAACAGGAACGGTCCCAGCGCCAGGCAGATCAGGGTCACCAGCAGCAGCGCGGTGAGGACGCGGCTGCGCGGGTAGTCTCCGGAAAGAATGGCATTAAGCATCGGCCGACTCCTAAACCTTGATGACCGGGATCAGCCCCTGGGGGCGCCACATCAGAATGCCCACCATCAGACCCACCGTGGCGATGGCCGCGAAGGTCGGTGCCAGGTAGCCGACATAGAGGTTGATCAGACCGACCAGGATGGCGCCGTAGAAGCACCCCTTGATCGAGCCCAGGCCGCCGAGAATGATGACCACGATCACCGAGATCATCAGCGTCTCGCCCATGTGCGCGGTGATGATCTCCTGGTACATGGACCACATGGCGCCGCCCAGGCCGGCCAGCGCAGAACCGGCGATGAACACGCCCAGGAAGAGCAGCCTGATGCGGTAGCCCAGCACCTCGACCATCTCGGTGTTCTCGACGCCGGCACGGATCAGAATGCCCGCCTTGGTGCGGTCGATCACCCAGACCATGGCCGCGTATACCGCCAGGCCCAGCAGCACCGCCGCCAGCCGGTAGGTCTCCACCGCCACGCCGCCGATCAGCGGAACGGCACCATCCAGGATCACCGCGCCGCGCAGCAGCTCCGGGCGCGGAACGGGAATCTCGTTCGGACCCCAGATGACGTGGATCAGCTCCATGATGATGATGGCGCCGCCGACGGTGACCAGGATCTGCTTGAGGTGGTCGCCATACACCGGCCGGATCACGAAGCGCTCGAACAGCAGCCCCAGGCTGCCGGCCACCGCCATGGCGAAGACGAACGCCGCGAACAGCGCGATCAGTGTCATGCCCAGCGTGCCGCTGCCGGCATAGCCACTCATCCAGAACGCCACCACGGTGGCGCCGGCAAAGGCCCCCAGCGAAATGAACGCCCCGTGGCCCAGGTTCAGCACGCCCATCAGGCCGAAGGTCAGCGTCATGCCCGAGGCCATGATGAACAGCATCAGGCCCATGGCCAGGCCGCTGATGGTCAGGCTCAGCCAGGTCACCGGGTTCATGAAGAACAGCGGCACCAGCACCATCACCGCCAGCAGGAACAGATGCGGCCGGTTCTCCCGGAAATCCGCGAAACGCTGCCGGAAGCCCTGCGGCGTTTCCGGTTCCAGTATCTCGTTCTGCGCACTCATGTCATCGCTCCTTACTGATGCGCACCCAGGCTCAGCCCCAGCAGATCCTGCTGCAGCGCCTCGTCCTCGGCCAGCTCGGCCATGCTGCCGGTGTGCACGATGCGTCCGTCGTCCATCACCGCCACGCTCTGGCCCAGCCGCTTGGAGAAATTGAAGTTCTGCTCCACCAGCAGAATGCTGGCCTGCTGTTCCTTCAGTTCCTCGAAGGCATCGGCCAGGTCATTGATGATGGCGGGCGCCAGCCCCTTGGTGGGCTCATCGACCAGCAGCAGCTCGCGCGGCTCGATGATGGCGCGCGCGATGGCAAGCATCTGTTTCTGCCCCCCGGAGAGGTTGCCCGCCGGCCGGTTCCAGAACCGCTTCAGCGGCGGGAACAGGCGGAACACCCATTCCAGGCGTCCTTCGTCGATCGGGCCGCTGGCTGCCGCCAGATCCATGTTCTCGCGGACACTGAGCAGCGCGAAGATGCCCATGCTTTCCGGCACGAAGGCAATGCCCTTGCGGGAGATCTGGGGAGTGGGAAGCCCGGCAATGGATTCGCCCTTGAAGGTCAGGGTGCCCTTGCGCAGCAGCGTCAACCCCATGATGGTACGCAGCGTGGTGCTCTTGCCCGCGCCGTTGCGGCCCAGCAGCACGGTCAGCTCGCCCCTGGGCACCACCAGGTCCACTCCGTGCAGGATGTGGTACTGGTCGATGTCAGCGTAGACGCCGCCAAGCTTGAGTATCGGTTCCGACATGGCCTGCTCCTTAACCTGCGGCCTGCTGGGGCGCGCCCAGGTAGGCTTCCTGAACGATCGGCGAAGCGATCACTTCGGCCGGCTCGCCATCGGCCACCAGCTCACCGTTGTGCAGCACCACGATGCGATCGGACAGGGAGCGCACCACATCCATCTTGTGCTCCACCAGCAGGATGACCTTGTCCTGGCGCCGCTTGATGTCCCCGATCAGGTCCAGGATCACCGGCACTTCGTCCACGCTCATCCCCGCGGTGGGCTCGTCGAACATGAACACCTCGGGTTCCAACGCCAGCAGCATGGCCACTTCCAGCTTGCGCTGGTCACCGTGGGGCAGCCCGGCAACCAGTTGATCGGCTCGTTTGCCGAGCTGGACCTGGCGCAGGTACTCGTGCGCCTGCTCGATGATGTCGCGCCGGCTCGACGCCATGCGCCAGAAGTTGTAACCGGTACGGTGGCGCGCGGCGACGGCCAGTCGCACGTTCTCCAGCACGGTCAGGTTCGGAAACAGGTTGGTGAGCTGGAAAGCCCGTCCCAGTCCCTTGTCGGCGCGCGCCGGCGCAGACAGCCGGGTGATGTCCTCGCCATACAGCCGGACACTGCCGGCCGTGGCCTTGAGCTGGCCGGAGATCAGGTTGAACCAGGTGGTCTTGCCGGCGCCGTTGGGCCCCACGATGGAAGTGAGGGTACCTGGGAAAAAAGCGCAGGAAACCCTGTTGACCGCATAATGACCACCGAAATTGATGGTCAGCTCCTCGGTTTCGAGCACGGGGGATTGCGAAGTCATGCGTCCGACCCTTGCGATTGGAACTGTAGGCGGGCACCGCGGCCGGTCGGCCCGGCTTCGCCCGTTACCGTATTTCCAGCGGCAGGTCGCCGGGGAGTGGCGACCTGCCGGACACTCCGGCTCTTAGCGGCCGTTACGGATGGGAATGTCCATCTCGTCCTTGTCGATGCGCCGGATCAGTTTCGGCACGCCGGCGGTGACGGTGCGGTCGGCAAACCAGTCGTCACGCTCTTCCACCGCGATGCGGAAGTGATACATGTCCTGCATCGCCTGGTGGTCCTCGGGGCGGATGGTCATCTCGCCCTTCGGGGTATTGAAGGTGAGCCCGCGGAACGCCTCGATCAGGTCTTCGGCATCCGTGGAACCGCCGCTCCTGCGAATGGCCTCGGTGATGGCCATGGCCTGGGCGAAACCCTGGGCAGTGAAGAAATCCGGCGCCGCGTTGAAGCGCTCGAAATGCTGCTCAACGAACCAGTCGTTGACCGGGTTGTCGATGGCTTCGAAGTAATAGAAGGTGGCACCTTCCATGTCCGGGAACGCCGAATAGCCCACCAGTGCCGGCATGATGTTGCCGCCGGTGGCCAGGCGGATGCCGAAACGCTCGGGGTTCAGGTCCTGGATGCGGCCAAAGGGGTTGGTCGCACCGGCCCAGATGCCGAAGATGTACTTGCCTTCATCGCAGCCCTCGACGTTGCGCAGCGAATCGAACAGGCGGTTGGCCGCAGCCGTGAAATCGGTGGCGTCGGTCGGCAGGTACTCTTCGTGGACGATCCGCCCGCCCTCGTTTTCCAGCGCTTCCTTGTAGGCCGCCACACCGTCGCGGCCGAAGGCGTAATCCTGGGCGATCGTGGACACGCAGACGCCTTGCTGGCCGATGGCCACTGCGTTCGAGACCGCGTCCTGGGACGAGTTGCGCCCGATACGGAATACGTAGCGATTCCATTCCGAGCCGGTGATGGCGTCAGCCACGCCCTCGGGCATCATGATACGCTCGTATTCCTCGGCGATGGGCAACATGGCCAATGCCACGCCGGAGGCGATGGAACCCACGACGATATGGGCGTCGTCCTCGGCGTAAGCCTCTTCGGCCAGCGCCCGGGCCCGTGCCGGGTTCATCTGGTCATCCTTGTTGATGATCTCGATCTTGCGCCCCTCGATTTCCATCGTGCCGTCGGTGGCGTACTCGAAGCCCATCCGCAGGCCGTCCGACGTCTGCTTGGCGTAAGCCTCCAGCGCACCGGTAAAGCCGGTAACGTGTGCGATACGGATGGAATCGGATGCCTGGGCGACGCCAAATCCGAGTGCGGAGGCGGTCAGTACCGCGCCCGTAAGGAACCGTTTCATGATGCTTCCTCCCGATGGTCCTGGTGACCTTATCGTTGTCTCGCGACGATCCGGCGACAGCCTCGCGGCCATGCCGTCGTCTCCATAAGATGACAAATGAATCACCTTTCTGCAAGCCTCATTTTTTCGCAACCGCACATGGGCGGGAAATGCCTGATATGACAGCTTTCCTGTGAACAGCCGAGGCCCTCCGTGATAAGCTTCCCGCCACGGTTTTTCTGCCCGAGCGCAGGCTCGACAGAACATGGCGGGCAGCGTTCCCCCGCCATCCGCACCATCATCGGACAACAGAGCGAAAGGATCGAGACACGTCATGGCAGGTCACAGCAAGTGGGCCAACATCCAGCATCGCAAGAAGGCGCAGGACGCCAAGCGCGGCAAAATCTTCACCAAGATCATCCGGGAGATCGGCGTCGCCGCACGGATGGGCGATCCGGACCCCGCCACCAATCCGCGCCTGCGACTGGCTGTGGACAAGGCCCTGTCCGTCAACATGCCCAAGGACAACATCGAGCGCGCGATCAAGCGCGCCTCGGGCCAGGACGACAGCGCCGTCTACGAGGAAATCCGCTACGAAGGCTACGGCCCTCACGGCGTCGCCGTGATGGTGGAGGCGATGACGGACAACCGTAACCGCACCGCCGCGGAAGTGCGGCACGCCTTCACCAAGAACGGCGGCAACCTGGGAACCGACGGCTCGGTGGCCTACCTGTTCACGCATGCGGGGGTGATCACGTTCCCGCCCGGCATCGAAGAGGACGCAATCATGGAGGCCGCGCTGGAAGCGGGCGCCGACGACATCGTCGGCAACGAGGACGGCTCCGTGGAGGTGCTCACCCCACCAGACGCCTACATGGCGGTGAAGCAGGCACTGGAAGACGCCGGCCTGGAACCTGCCGATGCCGAACTCACGCAGCGCCCCGCCACCACCGTCTCACTGTCCGGGGACGACGCAGCAGGCATGCTGAAGATGCTGGACATGCTCGAGGACCTGGACGACGTCCAGAACGTCTACCACAACGCGGACATCGACCAGGATGCCTATGCAAGTTGAACAACGGGGACATCCGCAGTGACGCGGGTGCTGGGCATCGACCCCGGCTCGCGGATCACCGGCTACGGCGTAGTGGACGGCAACGGCCAGCAGTACCGGTACGTGACCAGCGGGGTCATCCGCACCGCCGATGCGCCGTTCCCGGAACGCCTGCGCATCATCTTCCAGGACCTGAGCACGCTGATCGACGAATTCCGGCCCGATATCATGGCCGTGGAGGATGTCCACGTACGCCATAACGTCTCCTCGGCGCTCAAGCTGGGCCAGGCCCGTGGCGCGGCAATCTGTGCCGGCGCCAATCAGGGGCTGGTCGTCCACGAATACACGCCGGCCGTGGTAAAGCAGGCAGTAGTGGGCAGCGGCAACGCCGGCAAGGCACAGGTGCAGAGTATGGTGCAACTGCTGCTGGAACTGCCGTCAATACCGCCGGAGGATGCCGCCGACGCGCTCGCCATGGCACTTTGTCATCTCAATCAGGCGCGGCTGTCCGGCCGGTTGGCCACCGCTGCCGCCAGACAATGGAAATGAGAAGCACATGATCGGACGCCTGAGCGGCAAGCTTGCCGAGAAACAACCACCTGGCCTGTTGCTGGACGTCCAGGGCGTGGGCTACGAGCTGGAAGCCCCGATGTCCACGTTCTACTCGCTGCCGGCCGTGGGGGAAGCGGTGACGCTGTATACCCACCTGGTGGTCAAGGAGGACGCCCACCAGCTCTATGGCTTCCTGACGCGGCTGGAACGCAGCCTGTTCCGTAGCCTGATCAAGGTCAACGGCGTGGGGCCGAAGCTCGGCCTGACACTGCTTTCCGGCATGCCGGTGGACGCCCTGCTCCAGTGCATTCAGAATCAGGATGACGTCAGCCTGACGCGACTGCCCGGCGTGGGCAAGAAGACGGCGCAACGGTTGGTCATCGACCTCAAGGACCGGGTCGGCGACCTGGGATCGAACGCCGAGACCGGTCTCGCCGGTTCACCGGTCGGCGTGCCGGCGGCCGACGATGCCTCCGGCGATGCTATCAGCGCGCTGGTGGCACTGGGTTACAAGCCCGCCGAGGCGAGCCGGCTGGTCGGCCGCGTCAAGGCAGACGGACTGGCCAGCGAAGAAATCATCCGCCTGGCGCTGCAGAAAACCGTTCGCTGATACAGCGCCACGCAACAATGGGTGTTGAATGATCGAGACGGACCGACTGGTCACCGTGAATGCCAGCCCCGACGACGAGGCGGTGGACAAGGCCATCCGCCCCAAGCGCCTGCAGGACTATGTGGGCCAGCCGGTCGTGCGCGAGCAACTGGAAATCTTCATCCACGCGGCCCGTCAGCGCCAGGAGGCGCTGGATCATCTGCTGATCTTCGGTCCGCCTGGCCTGGGCAAGACCACACTGGCGCACATCGTGGCGTCCGAAATGGGCGTGAACCTGCGCCAGACCTCGGGCCCGATCCTGGAAAAGGCCGGCGACCTGGCGGCGCTGCTCACCAACCTGGAACCCGGCGACGTGCTGTTCGTCGACGAAATCCACCGCATGAGCGCTCCTGTGGAGGAAGTGCTGTACCCGGCCATGGAAGACCAGAAGATCGACATCATGATCGGTGAAGGTCCCACGGCCCGCTCCATCAAGCTGGACCTGCCACCTTTCACACTGGTCGGCGCCACGACCCGTGCCGGCCTGCTCACGTCCCCGCTGCGCGCCCGCTTCGGCATCGTGCAGCGGCTGGAGTACTACTCGGTGGAGGACCTCAGATCGATCGTCACCCGGTCGGCGCGGCTGCTTGCCGTGGAGCTGGACGCCGACGGCGGCCGCGAGATCGCCCGGCGCGCCCGCGGCACGCCGCGCATCGCCAACCGCCTGCTGCGGCGGGTGCGGGACTACGCGGAAGTCAAGGCGGACGGCCGCATCACCGCCGAGGTCGCGGACGCGGCGCTGAAGATGCTGAGCGTCGACGACAGCGGTTTCGACGAGCAGGACCGCAGACTGCTGCTGACCATCCTGGACAAGTTCGACGGCGGCCCAGTGGGGCTGGACAACCTGGCAGCGGCCATTGGCGAGGAACGGGGCACTATCGAGGAGGTGCTGGAGCCTTACCTGATCCAGCAGGGCTACCTGATGCGTACGCCCCGTGGCCGCATGGCCACCAGCCATGCCTATCAGCACTTCGGCCGCACCCCGCCCAGCCGCGCGCCGGCGGACTCACCGGATCTGTTCGCCCCGGACGGCCAGAGCAGGCTGCGTTGAGCTGCTCATGTCATGACGCTGTATCAACCGAAATCCCTGATCAAGCTCATCATCTACGGCTTCGGCTTTGCGTCGTTGCCGCTCATCCTGGTACTGGGCTACGCCGCCCTGAATGTCGACCGCCTGGCGCACCAGTCCCAGCACGCCGTCTACCAGGCGGTGCAGGCCATTACCAACAGCCGCCAGCTGATCGACCTGCTCACCACGATGGAGCGCACCGGCCGCCAGTACCTGGTGCTCCAGGACCAAGGGCTGCTGGAAGCGTTCGAGGACGCCAATGCGCAGTTCCGCGACACCGTTCAGCGTCTGCATCGCCTGCCGCTGGACGATAGCCACCGGAACAAGGTCGACGAACTGAGCGCGGCGCGGAGCGCGATTGCCGAGCGCATCCGTGAAGGAGGCCCGGACGCCGACCAGGTGCAGGTCGGTTCGGACTTCCTTGAGCTGAACACGCTGGCCCAGGAAGTGCTCGCCGGCAGCAGCCGCATGGTGGACCGGGAGGTGGGCATCATGCAGCAAACGGCGGCCGACGCCCGCACCCTGCTGTTCTGGCTGGCGCTCGCCGTGCTGCCGCTGACGCTGATCTCGGTCGGCGTCTTCACCACGCTGATCTCGCGCCCGGTCCGCCAGCTGGACTGGGCCATTCGCCGCCTGGGCGACGGCCGCTTCGAGCAACCGGTGGAGGTGAAGGGGCCGGAGGATCTGCAATATCTGGGCGTGCGACTGGACTGGCTCCGCCAGCGCCTGATGGATCTGGAGGAGCAGAAAGGACGTTTCCTGCGCCATATGTCCCATGAACTGAAGACGCCGCTGACGGCCATACGCGAAGGCGCGGAACTGTTGCAGGATCACTCTGTCGGAGAACTGTCACCGGAACAGCAGGAAGTCGCGGACATACTCAGGCACAATACCGTGGCGCTGCAGCGGCTGATCGAGGATCTGCTCAGCTTCAGCACCGCCCGCGGTGACGGCCCCCAGCTTAATGCCGGTCACGTCCGGCTGCGGCAGATCATCGGCCGCGTCGCGCGCAACCACAAGCCGACGCTGCTGTCACGGGAAATCCGGCTGGTCGCGGATGTCCACGACATTCACCTGATCGCGGACGCAGACAAACTCAGCACGATAGTCGACAATTTACTATCGAATGCCATCAAGTACTCTCCGCGCGGCGGGAAAATCATTATTCGCGGCCGGCGCGAAGGAGATCAGGTCACGCTGGAAGTCACGGACCAGGGGCCGGGCATCCCACCGGCGGAGCAAGCGGCGGTGTTCGAAGCCTTCTTCCAGGGACAGCGCCAGGCCCAGGGATACGTCAAGGGCTCCGGGCTGGGGCTATCCATTGCCAGAGAATACGTCGAGGCTCACGGGGGCACCATTGGCGTGGATCCGCGCTACGTCAATGGTACTCGCATCAGGGCCAGTCTGCCCCAGGAGGGCGAGCAGCGTTGAACATGCAACATCTTTCGTCCACCAGCGGCCGGCGGCTGGCACTGCTGCTGGTGCTGATCGCCGGCCTGTCCGGGTGCCAGGCCCTCGGTGAACGCATTTGCGAAATCACGCGATGCGAACCCGAGGCGTCGCCGGAAGACGACAGTTTGAGCGTCAATGAACAGCTCCTGGACTATCTTGACCAGATGGCTTCGGTGGAAGCGGCTCACCGAATCGATGCCTACCGGGTCGCCAGAGAAGAGCTCTCCGCAAGCGGCTGTGACCGGCAGTTGATCGAGCTGGCCGGCCTGTACATGCTGCTTTCCGAGCCGCCCGAGGAAGACCGCAGCATGCTCCAGAACCGCCTTGAGCACTGCCGGGACAACCATCGGGAAGACCGCCCCTCCCCGGGGCTGGCCCAGGTCTTGCAAAGCCAGCTGCAGGCACGTTCCGCCGAGGCCGACCGGGCTCGGGCCCTGGAAGCGGCGATCACCGCGGAACGGCGCAGGAATGCGGAGCTGGCGGAGCAGCTGGAAGCCCTCAAGGCCATCGAGCGCAGCATCCATCAGCGTGGACAAGGTTCATCGAGAGAGGACTAGATTATGGAACGGCGCAGCATCCTGCTGGTTGACGACGATCCCGGGCTGCTCAGACTGCTGTCCATTCGCCTGAAGTCGGCGGGCTACGCGGTCAACACCGCCGAAAGCGGCGAGCAGGCGCTGGGCCTGCTCGCCGCTTTCCGGCCTGAGCTGATCATTACCGACCTGCGCATGGACGGCATGGACGGCATGGCCCTGTTCGAGGCCGTTCATCGCCAGCACCCGACCCTCCCGGTCATCATCCTCACCGCCCACGGCTCCATTCCGGAAGCGGTGGAAGCGACGCGGAACGGCGTCTTCAGCTTCCTGACCAAACCGTTCGAGAGTCAGAAGCTGCTGGAGCAGGTGGCCGCCGCCATGGAGATTTCCGGCGGCACCACCGAGAAGGAAAACCCGATCACGGCAGGCTGGGCCGATACCATCGTCACCCGCAGCGCGTCCATGAAAGACGTGCTCAGCAAGGCGCGCATGGTTGCCGACTCCGATGCCAGCGTCTTCATCCGCGGCGACAGCGGCACCGGCAAGGAACTGCTTGCCAAGGCCATTCACGACGCCAGCCGCCGGAAGGATATGCCGTTCGTCGCCGTCAACTGCGGCGCCATTCCCGAACCGCTGCTGGAGTCCGAGCTTTTCGGACACCGCAAGGGCTCGTTCACCGGCGCCACCCACGACCACAACGGGCTGTTCCAGGCCGCCGACGGCGGCACCCTGTTCCTGGACGAGATCGGGGACATGCCGCTGCCGCTGCAGGTGAAACTGCTGCGCGTCCTGCAGGAACAACAGGTGCGGCCGGTCGGTGCCACCAGTTCCATCGCCGTCAATGTACGCATCATCTCCGCCACCCACCGGGATCTGGAAGAGGAGATGGCTGAGGGGCGTTTCCGGGAGGATCTCTACTACCGGCTGAACGTGGTCTCCCTGGAACTGCCGGCACTGGCAGACCGGCGCGAGGACATTCCGCTGCTGACCAACCACTTCCTGAAGAAGCTCAGCGAAAAGTACCGCAAGACCGTACGCGGATTCGCGCCAGACGCCATGGAACGCATGGTGGGCGCACCGTGGCCCGGTAACGTGCGGCAATTGTACAACGTGGTCGAGCAGGTGGTCACCCTGACCACGACGCCGGTCATCAACGACACACTGGTGCAGAGCGCATTGCGGGATGAACCGGGCACCATCCTGCCGTTCGCGGATGCCCGCAAACGCTTCGAGAAGGATTACCTGGCCCGGCTGTTGCAAACTACCGGGGGCAACGTCAGTCAGGCAGCCCGCCTGGCCAAGCGCAACCGGACGGAATTCTACAAACTGTTGCACCGGCACGCCATCGACCCCGCGTTGTTCAAGAGCGTTGGCCGTAGTCAGTAGCAGACACCCCTGTCTCCCAAAGGAGACAGGGGTTAAACACACAATCTCAATCACTTGGCGGATTTTGCCAAATAAACGTCGCCATATGGCGACAGATCTTGGCAGAAAAACATCGCTTGCGGGACTTCGGGGGACTCTTTACATTGGTGGCGCTCGAGACCAGGTGCCGATCGCGACATCCCGGACCGACAAATTCAGCTCAATGCAGTCTCAAGGATAGCCAGTGACCGCATTCGTGTGGCCAGTGCGGGTGTACTACGAAGACACCGACAGTGGAGGGATGGTCTACCATGCCAACCACCTGCGTTTCTTCGAGAGAGCCAGGACGGAATGGCTGCGCAGCCTCGGCATAGAGCAGGATCGCATGCGCGCGGAACTGGGCCTGGTGTTCGTTGTCCATTCGCTCAATGTCCGCTACCTGAAGCCGGCTGCCTTCAACTGCATGTTGCATGTCGTGACCACGGTTGCCCGCCAGCGCGCAGCCAGTCTGACATTCGAGCAGCGGATTCAGTCCGAGGATGGCGCTACCGCCTATTGTGAAGCCACGGTGACAGTGGCCTGCATCGACGCCGAACGCCAGACACCCCGACCCATACCAAAAGCGCTCATCGCGGAGATCGCTCATGCAAGATGAAATGTCCATCATCCGGCTCGTACTGGATGCCAGCGTGCTGGTGCAGCTGGTCATGCTCATCCTGGTCGGGCTGTCAGTAGCGTCCTGGGCACTGATTTTCCAGAAGCGCGCGCAACTGAGAAACGCCCAGCAAAGTGCCGAGGAATTCGAGGACCGCTTCTGGTCCGGCGGCAACCTGGCTGAGATCTACGCCCGCATCAGCTCCTCGGACGATGCCCAGAGTGGCATGGAACGAATCTTTCGCGCCGGTTTTCGGGAATTCTCCCGCATGCGCAAGCAGGCGGTCTCGCCGGAGGCGCAAGTAGAAGCGGCACAGCGCGCCATGCGTATCAGCCTCTCCCGCGAAGAGGACGAACTCGAATCGCGCGTACCCTTTCTCGCCACCGTCGGCTCCACCAGCCCCTACATCGGCCTGTTCGGAACAGTCTGGGGCATCATGAACTCGTTCCGCGCGCTGGGCATGCAACAACAGGCCACGCTGGCCACCGTGGCGCCCGGGATCGCCGAAGCGCTGATCGCCACCGCACTCGGCCTGTTCGCCGCGATCCCGGCGGTCATCGGCTACAACCGCTATGCCCACCAGGTGGACCGCATGTGCGGCCGCTATGAAACATTCATGGAAGAGTTCATCAGCATTCTCCAGCGCCACGCCCACAGCACCAGCAGCGCCGGCGGCCAGGCCGGAAGTGCCGCGGAACGCTGAGCGCGAAGCGCAGCAGGAGAGCCATCATGAGCATGCGCCGCAAACGTCAGAAACCGATGGGTGAAATCAACGTCGTACCGTATATCGACGTCATGCTGGTGCTGCTGGTGATCTTCATGGTCACCGCACCGCTGCTCTATCAGGGCGTGGACGTGGAATTGCCGCAGGCCCAGGCCGAGCCGCTGCGCCAGCAGGAGCAGGACCCGATCATCGTCACCGTCACCAGCGGTGGCGAATACACCTTGAGCATCGGCAGCGACCCGGACGAGAGCATCAGCCTGGACGAGATCACCGATCTTGTCTCGCGCGTGATGCGCAACAACCCGCAGACGCCGGTACTGGTCCGCGGCGACCGGAATGTGGCCTACGGCCATGTACTGACGGCAATGTCCACCTTGCAGCGTGCGGGCGTGCCCCAGGTCGGGCTGATGACGCGGCCGCCGCAGGAGAACTGATCAGGCATGGTGCGCTGGTACGACGGGCTGAGTTCGGACGGGCGTTTCATCTTCTATTCACTGGTCGTTCATGCCGTGATTCTGGGCGCGTTCGCGATTAATCTGGCACCATCGATGACGGTGCAGCAGGCGGAGCCGCCCGAGATCATACATGCCGTAACCGTGGATGAGGAGCAGGTCGAATCCCGCCAGCAGGCCGAACAGGAGGCGATCGCCCGGGCACAGCAGGAACAGGAACGCCGGCAACGGGAGGCCGAGGCGGCCCGGCAGCGCGCCGAGGAAGAAGAGCGCCGGCGTCAGGCGGAAGCCCAGGCACAGCGCGAGCAGGAGCAACGCCGCCAGCAGGAGGCCGAACGCCAGCGGCAGGAGGCCGAGCGCCGTGAGGCGGAACGGCGCGCCGAGGAACAGCGCCAGGCGGAGGAACAGCGCCGGGCTGAAGAGCAGCGGCAGCGCGAGGAAGCGGAACGCCGCCAGCGCGAAGAGGAACAGCGGCGCGCCGAGGAGGAACGCCGACAGGCCGAAGAGGAACGGCGCCGCCAGGAAGAGGCGGAACGTCAGCGCAGGGAAGAGGAAGAACGCCGCCGGGCGGAAGAAGAGCGACGGCGCGCCGAGGAGGAAAGACGCCGCCAGGAAGAGGCGGAGCGCAGGGAGCGCGAGGCGCAGGAACGCCGGGAAGAGGAACTGCGGCAGCGCATGGAAGAAGAGCAGGCGGCACAGGCCGCCCAGCGCGCCCGGGCGAGATTCGTCAACGTCTGGGGCCAGCAGGTGAGGGAAGCGTGGACACGGCCACCCGGGTCACCGCAGGGCTTGTCCGCGGATGTGCGTGTGCGTGTTCTCTCCAGCGGGGAGGTTGCCGACATCGAGATCGTTCGAAGCAGCGGCGACAGTACGTTCGACCGCTCCGTGGAACTTGCGGTCCGGCGGGCGTCTCCGCTGCGGGTACCGGATGACATGGATCAGTTCCGGCGCATGGGTCTGGACAACATCGTGTTTCGATTCACCCCTGACGGGTGAGATGGCTTCCCTGTCCATGGCAAGACTGCCGTGGCGAGCCCTGGACGCCCACGCCGCAAGGCAGGCCGCACGATAGGCGATTAAGGTTAGCAGCATGTTGAAACGAATCAGCTTTTTCTGGACCGCTGCATTGCTGGCGATGCTCCTGCCGGCAATGGCCAAGGCGGAGTTGGTGATCGAGATCACCGGCGGGGCCGAGGCCGCGATTCCCGTGGCCGTGGTGCCGTTTGCGTGGGGTGGCTCGGGCAGCCCGCCGGAAGACGTGGCGCGCATCATCACCGAGAACCTGACACGTACCGGGCAGTTTCAGGCCCTGCCCCGTTCCGAGTTCATCGAGAGCCCGACGCAGCAGTCCGAGGTGCGTTTCGCCAACTGGCGCGCACTGGGTGTGGACAACCTCATCGTCGGCCAGGTGGAACCGGACGGTGACCGTTTTCGCGTCCGCTTCGAACTGCTGGACGTCTTCACCGGCAGCCGCATGACCGGCCGCAGCTTCCGCGTCGGCCGCGATGCCCTGCGCACCGTTTCCCATGTGATCAGCGACGAAATCTACGAAACCCTGCTGGACCGTCCCGGCGCGTTCAACACCCGCATCGCCTACGTGGCCATGCAGGACCGGGGCGGGGAACGGCAGTGGCGACTGATCATTGCCGACGCAGACAGCCATGACCCGCAAACCATACTGACCTCCAGCGAGCCACTCATGTCACCAGCCTGGTCGCCGGATGGCAGCAAGCTGGCCTATGTCTCGTTCGAAAGCCGGCGCTCGGAGATCTATATCCAGAACATCGCCAGCGGCGAACGCGAACGCATTGCCGGCGGCGACGGTATCAACAGTTCGCCGGCCTGGTCGCCGGACGGACGCCGCCTCGCAGTTGCCCTCTCCCGCGGCGGCCAGACCGACATCTACGTCGTCGATGTCGCCAGCGGTGACATGCGGCGCCTCACCGATCACCACAGCATCGACACCGAGCCTACCTGGGCACCGGACGGCCGCATGATCTACTTCACCTCCGATCGGGCCGGAAATCCGCAGATCTTCCGGATCGGCGCCAACGGCGGCACACCGCAACGCGTTACCTTCGAGGGTAGCTACAACGCCTCGCCCACGATCTCACCGGACGGCCGGCGCATGGCCATGGTGCACCGTACGGACGCCGGTTTCCGCATCGCCGTGAAGGAACTGAACGACAATGGCAGCGTGCGGGTGATCAGCCGCGGCAGCCAGGACGAGAGCCCCAGTTTCGCGCCCAACGGCGCCATGGTGCTGTACGCCACGCGCGCGAACGGCCGCGCCGTGCTGGGCACCGCCTCGCTGTTCGGTGACGCGCGGCAGGTGATGTCCACTGACGGTGAACGTATTCGTGAACCGGCATGGTCGCCGTGACCAGACCGGAATCTCTGTCCTTGACGCTGGAGGAAACCATGTCAGGAAATCGTCTGTTACGCTGGGTGCTGGTGGGCAGTCTCGCCCTGTTTCTGGCCGGCTGCGCCACGCCCGGCCAGGAAGAACGCGTCGAAGACCGGCCCGACCGGGAGCTGACGGAAGACGAAATGCGCGCCATCGATCGCGAGCGCGCGGCCGAGGCCCGCGGGGTCGAGGGCCGGCGCATGGTGGAAGGCGACGAGCTGGATGCGCTGCTGGATGATCCCGACAGCCCCATCAGCCAGCGCATCGTGTACTTCGCCTTCGACAGCAGCGAGATCCGCGAGCGCGACGTCAGCATCCTGGAAGCGCATGCCGCCTTCCTGGCCGACCACCCCGATCAGCGTATTACCGTGGAAGGCCACACCGACGAGCGCGGTGCTCCCGAGTACAACCTGGCCCTGGGGGAACGACGCGCCGAAGCGGTGAAGCGCGCACTGGTGCTGTACGGCGCCTCGGCGGACCAGATCCGCGTTACCAGCTACGGCGAGGAAAAGCCTGTGGAACTGGGTAGTGACGAATCCGCCTGGGCACAGAACCGCCGCGCCGAGCTGATCTACGTTTATCGATGACAGAGAGGCGCCGGCCACGGCCGGCGCCTGACGACAAGGGTGTGGAATCGTGAGCCTGAGCAACGGAACCTGGAGACGGGGGCTGGTCGCACTGGCCCTCACCGCCGGCCTGCTGGCCCAGCCAGCTGCGGCCGACGTGGAACGCCGGCTGGACCGAATCGAACGCCTGCTGGACGGCAGCACGCTGATGGACATGAGCCGCCTGCAGGAACGTCTGCGCGACGAAGTCGCCAATCTGCGCGGCGACATCGACGTGCTGCAGCGGGAAGTCCAGGAGTTGCAGCGGCAGCAGCGCAGCCTGTACGAAGATCTGGATTCACGCCTGCAGGCCATCGAACAGGGCGACACCGGGACCGCGGGAGCCGCACCGCCCGATCGCCCTTCGCTGCCCGAGACGCCAGCGCTGGATGCTGACCTCGCCGCTGGCGGGGAGCCCACGGACATACCGGACGAGGCCGGGGAAGCGGCTCCGCAAAGTGATGCCGCCGAGGACTATCAGCGCGCCTTCGAGCTGCTGCGCGAGGGCCGTTACGAATCCGCAGGCAACGCCTTCCGCGAGGTGCTGGAAAACCATCCCGGCACGCTGTACGCCGACAACGCCCTGTACTGGCTGGGCGAGTCGTACTACGTCGTCCGCGATTTCGACTCAGCCATGGCGCAATTCGAGTCAGTCATTGCCGACGGGGACAACAACAAGCGCCCGGATGCGCTCCTGAAGAAGGGCTTCATCCACTACGAGCGCGGCCAGTGGCAGCAGGCCCGGAATGCGCTGGAGGAAGCGCGGGACGCATACCCCAACACCAGCGTCGCCACCCTGGCGGAGAACCGCCTGCGCCGGATGCGGGACGAGGGTCGTTAGCAGTACGCGGCGAGCCGGGCGCGGTTTGACTCCGCCGCCAATTTCAGTATTATTGCGCCGCACTTCGGGTCGTTAGCTCAGTTGGTAGAGCATCGGACTTTTAATCCGCTGGTCGTAGGTTCGAATCCTACACGACCCACCACCGAACGAACCAGGCTCCTGACGGGCAAGCCGCCGGTCAGGAGCCTTCTTTTTGCTCCAGCCACTGCGCCGGATCCTGCCGCTCGATGCGCTCCAGCTGCCGTTCGAGCTTGCCGATCACATTGAACAGATCCCGGAATTCTGCTGCACTCAACGTCGCCACCACCTCGGCCTCCCAGGCGTGCGCGGCCGGGATCAGTTCGCTCAGCAAGGCCTCGCCGTCACCGGTCAGACGCAGATACTGCACCCGCTGGTCGCTGCTGGATGGCGTCCGGCTGATCAGTTCCCTGCCCCCCAGCGACTGCACGGCACGCGAGACCCGCGCCTTGTCCATGCCGGTGAAATCGCAGATCTGCTTGGCGGTCAGCACCTCCTTGTGGCTGATCCAGGCCAGCACCCGCCATTCCGGGATGGATATGCCGAAGCGCTCGCTGTAGATCGTGGACAACCCCTGGCTGATGCGGTCCGCCAGATGGTTGAGGCGGTATGGCAGGAACTGTGTCAGATCGAGTTCGGGGCGGGCGGAACGGTGCATGATCGGGTGACAGCCTTTTCTTCAGCGCTTCCTTAATACAACAGACGCGGCAGGAACAGCGCAATACCGGGGAACACCAGCACCAGCAGCGCGCGGGCCATGCCGGCGAACCAGAACGGCGTGACGCCACGGAATATGGTACCCGTGGAAACGTCCGGCAACACGGCTCGCAGCACGAAGACGTTCATGCCCACGGGCGGAGTAATCAGGCTGATCTCGATCACGATGACCACGAGTATGCCGAACCAGACGAGGTCGAAGCCGAGACCGGCCACCACCGGAAAGAACACGGGCACGGTCAGCAACAGCATGGACATGCTCTCGAACACGCATCCCAGCACCACGTAGATCGCCAGGATCAGCAGGATGACCATCCACGGGCTGATATCCCAGCCGGTCACCAGTCCGAGCAATTCGTTGGGGAGGCCGGCGCGGTTGATGAAATTGGTGAAGATCAGCGCTGCCAGGATGACCGCGAACAGCATGGCGGTGGTGCGCACCGTGTCGATCAGCACGTCCAGCACGACACGCCGGGTCAGCACCCGTTTGACCATGGCAATCAGGAACGCGCCCATGGCACCGACCCCTGCCGCCTCGGTGGGTGTGAAGATACCGGCATAGATGCCGCCGATCACGAACATGAACAGTCCCAGCGTGCTGCCCACCCGGCGCAGGCCGCGGATACGGTCCGGCCAGGGCACACGTTCGGCGGGCGGGCCGGCGTCGGGATCGCGCCAGAGTACCCACTTGATGGCCAGCACATAGAGCACAATACCCAGCATGCCCGGCAGGAAGCCGGCCGCGAACAGTTCGCGGATACTGCTTTCGGTCAGGATGCCGTAGATCACCAGCATGACGCTGGGCGGGATCAGGATGCCCAGTGTGCCGCCGGCGGCGATGGCGGCTGACGCCAGGCTGTCCTTGTAGCCGTACTTGCGCATCTGCGGCATGGCCACGCGGCCCATGGTGGCAGCGGTGGCCAGACTGGAACCGCAAATGGCGCTGAAGCCGCCGCAAGCCACGATGGTGGCCATGGCCTGGCCGCCCTTGCGATGGCCGAGAAAGCCGTTGGACGCGGCGTACAGCCCGTCCGAAAGGCCGGCCCGGGCGACCAGGTTGCCCATCACGATAAATAACGGAATCACCGACAGCCCATAGTCCTGCGCGGTATCGACAATACGGCGGGCGGCCATTGCTTCGGCCGCGTTCCAGTTGCCGGTGAGCAGGTAGAAGCCGAAGAAACCCACCGCACCCATGGCGAACGCCAGCGGTACCCGCAGAAACACCAGCACAATCAGTACCGCGAAGCCGATCAGCGACTCGGTCATCGGTCCCTGCCCGCGCCGGCCGGCCCGCCGCTCTCCACGACCTTCAGTCCTTCGAGCAGATACGTGAGTGTGCGCAGGCCGCACAGCACCGCGGAGACATACAGCAGGGCGGACATGCCCTGAACGAAATAGCCCACCTGCAGGCCGAGAAACTGCGTGGTATCCCCCCAATCCAGGGAACGCTCCCCCAGCGCCCAGACCCGACGGGCCATGACCCACAGGGCCATCGCGCTGAACGCGTTGATCAACAGTTGACGGAGCCAGATCAGGAACTGTGGGAAGACGTTATCCAGCAGATCCACCGCAATGTGCCCTTCCCGCCAGCACACCACGGGCAGCGCCAGGAAGACCAGTGCCGCCAGCATGAGCTGGGTCAGTTCCACGGTGCCGGTGACCGGGGCATTGAACAGAAAGCGCCCGAGGACATCCGCCGTGGTCAGCAGCATCAACCCGAACAGGACCAGCCCGGCCAGCCCCTCGAGCGCAAGCTGCAGACCACGGCCGAACGCAAAGAGCCAGCTCGGCCGTGCCTGCATGGAACCTCCGGTGGTCAGGGACGGACTTCGACCGTATCAGGCCCGATGCTGGGCGCTTCCGCCTCCCGGGCAAGCTGCTGGCGGAAATGCTCCAGCGCCGCCTCGCCGTCCACGCCACGATCATTGGCCGCGGTCCGGACCCATTCGTCCGGCAGGTCCGCAGTCATCTCCTTCAACTGCTGCAGTTCCTGATCGCTCAGGCTGTTGAAGGTCACGCCCTGCTCTTCCCCGAAGGTCATGCCGCGCTCGTCATGGACATCCATCATGTAGCCGAACAGCCGCGACAGACGCTCACCGGAAACCGCCATGATGGCCTCCCGATCCTCCTCCGAAATGCTGTTCCAGGTGTCGGGATTGACCACGATGGCAAAGCTGCCCCGGTAGAAGCCGCCGGGCACCGTCAACACGTTGGGCGTCACCTCGGCCAAGCGGAAACTGCGCAGGGCCTCGATCGTCAGCATCGCCCCTTCCACCACGCCCTGCGAGGCCGCCTCGTACACCCCTGTGGGCGGCAACGCAACACCGGCGACGCCCAGCTTGTCGGCCACCTGGTTCATCACCCCGCCACCGATGCGCATGCGCTTGCCGCGCACATCATCGAGGCTGGCGATTTCGCTGGAGGCAAACAACTGCCCCGGTCCGTGCATGCCGACCCCCACGACCACCACGCCGCGATGCTCATTGGCCGGCGCCAGGTATTCCTGATGGGTATGCCAGTAGGCCGCGGCGGCAGCCTCGGAGCTGAATTCCTCGAAGGTGGGAAATTCCGGGAGCTGGGTCAGCCGGAAGCGCCCGGCCATATGGCCGTGGAAGATCCAACTCGCATCCGCCACGCCGTCCGCAATCAGCTCCATCTGCGCCGGCGGCGGTCCCATGTCGTGGTTGACCCGCAGCGTGACCCGGCCTTCGGTGGCTTCCTCGATCCATTGCTTCCAGGTGGGCCAGACGATGGTGTTCACGCCGTGATTCGGGCCGCCCCAGGTGCTGACCTGGATGACCGTCTGGCCCATGGCCGTTCCGCTGAACGCCAACGCCGCAATCAAACCGAACAATAGGTTTCGCATGTCTCCTCCCACGTTGTTCGCGCGACGCCGGGCACCGCGCATATAGTTGTACTAGAAACTATATATAATGCATGTGGAATGCGAAAGCCTCTTCCATGATTCCATTAAGATATTGAAATTGCGCAATGCAACACGAAACAACAGGCTGTTGAAATCCATGCAGCGCTGTGATTTCCTGCATAACAAGTTTCATATAAAACTATTTTGCACCACCTTGAATCGGAGACCATCATGGCCAAGCAGTTTGCCTCCCATGCGGATACCGAGCCCAAGCAGGTCAGCTTCACCCGGCTCGGCGAAGGGCTGTACGCCTATACCGCCGAGGGCGATCCGAATACCGGGGTGATCATCGGCGACGACAGCGTGATGGTCGTGGACACGCAGGCCACGCCAATCATGGCGCAGGACGTGATCCGACGTATCCGCGAGATCACCGACAAACCGATTCGCCACGTCGTACTCACGCACTACCACGCGGTACGGGTGCTGGGGGCGTCCGCCTACCGGCCGCTGAACATCTACGCCAGCCGCAACACCTACGACCTGATCCGCGAGCGCGGCCAGCAGGACTACGAGTCCGAGGTCGGTCGGTTCCCCCGCCTGTTCCAGGGCGTGGATTCGGTCCCCGGCCTGACCTGGCCGACCATCGTGTTCGAGCGGGAACTGACCGTCTTCATGGGTCGCCGCGAGGTGAAGATCATGCACCTGGGCCGGGGGCATACCAAGGGCGACACCGTGGTCTGGCTGCCGGAGGAGCAGGTGCTGTTCGCCGGCGACCAGGTGGAATACGGCGCCACACCCTACACCGGAGACGCCTACCACGAGGACTGGCCCGGCAGTCTGGACAAGCTGCTGGCGCTGAACCCGCAGAAGCTGGTTCCCGGCCGCGGGGAGGCGCTGCAGACGCCGGAGCAGTGCCGCGAGGCCATCGAGGGTACGCGCGCCTTCCTGCAGGAGATGTACAGCAGCGTCAAGACGGGCAAGGCGGCCGGAAAATCACTGGCCGAATGCTATCGGGAGACCTATGAGAAGCTGCAGCCGAAATACGGGCACTGGGTGATCTTCGATCACTGCCTGCCGTTCGACATCTCCCGTTGCTACGACGAAGCCGGGGGGGAACATCCCGACCCGCGCATCTGGACCGCGGAACGCGACCAGGAGATGTGGCACTCGCTGCAGGAGGTTGTTGGCAGCCGCTAGTTGCTGCCCGCCGGAGAGCAGAACCATGCCCAGAACCTACGCCAACCCGGAATACGCCTATCGGCGCGCGCCGGAGCTGGACAAGGCCGGCGCCGGCCATCATGGCGTCGTGATCGTCGGTGCCGGGCCGTCCGGCCTGACCGCGGCCCTGGACCTCGCGCGCCAGGGCATTCCCAGCGTGGTACTGGACGACAACAACACCGTCAGCGTGGGGTCGCGCGCCATCTGCTTCGCCAAGCGCACGCTGGAGATTCTGGACCGGCTGGGGGTGGTCCGGCCGATGCTGGACAAGGGCGTGACCTGGCAGGTGGGCAAGGTGTTCTTCCGCGACCGCCAGGTGTACGAGTTCAACCTGCTGCCCGAGCGCGGCCATCGCATGCCCGCCTTCATCAATCTCCAGCAGTACTATTTCGAGCAGTACATGGTGGAGCGCGCGGGCGGGTTTCCCGGCCTGATCGACCTGCGCTGGAAGCATCGGGTGGTTGCCGTGGACAGCACCCCGGACCGGGCATCCGTCTCGGTCAGCACCCCGGACGGCGACTACCGCCTGGATTGCGACCACCTGCTGGTGGCCGACGGCGCCAACAGCGATATCCGGCGGATGCTCGGGCTGGACTGCCCCGGCCAGGTGTTCCACGACCGTTTCCTGATCGCGGACGTGGTCATGCAGGCCGACTTCCCCACCGAGCGCTGGTTCTGGTTCGACCCGCCGTTCCATCCGGGCCAGTCCGTGCTGCTGCACAAACAGCCTGACAATGTCTGGCGGATCGATTTCCAGCTTGGCCGCGACGCCGACCCTGACGAGGAGCGCAAGGAGGAGAACATCCGCCCCCGCATCCAGGCAATGTTGGGCGCGGACGTGGAATTCGAACTGGACTGGGCCAGTGTCTACACCTTCCGCTGCCGGAAAATGGATCGTTTCATCCACCAGCGCGTGTATTTCCTCGGCGACGCCGCCCATCAGGTTTCGCCGTTCGGGGCCCGCGGCGCCAACGGCGGTATCCAGGGGGTGGAGAACCTGTGCTGGAAGCTGGGCCGGGTGCTCAGGAACCAGGCGCCGGCATCGCTGCTGGACAGCTACGACATCGAGCGCCAGCAGGCGGCTGCGGAAAACATTCTCAACTCCACCCGCGCCACCGACTTCATCACGCCGAAGAGCCGCGCCAGTCGCGTGTTCCGCGACGCGGTACTGGAACTGGCCGAGCATTATCCATTTGCCCGCGCCCTGGTGAACAGCGGCCGGCTGTCCCGCCCCTGCGCGTATGCCGATTCGCCGTTGAACACCGCCGACGCCGACAGCTTCCCGCCCGCTGTCGGCCCCGGATGCACGGCACCCGATGCCCCGATTCGCCTGCATGGCCGCCCCGGCTGGCTGCTGCACCTGCTTGGCGACGATTTCACGCTGCTGCTCGACGGCGCGGTGGCACCGGAGCAGGCCGGCCCGCTGGCGGCTGCTCTCGCGCCGCTGCTGGAACGGCACCCGGATCTGCGGCTGGTGCTGCTCGCGCCCACCCGGCCTGCCCTGGAAGCGCTCCCCCGTACCACCCTGGTGGACGATTGCGAGGCGCTGGTCCGCAACCGCTACCATCTCGAGGCCGGCAGCGCCTACCTGCTGCGTCCGGACCAGCACGTGGCCGCACGCTGGCGGCAGGTCGACACCGGCCGCCTGGAAAACGCCCTGCACCGTGCCCTGGGCCTCACGCCGGAAGGTCGCGGGCAGTCACGACAGGCAGGAGGCCCGGCATGTCTAAGCTGACGCTGGAACCGAATCTCAGCGATGCGGACGCCTTCTACGCCGCGTTGACCGAACTCCACCGCGGCCGCAGCGACGCGGACAGCGAACGCATCAACGCGCGCCTGATCCTGCTGCTGGCCAACCACATCGGCGATGGCGAGACACTGCAGGAGGCGCTACGCATCGCCGGCGAACACCATTCATGAGGACCATTCCGTGACCGCGACCGAGTTCCAGTACCTGAGCGGTTTCCGCAATCACCACGCCACCGAGGCCCTGCCCGGCGCCCTGCCCGTGGGGCAGAACTCGCCCCAGCGCTGCCCGTACGGCCTGTACGCCGAACAGTTCACCGGCTCGGCGTTCACCGCCCCGCGGGAAAGGAACCTGCGGAGCTGGCTCTACCGCATACGCCCTTCCGTGGCGCAAAGCGCCTACAGTCCGATGGATGCCGGAGCACTGCGCACCGGCCCCATACGCGAGGCGGCCAGCGACCCCAACCAGATGCGCTGGGACGCGCCGCCAATCCCGGCCCTGCCCACCGATTTCATCGACGGCCTGCTGACCATCGCCGCCAACGGCGACGCGTCCACTCAGGCCGGCTGCGGTGTGCATATCTATGCCTTCAACCGTGACATGGGCGAGCGCCTGTTCTGTTGCGCGGACGGGGAATTGCTGCTGGTGCCGCAACACGGCACGCTGCTGCTGTGTACGGAACTCGGCCGGCTCACCGCCGGACCGGGAGAGGTGGCGGTGCTACCGCGCGGGCTGAAGTTCCGGGTGGACCTGGCGCCGGGCAGCAACGCGGCACGAGGCTACGCCTGCGAGAACTACGGCAGCCCGTTCGAACTGCCCGGCCTGGGCCCCATCGGGGCCAACGGCCTGGCCAACCCGCGCGACTTCCAGACGCCGGTCGCCTGGTACGAGGACCGGCCGGGGCGGTTCGAAGTGGTGACCAAGTTCGGCGGCAGGCTGTGGCTGGCGGAGACCGACCGGTCGCCGCTGAACGTGGTGGCCTGGCACGGCAACCATGCACCGTACAAATACGATCTGCGGCTGTTCAACACCATCAACACGGTCAGCTTCGACCACCCGGACCCGTCCATCTTCACCGTGCTCACCTCGCCGTCGGACACGCCCGGCACGGCCAATATCGACTTCGTCATCTTCCCGCCGCGCTGGATGGTGGCCGAGCACACGTTCCGGCCGCCGTATTTTCACCGCAACCTGATGAGCGAATTCATGGGGCTGGTGTACGGTGAATACGATGCCAAGGCAGAGGGTTTCGTGCCCGGCGGCGCCAGCCTGCACAATTGCATGTCACCGCACGGGCCGGATACCGCCACCTTCGAGCAAGCCTCCAGGGCCGAACTGGCGCCCGAGTACCTGGACGATACACTGGCCTTCATGTTCGAGAGCCGCTACCTGTTCCAGCCCACCGCCGCGGCGCTGGACGCGGACTTTCGCCAGCGGGACTACGTGGACGTCTGGCAGGGCCTGGAGGCCCGCTTCACGCCCGACAATCCTTAGGAATGAATTACAATGAAACTTGCAAGCATGAGAACGGGGGGCCGGGACGGCGAACTGGTGGTGGTCTCCCGCGATCTCACCACAGCGGTCCGCGTGCCCGCCATCGCGGCCACGCTGCAGGCGGCGCTGGACGACTGGCAACGCCTGGCGCCGGAATTGCAACAGGTGTACCGGGGCCTGAACGCCGGTGATGAAGCCACCGCCTTCCTGCTGCAGCAGGACCAGCTGCATTCCCCGCTCCCTCGCGCCTACCAGTGGGCGGACGGCTCGGCCTACCTGAACCATGTCCAGTTGGTGCGACAGGCACGTGGTGCAGAAATGCCCGAGAGCTTCTGGACCGACCCGCTGATGTACCAGGGCGGCTCGGACGGCTTCCTCGGGCCGCGTGATCCGGTCGCCATGGCCAGCGAGGACTGGGGCATCGATTTCGAGGGTGAAATCGCCGTGGTCACCGACGACGTGCCCATGGGCGTCCCGCCGGACAGCGCGGCCGCGCACATCAAGCTGCTGATGCTGGTCAACGACGTCAGCCTGCGCGGGCTGATACCGGGCGAACTGGGCAAAGGCTTCGGCTTCTTCCAGGCCAAGCCCGCCTCCAGTTTCTCGCCGGTGGCGGTAACGCCGGATGAACTCGGTCCGGCCTGGCGGGATGGGCGCGTGTACCTGCCGCTGACCGTCCACCTGAACGGCAGAAAGTTCGGCGAACCGGAATCCGGCCCGGACATGATCTTCAGCTTCCCGCAACTGGTCGCCCATGCAGCCAGGACGCGGCGGCTGGCCGCCGGTTCCATCGTCGGCTCCGGCACCGTCTCCAACCCGGGCGCCGACGGCGGCCCCGGCAAGCCCATCGATGAAGGGGGCGTGGGCTACACCTGCCTGGCCGAGCTGCGCATGGTGGAGCAGATCCTGCACGGCGAGGCCCGCACCCCGTTCATGCGCTTCGGCGACCGGGTGCGCATCGAGATGTTCGGTCACGACGGGCAGAGCCTTTTCGGCGCCATCGACCAGCAGGTCGTCCGATACCAGTGCCCCGCCTGACAGCGCCGTTCACGGTACTGGTACTGGCTGCCGTGGCGGCGCTGGGCCCGCTCGCCACGGACATGTATCTGCCGGCACTGCCGGCCATCGCCCGGGCGCTGGAGGCCGGCGCGGACGAGGTGCAGCTCACGCTGAGCGTCTACATGACCGGCTTCGCCGTGGCCCAGCTTTTCTGCGGGCCGCTGTCGGACCGCCTGGGGCGCAAACCCCTGCTGCTGGGCGGCCTCGCCGTTTTCTCCGTGGCCAGCCTGGTCTGCGCGCTGGCATCCAGTAT
>JBJHBJ010000029.1:0-51882 GCA_050485425.1 Ectothiorhodospiraceae bacterium | reverse complement strand
GCCGGCGTATGCCCGGGCGTATGAAGCACCCGCCCCTCCAGTTTGCCGACAGCGAAGACGTCGCCCTCCTTGAACAGGTGGTCGAAGTCGCTGCCGTCAGGCAGGAACTCGCGCTCCAGATTGAAGACATCGCGAAACAGCTTCTGCACCTGCTGAATGTGTTCGCCGATGGCGAGCGTTCCGCCCACTCTGTCGCGTACGAAGGGCGCCGCCGACAGATGATCGGCATGGGCATGCGTCTCCAGCACCCAGTCGACGGTGAGTCCCCGTGCACGGATGAAGGCTGCGATGCGCTCGGCCCCGGCAGTCGACGTACGGCCAGAACTTCCATCGTAGTCAAGCACGGGATCCACAACCGCCGCATGACCGCCGGGCTCGTCATAAACCACGTAGCTGTACGTCTCGGTGTCGTCATCCAGAAAAGCTTCAACCAGCGGGCGCATGAACGCAGCCTCCTCGGAAACAGGGACAAACAATCTGCTTGCAAACATTATATCACAAAATATAATGTTGTCAGGGAAACCGAAACGGTGAACGATGATCCTGCACGCCGAACTCGACATGACCCGGATGCGAGCCGCCGCTGCCCAGGCTACCGCCCTGCTTCGCTCGCTTGCACACGAGGACAGGCTCCTGCTGCTCTGCCAACTGTGCCAGGAGGAGCTCTCCGTGGGCGAACTGGAGCAGCGACTGGACATACGCCAACCCAGCCTCTCCCAGCACCTGGGCGTATTGCGCCGGGAAAACCTGGTAACCACCCGGCGCGAGGGCAAACGGATCTTCTATCGCGTTGCCGACCAGCGGGCGCTGGCCGTGTTACAGACACTGTACGACAGCTTCTGTGCCGATGAGGAGGCATCCACATGACTATCGACTGGGCCGCATTCACTCCCTGGTCAGCGCTGCTCGGAGGGGTGCTGATCGGCATCGCGGCGGTGCTGTTCATTCTTCTGAACGGCAGGATCGCCGGCATCAGCGGTGTGGTCGGTGGCCTTCTGTCTCCCGTCCGGGGTGATGTCGCCTGGAGGTTGGCCTTCGTGCTCGGCCTGCTGCTGGCCCCCGCGACGTGGCTGCTGGCGACTCGCTTGCCGGAAATCCAGATTGAGGCGGGCTACCCGGTGCTTGTGGTTGCCGGTCTGCTGGTAGGCATCAGCACGCGTTACGGCGCCGGCTGTACCAGCGGCCATGGGGTCTGCGGCCTGTCGCGGCTGTCGCTGCGCTCACTGGTAGCCACGCTGGCCTTCATGGGCACCGGCTTTCTCACGGTCTTTGCCGTCCGCCACCTGATCGGAGCATAACCATGGGTAGAATTCTGCTATCGGCATTCGCGGCGGGACTGGTCTTCGGCCTCGGGCTGCTGGTCTCCGGCATGGCGAACCCGGCAAAAGTACTGGGATTCCTGGATATTGCCGGCGCCTGGGATCCCTCACTGGCGCTGGTCATGGCCGGGGCCATCGCCGTCGGGCTGGTGGGCTTCCGTGTGGCGGGGCAGCGTCAACGGTCACTGCTGGCCGAGCCGATGCGGCTGCCGACCCGTCGCGACATTGACGGCCGGCTGATCCTGGGCAGCCTGGGCTTCGGTGTGGGCTGGGGGCTGGCCGGCTTCTGCCCCGGTCCCGCGCTGGTTGCTCTGGGGGCGCTGGAAATCAAGGCGCTGGTCTTTGTCGCCGCAATGCTGGCGGGCATGGCCCTGTTCGAAGTGCTGGAGCATCACAGACAACGCTGATCAGTCGACAGGCCAGTGATGCGCACAACCCCACAGCTGCCGGCCTCCCACGGTGAGTTCCGCCCGTAGCGGGAAATGGTGGCCACTCATGTTGTCCCGGCAGCTCGCGCGACGGAACTCCAGGTGCACCCGCTCGCCGTCCGTCTCGCCGGTATAGGCGAAGCGTTGCTGATCGGGGTTGCCCTGGCCACGTGCACGATCCACGGTCAGTGTCCGCTGGCCGTAATCCAGCTGCAGTTGCATCTTCGGCTCATCGCCGCCGAAGATGTCAGCCAGCCAGCCCGGCTCCTGCCCAACGGCCCTGATCACCACACCACGGTCCCGGGCCTGCGCCCAGGGCGAACGGGCTGCCACCGGGGAGCATGATTGCTGTTCGCCGCCATCCATAACCAGCATGGCCTCCTCTCCCCTGCTCCAGAACCGATTGCCATGCCGGTCGGCATACCGGGCACCGGATGCGGCGACCTCCCGGCGCAGCGGCATGTCGCCGCGCGGCAGACGCAACAGCAATTGCTCATCGCGATCAACAATCTCGATCCGGGTATCCCCGCATTGGTAGGCCGCATGAGACAGGGCCTGCGCTTGCGCCGCAGGCGGGACAGGCACTGGGGAAGGGGGTGCCGTCTGGCAGCCGGGCAACAACACCACAGCCAGCAACAGCAGAGACCATGGAGAGGAACACACGGGCGCAGGCATCGGCGACACTCCCTCCGCAGTGACCCGTCCCGGCCCGGCCACGTCAGCGACGCAACAGGTGATAGATTTCTTCCAGTTCCAGGCGCACCTGGTGGATGACCTGCTGACTCTGGTTGAGGTCTTCCTTGGCACCTTCCCCGGACAATCGTTGCCGCGCACCGCCAATGGTGAACCCCTGCTCGTACAGAAGGGAGCGAATCTGCCGGATGATGATCACATCCTGACGCTGGTAGTAGCGGCGATTGCCCCGCCGCTTCACCGGCTTCACCTGTGGAAATTCCTGTTCCCAGTACCGGAGCACGTGCGGCTTTACGCCGCACAGCTCGCTGACCTCACCGATCGTGAAGTACCGTTTCGCCGGAATCGGCGGGAGTTCGTTGTTATTCGCTGCTTCCAGCATAAGCTTCTACCCGGGACTTCAGCTTCTGGCCGGGCCTGAATGTGACCACACGCCGGGCCGAGATGGGGATCTCCTCGCCGGTCTTGGGGTTACGCCCGGGGCGTTCACTCTTGTCACGCAGATCGAAATTCCCGAATCCGGACAGCTTGACACTGGTACCGGATTCCAGGGCGGTGCGAATCTCCTCGAAGAAACACTCCACCAGTTCCTTGGCCTCACGCTTGTTCAGACCAACGTCCTCGAACAGCCGTTCAGCCATGTCCGCCTTGGTTAACGCCACTTCATTCTCCCCTTAACTGAGCACCAAGATCCTGGCGCAGACGCTCAACCACGCGGTTGATCAGCTCTTCCGTCTCGCTGTCATTAAGAGTGCGCGAGAAATCCTGCAGAATCAAGCCAATACCAAGACTACGTGCAGAATCGCTTATACCCTTGCCAGCATAGACGTCAAACAGCACCAGATCCGTCAACAATTCACCGGCCGCCTGCCTGACACAGGCCTTGACCTGCGCATGACTGACCGCCTTGTCCACCACCACGGCCAGATCGCGCCGGATGGAAGGATACCGCGAAAGCGGCCGGAAGGCCGGGATCACCGCCTCCTGCACCGCATCCAGCGCCACCTCGAACAACAGCACGGGCCCATCAAGCTCCAGTTCCTCGTACAGCCGGGGGTGCAGACTCCCGATCCACCCCACTGGCTGGCCGCCGGCATCAATCCTGGCCGTCTGCCCGGGATGCAGCGCCGGGTGCTGGTCACCCACGAAGTCGAAGATACCGGCATTTCCGGACAGCCGCAGACAGGCCTCAAGGTCTCCCTTGAGATCGAAGAAATCAGCCGGCCGCCCCGACGCCCCCCACTGTTCCGGCAGGGCTTCGCCGGCAATGGCAGCGGCCAGCATAGGCCGCTGCTCCAGGCTGCCAAGTTCCTTGCCGCGGAAACGCAGGCCGGTCTCGAACAAGCGGATGCGCTGCACCTGCCGGTTCCGGTTATGTTGCATCGCCTTGATCAGACCGGGCCACAGACTGGTACGCATTACCGCCAGATCGGCGGACAATGGATTGGCCAGGGGGACGGGCTGCTGCTCCGGGTCCAGCAGTTCCTGCAGCCGCGGCTCGACGAAGGAATAGGTCACGGCTTCCTGGTAGCCGCGCTGGACCAGCGCCTGGCGCAGCCGGTCCAGCGGCACACGCGCTTCCGTATAGGGCCTGACCGTTACCGGCGTGGCCGGATGCCGTACCGGAATACGGTCGTAACCATGAACCCGTGCCAGTTCCTCGATCAGGTCGACTTCCAGCGTGATGTCGAACCGGTACGGCGGGACGGTGACTGTCCACGGTGTCTGCTGACCGGCCACTGACAGGCCGAGCCGTTCCAGAATGCCCTTGACCGCCTGCGGCTCCATTTCGATACCCAGCACTTGCCGGATACGCTCCTGACGCAGGGTGATCGATCGGCTTTCCGGCAGTTCGTCGGCCTGCACTGCTTCGACCAGCGGACCCGGCTCGCCTCCGGCGATTTCCAGGATCAGTCGCGTGGCCCGCTCCGCAGCCAGAGCCTGGATGTTCGGGTCCACGCCGCGCTCGAAACGGTGCGAGGAATCGGTGTGCAAGCCGTAGCGGCGTGCCTTGCCGGCGACCGCCAGCGGGCTGAAGAATGCACTCTCCAGCAGGATGTCGGTGGTCCCTTCCGTGACGGCACTTTGTTCGCCACCCATGATGCCGGCCATCGCGACCGGCTCCTGATGATCGGCAATGACCAGGGTTTCGCCGTCCAACGTGACGGTATCGCCGTTCAGCAGTTCCAGCTCCTCGCCCTGGCGGGCGTAGCGGACACGGATACCACCCTGGATCTTCGCAAGATCGAAGGCATGCATGGGCTGGCCCAGCTCGAGCATCACGTAGTTGGTCACGTCCACCACCGGCCCCAGGCTCCGCACACCGGCGCGACGCAAGCGCTCGCGCATCCACAATGGCGTCTCCGCCCGCGCGTTAACGCCACGAATGATGCGGCCGATGTACCGCGGACAGGCCTCCGGCGCCTGCAGTTCGATGGGAAGCGTGCCCTGATGACGGGCGGCGACCGCCGCCGGTGGCTGGAACTCGAAGATCTCTCCGGTGAGCGCCGAGACTTCCCGGGCGATACCGATCATGCCCAGGCAGTCACCCCGGTTCGGGGTCAGGTCCACTTCCACCACGGAGTCGGTCAGTTGGAGGTAATCGCGAAGATCCTCCCCCGCCGGCGCAGTCCCCGGCAGCTCCAACAGTCCGGTCGCATCCTCGGACAGCCCCAGTTCCCGCGCGGAGCACAGCATCCCGAATGACTCGACGCCGCGCAGCCTGGCCTTCTTGATGCGGAAGTTCCCCGGCAACTCACCGTCGACGACGGCCAGCGGAGCCTTCAACCCCACACGGGCATTCGGCGCCCCGCAGACGATCTGCAGCGTCTCCTTGCCGGCGTCCACCTGGCAGACCTTCAGCTTATCGGCATCGGGATGCGGCTCGCAGCCGACGATTTCCGCCACCACCACACCGGAGAACGGCGGCGCCGCGGGTTCCACGGCATCCACTTCCAGGCCGGCCATGGTCAGCCGGTCCGCGAGCTGCTTCGGTGCTTCGTTCACCGGCAGCAGTTCCTTCAACCATTCAATACTGATCTTCATGCAGCAACCTCATGGGCCATGCGGGCCGGCACCGTTAGCGGAACTGACGCAGGAAGCGCAAATTGTTCTCGAAGAAGATGCGCAGGTCATCCACGCCGTAACGCAACATGGCGAACCGCTCGACCCCCATGCCGAAGGCGTACCCGGTGTAGCGTTCGGAATCGATACCGCAGTACTCGAACACCCGGGGGTGGACCATGCCGGAACCCAGCACTTCCAGCCAGCCGGTGCCGCCGCAGACGCGACAGCCGCTGCCGCCGCACTGCACACACTGCACGTCCACTTCCGCGGACGGCTCGGTGAACGGGAAGTAGGAGGGGCGGAAACGGACGTCCAGGTCCTTCTCGAAGAACTGCCGGATGAAGTCGTGCAACACCCCCTTGAGATCGGCAAAACTGATACCCTCATCCACCAGCAGGCCTTCGACCTGGTGGAACATCGGAGTGTGGGTCACGTCGGAGTCACAGCGATAGACGCGCCCGGGAGCGATGATGCGTACCGGCGCACCGCCCTGCTCCATGACCCGGATCTGCACCGGCGAGGTATGCGTGCGCAACAGATGATGGGCATCGAAATAGAAGGTGTCGTGCATCGCACGCGCCGGATGGTGGGCCGGGATGTTGAGCGCCTCGAAGTTGTGGTAATCGTCTTCGATTTCCGGACCGGTGGCGACGGTGAATCCCATGCTGGCGAACAGCGTTTCGATACGCTCCAGCGTACGGGTTACAGGGTGCAGCCCGCCGACGTCATGACCGCGCCCCGGCAGGGTCACATCCACCTGCTCGCCGGCCAGTTGCGCCTCCAGCCGGGCGTTCTCCAGTGTGCCACGGCGCTGCTCGATCAGGTTCTGAACCTGTTGCTTGGCCACGTTGATCGCCTGACCGGCCTGCGGACGCTCCTCAGCCGGCAATTTGCCCAGCATCTTCAGTTGCTCGGTGAGCCGGCCCTTCTTGCCCAGGTAGGCCACGCGCACCTGGTCGAGCGCAGCCAGCTCCCCCGCCTGCTCCACCTGTGCCTGCGCCTCCTGTACCAGCGCCTGCAGTTCTTCTGCGTGTTGCGTTGTCATCTGGTGTGGTCACTGACGTCGGACTGCCCGGGGCAGTCAGCGGGATAAAAAAAGGGAAAGGTCAGCCGCCCTTTCCCTCTCGATTGCGTACTCGCTGCCGCTCCTGGAGCGGAGACGGTGACGCGGATCAGCCGGCCAGCTGCGACTTGGCCTTCTCGGCCAGCGCTGCGAACCCGGTCTTGTCGTACACGGCCAGATCGGCCAGTACCTTGCGGTCCAGGGCAATGTCCGCCTTCTTCAGGCCGTTCATGAAACGGCTGTAGGACAGGCCGTTGACCCGGGCTCCGGCATTGATACGCGCAATCCACAGCGCGCGGAACTGCCGCTTGCGCTGGCGGCGGTCACGGTAGGCATACTGCCCGGCCTTGATCACCGCCTGGTTGGCAACACGGAAGCTACGGCTTCTGGCGCCGTAGTAACCCTTTGCTTTGGCCAGCACCTTCTTATGTCGGGCGCGGGCGGTTACTCCTCGCTTCACTCGTGGCATGTTTGACTCCCAGCGTTAAATTCAGGCGTACGGCAGCAGCCGACGCACCATCGGGGTATCCTGCTCCGCCACCAGTGTCACGCCACGCAGGTTGCGCTTCCGCTTGGTGGATTTCTTGGTCAGGATGTGGTTGGCGAACGCGCTACTCCGCTTGAAACGGCCGGAGCCGGTCTTGGCGAAGCGTTTGGCGGCGCCCCGGTTCGTCTTGAGTTTCGGCATAGCCTTTCTCCAATCAATAAAAACAGCAGGCCAGCCGCCAGGCTGGCCGATCATGCACGTCAACCGGGAGTGGATCAGCTCTTTTTCTTCGGAGCCAGCATCATCACCATGGTCCGGCCTTCCATCTTCGGCCGCTGCTCAACCTGGGCGATGTCTTCCACATCCGTCTCAACCCGTTCCAGCAGTTTCAGGCCCAGATCCTGGTGGGCCATCTCCCGCCCGCGGAAACGCAGCGTGACCTTTCCGCGATCGCCGTCTTCCAGAAAACGGCGCAAATTCCGCACCTTCACCTGATAGTCGCCATCATCAGTCCCAGGCCGGAACTTGATCTCCTTCACCTGGACCTGCTTCTGCTTTTTCTTCGCCGCCTGCTGTTTCTTGCTCTGCTCGAACTTGAACTTCCCGTAGTCCATGATCCGGCACACCGCCACTTCGGGGTGCGGCACCATCTCCACCAGGTCAAGTTCCGCCTCGGCCGCGCGGTCCAGCGCTTCCTGCAAGGGCATCACACCTAGCTGCTCGCCATCCTGGCCTATCAGCCGCACCTGCTGGGTTACGATCTGCTCGTTGATGTTCTTTTCATCACCAGGCGCTGCGGTATATTTCTTACGACTTTTCAGGGCGATTGCTTATTCCTCCAACTGCTTTCCACGATGCTCGCCAACCGGTTCCCGCGCCCCCACAAATACAGAAACGGGCACAGACCCCTGGTCCTAGCCCGCTCGGGTACGCACTGCAACAGAACCGGATTCGAGCTCCAACTTCCCGCCCACAGGGCGCGGGAAGCCTTCTGAAGTGTGTGCCCGCGGATTTTAATGCCGATTCGGTCATTTCTCAAGTCGGCAGCCCCACAAAAATCATTTTCGCATTAGGCATTTCCCGCCGGCGGCGAGAGAAACACTGAACGAAGCACGCTACGGGAACGCTATCTTGCCCGGGATCAAGATACGCCGGGGAGGCATCCGTCAAACTCGTCCCATCATACCGTTTCCGGCATCCGGTCGACATGGAAGGAGAGGCGTACCATGGCACGAACACGCGGAAAGCTGCCACTGGTCTACAGTTGTTCAGGTTGCTCCAGCGCGGCACAGCTCGCCAACACGCTGGCCGTGCGACTGGATCGCGACAGGGAGGCCGAGATGTCGTGTATCGCCGGTGTCGGCGGGGATGTGCCGAAGCTGGTCAAGGTCGCCACCTCCGGCCGCCCGGTTCTTGCCCTGGACGGTTGTGCACTGGCCTGCGTCCGCAGTTGTCTCGGGCGACATGGCGTCACGCCCACGCAATACGTGGAACTGCAGAAACACGGCGTGAAAAAGCGTTATGGCGAAAACGCCCCGGAGGCGGAGGCCGCCAGGCTCTACCCGATGGTGAGGGGCCTGGCCCGCGAACTGCGGGACACGACCGCCACCCGCTAATGGCCCTGGTGGGTGCGGCTGGCGCCCACCGACTCCCAACCGAGATCCCGGTACGCCATCAACTTCCCGCCATGCTCGGCGATAAAGGCCTCGGCATCCGCTCGATCCGAGAACGGAGCAGGAGGCCGCCCCATGGACCCACGCCGCTCGTGGCCAACGACGTAAAGCGCCCGGTCCGCCTCGATGTAGGCGTCATCGGCCGGACCGTCCCAGTCGGTGAGTGACAGATCGTGTACATACAGCGCACGAATATTCGGCTGTGACTCCGGTTGCCACGACCAGGACAACATGTCCTCCACGGAGCAGAATGGCAGAACTCGACCATCTCGCATGCAGGCCTGGGCTTTCGGCCCGGGGTGATGCGTGATGGTCATTCCACACAGGGCACAGTCGTGACCATCGGTAATGCGGATCGGCGAACAGGCTGTGGCGGAACCGCCGCTGCCGTTGCCGCAACCGGCAAGCATCACGGCCGGCAGGCTGACCAAGGCGCTGATTATCTGACGGCGTGTCGCCATGGGATCGGTCTCCGGGTTCAGGCACGGCGCGCGGCGAACAGGGCTGCCGCGAGCGTCAGAGGAACGATGATCCAGGCTGCCAGGATGCCGAGCAGCAGGAAGGTGGAATGGCTGCCGTCTCCGAAGATGGACAACAGCCCGCTGGCCGCGGCCGTTTCCTCGAACCCGGCCAGGTTGACCAGTCGGAAGACATCCGTGGGATTGGCGAGCAGTAGCAGGCGGAACAGACTGCCATCCAGCCTGCCTTCCGTGCCGACCAGGAGCCCGAGCAGCGCCAGATCATAGACCAGCACGAACAGGAACCAGACCAGCAGGGCCAGACCTGCCGCCTTGGCCTTCTCCCGGGTCACCACGCTAACCAGATAGGCCAGCGCGAGAAACACCCACCCCAGCAGGACCGCACTGGCGATGAACAGGCTGAACGGCCCGGCGAACGTGGCGAGAGTGGCCTGCTCGGCCAGCAGCATGATGGTGATAGCGGCGATACCGAATCCCGCCAGCGTGGACAGAGCCATGATCGCACCATGACCGAGAAACTTGCCGGCGAGCAGGCCCGCCCGGCTGATCGGATAGGTCATCAGCAACAACAGTGTCCCCTGTTCGTCTTCTCCGACGATGCTGTCGTAGGCAAGCATCAGGGCGATCAGCGGAATCAGGAACACGGCCAGGCTGGCCAGGCTGACGATGGTGGTGGAGATACGCGTGAACCCGAGCTCCCCGGACGCCGCCGCGCCAAACCAGGCCAGCCCGACAGCGAGCAGCGCGAAAGCGAGCGTGATGGCCAGTATCCAGCGGTTACGCAGGCCGTCACTGAACTCCTTGCCTGCGACGATCATGACTTCACGCATGGCTGCTGCCTCCGTTACGCCCGCGGGCGTCGAAATGCGCATACAGGGAATCGAGGGTCGGGGACTCGACGGTGACATCGCTGAGTTCCGGCTCGGCCAGCAGCGCACGCAACACCTCCAGCTTCTCGGCCGCTGGTGCGCTCAGGCAGATGTCACCTCCGCCGTCGGCGTCGATCCGCACGCCACGCCCGCCCAACCTGGCATGCAAGGCACCGTTCAGGCCCTGGCCACGTGCCCGGATCGTCAGCGGCAATCCCGCCTGCTCCCGCAGACTGGCAAGCGTACCCGAGGCCAGCAAACGGCCTTCGCAGAGGATGGCCACGCGGTCGATGTGCCGTTCAACGCCCGGCAGCACATGAGAACAAAGCACCACGCTGGTTCCGGATCCACGCAGATCGTCGATCATGCCGTAGACGTCCCGGACCGCCATGGGGTCGAGCCCCACGGTGGGCTCGTCCAGCATCAGCAGTCGGGGCTGGCCCAGCAGCGCCTGGGCCAGCCCAAGCCGCTGGCGCATGCCCTTGGAATAGGTGCGTACCCGGCGTTCCGCGGCGTGTGCCAGTCCCACCCGTTCCAGCAGTTGATCCGCCTGGCCGGCAGGCACGCGTTTCAGGCGGGAGAAGTAGCGCAACACCTCCCGTCCGCTCAGGTTGTCGTAGAAACTCACATTTTCCGGCAGGTAGCCCAGTTTCAGGCGCAGGCCGCGGGCATGGCGGCCCCGCGGGTTTTCGCCCAGCACCGTAACCCGCCCGGCAGTCGGGGCTAGCACCCCCAGGACCAGCTTCATGAGCGTGGATTTCCCGGCCCCGTTGTGCCCCAGCAGCCCCAGCACCTCGCCGGGGGCGATCTCGAGGCTGACGCCCTTGAGGGCATGCACGCCCCGGAAATGCCGCTGGACCCGGTCCAGCTGAACGACATGATTCATCCCAAGTCCTCCAGCAACCGCGACGGCCGCATCAGCGGGGCGCTGTCCTTGACGCCGGCCGGTCGCAATATCGGGAATTCACGCTGTACCCAGCGCAGCAGTTGTACGGCGGGGCTGTTCATCAGCACACGCGCCATCGGATAGGTCCACAGCAGCCGGTCCACGGAATCGTTCGGCTCGTAGGCATGATCGCCGATGCCATCGCCGGCAAGATCCCAGCCCAGATAGTCGCTCCAGTAATTGCCCCGCCCGCCGTGGGACCATTCCTGCTTGCGGGTGGCCACGTACATGACCTGGGAGCGGTTGTTCACGAAGCTGTTGCCGTAAATGCGGTTGCCCTCGGAGCCCGCGGTCAGGTGAATCCCTATCTCGCTGTTGGCAAAGATGTTGTCCCGGATTTCGTTGGACTGGGAGTTGTAGATGAAAATGGCCTTGCCCTCGGAACCGAGGTTGACCCCATGCTCGGCACCGCTGGCGCCGGACCAGCCGGTCACACCGCTCACCACGTTGTCGGCAATCGTGCTGTGATTGACGAAGTTGAGCAGGAAGCCGTAATTGCGGTCGCCCTCGGAGCGGTTGCCAGTGACTTCCAGATGGTTGGACATCATCAGCGCATAGCCGCTGCGCGTGCGGGTGGTGTGGTTGTCCACGATCCGCCCGTGATGCGAGTACATGTAATGGATGGCGTAGCGCACGTCGGAAAAGCGATTCCCGCGAAACTCCACGTGCTGGCTGGTATCGATGTAGACGCCGTCCCGGGCATCGCTTACGACGTTTCCGGCCACCAGTCCGTGACTGACGTTGAACAGCCGTATGGCATCGCCGCGATCCTGCGAGCGCACCGAGGCGTTGCCCGAAATACGGTTGTCCAGCACCTGCAGATCCTGAAGATGCCAGGCCCATATGCCGAAAGCGACGTTTTCCAGCGCGTTGTCCTGCATGTGCAGCGCGTTGGCGCCGCGCGCCGCATGGACGCCGGCATTCATCTCCGTGAGGTTGAAGCCGGAATTGCGCAGCACCAGGCCTTCGATGCGCACGTTCTCCGCCTGCACGCGGACCACGTCGCCCTGCCCTTCCCCATCAATGATGGCGCCGGGCTCCCCGCGCAGGGTCAGGGACCGCTCGATAATCACGCCCCCAGAATAGATGCCGGGCTCGAGCACCAGCTCGGCGCCCTCGGCGGCGGCATCGATGTGCGCCTGCAGCGGGCCCTGGTCCGGCGATACGCGCTGCTCGGCCAGAGCGCTCTGGGACAGGCCGGGCAGCAGCATCAGAATGAGAATCAGGAGCTTGTACACGTTCATTTCCCGTGAATCAGCACCGGGCCGGCCCCGCCCCCTGCGAGGCCGGCCCTGCCGATCAGGCCTCGACCAGCATCCTGCCGGACATTTCCATGTGCAGCGCATGGCAGAACCAACTGCAGTAGTACCAGTGCACCCCGGGCCTGTCGGCCACGAAGGTCACCGAGGAGGTCTGCTGCGGGTGGATCTCGAAGTTGATGCCATGGTTGACCAGCGCGAAGCCGTGGCTGACGTCCTCCACGGTGTCCAGATTGGTCACCACGATGGTGACCTCGTCGCCCTGCTTCACGCGGAACTCGGTCATGCCGAAGTTCGGCGCCACGGAGGTCATGTACACCCGTACCTTGTTACCGTCGCGGATCACCTTGTTGTCCCGCTCCAGGGTGATGCCGTCGGCCTTTGCCATGGCCACGGTTTCGGCAAAGAACGGATCGTCCCGCTTGTACACCTTGACGGGATTGAGCTGGTCGGCGCGGACCATCAGAGCGTCATGCGGCTCGGCATAGGTCGGCCCGTCGTGGATCAGTTTCATGCGGTCACCGGAAATGTCGATGAGCTGATCGTTTTCCGGATGCATCGGCCCCACGGACAGGAAGCGATCCTTGGAGAACTTGCTCAGCGCCGACAGGTACTTGCCGTCCACGTCTCGGCTGCATGCCAGCGAGGCCTTGAGATGGCCGATCTGGTAATGCACGTCGATGCGATCGCGGATGTAGTTGACGTCGTTGCCGTTGTAGGACCGGATGGCGTCAGCGATATTCCACTTCACCACCTGGCTGTCGAGGAACAGCGAGGTATAGGCGTTGCCGCGATTGTCGAACGTGGTGTGCAGCGGCCCCAGCCCCACTTCCGGTTCCGCGACCACGGTTTCCCGCGCGTCGGACAGCTTGCCGTCGAACCAGTCGTCCACCTTCGCCCACTCGACCACGGTACAGGTCGGGGACAGCTTGCCGCTGACCACGAAGTACTTGCCGTCCGGCGGGCTGGTATTGAAGCCGTGCGGGCTGCGGGGAATGGGGATATACACGGTAAAGGGTGAATCGTTCTTCTCCGCGCCGCGGCCGTCCACCACCGGGATGTCGGAATCGCCGATGGTGACATAGTTGCCCGCGGCCACCGCTTCCTCGATACGGGCCACGTTGAAGATCACCGCCCAGTCACGCTCCGGCCCCATCATTTCCTGCAGGGTTACGCCGCGGGCCGAGTTGTAGCAGGTGGCGCCAACGTATTTGCCGGCATAGTCGGTATCGCAATTGTCCATGTTGCCGTCGACCATCACCTGCCACTTCACGTCCATGGTCTCGGCATCCAGGCAGGACATCAGCGTCCAGTACTGGCTGGGATCGTCCAGGTGGCGACCGTCGTTCGGGGTGGGAATGATCATTTCCCCGGCGGCGAACACGCGTTCGGTCTTCGGCACGCGCTGCAGCGTCAGGCCGTGAATGGACTGTACGTTGGGGATAGTGGTGATCTTGTCCGTCCGCATGATGTCCAGGCGGATACGGGCGACACGCGTGTTGGCCTTGTCGTTGATGAAGCACCAGCGGCCATCGTACCGCGCGTCGGTGTAGCTCACCTTGGGATGGTGGGTGTCACCGTTGAGGAAAGCGCCTTCGCCGAGCACGCGCTTGCTCTCGTTGGTGATCCCCCAGCCAGTGGCACTGTCGACGTTGAAGACGGGAATCCTCAACAGTTCCCGCATGGAAGGGATGCCGAAGATGCGCACCTCGCCCGAATGGCCACCGCTCCAGAAGCCGTAGTATTCATCCAGCTCGCCGGGCCCGACGGAGTGGCTGCCGCCGCCGCCAGGGGCGGCAGCGGTCTCTCCGCTGCGGACCAGCAAACCTGCACCGGTGGCCCCAGCGGCACCGGCAATCCCCACCGCGGCGGTGGCGCCCAGGAAGCGCCGCCGTCCGGGGCTGTCGAGTTCAACACGTTCGTCTTTACGGTCAGTCATGACATCACCTCGTCGTTTCGGAAATCATCGGCTCGCCGGGCTGTGCTGCGGCAGCCTGTTTGTTCACCCGGATCTCCGGGAACCCGCCACCCTGGTCGCCGGAAGAGATTCGCGACGCCTTCTCCCGGCGTTTGCGACGGGCGATCACCGGCGGGCACTTCTGGTCGTTCCAGTAGGTCACCTGGCAGTCCAGGCAGTGGTGGCATTCGTTGGCGTTGATGCGGCCGTCCGGGTGGATGGCCTGCACTTCGCATTCATTCGCGCAAATCTGACACTGGGTGCCGCACTCCTTGTGCCGCTTCAGCCAGTCGAACAATCGCAGGCGGGCGGGAATGGCCAGGCCGGCTCCCAACGGACACATGTAGCGGCAGAAGAACTTGCGGTTGACGATGGAGATCACCAGAAGCCCACCGGCGTAGAGGATGAACGCCCATTCCCGCTGCCAGCGCATGGTGACGGCGGTCTTGAAGGGCTCCACCTCGGCATAGACCTCGGCGGTGGCCAGCGAATGCAGGGAGATGCCGAATAGCGCCAGCAGGATCAGGTATTTCAGCGACCACAGGCGCTCATGCACGGCCCATGGCAGTTCGAACTGGGGGATCTTCAGCTTGCGGGAGACCTCGTTGATGAGCTCCTGCATGGCGCCGAAGGGGCACAGCCAGCCGCAGTAGACCCCCCGCCCCCAGAGCAGCAACGTGGCCGCAACGAAGGTCCAGAGGATGAACATCATCGGGTCCATCAGGAAGGTGGACCACTGGAACTCCGAGAACAACGCATTGGTGAAGGCGAAGACGTTCACCACCGAGAGCTGGGCCAGCGCATACCAGCCGATGAACACGACGGTGTAGATCAGGAAACCGTGGCGTAGCCGCTGCAACAGCCGGGGACGGCGGGCGAGTACATCCTGGAACATCAGGATGAAGGTGAGCAGAGTCAGGCCGGCGCCCAGCACGATGATGTGCATGACGCGGTCCTCCCAGACGGAGACCCACAGCGGCCGGCCATCGTCTTCCGCCAGCCCGGCAACGGGCTCCGGGTAATCGAACCAGTCCCGCGGGGGGACGTATTCCAGACCGAAGTTGACGAAGGAGGAGTCCAGCGCACCAATCTGCCGGCGGACCAGCAGCTCGATTTCCCAGTCCCTGCCGGGATCGAACGCGTGTTCGGCCCGGACCACGAAGATCTCGCGTTCCGTGAAGCGCGGGGCGCCATCGGCGACAATCCGCGGGGCACGCACCAGGTCGGTATCGCGGAACTGGATCGCGCGGTCACCCTGGGTGAGCTGGATGCGGTCGAAGATGCCGCCGCGCACGAAACCGGAGCCCTTGAAGGAATACTGTCCGTCCGCCATCAGCATGATGGCATGCTCACCGTCGGCCAGCCCGGCCATGATGCGCTGGTACTGGTCGTCGCCGAGCAGGTTGCGACCTACCGCAGGCGCGTTCAGATAGGCGGCATACATCTGGATGAAGGTATCGTCTTCGGTACCGGGCGGCGCGGTGTCCACCCCCTCGGCTTCCGTACCCTCGAACGCACGGTCCACTTCTGCGCGGGTGACATGCATGCCGGCAACGCCGCCCACTGCCCTCAGCTCCGACCAGTCCGCCGACATCTCAAGAGCCTGGCGAACCACTGCCGGCTCGGTCATCGCCACTGCCTCCGGATCGACCAGGCCATGGGCCACGGCCATCAACCGCGCTCCACGCATGATGGCCTCGCCCATGACGACGACAGTGACGGTGGCGCCGGAGACGGCATCCACGTACTGGTAGCCTTCGCGCTGCCGGGGCGAGAGGCCGACACGGACGCGGTCCCGGATACTCCTGGAGACGTACTGGTTGACGAACGCCTCCAGCCGCGACTCGGGGATTCCCACGAGCATGATCGGCTCGCTGTGCTCGAGCACCTGGACAGCGGTAATGGTTCCGCGCATGTCCATGCCAACCAGCATGTTCACCGGCTCGCCGGAATAGGCGGGTATAGGGGTGACATCATTGGTCTCGAAAAGCAGACCGATCTGCCGCTCCCCCTGGTACACGGCCCTGGCGGGAGGATCCCCCGCGGGCGCCGCGACGCGGTCCGCCTCCGGGAAAAACCGTTCCACAACACTGGAATCCACCGTCGCCAGGACGCCCTGGGGCAGGAATACCAGCCCCAGGACCGTCAGAACCGCTACCAGGATGCCGCGCATCGTCCCGTCACTCCGCCTACCTGGCTTCCTGGGCGGCGAAGAACGCCGCGAGGTCAGCGATATCCTCATCACTCAGGTGCTGCGCCTGGGGCGTCATCTGAGGGTTCTGGATGTCGCCACTGCGATAGGCCATGAGCATCTCGGCCAGCGTGTCGGCATCGCGGCCAGCAATACTCGGATACATGGCGGGAATATGGCTGTTGCCGCCCGGCCCATGGCAGGCGATACAGGTATTGGAGATGCTCTTGCCGCGTTCGATGTCGCCGTCGGCAGCCGAAGCCCCCGCGCCGAATACCACCCCCGCTGCCAGCACTGCGATTGCCGCGAAACCCCTGTTGCTCATCTGGGAACACTCCCCGTCTGGTCCGTCTGGATCCGGCTCTGCGACCGGCCGCTGAACGTGTTGTTCGCGACAATGTTATCCAGCTCGGGGAGTGTGCCGACTTGACGCCGGTCAAGGATCGTCACGAAGTAGTATTTTTTTTATTTGTTTTATTGAGGGGCGCTCAAAAACCCCTGCCAGGCGGGCGTCACAAGCCAGGCAGACCGGCATCGACCCGGCTACCTGGAGAGAAGGAAAGAGGATGGGTGGTACTGGTGGAAATTCGCAGCGTTACTACGGCCCTGGGCGTGCCCTGGCCAGGCGGCGCTCGCGTTGCAGCCGGATATTTCGCGATGCTAGGCGAGTGCTGCGGCGAGGTGGCGGTAAGCCCATTCGTCCACGAGGGCGATGGTATCGAGGGAGACGGTATGCCCCACGGGCAATTCATGCCACTCCACCGGCTGCCCCAGGCCGAGGAGATGATCCCGGCTACGCCGCGCATCCGCCAGCGGTATCGCTTCGTCCTCGGTACCGTGAATCATCATAATGGGCGTGTCGGCATTGGCCGGGTGACGCTCGCGCGCGAGCAGATCCGGAAGCGGCAGTTCGCCGGACATGACAACGATGCCTGCCAGTCGATGGGGGTATCGCAGGCCGGCGTACAGGGACATACTCGCCCCCTGAGAGAACCCGCCGAGAAGAACTGTCTGTGATGGAAACCCGCGCTGACGCTCGCGGTCCAGCAATACATGGACCCGGCGGCAGCTGTCCGCCAGGCTTTCCTGACCCGGCGGCACCTCGGCAGGGTCTCCGGCCACGTCGAACCACGCACGCGCCGGCATGCCGTTGTTCACTGTAATGGGGCGCAACGGGGCGTTTGGAGCAACATAATGCAGTCCCAGCTCGCGGGAGCGCCGCATGTTGGCAATAACCCCGTCCATATCGCCGGCATTGACGCCCAGCCCGTGGAGCCAAAGCGTTGCCGCCCGGGCTTTTGCCCGCGTGTAGACTTCGATGACATCGTCCTGCGCCGCTTTCATGCAGACTCCATCCACTGTTTCGGATAATGTTGACGGAGGGGATGATGCGGCATCTCCATCGCCCGCCTCTTGATCCAGCGCAAATTCTTCCGCTTTCCCGCGTCGGAGAATGTGAGCATATTCCGCCGAATGTGTACCCAGTGAGAGCGGAACCACATCATCGCCATGGAGCGCCCAGCGAATGAGGCTGACCCAGTTCACCGACTACTCCCTGCGGGTACTCATCTACCTGGGCACTAAACCGGACGGCAGTTCCACCATCACGGAGATCGCGCAGAGCTACGGAATCTCCCGCAATCACGTAATGAAGGTGGTCTACCAGCTCGGTCAACTGGGGTACCTGCAGACGGTGCGCGGAAAAGGGGGCGGGCTACGACTGGGCAAGACGCCGGAGACTATCAACATCGGGGAACTGGTCCGGCAGACCGAACCGGACCTGCATATCGTGGAATGCTTCGGGCCGGGCAATGCCTGTTGCCTGACCCCTGCCTGCAACCTGCAGCGCGTGCTGCACACCGCGCTGCAGGCATTTCTTGAGACCCTGGACCATTACACGCTGGCCGACATGATCACCAACCGCCAGCAACTGCGCCGCCTGCTCGGCCAGTAACGGCGACAGCACCTGTCAGCCAAGCGCCTCGGCCGGCACCTGTCTGCCGCGCCGGGCCACCTCGTCAGCCAGATACCCAGCGAACTCATCGACTGCCATGGAACCGAGATCCTCGCCGGTGCGGGTGCGCACGGCCACGGTACCGGACTCCAGCTCGCGGTCCCCAATCACCAGCATGTACGGCACCTTCTGGAGCGTGTGCTCCCGGATCTTGAAACCGATTTTCTCGTTTCTGAGATCTGCGGAAGCGCGGAATCCGCGGCTCCGAAGGCTGGAAACCACATTCTCGGCGAACTCGGCCTGACGGTCGGTAATCGTCATCACCACCGCCTGCTCCGGTGCCAGCCAGGCCGGCAGCGCACCGGCATGCTCCTCGATGAGTATGCCGATGAAACGTTCGAAGGAACCCAGGATGGCCCGATGCAGCATCACCGGCTCGCGACGGCTGCCATCCTCGGCGACGTAGCTGGCGCCAAGACGTCCAGGCAAGGCGAAATCCACCTGAATGGTACCGCATTGCCAGACGCGGCCCAGGCAGTCCTTCAGCGAGAATTCGATCTTCGGCCCATAGAAGGCGCCCTCTCCCGGCTGCAGCCGGAAATCCAGACCCTTGTTGTTGAGTGCCTGGTCCAGCGCGGCTTCAGCCTTGTCCCAGACCGCATCCGAGCCCACCCGCTTCTCCGGCCGCGTGGACAACGCTACGATGACCTCGTCGAAACCCAGCTCACGGTAGGCGTGGTACAGCAGATCGATGAAGTCGGAAACCTCCGACTGGATCTGGTCCTCGGTGCAGAAGATGTGCGCGTCGTCCTGCACGAAGTTGCGCACCCGCATCAGACCGTGCAGCGTGCCGGAGGGCTCGTTGCGGTGGCAGGAGCCGAACTCCGCCATACGCAGCGGCAGGTCACGGTAACTGCGCAGACCCTGGTTGAAGATCTGGACGTGACAGGGGCAGTTCATCGGCTTGACGGCGTAGGTCCGCGCTTCGGACTCGGTGTAGAACATGTCGTCGCCGAACTTCTCCCAGTGCCCGGATTTCTCCCACAGGCTGCGGTCCACCAATTGCGGGGTGTGCACTTCCTGGTAGCCGCGCTCCTGCAGCAGCCCACGGATGAAGTTCTGCAACGCCAGGTAGATGCGCCAGCCCTTGTCGTGCCAGAACACCATGCCCGGCGATTCTTCCTGCACGTGGAACAGGTCCTGGGCCTTGGCAATGCGCCGGTGGTCGCGCTTCTGCGCTTCTTCCAGCCGCTTGAGATAGGCCTTGAGATCCTTCTTGTCCGCCCACGCAGTGCCGTAGACCCGCTGCAGCATCTCGTTGCTGGCGTCGCCGCGCCAGTACGCGCCGGCCAGGGAGGTGAGCTTGAAGGCCTTGCAGAATCGGGTGTTGGGTACATGCGGGCCCTTGCACATGTCCACATATTCCTGGTGGTAGTACAGGCCCATGGACTGTACCTCGGGCATGTCCTCCACCAGCTTGACCTTGTAGGACTCGCCCCGGTCGCCGAAGATCTTCAGCACCTGGTCGCGGGGCGTGACTTCCTTGATCACGTCATATTCCTGGTCGATCAGCTCGGCCATCCGTTCCTCGATCTTCTTCAGATCGTCGGGCGTGAAACCCTGGTCATAGCGGATGTCGTAGTAGAAGCCGTTCTCGATCACCGGCCCGATGGCCATCTGCGCCTCGGGGTAGAGCTGCTTGACCGCCTGTCCCAGCATGTGGGCACAGGAATGGCGGATGATATCCAGCCCTTCCGGGTCCCGCGGGGTGATGATCTGCAACTCGGCGTCGCTCTCGATCAGGTCGCAGGCGTCCTTCAGTTCCCCGTTCACCTTGCCGGCCAGCGTGGCCCTGGCCAGGCCGGGGCCAATGGACTCCGCCACCTGCATGATGCTCACGGGCTGATCGAAACTGCGCTGACTGCCGTCGGGGAGGGTAATTACGGGCATGATGTACTCCACAGTGGTGACCCATACGAGAGGCCACGTGCATTGAAAAAGAAAGCCCCTCAGGGAGGGGCTTTCCGGCCCGCTAGCGGGCAATATCTGGTAGGCGCGATTGGACTCGAACCAACGACCCCCACCATGTCAAGGTGGTGCTCTAACCAGCTGAGCTACGCGCCTGTCGGAACAGTGAGCGGTATTCTACCGCGTTGCGTTGGGGTGTCAAACGCGCCGTGATCGCCTTCCCGTGCGGTGTCCGCCCGGGGCATTCGGACCGCCGGCCACGAATGGCGGACCTGTCCGCGCCAGGGCTCCTCTGTACGATGCGCGCCTGCCGAAGTTGCAGTGACAAGGCCGGACTCGCATGACACTTGAAAATCGCCGTAACCAGGCCCTTACTTCTTTCAGGTTCTTACTACTTTAAGGAAATCCGATGAAACTGATCATGCGCTCTGTCGCCATGGCGGCCCTGCTCCTCGGTGGCACTGCCGTCGCGAGCAATGAAGTGGAAGGCCGGATCGACGCGATCGACCACGATGCACGCACGCTGACCGTTCAGGGAATTGCATTTCACACCACCGACCGCACCGACTATGACGACGGGCTGAACAGCTTCGACGATCTGCGTGTGGGGCAGAGAGTGGAAGTGGAGTTCCGCTACGAGGACGGCCGCCACGTGGCCACGGAGATCGAACTGGACGACTGAACGAGGGGGCAGGCGGGCGCCGGCGACGCCTGCCTTCAAGGAGACGCTGATCAGTTCCCGCCCACAGGGCACCGGCCTCTGTGCCAACTACGTATGCCGCTGCCCCCAGTTCTCTGGTATTCCTGAGTCCCTCACCATGACCCGGAACAGAGGGGGGAGGGATAGCACATGCCGGGAATCGATTCGCTGATACTGGCCGGGCTGCTGGCCGGCCTGGCGGTGCTGACGGTACTTCTGGCGCCCCGGGTCAGCACCGCGAACGGGTTTTTCAAGGGCTGGGGCGAGGCCGGCGAAAGCCCGGGTGCGCTCACGCTCACCTTTTCCCAGGTCACGACCTGGATTTTCGCGCGTTCACTCCTTAACGCCGGCATTCTCGGCTACTTCTTCGGCATCGCCGGTGCGCTAGCCTATACCGCCTATTACGGATCATTCCTCACCGGCTGGCTGATTGTCGACCGCCTGCGCTACCGGCACGGCGCGGACAACCTACAGGGATTCCTGCAACAGCGATACGGCAGCCTGGGCACCGGGTGCTTCAATCTGCTGATCTCGTTGCGGCTGCTGACGGAAGTGTTCGCGAACCTGCTGGTGGTGGGCATCGTGTTCGGTGCCGCCGGCAGCGGCTCGTACACCGTCGCCATACTGGCAGTGGCACTGGTCACCCTGCTGTATTCGATGACCGGCGGCCTGCGCGCGTCACTGCGCACCGACGTCATGCAGATGATCATGCTGCTGGTGCTGCTGCTCGGCCTGTTCGCCGTCATGCTGGCACATCCGCTGTTCGACGCCGGAGCCATCGCCGTCAGCAGCCCGGACATCACGAATCCGGGCTGGATTCTGCTCGCAGTGGCGTTGCTCCAGGTGCTGAGCTACCCCATGCACGATCCGGTGATGATGGACCGGGGATTTCTCGCGGACCGTTCGACCACCCGTCGCAGCTTCCTGCATGCGTTCTGGATTTCCTCGTTGTGCATTCTGGCCTTCGGCCTGCTGGGCGTCTTTGCCGGCCTGCACCGGGTCGGTGAGGAAGAGCTGCTGTCGACTCTGGAACGCATGCTGGGGGCGCCGGCCATGCTGGCCCTGGCGCTGGCTCTGGTCATTTCAGCGGCATCGACGATGGATTCCACCTTCGCCAGCGCATCGAAGATGGCGGTCGTGGACATGAAACTGGCGGCTCCGAACCCACGCAACGGCCGCCTGGCCATGCTGCTGTTCTGCATCGGCGGCCTCATACTCGTGTTCATCGGTACCGATGACCTGTTCTCGGCGGTTGCCGTCAGCGGCACGGCGTCGCTGTTCCTGACCCCGGTCATTGTCTACAACATACTGGCCGGCCGTGAGGTCAGCCGCTGGAGCTTCTTCGTCACTTTCCTGGCCGCCGTCGGCGGGTCCGCACTCTACTTTCTCGAGAGTTCCGGCTATAGCAACCTGATATCCCCGTTGACCGGAGTGGAACACAACTACAGCAAACTCCTGATCATCACGCTGGCCATTCTGGCCATCGGCTTCCTCGCCTTCGCGCTGGGTCTGGAACGCAGGGAACGGTCATGAGCGAACCGGGCCGCACGTGTCCGCTGGACTACAACACTGACCCCGCCGGACTGGCCTCCGCCACCCCGCTTCGACTGGAAACGGCCTACGTCATCGGCGGCCTGTACGGGAATCTTTCCGCGTTGGAGGCCATTGAAACCATGGCGCAGGCGGAAAGCACCGCAGGACTGCCCATGCCGGTGCTGGTCTTCAACGGCGATTTCAACTGGTTCAACGCGGAAGATGGACGTTTCGAGGAAATCAACACGCGGGTGCTGGGGCATCGCGCGCTGCAGGGCAATGTGGAAACCGAACTCGCCCGCCCCCTTGCCGGCGCGGGTTGCGGTTGCGCCTATCCGGAATGGGTGGACGCCGGCGTGGTCGAACGCTCCAACCGCATCATGGAGCGGCTGCAACAGGTCGCCGGCCGCCACCCCGACATCCAGCAGCGGCTGGTGACATTGCCCCGGCAACAGGTACTGGAGATTCTGGGCCGGCGCATCGCTGTCGTGCATGGCGACCCCGACTCCCTGGCTGGCTGGGGGCTAGCCGTGGAGGCCATGCCACAACCCGGCGCCGAGGCACCGAAACAGATCGGCTCCTGGTTCAGGGATGCACAGGCAGATGTGCTGGCCTGTAGCCATACCTGCCTGCCCTACATGCAGGATTTCATCGTGGACAGCCGGCGGCACGTCATCATGAACAACGGCTCCGCCGGCATGCCCAACTTCCGGGGCGACATCCGCGGCCTGATAAGCAGGATCAGCCCGCACCCCTCGCCGCACACGCCCCTTTATGGGACAGCGCTGGGCGGGCTTCGCTGCGACACGCTCGCCGTCCAGTGGGACCAGAGAGCCTGGCTGGCCTGGTTCGACCGCTGCTGGCCGGAAGGCTCACCCGCCGCCGTATCCTACCGCGGGCGGCTGACCGGCGGGCCGGGCCACACACTGGCCGCAGCTGACAGGTTGGCACTTCAGCGCATAACGGCTACCGCATCGACATCTCGTCGATGACCGCTCGGGCGTTGCGGAAGGCCTCCAGGGCTGCCGGCATGCCGCAATAAATGGCGACCTGCAGCAGTGTTTCGCGGATTTCCTCCTCGCTGCAGCCGTTGTTCAAGGCACCGCGCACATGCCCCTTGAACTCGTCGGGTCGGTTGAGGGCCGACAGCATGGCCAGGTTCAACAGGCTGCGCGTCTTGCGATCCAGCCCCGGTCTGCTCCAGACCTTACCCCAGGCGGTCTCGGTGACCAGGGTCTGGATGTCACGATTGAAGTCGTCGACATTGCTCAGGGCCTTGTCCACATAGGCGTCACCCATGACTTCCCGACGGATCCGCAACCCCTCGTTATACAACTCCTCGCTCATGCAGCCCCCTGTTCTCGACGTTATCGGACCGCCACATCGGTCGGCCCTGTTCCCGGGAAGCGCAGCCAGCGCCTCCTGCGTATCCACATCCAGCAGAATTCCCGGCGTATCCACCGGAATCTCCTCAACCAGCGGCCGGTTGGCCGCGATCAGGCCGCGGGCGCCGGCATCTCCCTCGAGGCTCGACAGTGCGGGGAAAAACCGTCGGCCCAACAGCACGGGGTTTCCCCGCCTGCCGCGGAACGCGGGAATGCAGATCTCCCGTCCCCGCTCCGGCGCGTAGGCGGCGAGCAGGCCGTCCATTACCGCAGCCGACACTTGCGGCATGTCTCCCAGACATACCAGCAAGGCCTGCACGGTATCCGGAAGCGCCAGCACGCCGGCTCGCAGTGAACTGGCGAGACCGGACCGATAGTCCTCATTGAAGACGACTGCCACCGGCAGACCGGCCAGCGCCTCCTCCACGCGACCGCTCTCGTGCCCGGTAATCACGTAGACGGTGTTCGCCCGGCTTGCAAGCGCCTGTTCGGCCACATGGCGAACCAGCACCTTGCCACGCCACGTCGACAGAAGCTTGTTGCTGCTTCCCATGCGGCTGGAGAGGCCCGCAGCCAGGATCAGCGCAGCCGTGCCCACGGACCCGGTTCGCTCCATCAGCGGGCCCTTCCCTGCCGCAACACCTGCGTGATTTCGGCCATGATGCTGAGCGCGATCTCGGCCGGAGAACGGGCGCCGATGTTCAGGCCCACCGGGCCGTGGATCCGCTGCAGAGCCTGCTGGCTTACTCCCCGGGCCGCCAGGCGTTCCAGCCTGCCTGCATGGGTCTTGCGGCTGCCCAGGGCACCGATATAGAACGCATCGCTGGCCAGCGCGCCCGCCAACGCCGGTTCATCCAGCTTGGCGTCATGGGTCAGCGTCACGACGGCCGTGCGGGCATCCGGCTGCAGGGCCTCCAGCGCCGGGCCGGGCCATTGATGGATCAGGGTCACGCCCGGAAACCGGGTCTCGGTCGCGAATGCCGTGCGCGGATCCACGACCGTGACCGCGTAGCCGGCGGACCGGGCCATGGACACCAGCAACTGCGCCACATGCACGGCACCCACAACCACCAGCCGCAACGGGGCGTTGAAGACCTGCAGCAGACAATCGGCGCCGTCGTGCTCCACCCAGCGGCTGGCATCCCGGCGCACGGCCTCCGCTGCCAGTTGCGCGAGCGCGGACCCGCCACCGGTATCGACCAGGGCCCGGTCACCCTCCGGCAGGTGCAGGGCGAGCACCGCCCCGCCCGAAGCATCACGGCGCGCGACCAAGGCGTCGACCAGATCCGGCTGGAACCTGTCGCCCGGCTCGCCGAAGCGCTCGACGAAGATGCGGATGGTCCCGCCACAGGCCAGCCCCACACCCAGCGCCTGCTCGTCGCTGACCCCGTACTCCAGCATTCGCGGCCGGCCGTGACCGATGACGGCCAGGCCCTCCTCGACCACGGCACCCTCGACACAGCCCCCGCTCACTGAGCCAACCACATGGCAGCGTTCGTCCACGACCAGCATGCTGCCCACCGGCCGCGGCGATGATCCCCAGGTGCGGATGACGGTGGCCAGCGCCACCCGGCAACCATCCCGCCGCCATGCTGACGCCTGGCGCAGCAGTTCGACCGGCTCCAGCGCAGCGGAGGGATCACGAGGCGAATCCGGGGATGACACCATGGGGCTGGCCTTCTGTTCTTCCTGGTTCGGGTGCCCGGTCCCCAGGCACGGTGGTAACAGGTCCCGCGGCCCGGGATCAGGCGGTCTTCACATCCGGGCGGCCCAGGGCATGTTTCTCCAGCCGCCGGATCTCGTCGCGCAGGCGACCGGCTTCCTCGAACTCCAGGTTGCGAGCGTGCTCGTACATGCGCTGTTCCAGGTCCTTGATCTGCTTGACCGCCTGAGCGGGCGTCATGGCGCCGTACTCGGCACCCTGCTCGGCGACCTTTGCATCGCGGCTGCGCGGGGAAACCCAGGAACCGTCACGCTGCATGATGTCCGCCACCGCCTTGCGGATGCCCTGCGGCGTGATGCCATGTTCCTCGTTGAAAGCCAACTGCTTCTGGCGGCGACGCTCGGTCTCGTCCATGGCCTTCCGCATGGAATCGGTCACCTCGTCGGCGTACAGGACGGCCCTGCCGTTCAGGTTCCGGGCCGCCCGGCCGATGGTCTGGATCAGCGAACGGGCCGAACGCAGGAAACCTTCCTTGTCCGCGTCCAGGATCGCCACCAGCGACACTTCAGGGATATCCAGGCCCTCACGCAGCAGGTTGATGCCCACCAGCACGTCGAACTCGCCCAGACGCAGATCGCGGATGATCTCCATGCGCTCCACGGTATCGATGTCGGAATGCAGGTAGCGAACGGCGACATCGTGTTCGGTGAGATACTCGGTCAGGTCTTCCGCCATGCGTTTGGTGAGCGTGGTCACCAGCACCCGGTCGCCGGCCGACACGCGCAGGTTGATCTCGGAGAGCAGATCGTCCACCTGCGTGGTGGCCGGCCGCAGTTCCACAATCGGATCCACCAGGCCGGTGGGCCGCACCACCTGTTCCACCACCTGCGCGGCGTGCTCTTCCTCGTACGGCCCGGGTGTGGCGGAGACAAAGATCATTTGCGGGGCAATTCCTTCCCACTCGTCGAAACGCAACGGCCGGTTGTCCAGCGCCGACGGCAGGCGGAAGCCGTATTCCACCAGCGTGGTCTTGCGGGCACGGTCGCCCCGGTACATGCCGCCGATCTGCGGCACGGTGACGTGGGACTCGTCGATGAACAGCAGGCAGTCGCTGGGCAGGTAGTCGAACAAGGTGGGCGGCGGCTCGCCTTCGCGGCGGCCGGACAGGTACCGCGAATAGTTCTCGATGCCGTTGCAATAGCCCAGCTCCTGCATCATCTCGATGTCGAAGCGCGTGCGCTGCTCCAGCCGCTGGGCCTCCAGCAGCTTGTCCGCGCCACGCAGCTCATCCAGCCGCCAGCGTAGTTCTTCCTTGATTTGCTCGATGGCGTCCAGGATGGTGGAACGCGGTGTCACGTAGTGTGTCTTGGGATAGATCGTGAGCCGTGGCACCCGCCGAAGCACCTCGCCGGTGAGCGGGTCGAAATAGCTCAGGTTCTCCACCTCGTCATCGAACAGCTCCACCCGCACGGCCTCCTCGTTGGATTCCGCCGGGAAGATGTCGATGACCTCGCCGCGCACCCGGTAGGTGCCGCGTTTGAGCTCCATATCGTTGCGGGTGTACTGCAGTTCCGCCAGTCGCCGCAGCATGCTGCGCTGGTCGATCACGTCACCACGCACCAGGTGCAGCACCATACTCAGGTAGGACTTGGGATCGCCCAGGCCGTAGATGGACGATACTGAGGCAACGATAATGGTGTCGGGGCGTTCGATGATGGCCTTGGTGGCGGACAGCCGCATCTGCTCGATGTGCTCGTTCACCGAGGCATCCTTCTCGATGAAGGTGTCCGAGGACGGCACGTAGGCTTCCGGCTGGTAGTAGTCGTAGTAGGAGACGAAGTACTCCACCGCGTTATCGGGAAAGAACTCCCGCATTTCGCCGTAGAGCTGGGCCGCCAGCGTCTTGTTCGGGGCCATAACGATGGCCGGCCGCTGCAGGTTCTGGATGATGTTCGCCATGCTGAACGTCTTGCCCGAGCCGGTCACGCCCAGCAGAGTCTGGTGGCGCGCGCCGCCCTCCAGGCCGCGGCACAGTGCCTCGATCGCTGCCGGCTGATCACCGGCCGGTTTGTAGCTGGACTGCATCTGGAAACGTTTGCTCATGGGATTTTATGGCCGCTGGAAATTCCATTATGATTACCGGCTGGATTCCTGCCGGCTTCCGCCCTGACTTTCCGAGGTGCTGGCCTGGATAGGTGCCCTTTCACAGATGATCGGAGGCAATTTTGGACATCACACTCGCAGATCGGGTTCAACGCGTAAAACCTTCACCCACCCTGGCCGTGACCGCGCGCGCCGCCGAACTGCGCGCCGCCGGGAAAGATATCATCGGCCTGGGTGCTGGCGAGCCTGATTTCGATACCCCCGAGCATATCAAACAGGCGGCCATTCAGGCGATTCAGCAGGGCAAGACCAAGTACACGCCCGTAGACGGGACACCGGACCTGAAAAAGGCGGTCCAGGCGAAGTTCCGCAATGAAAACAGTCTGGATTACGAGCTGAAGCAGATCCTGGTATCCGCCGGCGCCAAGCACAGTATCTACAACCTGATGTGTGCGCTGCTCAATACCGGTGACGAAGTCGTGATCCCGGCACCGTACTGGGTGTCCTACCCGGACATGGCCAAGCTGGCGGACGGCGTTCCGGTGATCGTCGAGGCCGGCCAGGAACAGCACTTCAAGATGACGCCGGAACAGCTGGATGCGGCAATGACCGGCAGGACAAAGCTAGTGGTGCTGAACAGCCCCTCCAACCCCACCGGCGTCGCCTACAGCCGCGACGAGTTGAAGGCGCTGGGTCAAGTGCTGGCCGCCTATCCGCAGGCCGTGGTGATGACCGACGACATCTACGAGCACATCCTGTGGACCGGCGAGGGTTTCTGCAACATCGTCAACGCCTGCCCGGAACTGAAGGACCGCACGGTCGTGGTCAACGGTGTCTCCAAGGGCTACTCGATGACCGGCTGGCGCATCGGCTATGCGGCGGGCCCGGACGCCATCATCGGGGCGATGAAGAAAATCCAGTCCCAGAGCACGTCCAACCCGACCTCGATCGCCCAGGCAGCGGCCACCGCCGCGCTGACCGGCGACCAGTCCTGCATCAAGCCGATGCTGAAGGCGTTCAAGGAGCGTCACGACTTCGTGGTCGATGCGCTGAACCGCATGCCCGGCGTCGAAGCCGTGGCCGGCGACGGTACCTTCTACTGCTTCCCGAAGGTGGAAGGCGCCATGAAGCACCTGGGTCTGAAGGACGACGTGGCGCTGGCGGAGTTCCTGATCAACGAGGCCGGCGTCGCCCTGGTGCCCGGCTCGGCCTTCGGTCTGCCCGGCTACGCACGGATTTCCTTCGCCACCAGCATGGAAAACCTCGAGCGCGCGATGGAGCGCATCGCCAAGGCGGTGAGCTAGCTTCGAGAACCGCGTCACGGCCGGCTAACAGCCGCCGTGACGCGCAGTTGACGGCCGCGGTTCAATCTGTAGAATGGCGGCTCATCAATTCCCCGGTAGCTCAGTTGGTAGAGCAAGTGACTGTTAATCACTGGGTCGGCGGTTCGAGCCCGTCCCGGGGAGCCAGACATCCAGAGGGCCTGGATCAATGATCCGGGCCCTTTTTTTGCCCGCCCCGCTTCTGCCGTTCCTCCTTGATCTCTCCCAGTTCGCGCTCCAGCGCTCTCATCCGGCGAAACATGTCGTCCAACTGGGTGAAACGCACGGTGTTCCGGCGCCATTCCCTGACCGGCTGGGCCGGCAACGGCGACGAGTAGACGCCGGACTCGCGGATGTGGCCGGTGACACCGGTCATGCCGGTCACCGTCACACCCTCGGCAATGCGTATATGGCCGGTAATGGCCGAGGCACCGCCGATAACGCAGTTGCGATCGATGACGGTACTGCCGGCCACCACAGTGCAGCCGGCAATGATGGTCCGCGCGCCAATATGCACGTTGTGGGCGATGTGGACGAGATTATCGATTTTCACCCCTTCCCCGATCACCGTATCACCCAGCGCGCCCCGGTCGATCGTGGTGTTCGCACCCACATCGACATCGTCGGCAATGCGGACGTTGCCCAGCTGGGGCACCTTGCGCCAGCCTTCCGGACCGGGGGCAAAACCGAAACCATCGGCGCCGATGACCACGCCCGGATGAACCATGACTCGGTTTCCAAGCTTGCAGCCCGCGCCGATGCTCACGCCATTGGCCACCCAGCAATCCTCCCCCAGCGTGGCCCCTGCGCCGATGAAGGAACCGGCTCCCACCTCCGTGCCAGCACCCAGGCTGGCCCCCGCGCCGATCACCACATGGGGGCCGATGGTTACGGACTGGTGCAGCCGGGCATCCACAGCCACGACGGCCGACGGGTGGACGCCGGGAGCGGCGCGGGAACGGGGATGCAAGGCGGAGGCGATTGCCGCGTAGGCATAATAGGGGTTGTCCACGATCAACGCGTTGGTAGGGCAATCATCACCATGCTCTTGGCGGATAATCGCGGCGCCAGCGCCAGTCTTGCGCAAGTCCGCGAGATAGCGGCTACCGGCGCAGAATACGATCTGGCCCTGATCGGCATCCGCCAGCGAGGCCACGCCGCGAATCTGCCGGCGACCATCGCCGACGAGGCGGGCATTCACCAGTTCAGCCAGTTCCTCCAGGCGCCTCGGGCGTTCTTCTGCCATCAGCTCCATTACCTATACAAGCGGGTCACGAGCCGATAATACTAGCCTTCACGGTCGGATTGTCATGTCCCTGTCGGAACAGGAGAGCACGGCAATGCGTCCGGCTCTTCGGAAGAATCTACGCCCGGGTGTCTCCCCGGGTTCCGACAGACGTGCAGCGGGCGCCACGGCAGACGGGACGGCACAGGCCGGTGCCGGGAATCAGGGCGGAGAAGCCGCAAGAGCAGGTAACTGTTCCAGTCCCGAACGCAGTGCGAGACGCCTGATTTCATCAATCCGCCTAAGCCATCGTTGCTGATCCGACGTCCCAAGCCAGGATGCCTCGATTGAATTTCCCGCCAGCTCGCAGAGATCATCCACGGACAGCCCCAGGGCCCGCTGGGCCGCGATGTAGTTCTCTACGACGTAGCCGCCGAAATAGGCCGGATCGTCCGAGTTTATGGTGATCATCAGCCCCTGATCCATCAGCCGTTTCAGGTTGTGCTCCTCCATGCGTGTGAACACGCCAAGCCTGATATTGGACAACGGGCAGACAGTCAGGGGAATACGCTCCCTGGCGAGCCGCCGGCACAGCGGCGTATCGCCTTCGCAGCGTACACCGTGGTCAACCCGAAGCACGTGCAGTTCGTCCAGCGCTTCGCTGATGTATTCGGCCGGTCCTTCCTCGCCGGCATGGGCGACCGTCGCGAAACCCTCGGCACGGGCCCGGCGAAAGACCGCCGTGAACTTGGATGGCGGGTGTCCCTGCTCCGCGGAATCCAGCCCAACGCCATGAATCCGGTCGCGGTAGGGTAATGCCTGCTCCAGCGTCTCCATGGCGGCTTCGGCACTGAGGTGGCGCAGGAAGCAGAGGATCAACCGGGAACTCACGCCAAGCAACTGCTCCGCGTCCCCCAGGGCACGTGTGATTCCTCCAAGCACGGTGGAAAACGCAATGCCACGATCGGTGTGGGTCTGCGGATCGAAGAAAATCTCGGCGTGCACCACGCCATCGGCGTGGGCGCGCCGCAGATAGGCCATGGTCAACTGATGGAAATCATCCTCATCCCGCAGCACCGAGGCGCCCCGATAGTAGATGTCGAGGAAATCCTGAAGATTGGAGAACTGGTAGGCCGCCCGCAGGCTCTCCACGGAATCGTGCGCCAGGGTGACGTCATGCTTGCGCGCGAGATGGAACAGCATCTCCGGCTCCAGCGTCCCCTCGATGTGCAGGTGCAATTCCGCCTTGGGCAGCAGTCGAATCAGGTTCTCGATCGGATCCACGGCCTACCTCTCCTGTCCTCGTGCCCGGCCCCATGAACAACGGCCGCCCCGGCTCGCTGCAAACGGGAACCCCGTATCGCGACAACCCGACCATCATGACGCAGAAAGGGGGCGCAGTCGCGCCCCCTTTTTACTATACGGCGGAGTCGCTCTCCTTCCGGCCCCGGCGGGATCGGAGGAAATCGCGACACTCAGTCAACCAGGATGCGTTCCCGATTGCTTTCCACCGTCGCCGAGCCGATTCCCGATACGTTCGTCAGATCGTCCGCGCTGGTAAACGCGCCATTGGCCTCGCGGTATTCCACGATGGCCGCGGCACGCGCTTCGCCCACACCGGACAACGTCGCGGCAATGGCTTCGGCATCAGCGGTATTGATGTTCACCTGTCCCTGGGCAAACGCCAGACCACCGCACACCAGCGCGGCAAACAGAACGAACGCACGAATCTTGGGAAACGTCATAGCATGCTCCTTTTGCTTGAGGTTCAGGCGCCTGGCCTGGCTCCACCTTCCTGGCGAAGCCCCTAGAACATAATGTTTCAGGCGTCGCTTGTCAAAGCATCCCTGATTTCACGGTTGATCTGCGCGACGGCGCCCACGGGATCGGCGGCCTGCGTGACCGGTCGCCCGACGACCAGGAAACTGGAACCGGCCTCGATTGCCTCGGTCGGGGTGAGAATACGGTGCTGATCTCCAGCTGCCGCTCCGGCCGGACGAATGCCGGGGGTGACCAGCATCGGCCCCTTACCCAGCGCCTGACGCAGCATACGCGCTTCCCGGGCGGAACAGACCACGCCATCCAGTGCGGCATCGCGGGTCAGCGTCGCCAGACGGAGCACCTGCCGGTCCACATCGGCATCGGCACCGGTTTCCGCAAGCACCGCGCTCCCACTACTGGTGAGCACGGTGACCGCGATCAACCAGGGACGGCGACCACCGGCAACATCTACCGCCTCCCGTGCGGCCTCCATCATGGCCCGCCCGCCGGAGGCATGGACGTTGACCATCCAGACACCAAGCTCGGCCGCTGCCCGGCAAGCCCCGGCCACGGTATTCGGGATATCGTGGAACTTGAGGTCCAGAAACACGTCGAAGTCCCGCTGCATGCATTCTTCAACCAGGGCGGGACCGGCGCGCACGAACAGTTCCTTGCCGATCTTCAGCCGGCACGTGGCGGGGTCAAGCCGATCCACCAGGGCCAGCGCATCCCCGGATCGCGGGAAATCCAGTGCCACCAGAACCCGGGGCCCGATGTCGGCCGACATCGTCCCTTCAGTGTTTCCTTTACTCACCTTCCACTCCATGTATTGGCTTGATAGTGCTCCAGGAGCGGCAACTGGGGCAGTGCCAGTGCAGGGTTCGGGCGGTAAAACCGCACCGGCCGCAGGCGTAGGAGGGCTTGCTCTTCAGCAAGGTCTCGAACAGTTCCTGCAACACCGGCAATGGCTGGTTCTGGCCCGGCTCTTCCTCCACGTTGCCGGAAAGGTTGAGCTGGATCAGCCGATTCAGGCCGCGCACTGACGGCCGCTGGCGCAACTGGGATTCCAGGTAGTCCGCTGCAGCCTGGTCGCCATCCCTGAGCCGGATCTGCTCGGCCAGCGCCAGCAGCAGCGAAGCGCCATGATAGTCCTGTTGAACTGCCTGCAGGTAGGCCAGGTAATCCTGAGGTCGGCCGAGTTCGCGGTAGCAGGCCTCCATCGGCTCCAGCACCTCCGGCAGGTACTCCACATCCTGGTAGCGGACGCGCTGGTAGGCCTTGAGCGCCTGCTTGTAATTGCCGTCGTAGCGTTCCAGTTGCCCCTGCAGCAGACTGGCACGGACACAGGAGGGATCACTGGTCAGGGCGCGCTTGAGCAGGTTCCGGGCCCGGTTGCGCTCGCCGGAGGCCAGAGCACGCTCCACCTGTTCGCAATAGAACTGGGCAATCATGGTGCTCATCGGCTGTCCCGACCGGGACTCCAGCCGGGCGGCGGCGGTAATGGCCTTGGCCCATTCCTTTTCCTGCTGGTAGACGTCAAGCAGATGGCTCAGGGCCGGTTCCACATGCGCATTGGCCTGCACCACCTCCTCGAACAGGTTTTCCGCCCGGTCCAGCAACCCCGCCCGCAGATAGTCCTCTCCCAGAGCGAGCAACGCCTGGATACGCTGCTCTCTGCTCAGAGACGGACGCGCAATCAGATTCTGGTGGATGCGTATGGCACGGTCCACCTCTCCGCGACGACGAAACAGGCTCCCCAGTGCGAAATGGGTTTCCACCGTGTCGGCATCGACCTCCACCATACGGGTGAAAACTTCAATGGCCTTGTCCGGCTGCTCGTTCAACAGATAGTTGAGCCCCTGGAAATAGGCGTCCTGCAACCCCTCTGTCGAATTCGAGGCGTTGTTGCCGCGCGAGCCTTTCCGGCCGATGAACCAACCGGACAACGCGGCGACGGGAAGCAACAGCCAGAACAGCTCGATCATGATCAGGGCTGGTCTTTCAGGGGAAGCCGGCGAAGCTCGTTGAGTTCTTTTTCTGTTTCCGCCAGACGACGACGCACGGAGCTGATCTCACGCCGTCGCCGCAGCATCATCGTCATGGCTGCCAGCACCCCGAGCACCGCCCCGAGTATGAGCACCAGCACCACCAGTAACGACAGGGGCATGGAAACGCTGCCGAAGTAATAGTCGAGTTCCACGCTTCCGGCGTTGAGCAGGGCAAAACTCAGCCCCAGCAGCACCACCAGCAGCAGCAGGAACAGCCCGATGACTCGGCGCATGTATGGACTCCTTCCGCAAGATTATTGTTGGACAAGACCGGTATCCCGTTCAGCATAGGTTACTAACCTCCTGAAAGGTTAGTAACGGGAGATCAGCGTTCCAGAGGGAGATCGGGAGGTGGGAGCGCTCCCTTCTCTTTAAGGAAACACTGATCAATTCCCACGTTCGCGCTCGTGTCCGATTTTCGTTCGTGGCCAGGAGCAAGCCGCCGCAGGTAGCGGTTACCTGTAGTGGCTTGCGACACCGCCACGGGCGATGCGGCCGAGCCCTTCGGGTTACAGCTGGATTTTTCGCGCGGCGTTGTTGCGGCGCTTGGCCGTGGAACCACCACGGCTCCGCGCACCGCTCCTGGTATCGCGAAAAATCCAACCGTAACGCGAGCGCGGGAATTAATCAGTGTTTCCTTAACTTGAACCGGCAAACAAAAACGGCGCGTCCGGGGGAACGCGCCGTTGCCTCCTGCTTCAGCCAGCCGAGTCGGCTTCCCCGTTAACCCGCTGCCGCATCTGCTTGCCGGGTTTGAAGTGGGGCACATACTTGCCGGGTAGCGCTACCGGATCGCCGGTCTTCGGGTTGCGCCCGATGCGAGGTGGCCGGTGATGCAGGGAAAAGCTCCCGAAACCGCGAATTTCGATCCGCTCTCCGGTGGAAAGCGATTCGCTCATGTGCTCGAGCAACGTCTTGACCGCCAATTCAACATCCTTGTAGGCAAGGTGCTGCTGTTTCGAGGCAATCAGTTCGATCAGCTCGGATTTCGTCATCTGTGGTGTCCCCAAGCTTTCCACGCCGAATACGCCCAGCCCATTCACTGTGCGCTCGACCTATTCCAAGGACAGGGGATGGCACGGGGTTGGAACGTACCCGTGCCAGACCAGGAACCGATCAGTCGTTCTGGTTGTCCATCTGCTCCTTGAGCAGATCCCCCAGGGTGGTGGTTCCGGCGCTGCTGGGCCGGCTGTACTCCTGCACCACCTTGGCCTCGTCCTGGAAGTCCTTGGCCTTGATGGACAGGCTGATCGCACGGTTCTTGCGATCCACACCCACGAACTTCGCCTCGACCTCGTCCCCTTCCTTGAGATAGTTGCGTACGTCCTCGACGCGCTCGCGGGCGACATCGGCAGCACGCAGATGCCCTTCGATTCCTTCGCCGAGATCAATGACGGCAACCTTGGCGTCGACCTCCTTCACCGTGCCCTTGACGATGGAACCCTTGGGATTCTCGGCCATCCAGCTGGAGAAGGGATCCTGCTCCATCTGCTTGATGCCCAGAGAGATACGCTCGCGATCCGCATCCACGGACAGCACCACGGCTTCCACCTCATCGCCCTTCTTGTAATGGCGAACGGCTTCCTCGCCGGCTTCGTCCCAGGACAGATCGGACAGATGAACCAGACCGTCGATACCGCCGTCCAGGCCAACGAAGATGCCGAAATCGGTGATCGACTTGATCGCGCCGGAGACACGGTCACCCTTGTTGTGGGTGGCGGCGAACAGCTCCCAGGGGTTGGCCTGGCACTGCTTCACGCCCAGCGAGATACGACGACGCTCTTCGTCGATATCCAGGACCATGACCTCGATTTCGTCACCCACGGCAACAACCTTGGCCGGGTTCACGTTCTTGTTGGTCCAGTCCATCTCGGACACGTGTACCAGCCCTTCCACGCCTTCCTCGATTTCCACGAAGCAGCCGTAGTCGGTGATGTTGGTCACGCGACCCATGACCCGGGTGTTCTCCGGATAACGGGAAGCAATGTTCTCCCACGGATCCTCGCCCAGCTGCTTGAGACCGAGGGAGACGCGATTACGCTCGCGATCAAACTTGAGAACCTTGACTTCGATTTCCTTGCCGACTTCCACCACCTCGGACGGATGCTTGACGCGACGCCAGGCCATGTCGGTGATGTGCAGCAGACCGTCGATACCGCCGAGGTCGACGAAGGCACCGTAATCGGTCAGGTTCTTCACGATGCCGTTGAGCACCTGCCCTTCCTGCAGGCGTTCCAGCAGGGCCTCGCGCTCGGCGCTGTACTCTTCCTCCACCACGGCGCGGCGGGAGACCACCACGTTGTTGCGGCGTTCGTCCAGCTTGATGACCTTGAACTCGAGCTCGCGGCCTTCCAGGTACGTGGTATCGCGCACCGGACGGATGTCCACCAGGGAGCCGGGCAGGAAAGCGCGGATGTGCTTGAGATCCACGGTAAAGCCGCCCTTGACCTTGCCACTGATCACACCGGTAACGGTTTCGCTGGATTCATAGGCCTTCTCGAGATGTCTCCACGCGTGCGCGCGCTTGGCCTTCTCGCGAGACAGGCGGGTTTCCCCGAAACCGTCTTCCACGGCGTCGAGAGCCACCTCGACATCATCACCGACTTCAACTTCCAGGTTGCCGGAGTCGCCGAAGAATTCACTGGCCGGGATCACGGCCTCGGACTTCAGTCCGGCATTGACCACCACATGGTCACCCTGGATGGCAACGATCTTGCCGGTGACGATGGAGCCAGGCCGCATGTCGGTCTTGGCAAGGCTCTCTTCAAACAGTTCAGCAAAGCTTTCGCTCATTGGTCAGTCGATCCTAGACTGCGACGGATGCCGCCGTCTGTGGTTAGAGGTTAGTACGAAAAGCCCCCACACCCATGGTGTGCGGGCACCCAACTTTCACGCAACTCATAATGATAGCCGGTTTTGAAGCAGAGTCATGACCTTGCGCACCACCTGCTCCACTGTCAGCCCGGTGGTGTCGATCAACTCGGCATCCGTTGCCGGCTTCAACGGTGCTGTGGCACGCGAACTGTCCCGCGCATCACGCTCGTTGATCTCCCGTAAAAGATCGGCAAGGTTACCATCGACCCCCTGCTCCTTCAACTGCTTATGACGCCTCCGGGCCCGCTCCTCGGCGCTCGCCGTGAGGAACACCTTGACCTCGGCATCGGGGAAAACCACGGTACCCATGTCGCGGCCGTCGGCAACCAGCCCGGGTGGGGCACGAAAGGCACGCTGGCGCTCCAGCAACGCTTCCCGGACCGCGGGAATCACCGCCACCCGCGACGCCAGGCTGCCGGTGGTTTCCTCGCGCAGTTCCAGCGTGACGTCATCACCGTCGACATAGACGCGGATCTGTCCATCCCGGTCCGGCTCGAAGGAGACATCAAGGTCGCGCGCCAGTTCCACGATGGCATCGCCACCGTCCGGATCTACGCCGCGCCGGCCGGCGGCAACCGCCAGAGCCCGGTAGATCGCCCCGCTATCGAGCAGATGCCAGCCCGTGGCCCGCTGGAGTTCGCGGCAGACCGTCCCCTTGCCGGAACCCCCGGGTCCGTCCACGGCGACAACCGGCGCCTGACGGCTCACCGGTCGCCTCCGGCCACATCCAGCCGCAGCCCGCTACGCCGGGCGAGCTCGGCGAATCCCGGGAACGACGTGGCCACGTTGTCACAATCGTGGATCCGGATGGGCGCGCTGGCACGCAGGCCGGCCATGGCGAACGACATGGCAATGCGGTGATCGTGGTGGCTGTGCACGGTACCGCCGCCGATCGGACCGCCGTGGATGATCATGCCGTCCTCGGTGGCTTGCGCATCCACGCCCAGCGTCTGCAAGCCCTCGGCCATGACGGCGATGCGGTCACTCTCCTTCACGCGCAACTCCTCGGCGCCGGTCAGCACCGTGGTGCCCTCTGCGCAGGCCGCCGCAATGAAGAGTGCCGGGAACTCGTCGATGGCCAGCGGCACCAGGCGCTGCGGAATGGCGATGCCGCGCAGGCGGCTGGCATGCACACGGATATCGGCCACCGGTTCGCCGCCGACAGTCCGCCTGTTGCGCAGCTCGATATCCGCGCCCATCAGGGAAAGGATGTCCAGCACGCCGGTCCGCGTCGGGTTCACGCCCACGTGCTCCAGGATCACCTCCGATTCGGCGGCGATACAGGCGCCCACCACGAAGAAGGCTGCCGAGGAGATATCCGCCGGCACATCGATGCTGGTCCCCCGCAACATGCCGCCTCCGGCGATACCGACCCAGCCCTTGTCCCGGAGTACCGGGTAGCCGAAGCCCTCCAGCATGCGTTCGGTGTGATCCCGGGTCACCGCGGGCTCGCGCACCCAGGTTTCGCCCTGGGCATAAAGCCCGGCGAGCAGCAACGAGGATTTCACCTGGGCGCTGGCGACCGGCATGTCATAGCGAATGCCCTGCAGGCGTTGGCCGCCGTGAATCCGCAGCGGTGCCGTGCCCTGCTCCGAGGTGTCGATACGTGCGCCCATCTGCGAGAGCGGATCGGTAACGCGCCGCATGGGTCTGCGGCTCAGCGAGGGATCGCCGGTGAGTGCGCTGTCGAAACCCTGCCCGGCCAGCAGACCGGCGAGCAAACGCATGGAGGTGCCGGAATTGCCCATGTCCATCGGCGCGGCCGGCGCCTGCAAACCATGCAGGCCGACACCCCGAATGCGCAACTGCCCGTGTTGCGGCCCCTCGACGTCCACGCCCATGGAACGAAAGGCATTCAGCGTCGCCAGTGCATCGGCGCCTTCCAGAAAGCCGCCGACCCGGGTCGTGCCCTCGGCCAGCGCACCCAGCATGACCGAACGATGGGAGATGGACTTGTCACCCGGCACCCGGAAGCGCCCGCGCAAAGTGCCCCCCGGGTTGACCGTGAACCGGAGCCCCGCTGTCTCGACCTCATCCACGTGGTTCATCCTTCAAGCATGGTCAGAAAACGTTCTCTCGCCTGGCGGGCGTTGCGGAATACGGCTTCCAGCCGAACTCCGTCGCGTTGTCTCACCGCCTCCGTCAGCGCTGCCAGGTCGGCGGTGTAACGCTCCAGGGCATCCACCACGGCCTCGTGATTGGCGAGGCAGATATCCCGCCACATCACGGGATCGCTGGAGGCAATCCGGGTGAAATCGCGGAAACCGCCGGCGGCATACTGGAAGATCTCCTCCCGGTCGGTCCAGCGCGACAGGCTGTCCACCAGGCCGTAGGCGAGCACATGCGGCAGGTGGGAGGTGGCGGCCAGCACTTCATCGTGATGTTCCACGCTCATTGTGGTGACCGTGGCCCCGGCGACCTGCCAGGCGCTACGCACCAGGTTCACGGCATCGGCGCGGGTTTCCGCCAGCGGAGTCAGGATGACCCGGCGTCCCCGGTACAGGTCGGGAAAGGATGCCTCGACGCCGCTTTTCTCGGTACCGGCGATCGGGTGGCCCGGCACGAAATCCGCCAGGCGCGCTCCGAGATGCGCCCGGGCCTGTTCCACCACGGCGGCCTTGGCGCTGCCCACGTCGGTCACCACCGCGGCCTCGGGGAGGTGATCCACGATCCGAGCGAACACGTCGCCCATGGCACTGAGCGGCACCGCAACCACGACCAGGTCGGCGTTCACCACCGCGTGCGCCGGATCCCGAGTGTAACTGTCGATGACCCCAAGCTGCCGGGCACGAAGCAGGTTGTCCTCGTTCCGGCCGCAACCGATCACCTGCCCGACCTGACCGGCCGTCCGCAGGGCACGGATCCAGGAGCCGCCGATCAGCCCGACACCGATCACCGCCAGCGTGGAAATCATCGGCGCGCTCATGCGCTCCCCGTCACCAGTTCCGCCAGGGTATCGATAAACCGCTGGTTCTCCGTGGGCAGCCCCACGGTGACCCGCAGATATCCAGGCAAGCCGTAGCTGGCCACCGGCCGTACGATCACTCCACGCTCCAGCAACCCCTGATACACGGCATCAGCACGATCGCCAACGCGGAAACAGAGGAAGTTGGCCGCCGAAGGCAGCACGGTCAGCCCCAGATCGCGCAGGCGTTCATTCAGCCAGTCGCGCTGTTCCGCATTCACCGCCACTGCCTGCTGAATGTAGTCCTGATCCAGCAACGCCGCCTCGGCTGCGGCCTGCGCCACCAGGTTCACGTTGAACGGTTGGCGCACCCGGTTCAGCAGGTCGGCGACACCGGGGTGCGACAGGGCGTAACCCACGCGAAAACCCGCCAGGCCGTACGCCTTCGAAAAGGTACGGGTGACCACCAGGTTGGGAAAGGCGGACAGCCACTGCGTGGCATCCGGGTAGCGGTCGACACCCGCGTACTCGAAATACGCCTCGTCGACCACGACGATCACGTTATCGGGCAGCCCGCGGATGAAATCCTTCAGCGGCTGGGATTCCAGCCATGTGCCGGTGGGGTTGTTCGGGTTGGCGATGAACACCAGTCGGGTCTGCGGGCCCACCGCCCGGGCCAGGGCATCGAGATCGTGCCCGAAGGGCATGTCGGCGTCTTCGGGCAAGGCCTTTGCCACGCGGGCCGTGGCACCCACGGCCTGGGTCACGATGGGATAGACCGCAAAAGCGTGCTCCGAGAACACGGCCTCCCGACCGCTGTCCAGAAACGCGCTGGCCAGCAGGGCCAGCACGTCGTTGCTGCCGTTGCCGATGGTGATGCACTCGGGCGCTACACCGTGGTGCCGTGCCAGCGCCAGCTTCAGGCCGTAGCCGTTCCCATCCGGGTAGCGATGGACCTCGGTCAGTGCCTGGCGGGCCGCATCCAGCGCACGACTGCCCGGCCCCATCGGATTCTCGTTGGACGCCAGCTTGATGATGCTGTCCAGTTCCAGCCCCAGCTCCCGGGCCAGTTCCTCGATCGGTTTGCCGGGCTGATACGGCTGCAGGCCACGGACACCTTCCACTGCCAACTCCTGGAATGACGGTCTGATTTCTGTCATACGATGCAATACCCGGAATCAGGGCCTAACGAGCTGCGCGGGGATAGGATCCCAGCACCCGGAACAACGAGGACTGTTCACGCATTTCCGCCAGCGCCTTCTTCACATTCTCGTCATCTGCATGGCCGAGGAAATCGATGAAGAACGCATACTCCCAGACACCCTGCCGGGAGGGCCTCGCGTCCAGTCGCGTCATGTTGATGGCATGCCTGCCCAGGGGCTCCAGCAACCGGCAGAGCCCACCGGGCTGGTCGGTGCGGGACACCACCAGCGACGTCTTGTCGTCACCGGTCGACGGTGGCGACTGGGGACCGATCACCAGGAAACGGGTGGTGTTGCCGCTGACATCCTCGATGCCCTCGGCCAGCAGCAGGAGCTGGTAGAGTTCCGCCGCGGCCTCGGATGCAACGGCGCCGGCACCCTCCTCGGTGGCGGCCATGCGGGCTGCCTCGGCGGTGCTACTGACGGTGATGCGCTCGACGCCAGCCAGATGCGTGTCCAGCCACGCCCGGCACTGGGCCAACCCCTGCGGGTGGGAATACACCCGCTTGAGGCCGCTCAGCTCCTTTTCCCGGCTGATCAGGTGCTGCTGGATGCGCAACTCCACTTCACCGACGATCTGCAGCGGGGAGCTCAGGAAGCAGTCCAGCGTATGGCTGACCACGCCCTCGGTGGAGTTCTCCACCGGTACCACGCCGTAGTTCAGATCACCGGCCTCGACTTCATGGAAGATGGCGTCGATCGACGTCAACGGCTGCAAGTGGATGTCGTGCCCGAACTGCTTCAGGGCGGCAGCCTGCGTGAACGTGCCCTCGGGACCCAGGAAACCGACACGCAGAGGCTCCTGCAAGGCCAGGCAGGCGGACATGATCTCGCGGAAAAACCGCGCCACGGTCTCGTCGGGCAACGGGCCGGGATTCTCCGCCTGCATCCGGCGCAGGATCGCCTGCTCCCGTTCGGGACGATAGAAATCGCCCTGCTCGCCGGCGGCCCGCTTGATGCGTGCCACTTCCTGTGCCAGCCGGCCGCGTTCGCTCAGCAGCCGCAGAATCTCGCTGTCCACGGCGTCGATCCGGCTGCGTACCTCTTTCAGCAACTGTTCATCGGACATGATGCGGCCCGCCCTGCCGATTATCGCTATTGGAGTACCCGGACCGACAGTACGCCGTCAATGCGGCGGATGGCATCCACCACCGCCTCGGAGATCGTGCCTTCCACGTCCACCAGCGTGTAGGCCAGATCACCCCGGGACTTGTTATACATATCATCGATGTTCAGCCCGGCGTCGGCCAGCGTGGTCGAAACCTGGCCCAGCATGTTCGGCACGTTGGCGTTCACCACCGCGAGCCGGTCGCCCTTGCCGCCGCGCGGCATGACCATTTCCGGGAAATTGACCGAATTGCGGACGTTGCCGTGCTCCAGATAATCCCGGAGCTGATCGGCCACCATGACTGCACAGTTCTCCTCGGCCTCGCGGGTGGAAGCCCCCAGGTGCGGCAGGGTCACGCAACGCGGATGTGCCTTGGTGAGATTGCTGGGGAAATCATTGATGTAGGCGGACAGATGACCGTCGTCCAGCGCCTTCACCGCAGCCGCGTCATCGACGATGCCCTCGCGGGCGAAATTCAGCACCACACCGCCTTCCGGCATCATGCGAAGACGATCGGCGTTGATCAGGTTCCGCGTATGATCGTTCACCGGTACGTGCACGGTAACGAAGTCGGAACGGCTGACCACGTCATCAACGCTGTGGGCCTGCTGTACCCCGCGGTCCAGCTCCCAGGCGCGATTGACGGTGATGCCGGGGTCGAAGCCGACGACGTTCATGCCCAGGGCATGCGCGGCATTGGCCACCTGCACGCCGATCGCACCCAGGCCGATCACTCCCAGCGTCCGCCCGGGAAGTTCGTAACCCACATACTGTTTCTTGCCGGCCTCCACCTGCTTGTGCAGTTCGGCATCGCTGCCTTCCAGCCGGCGCGCGTAATCCCACGCCTGGCAGACATTGCGCGCGGCGAGGAACAAGCCGGTCAGCACCAGTTCCTTCACGGCATTCGCATTGGCGCCGGGCGCGTTGAACACGGCGACGCCACGACTGCTCAGCGTCTCCACCGGGATATTGTTGACGCCGGCGCCGGCCCGTCCGATGGCCAGCACGCTCCCGGGGATTTCCATGTCATGCATCTTGAAGGAACGGACCAGAATGGCGTCCGGATGGCCGATTTCCGAGGCCACCTCATAGCTGTCGCGGGGCAGGCGCTCCAGCCCCTTGACCGAAATATTGTTCAGCGTCTGGATCTTGTACACGTGGAACTCCTGCTTGCTCCGAAACGCGTCCCCGGCGGCCAGGCCGCCGGGGACTGCGGGCGGTTCAGCCGTTGCGGCGCTCGAACTCCGCCATGAACTCGACCAGGCGGTCGACCCCGGCCTCGGGCATGGCGTTGTAGATGCTCGCCCGCATGCCGCCAACGCTGCGGTGACCCTTCAGGGTGGTCAGACCGGCCTGCTTGGCCTCGGCCAGGAAAGCGTCGTCCAGCGACTTGTCCGCCAGCACGAAAGGCACGTTCATCCAGGAACGGCAGTCGGGGTCCACCGGGTTGCTGTAGAAATCCGACTGATCAATGGCGCCATAGAGTTTCTCGGCCTTGCGGCGGTTCAGCGAGGCCATGGCTTCGAGGCCGCCCTGCTCCCTGATCCACTGGAACACCAACCCGGCGATATACCAGGCGTAGGTGGGCGGTGTATTGGACATGGAGTCCGCGTCCGCCATGGCCTGGTAGTCCCAGATGGAAGGCGTGCCGGGCAGTGTCTCGCCGATCAGGTCGTCCCGGACGATCACCAGCGTGATGCCGGCGGGTCCGATGTTTTTCTGGGCGCCGGCGTAGATCAGGCCGAATTTCGACACGTCCACCGGCCGTGACAGGATGGTGGAGGACATGTCGGCCACCAGTGGCGCATCCACCTCGGGCACCCAATGGAATTCCACGCCGGAGATGGTCTCGTTCGGCGTATAGTGCACATAGGCGGCATCGTCGCCAAGGCGCCATTCGCCGCGCGGCGGGATGGTCAGCACATCGTCCGGACTGGCGGCCGCCACGTTCACCTCGCAGTAGGCCCTGGCTTCCTTGATGGCCTTCTTCGACCACGAGCCGGTGTTGATGTAGTCGGCCGTCTTCCTGCCCCGCAGCAGATTCATCGGAATGGCGGAGAACTGCCCGGTGGCGCCACCCTGGAGAAACAGCACCTTGTAGTTGTCGGGAATGGCCATCAGCTCGCGCAGGGTCTGCTCGGCCCGGGCTGCGATGGAAACGAACTCCTTGCCGCGATGACTCATCTCCATCACCGACATGCCGCTGCCCTGCCAGTCCAGCATTTCCTCTGCGGCCTGCTTCAGCACGGCTTCCGGCAACATGGCCGGACCGGCGCTAAAGTTGTACACACGTGCCATTGCAAATGACTCCTCGAAGCAGATTGAATTCAGCAGGGGCACAGGCAACCGCAGGAGGCCCGTGCCATGCCCCAGCGCGGCGGTGCGCTCAATCGTCGGACGGTGCTTCGCTCTCGTCGCCGTCGATATCGCCCTCGTCATCGTCCAGCAGTTCGAGCCGCTCAAGCCCCACCAGCGTCTCGTCCTTGCCGAGCGAGATGAGTTTCACGCCCTGGGTATTGCGACTCATGGTCGAGATGCCGGACACCGGAGTGCGCACCAGTGTGCCCTTGCGCGTAATCAGCATGATTTCGTCGTTTTCCACCACCTGGACCGCACCGACCACCTCGCCGTTGCGATCGCCGGTGCGTATGGAGATCACGCCCATGCCGCCGCGGCCGCGGCGCGGGTAGTCGTCCAGCGGGGTCCGCTTGCCGTAGCCGTTCTCGGTGGCGGTCAGAATGTCACCCTCGCCCAGGATCAGCAGCGCGATCACGTACTGCCCCTTGTCCAGGCGCATGCCGCGGACACCGGCGGCGGTGCGGCCCATGGCCCGCACCTCGTTTTCCTGGAAACGCATGGCCTTGCCGGTATTGCTGAGCAACATGATGTCGCGCTCGCCATCAGTGATACCGACGTTGACCAGGTAATCCTCGCCGCGCAGGTCCAGCGCGATGATGCCGGTGGAGCGCGGGCGCGAGAAATGGGACAGCGGCGTCTTCTTCACCGTCCCGTTGCGGGTGGCCATGAACACGAAATGGGCCTCGTCGAACTCGCGCACCGGCAGCACGGCGTTGATGCGCTCGCCTTCCTCCAGCGGCAGCAGGTTGACGATGGGCTTGCCGCGGGAGGCGCGACTGCCCTGCGGCAACTCGTACACCTTCAGCCAGTAGCATTTGCCGTTGCTGGAGAAGCACAGCAGCGTATCGTGAGTGTTGGCCACCCAGAGCTGATCAACGAAGTCCTCGTCCTTCATCGCGGTGGCGCTCTTGCCGCGGCCGCCACGGCGCTGGGCCTGGTAGGCGGTCAGCGGCTGGTACTTGGCGTAACCCAGGTGCGAGAGCGTCACCACCACGTCTTCCGGCGTGATCAGGTCCTCCATGGTGAGATCCAGGCGGTTCTCCAGGATCTCCGAGCGCCGGTCGTCGCCGTACTGTTCCTTGACCGCCTCCAGTTCCTCGCGGATCACCTGCATCAGCCGATCGGTGCTATCGAGAATCTCGATGAGGTCGGCGATGCGATCCAGCAGCTCCCGGAATTCATCCAGGATCTTGTCCTGCTCCAGCCCGGTGAGCCGGTGCAGCCGCAAGTCCAGGATGGACTGGGCCTGGGTCTCGGTGAGGCGGTAGCCGCCCTCCACCAGGCCGAATTCGCGGCTGAGGCCTTCTGGCCGCGATGCGTCGGCGCCGGCACGGGCGAGCATGTCGTTGACCATGCCCGGCTGCCAGAGACGGGCAACCAGGGCCTGCTTGGCCTCGGCCGGGCTGGGCGAGGCCTTGATCAGCTCGATCACCTCGTCGATATTGGCCAGGGCAACCGCCAGGCCTTCCAGCACGTGGGCCCGCTCGCGGGCCTTGCGCAGTTCATAGATGGTGCGGCGGGTCACCACCTCACGGCGATGGCGCAGGAAGGCATCGAGAATATCGCGCAGATTCAGCAAGCGGGGCTGGCCGTCCACCAGCGCCACCATGTTGATGCCGAAGACAGTCTGCAGCTGGGTATGCTGGAACAGGTTGTTCAGCACCACCTCGGCCACCTCGCCGCGGCGCAGCTCGATGACCATGCGCATACCGTCCTTGTCGGACTCGTCGCGCAGCTCGGTGATCCCCTCGATACGCTTTTCCTTGACCAGTTCGGCGATCTTCTCCAGCAGGCGCGCCTTGTTCACCTGGTACGGCAGTTCGGTGACGATGATGCTGAGCTTGCCGTTGCGGTCGTCTTCCTCGATGTGCGTGCGCGCACGCATGATCAGGCGGCCGCGACCGGTGTGATACGCCTCGTGGATGCCCGAGGTGCCATTGATGATGGCGGCGGTGGGCAGATCCGGACCGGGGATGTAGCGAATCAGTTCGTCGACTGTCAGGTCGTCGTCGTCGATCAGGGCGATACAGGCATCCACCACTTCCCGCAAGTTGTGCGGCGGGATGTTGGTGGCCATGCCCACGGCGATACCGGAGCCGCCATTGACCAGCAGATTGGGGATACGGGTCGGCAACACGACCGGTTCCCGTTCGGAACCGTCGTAGTTGTCGTTGTAATCCACCGTTTCCTTGTCGATGTCCGCAAGGAGCTCGTGGGCGATGCGCGCCATGCGCACCTCGGTGTACCGCATGGCTGCCGGCGCGTCGCCGTCCACCGAACCGAAGTTGCCCTGGCCGTCCACCAGCATGTAGCGCATGGCAAAGGGCTGGGCCATGCGCACGATGGTGTCGTAGACGGCAGAATCGCCATGCGGATGGTACTTACCGATCACGTCACCGACCACGCGGGCGGACTTCTTGTAGGGCCGGTTCCAGTCGTTGCCCAACTCCCGCATGGCGTACAGCACGCGGCGGTGAACTGGCTTCAACCCGTCTCTGACATCCGGAAGCGCCCTCCCCACAATGACGCTCATGGCGTAATCCAGGTAGGACTGCTTCATCTCGTCTTCGAGATTGACGGGCAGTATTTCCTTCGCGACGTTCGACATCGACGCTCTCTGCTTTTATCAGGATCAACCGGTGTGCTGCCGCCGGACGGCGGAACAGGACTCGGGAAAACGCAGGATCATATCACAGCGCACCGGGACGGGCATGCTCCCGTCCCGGTGCGCGAACGCCCGTGGTGGCACTATTCCTTGCGGTAGGCCTTGCTGACCACCACCGGCTCACGGGGCACGTTCTGGTGCGGGCCGTGGGAGCCGGTGGGCACCTTGGCGATCTCGTCGACGACGTCCATGCCTTCCACCACGCGAGCGAACACGGCATAGCCGAAATCCCGCGCGCCGTGGTTCAGGAAGGCGTTGTCGTTCAGGTTGATGAAGAACTGCGAGGTGGCACTGTTCACCTGCTGGGTGCGTGCCATGGAGAGCGTGCCGCGATCGTTCTTCAGGCCGTTGTCGGCCTCGTTCCTGATCGGGTCGCGGGTCTCCTTCTGGTTCATGTCCGCATCGAAACCACCGCCCTGGATCACGAAGCCGGGCATGACCCGGTGGAAGACGGTGCCGTCGAAAAAGCCATCGTCCACGTAGGAGAGAAAGTTCTCCACGGTGATCGGAGCCTCGTCGGGAAACATTTCGATCGTGATATCGCCGTGGCTGGTCTCAAACACCACCATGGGTACATCTCCTTCTCTGTCGGAATCGGCAGCCCCGGCAAGCCCCATGGACAGGCATGCGAACAGGACCAGGAACACCCTCGAAATCATTGTCATGCGGTCTCACTCCACTGATGGCCTGCCGGACTCTTCCGGCACCGCGTGCGGTTCCAGCTCCACCTTCAGGACACGGCGGCCAGCCACGTCGACCCAGCCCCGGTAACGCCGGTCTCCCAGCGTGGCAAACTCGAAACCGTAGCGCCGCCGCACGTGCACACGCCCCCCGGCGCCCCTCTCCAGACGAATCCGGAGCCGTACCACACTATCGTCCAGAAACTGCACCTCCGCCTGCCGGCAGGCCCGGCGCCCTGCGGAACGCGCGGCCTCCAGCGCCAGCGTCGCCTGGCGCCACCACACCACGACCGCGGCCAGGCCGAGCCCCCACCAGAGCTCCGGCGGCATCAGGGCTGGCCCACCAGCCGTATGTTGGTGGCCTGCAAGCCGCCTTCCTTCACCGTCGAGGCCTGGACATCGAACTCGAACAGCAGCCTGTGGCTGGGCAGGTCAGCACCCCGTACGCCCTCCGGCAGGTCGCTGTCGCGGAAATAGGCCGACGTGTAAGGCGATTCCGGGTTACGGGTATCGGTAATCCACAACTCGTCGGAAATGTGCTTCAGAAAACGCAGGAAGCCGAAGCCGTCGGTATTCCGGTGATAGCAGATGCCCCGCACCCGCGAGCCGGTCTCGCCCCAGGGCGGCCGCTCGCCATTACGCCCCGTGGGCAGCAGGTTGGGAACCAGGTAACCGGAGAGGTAGACGTCCGCCTCGCGGCGCAGATCCGACGAAACATTGTCGAATGCAAGCACTTCCACCCGGCAGCCCTGGTTCTGCAACGCGCGCACCACCTGGACGAAATCCCCGTCGCCGGTGGCGAGCAGCACCCGCCCCAGACTCTGCGACTGCAGCAGAGCATCCACCGCCATGTCCAGGTCGGCGTTGGCCTTGGCGTAAGCGTTGCCTTCGTCGTCCTTGTACCACTTGTATGGCTTGATGATGACCTTGTAGCCGAACTCGCGGATGGTGGAAAAGAAGTTGTTTGTACGCACCGCGTACTGGCGGTCGCGCTTGCCGCGTTCCTCGTCGTAGGTGACGTAGGCGTTCAACCGGACGGGTTCGCCGTAGCCACGGCAGGCGTACTCCCGCAGCACATCGTACTGCATGCCGAAACCGCCGTTGATCTGGATATTGGCGGCATCCACATAGATGCCCACTGCGGTCCTGTAACCCGACATTGGAAACCCGTTGTTATGTGTCATTGCCGCGCGGCATCAGTCAGTGCCGAGCAAGGTCCGGTTGCGGACTGTATCACGACCGAACAGCTCCGCCATGCGTTCGGTGTCCGGCGTGTGGACCACGCCCCGCTCGGTGACCAGCACGTCCACCAGTTCGGCCGGGGTCACGTCGAACACCGGGTTCCACCCCTCGACGCCGGCCGGCGCAATCCGCCGCCCGGCCAGACCGAGCAGTTCCTCCGCCCGCCGATGTTCCAGCGGTATCGCCGCGCCGTTTTCCAGACGCATGTCCACCGTGGAACTCGGTGCCACCACCATGAAGCGCACGCCGTGATGGCGTGCGGCCACCGCAAGGCCGTAGGTGCCGATCTTGTTGGCCACATCCCCGTTGGCCGTAATCCGGTCGGCACCGACCACCACCCAGCGCACCTTGCCCTGCCGCATCAGCAGCGGTGCCGCCGCGTCCGCCAGCAGGGTGACCGGAATCCCGTCCTGCTGCAGTTCCCAGGCGGTCAGCCGGGCGCCTTGCAGCCAGGGACGGGTCTCGTCCGCATACACCGCTTTCAGCCGCCCGTCCGACCAGGCCTGGCGGATGACGCCAAGCGCGGTACCGAAACCGCCGGTGGCCAGCGAACCGGTATTGCAATGCGTGAGCACACCGCCACCGGGCTGGATGAGATCCGCCCCCAGTCGGCCCATTTCCCTGTTGGCGGCCAGATCCTCCCGCTCGATGGCCTGAGCTTCCTGCAGCAACCGGACTTCGGGACTGGACAGGGGGTCCAGCCTGACCTCGGTCATGCGCTCCAGCGCCCAGGCCAGATTCACCGCCGTGGGCCGGGATTCGGCCAGCACCTGCAAGGCCTCCAACCACGCCGCGCGCCCACCCTGCGGCCAACACTCCCGGGCGGCGAGCACAGCGCCGTAGGCGGCTGCAATGCCAATGGCCGGGGCGCCGCGCACCACCATATCGGAAATCGCCCGGGCCACGGCCCGGTAGTCACGGCAGTGGAGTTCGCGCACCTCGTCAGGCAGCAGCCGCTGGTCCAGCAACCGCAGGCCATCGTCCTGCCAGCGGATGGGGCGAACGGTATCGTAACACTGCATGCCATGCCTCCTGGCGTCTGAGGAAGCGCATTCACGCTGCCGAAAACCCCATTTTCTCACAGATTGCCGCCCGGCCAAGACTAGTGTCCCTTAACAGAAGTTCGCAGCGTTTCTGCGGCCCTGAGACGCGTCCGGGCTAGACGGCATTCGCCGTCAATGGCCGTCGCCCTTGGCAAGAACGCCAGGGCGCGTCCCAGGGCCGCCCTTCGGGAGCGCCAGCGTGAATACTTCAACGCTTCCCTGGCGCGGTATACTGCGCCCTGGAGGTGACCATGGAACGAACGGAACAGATAGAAACGCTGATTCACGCACGCTGGGTGATACCGGTTGAACCGGACGGCGCCGTACTGGAGAACCACGCGGTGGCGATCCGTGACGGCCGGGTGCTGGCGGTACTGCCGTCAGACGAAGCCACTGCACGCTACGCGCCCGAGAGGCAGGTCGACCTACCCCGCCATGTGCTGATGCCGGGCCTGATCAACGCGCACACGCACGCTGCCATGAATCTGATGCGGGGCCTGGCCGACGATCTGCCGCTCATGGAATGGCTGCAGGAACACATCTGGCCCGCCGAGCAACGCCACGTCAGCCCCGAGTTCGTCCATGACGGGGTCGAATCCGCCTGCGCGGAGATGCTGCGAAGCGGGGTCACCACGTTCAACGATATGTACTTCTTCCCGGAAGTCACGGCCCGGGTCGCCAACCAGGTGGGCATGCGCGCCTCGGTGGGCATGATCGTCATCGATTTCCCCAGCGCCTACGGTGAAGGTCCGGACGACTACCTGGACAAGGGACTGGCCATGCGAGACCAGTGGCGCGACAGCCCGCTCATCTCCACGGTGTTCGCTCCGCACGCACCGTATACGGTGGGCGAGGCCGCGCTGAAGCGGATCGCCATGCTCGCCGACGAACTGGATGTCCCTGTGCATATGCACGTGCACGAGACCGCGTTCGAGGTGGAACAGAGCGTGGAGCAAACAGGAAAACGCCCGCTGCAGCGGCTCCAGGAGGCCGGCCTGATCGGGCCGGGCTTCATGGCCGTGCACATGACACAGCTCACCGGGGACGAGATCGCCGCGGTCGCGCAGGCCAACACCAGCGTCATTCATTGCCCCGAGTCCAACCTGAAGCTGGCCAGCGGTTTCTGTCCCGTCCAGGCGTTGTGGGACGCCGGCGTGAACGTGGCGCTGGGCACGGACGGCTCGGCCAGCAACAACGACCTGGATATGCTCGGCGAAATGCGCACCGCCGCCCTGCTCGCCAAGGGCGTGGCCGGCAATGCCGCAGCGCTGCCGGCGGCCGCCGCGCTGCGCATGGCGACGCTGAACGGCGCGCGGGCGCTGGGGCTGGACGACATCACCGGTTCGATCGTACCCGGGAAATTCGCCGATCTGGCGGCGGTGGATCTGTCCGGTCTGGATTCCGAACCGGTGTACGACCCGCTGTCGCACCTGGTGTACAGCGGCAACCGGCTGCAGGTCACCGACACCTGGGTCGCCGGGCGGCAACTCTTGCGTGACCGCCAGTTGACCACCATTAATCGAGACACGGTTCTCGGAAAAGTCCGTGCCTGGCGGGAGAGGATTTACGAGGCATAACGATGACATGCGCCGGGAATATCAACCGGAATAGGAAAATTTCGCCAAACACGCTACATTAAGTAGTAGACGTTATTCATTGAATATTAAGGGTAGAGATGAACGCCACCCCAAACGTCAACCCGTCTGAGGTCGC
>JBJHBJ010000028.1:0-54993 GCA_050485425.1 Ectothiorhodospiraceae bacterium | reverse complement strand
GTTCCAATACCGGTAAGCGGAAGCCCCGATTCACGGTCAATCTTCTCTACCTCCTGTTGCCCGCCGCCTAGCAGCCAGACATCTCCCTCCTCTCCCAGGAGAACAAACCGGTCTGGCGGATCTCCGAGCGTGTCCATACCCACGATTTTCCATGGAACACTGACTCCCGACCGCCAGCCGCCGTCCCGCCAGACGGCAAGGAAGCACGCGTCCGGGCTGCTGAACCGATCACGCACATCAACCAGGCTGACGGCAAACAGGTCCGGAGTTCTTGCCACCCCGTCGGCAATCACCCTGTTAGGGTCCTGAAGAATCATAAGCAGCCCCTAAAGTCACATCAGGCAGTGACATTCCCATCCAGAACATCGACCAGGCGATCTATGTATTTTTCCTGTTCAGCAATGGAAACGTGTTTCACGCGTGTTTTCTTATCAAGACCCATATCTTCGTGGCCTTTAACAACCTGTGATTTAATGCAGTCCTCATCACAACCTGCCTCCTTAAAAACTTCCTTCTGCGCGAGCCCTCCGTTCTCTGCAGCTTTCTCGATTGAGATCATCCCGTTTGAATCCTTGAAGAAGCCATCGCGCACAGATTGAGCCGAGTGCAGATATTGATGATTACCCGAGTGCCAACTTGTTCCAGTAACACACATACATGGAGCATTGTCAGCAACATATCCTGATACATCATTGAAATAGGATTCCGGAATGACATGATTCCCCGTCTGCGAAGGACAGCACCCGCCCTTTCCTTTCTTTGTATTCTTGTATGGCTGGAGACGGCACCGCCGGGCATTGATGCAATCGTTGGCGCTCGATTGCTGTCTTGCGCTGATCAATCCAGTGGCACTGGTGTGCGTTCTCGGCCGAGCAGTACCGCCAAGACCGGCAATCTCACAGGGATCCTGACCATCCTTTTCGAACTCCTCACACGCTTTCTGTTCTTTTTCCTTGTCTTTGGCACATGGGTCATCCGTATTTCCGGCTGCATCAATCTCCATACTGTCAGCATATGGCCATGGAGGTGTCTGGCCGGGTGCCGACGCGTGATTATGTGTCGTCATATCGAAATGACGCACAACATTCTCGCCCTCGCACTTCACATTCATCGACCAGGAGGTGAAGTACACTTTCCCCCGGTTCACGCTTGTTATAACCCCCTTCTTTGTGGCGCTGCCTGCCTCGTCTCCGGTGCTCTTCTTGAAATAGGATTTATTCTTGAGCATCACCTCCTTCCCGGAGATCTTGACGTTCTTGCTGCCGCCGGTCGCGTCCCTGGCCATGCCGGTGTTCGGGTAGGGGACGGGTACGCCCGGCGGGGTGGTCGGGTTTTCCGGTGGTGTCATGCAGACGTCGGGGAAGGCGGCGATGGATTTGCCGTCCGCTGCCTTGCAGGAGATCTCGCGGCCGTTGGCGAAGACGTCGTTGGCCATTACGCGGCCCTCACCGGTTGATAGGTCAGGATGGCGGCGGCACGCTGGCCGTCGTCGTTGCCGAAGTGGGCCAGGATGTTGTTGCCCGGAGCGTAGGCCTTGGTAACGGCGGCGCTTGCCACGCCGAGCACGACCGCGCCGATGGCGGCGCCGACCTCGCCGATGCAGTCGGCCGGATGCCAGATGTCGTATTCCTGCTTGCGCTCCCGGAGCAGCCGGCTCAATGCCAACGCGGCTTCCTTGAAGCCGTACTGTTCGCCGGACACGTCGGTGATGCGGAAATCCGTGGCGGCCAGCGTGACCCCCACCTCGTCCAGGGCGCCGCGGATGGCCTGCACGAGCCCGTCGGCGCGTAGCGGCTGGTCCTCCGCTTCCACGCCCGCCGGTTCGGTACCGAACCCCAGCCCCATGCAGAGGAACCGGGATGTTTCACTCACCCGTGCCAGTTCCACGACCACGGCGGCGGCGGCCTCTCCCGGAATGAAGCCGTTGGAGTTGGTGCTGGTCAGCAGGCGTTCGCGGGCTTCGTACGCCGCCAGGGCCGGTGCGTTCAGGAACCCGTCGACGCCGGCAACGATGGCCGCATCCGCTTCACCGGCGGCCAGGAGGTTGCGGGCATGGTGCAGGCCCCGGGCCACCGAAAGCCGGCCGCCGGCGATGACCGCGGACGCTGGATGGAAACGCCGGCCAAGTTCCGCTTCCACCTCGGGGATCAGCACATCGTCCAGCCCGTCGATGCGCCCCGGACGGGCGGGCTCGGCGACGCCGAGGATCAGCGGGGTGGCGCCCGCATCCAGGCCGGGAGCGTTGTCCAGGCATTCCTGCAGCGCCATCGCCAGCATCTTCACCAGTTTGATCCTGCCGCGCCACGGTTGCTCCAGCGGCACCTCGCACCCCAGGATCCACTCGCCGCCGGAATCCATGAAGCGGGTTTCCTGGAAGTTGTCGATGGCGCAACGGATCGCCGCGCACGCCGCCGGTGCCGACAGTCCGACGCCGGTGACCATGCCGGTCGCCGTGATCGCCAGCGGCGGGATGCTCATCATTCGCCCTCCGACTCGCCGGTGCGCCGGGCGCGCACGACCGACGCCAGCGAGGAGTGATATTCCTTGCCCAGTTCGCGGGCCCGCCACCAGGCGCGGCTCATCCGGCCGGCCAACACCTGAGGAATCTCGAAGATGTTGCGGCGCAGCGGAATGCTGGCCCGCCAGCTCATGGTGAACAGACCGGCATCCGGGGCCAGGGCAATGGTGTCGATGACCGCGCTGGTCTCGTGACGGTCGCCCGCCTTCCGGAAAAAGATCACGGGAACATCCATCTCGGGCAGGCGGAAGGCGGTGCGCCCCTCGGGGGTGAGATTGAACAGCACGACCGGCTCGCCGCCCCTGGGGTACGGGATCTGCTGATCCTCCGGCGCCGCCTGGTAGTACGCATCCCGGAAGTCCGACGGCAGGAAGGGGAAAACGTGTTCCAGCCAGTGGTCGTCGTAGGTGCCGGCATAGCCCAGTCTCGGGCTCCAGCCCCGCCCGACCGGCCCGAACGCCATCGGGCGGTAGTCCAGATTCGGCATCTTCACGCCGTGCCCGGCCTCCTCGGTGTTGGGCATGGGCGTGCCGTCGATGAGCCCACCCTTGAGCTTGCGGTGGTAGCCCCTGCCCACCGGGTTCGCCATGTACGCCGAGTGCCTGCTCTCGTCCGGATCATGGTCGTCCACGCCGCCAAAAGCGCGATCGTAGGTAACGGGCATGCTGGTGAACGCCCGCGGCGGGCCGGGGCTGATGGCCATGAGGCCGGCCTGCCAGGTACGGTCGCCGACCACATGAAACGCCTTGCGCATGGAACCCAGCCGCAACCCCACCGGAACCTCGGTTGCCGGACGCCCCTCCGGTGCGTACGCACTGCCGTTCAGCAGCACATCGCAGCGCGGCTTCCAGGGCGCGTAGTCGGTTTCCAGCACCGGCGCGGAGAACCCCGGTTCGCCGGTGAACGTGTCCGCGGCCACCAGCGGAAGCTGGTCCTCGGCCAGGCGCGGGGGCTCGTCGCGGCGGGGGAACTCGAATGTTCCCTTGACCACGACCACCAGGTGCTCCCGCCCGCTGGGCTCCATGCCCAGCGTGTACCCGGCCTGCATGGAGGTGGCGTTGATCAGTTCCATGGCAGATCGCTCAGTTGATCTGTACCGAACCGCCCTTGATGCGGTTCACGCCGGAGGAACGGCTCAGCAGGTAGGCGCCGCGCAGCAGGATCTTGCCGGCGCGGGTCAGCGTGATGCTGGCGCGCCCGCAGCGCAGCACGATTTCCCGTTCCGCCCGCAGCTCCAGCCTCTCGCCGTCAGCCTCGGCGACCAGGCCACGCGGTACCGTGGCGTGGCCGTCGGGGCGGTGCATCCGCCCCATCACCAGCGGCTGCGCAGGATCGCCACATTCGAACATCAGGGCCAGTTCCCTGCCGATGTCGTCATGGCGAAGCTCGATCATGCTGCGCGCGCGTGTTCCCGATTCCCCGGCATTGCCGGGGAAGGCCACCAGCGGATCGCCGTCGCCGTCGAGGCCGACCAGCAGCCCCACCACCACGCCGTCGATTCGGGCGGCGCGCCCGGCGATACGCTGCCCGGAGACCGCTTCCGCAAGATCATCAACCATGGCTCTGCTCCTCTCCGACTGCCACGCTTCAGTTCTGCAGCACCTTCTTGCCCTTGATCACCACGTTCTTGTCGGCCTTGACGTTGATCTCACCCGACCCCTTCACGGTGATGTCCTTGCCCTCGATGGTGATGGTGCCGTCCTTCTTCATCGTAATGCTGGCCTTGCCCGTTCTGATCACGATCTGGTCGCCCGCCTCCACCGTCAGGTTCTTGCCCACGTTGAGCGCGTCGTCCTTGCCCACGGAGGTGCTGCGATTGCCGCCGACGGACGTATCCCGGTTGCCGGCGACGCTCTCCTTCATGCTGGATCCCACCGCCGTGCTCTGCATGCCGCCGACGATGACCGAGCGCACGCCGCCGACGTTGGTCTCCTGGGCACCGCCGACATTGGTCATATCGTTGGCGCCCACGGAGGCGGTGCGTGATATCGCAACATTCAGGATGTCGTTCTTGCCGATGGTATGGGCGCGATCCTGGGCAACCGTGACCGATTCGTTGGCGCCCACCGTCTCGGTGCGGTCGGCGCCGATCCGGATGGTCTCGTTGCTGCCCACCGCCTTGCTGCGGTTATTGCCGATGGACGTCTGCTCATTGTTGCCCACGCTCCGGGTACGGTCGTTGCCCACCGCGTGGCTCTCGTCGTTGCCCACGACGATGTCGTGATCCTTCTGCGCATGGACGTGCAGCAGTTCCTCGCCGGCCTTGTCGTTCATGGAGATCTCGTTGTACCCGCCGCCGCCAGGCGTGGAATTGGACTTCACGCCGCTGATCATGGCGGAATCGGGCAGACCGAACGGGGGCATGCAATCGGCGTTGTAGACCCGGCCGACGATGATCGGCTGATCGGGATCGCCCTCCAGGAAGGCGACGATCACCTCCTGGCCGATGCGCGGCATGAAGATCGCCCCCCAGCCACTGCCGGCCAGTGACTGCGACACACGCACCCAGCAGGAGCTGTTCTCGTCCCGGGCGCCCTGCCGGTCCCAGTGAAACTGGCACTTGACCCGGCCGTATTCGTCGGTCCAGATCTCCTCGCCGGCCTTGCCGACCACAATCGCGGTCTGCGGCCCCTGCACCACCGGCCGGGGTGTCAGCCTGGCCGGGCGGAAACAGGTGTTGCTGTCGATGGCGGTAAACGTGCACCTGAAGGAGGCTTCCTCGCTCTCGCGGCCGGACTCGTAGTCCGCGGCCCGGGCATCGAAGCTGCTTCCGGTCACGAGGTACTCGCGATTCTGATCCTTGCGGGGATACCCGTTCAGGGCGAACAGGCCACCGACAGTCATCGCACGCAGATTGCCTTCCGCGCGGACATGTTCGAACTGCGCCTGGCATTCGTCGATGCGCGCTGCGGCCAGCCGCTTTCCGTGCGGCTCGGCCTGCAGGAAGCGGCCGGGGTAGTCGTAGACCTCGTAGCTGCCGGCCTGGTGGTCCCTGGGGCGGGACTCCTTGGCTTCAGGCGGGTTGCGGGGGTTCTCGAAATCGAAATCCCGGAGCGCGAACAGCTCGCTCTGTACCTGCTGCCCGAGCCACCAGTCCCAGACATGATCCGTGCCCCGCCCCCGCTCGGAACCCGGCGGCAGGTAGAGCACGTCCCCGCAATCGGGAATGCGCTCGTGGCAGGCCGGCGCATCCGCCAGCACCAGCACGTGCTTGCCCTCCTCGTGCCTGAAGAAGTAATAGATGCCTTCCTCTTCCATCAGACGACTGAGGAACGCGAAATCGCTCTCGCGGTACTGCACGCAGTACTCGCGGGATTCGTAGTCCTGCGAGAGCGCATCCTCGAAATCCGATTGCCCGTGCTCCGAAAACAGGGCCTGGATGATCTCCGGCACGGTCTGATTCTGGAAGATCCGGCAATCACGGGTCAGCCCGAGGTACCAGAACCACGGCCGCAACCGGGCCTCGTAGAGGGCGTACCGTCCGCGCCGGCCGACCTGGGAGAAGGCCACGACACAGCCGTCGATATACCGCTCCCCCTCCTCCAGATCAACGCAGAGCGTGAGCTTCCCACCCAGCACGTCCGGGAAAGCCACCTCCTCGGAGGTCGCCAGCAGCTCAACGGTGAAATCGAACAGCCTGCCGAGTTCTTCCCCGCCCGAGAACCGCAGGACACGGAAATCGTCGGAGAGCTCGCCGGTGAGACGGACATGCTGCTGCTCGCTCATCGTTCCCTGCCTTTTTCGTGCTTCTCCAAGGTGCCGAATGGCAGCGCCGCATGTCTGCCAGTCTAGTCGAGCGCGGCACAGATTCGAGCCAGGTCGCCAAAAATCCGTGCCGCTTATGGCAACACGCGCAGGCTGGGCTAGTCTCAAAATGGGGACACTGCCAACCGTTACCGGCGATCGAGGCGGGCACGCCCGGCTAACCGGATCCCTCGGCGGGCAGGCACACTCTCTTTGGGGGATTCATCGTGGCCGGCTCAACCGAGACTCCGACATTCCACGACCTCCGCCAGTCCGCCGCCGTGGAGCGGCTTCGGGCGTCCAAGGACCAAGACCCCCGCCTCCACGCACGCGGGGGGGCATGCTGGCTGGCCTTGCTGCTCCTGGCGGCGCCTTGCATGGTGCACGGTTCGGTGCTGGTCACGTTCAACCCCGAGCCCCCGGCACGGGTATCGTCGTCCGCCAATTCGGTCGGGCTGACTATCGTCGTGCAGGCGCAGAGCACGTTCGAGACCGGTGTGAACTGCGCCTTCGGCGTTTTCGTCACTGCCGACGCCAACGAACAGGCACCGGAGAACGACGACACCACCGTGGTGGTACCGGCAGGCACCTACAGCCCCGGGGAAACGATCGACAGCGGTTCGGTCACCATCAATATCAACGAGACCTTTCGCGACGCGGAAGGCTTCAGCGTCGGTATCAGCGACCTCACGGACAGCTGCGGCGGCGACGGCGGCTATCAGGTCGAGGCGGATTTCGAGCGCCGGTTCGTCGCAATCAGTCAGGGACTGGGGGATCAGGAAGGCCTGACGGATCGCCAGCGAACGGTTGCCGGCGCCCTGGACAACGCCTGCGCGGCGCTGCAGGAAATTCCGGAGGGCGAGCGTACGCCCCGGCAGAACGATCTCATTGCCATCTGCGACGCCGCCGCCGGAGCGGATGTTCCGGGCGCCATCTACGACGGGCTGGCGCCGGACGAAGTGGCCGCGCAGGGGCGTGCGAGTCTGCAGACGATGCGCCAACAACTGCAGAACGTCTCCACCCGCATCGGCGAACTCCGGGCCGGGGCTAGCGGCTTCAGCACCAGCGGGCTGGCCGTTGCCCTGCACGGCGAGCAACTGCCGGTGCGTCTCATCGGCAATGCCCTGGGCGGTGGCGCCGGCGACGACGATTTTCTCGCCTTCAGTCGCTGGGGCCTGTTTGTCAACGGATCGGCAAGCTTCGGCAGCCGGGAGCGCACCGACAACGAACCGGGCTTCCGAAGCAGGTCCTTCGGGCTCACCGCCGGGATCGACTACCGTTTCACCTCCGAGACCGTCGCCGGGGTCGCGCTGGGCGTCACCCGCACCGATTCCGACCTGCGGGCAAACGCCGGCGGGGTCGATGTCGACGGTTACAGCCTCTCGTTGTACGGCACGCATTTCCTTCCCAACGCCTTTTACGTGGATGGTATCGTCACCGTGGGTTACAACCGATACGACACAGTGCGCACCGTGTTCTCCGGCCCCAACGGCCAGAGCGCCCTGGCAAAGCCCAGCGGTAACGAGTACGCAGTGGGGCTGAACGCCGGCTACGATCATGCCAGCGGCCCGTGGACGGCCAGCCTGCAGGCCGGGCTGGACTACGTGCGGGTGGAAATCGACAGCTACACCGAACGCCCGAGCAATCCGAACAACCCGGGCACCGGTGCGATGCTCGCCATCGGCAGCCAGACCATCGAGTCGACAACCGCCGAGGCCGCCGTCCAGCTCACCTACGCCGCCAGCTACCCGTGGGGCGTGATGCTCTACAGCGGCCGCTTTGGTGTGGAGCGCGAGTTCAATGACGACAGTCGGCGCATCAACGCCCGCTTCCTCGAGGATCCAACCGGCAACACGTTCGCCCTGCGCACCGACGCCCCGGACCGCACCTATCTCAACATCGGCGCCGGCATGACCGCCCAGATGGCGCGGGGGCGAGCGGCCTACATATTCTTCGAATCGGTGGAGGGCATCAGCGGCTACAGCCTCTACCACGTCGACCTGGGATTCAGAATGGAATTCTGAGACGCGTTTCCCTTGGGAAGTACTGAGTGCCGCACCCGGCATCGCGAAAAATCCAGCCGTAACGCGAGCGCAGGAATTAATCAGCGTTTCCCTTGCGCTTGGCGCACAGGTCAGGGAGAATTCCGGGGCTGGGGTGGAAGATGCCGACCAAGTCACAGAATTACCCCTGCGGTCGGGCGTTTACTCGTACTTGGCACCTCCTCGCGCTCGCGACGTCAAAGAAAAGCAACCGGCGACCTGATGGCTGGCAAAGATCCCTATGTCAAAGTGCTCGACATCGAGCAGACCCTTGCGGAACTGAACCACACGGTGGATCAGTTGCGTCAGGAGCGGGACGATCTCGAGATCGCGCTGACCACGGCTGTGGAACATGGCGACGCCATCGAATCCCAGTTGGAACTGGCCAACCGTCAGCTCCATCGGGAAATCCAGGAGCGCCGCGCCATCGAGAAGCAGCTACGGGATCTGGTTGCAACCATTTCGCAGAAAAGCCGCGACCTGGAAGTGGTACTGCAGACCATCACCGAGCATTCCGACCAGATGGACCTGCACTGGCTGGGCCGTTACATCGAATCGGAAAACACCGCCCGCCAGGATTCACTGACCGGTCTTGCCAATCGCCGCATGCTGGACGAAAAGGTCAATCACGAATGGGCGCGAGCGCGCCGCCAGCGGCAATGGCTGTCCATGCTGCTGTGCGACGTGGACTACTTCAAGTCCTACAACGACCGGCACGGCCACCTGGCAGGCGATGAATGCCTGCAGCGCATCGCCGACACGCTGAAACAGGAACTGCACCGGGAGAGCGACCTGATTGCCCGCTACGGCGGCGAGGAGTTCGTGCTGCTGCTGCCGGACACTGACCCGGTAGGCGCACTGCGGGTTGCCGAGAGCATCCAGCGGGCATTCGCGTTAATCGCGATCCCGCATGAGGAATCGCCGTTCGGCCACATTACGCTGAGCATCGGTATTTCCTCCATGCAACCGAGCGACGAGGACGAGTCCACCCTGTTTGCCGAAGTCGATCGACGCCTGTACAAGGCGAAACAGCAGGGGCGCAACCTGATCATCGCGGAAGACTGAGCACATAACCATCCGACAAGGGGCAGGGCAGGCATGACAGAGGACTTCGGACAGATCCAGACGATCCGTCACGGCCGTGAAACGGAATCGCTGAAGCTGTCTTTCTGGCCGGGCTCGATACCGCTGCGACAACGCTGGCGCAACAACGGCCTGTCGGCGGATTTTCTCGGTGACTATGTCACCACCTTCTTCCCGCTGGACGAGAACGATCCCGCCACCCGGCGACGGCAGAACGAGATCCGCGGGGCCATCTCGTTCATCGCCAACGAGTTGCTGGAAAACGCGATGAAATTCCATGACGAATCACTGCCCGAGCCCATCACCGTGGAGCTCTACCTGCAACAGCAGCAGATCGTCATCCAGGAGAGCAATGCGGCGAACCGGAACACTGCGGAAACCTTCCGGGCGTTCGTGCGGCGTCTGCAGGAATCCGACCCGACCGAACTCTACATCAGCCAGATCGAGGAGAACGCGGTTTCCGACACCACCGCGGGCCTCGGCTATCTCACCATGATCAACGATTACCAGGCCGAACTCGCGTGGCGTTTCGAAGCCCTCGCCGAAGCCGGTCACCGGGTAACCACTCAGGTAACGATCAAGATATGACGGAGCAAGTTGCGATGCAGTCTTTGACTGGAGAGGGATACACTGTCGAATTCGATAGTGATCAGGGCAGCGTCCTCATGAGCGGCTCCCTGCGCCTTGGGGGCCTGACCGAATACGCGCCCATATCCCGTCTGCTCGACGAAGCGCTGGACGAGCGCGAGCACCTCACGCTGGACCTGACCCAGCTCGAATTCCTGAACAGTTCCGGCATTGCCACGCTGTCCAAGTTCGTGATCAATGCGCGCAATCGCCAGAGTTGCGCGCTGACCATACGCGGCTCGGAGAGCATCGCCTGGCAGGGCAAGTCCCTGAACAATCTGAAGCGCCTGATGCCCTCCCTCGAACTGACGTTCGAATAGCGCCATGGCGACGTCGGCGGGCGGCAACCGAATTCCGGTCACGTCCGGCCTGACCTTTCGTCAGGCCGCCGTCACGTTGCTGATCGTTCTGGCGCTGGGGCTGATCGCCGCAACCATCGAACTGGCCTCGGACTGGCGCGTACTGCGCGGCGAAATCCGGCAGCAGACGCTGTCCACCCTGCAACTGGTCCGCGGCCCGGCGACGGAAGCGGCTTACCAGTTCAACGACGAACTGGCCGATCAGGTGGTGGAGGGCCTGTTTGCCAACCGCCAAATGCGGCGCGTGGCGCTGCGCGACAATTTCGGCGGCGTCATCGCGCAGCGCGACCGGGAACGCGTGGACGAACCGGGTGCCCTGATCGCCTGGCTGTTCGGCGACATCACCGACTATTCCATTGAACTGCATCACGGCGCCGCCGGCGCCGGCACGGAGCACGTGGGCTATCTGGAAGTCCGGCTGGCGGAGGGCGAGATCGCCAGCAGCTTCATGGAACGGGGGCTGGTGATTGTCCTGGTGGGGCTGGCCAAGGCGCTGATCATCTCCGCGCTGGTCGTGCTGATCTTCTACTTCATGATCACCCGCCCCCTGCTCCGCCTGCACGGCGCCATCGGCGGCATCGACCCCAACCATCCCGGCCAGTGGCCGCGCCCCGAGATCCGTCACCATGACCGGGACGAACTGGGACAGATCGTCACCGGCCTGGATGATCTGATGCACGCCTTTCAGCGCGTGCTGGAGCAACGCGACCAGGCCCATGACGAGAACATGCGGCTCGGCGCCGAGCTGGATGTCTCCCGCCGCATCCAGCAGATCCTGCTGCCCTCCCCGGACGAGCTGGCCGCGATCAAGGAGCTGGACATCGCCACCTACATGGAGCCCGCCGACGAAGTGGGCGGCGATTACTACGACATCCTGAGCCATGACGGCGGCGTGCGCATCGGCATCGGCGACGTCACCGGCCATGGGCTGGAAAGCGGCGTGGTCATGCTGATGACACAGAGCGCCGTGCGCACCACGCTGGCCAGCCGCGAGGCGGAGATGCCGCGGGTCATGGAAGTGCTGAACAACACCATCTACAACAACGTGCAGCGCATGGGGTCGGGCAAGAACCTCACGCTGGCACTGCTGGACTATCAGGCCTCCCCCGATGGCGAGGAACAGGAACGTGGACGACTTCGCATCAGCGGGCAACATGAAACCGTTATCGTGGTCCGCAGCAACGGGCAGACTGAGATCATCGACACCGACGAACTGGGTTTCCCCATCGGCCTGGTCGAGGACATGGCCCAGTTCGTCAACGAAACACGGCTGACGCTCCAGCGCGGGGATGTCGTGGTGCTCTACACCGACGGCATCACCGAGGCCGCGGACGAGCGACACGGTCTCTATGGCCATGAACGCCTGGTGGAAACCGTGGTGGCGCACCATCGCGAGGCCGCCGAGGCCATCAAGGACGCGATCATCGCCGACGTCAAGCGTCACATGGGCACGCAAACGCTCTACGACGACCTCACCCTGGTTGTGCTGAAACAGAAATAACGGACGACATGACCATGCTGCACGCCCTGAAACGCATCACCCGGCTTGGTAGACACGGCCTTGCGGGGCTGACGGGAGCCGTGGCCGCCGGTCTGATACTTGCGGCCGGCGTCCAGGCGCAGACGCTGAACGACATCGAGTGGATCAGCGAGGAGTATGCGCCGTACAACTACAGTGAGAACGGTCGGCCCACCGGAATCTCCGTGGATATCCTGACGAAAATCTGGGAAAAGCTGGGTGTGGAGCGCACGGCTGACGATATCCGCATCCTGCCCTGGGCCCGGGGCTACCGAATGGCCCAGGAACAGCCCAACGTCTGCCTGTTCGCCACCACGGTGACCGAGCCGCGCAGGGAGCTGTTCCAATTCGTCGAACCGCTGGTGGAGGTTCGCATCGCCATCGTCGGTCCCCGGGAAGCCGACGTCGACATACGCTCGGTGGAGGACCTGGCACCGCTGCGTATCGGTGTGGTCCGCGACGACATCGGCGAGCACCTGCTGGAACTGGCCGGCGCCGAAAGCCCGATCATACGCACCGATTCGGCCCGCATCATGGTACGCATGCTACGCGGCCGTCGCTTCGAGGCCGTCGCCTATGACTCCGATGTCGCGCGCTGGAACATGACGCAGGAAGACATCGATCCGGCCGGCTACCGGGATTTCTACATCCTTGAGGAAGCCGTCATGGGCTACGCCTGCAGCAAGACCATGGACCCCGCCCTGGTGGCCCGTTTGCAGCAGGCGCTGGACGCGCTGATTGCCGACGGCACCGTGGAGCGCATTACCCGGGAATACCGCCGGTAAGCCACCGCCCGGCTGCTGCGCGGACGGTGGCTGCGCCTGCTCAGCCCGTCTCCGCAATGACCTCCCGCGGCTGCCAGACCCCGGTCACCGCATCCCGCCGCAGCGTGCGGAGGAAGGCGGCCACCTCGCGCACGACCAGACCGGGATGCGTCACCGGCCCCATGTGGCCGAGGCCATCCAGTACGCGATGTCTGATTTCGGGGTTCGCCTCCCGCATCACTGCCTGGATCGCGGTCACCGGCAGGTTCGCATAGCGCCCGCGAAGATACAGCACCGGCACGCCGAGGCGACGCAGGTCTCCCGGTCGCAGCTCGTCCGCCAGCAATGACTCGAATGTATGCGCCACCGCCGGCATGCGTTCCGCGACGCGCTCCCGGGCGCTTTCAGGCAAACGCCCCCACGCCCCCACACCCGACCAGTAGTCGATGAACACCGCCGCTGCCTGGGCCGGCCTCCCTGCCTGCATGCCGCTGTCGATCATCGCGTAGACGGCGAGGATTTCCTCCAGCGCCGGCACCGTGGCGGCCGCATGCGACAGCAGCACGAACGCCACCGGCTCGTACAGGGTCAGACTCCGCACCAGGTCCGGCCGGAGCAGCGCCAGTTTGATCGCCACCGCACCGCCGTAGGAATGCCCCACCAGATGCGCGGGCTCGCCGGCACCATCAAGCAGGCGCTCGAGCCGCGCCACCTCGCCGCGCAGCGTAGGCGCTTCGCCGCTGGCCCAGCCGGCGCTGCGGCCATGACCGGTCAAGTCCGCGGCCATCACCCTGTGGCTGCCCGCCATGGTCTCCATCATGGGAAGCCACTGGGACGAGGAGCCGCCGCTGCAGTGCAGGGCCAGCACCGGTTCACCTTCGCCCAGCACCCGGTAGTAAGGCAGATCGTACGTTTTCATGTTCCTGTCCTTCCGTCGTGTTGTCGCCTGGCGGCCGCACGCATGACGGCCGGACAGGCGGAACACTACGGAAGGAAGGTAACCGGCGAGCCTCCGGGTGTTGCCGTTCTGTAACCGCCTGTTATCGCCCGGATGATCGTCCGGTGCGAACAGGCAACATGCCGATACCGGATGGAGATACCGCGGTTACGGTGGTCTCCCATGCTGCCCCCATCATTCAATGTCGGGGATACGTCCATGGACCTGCTGGTCACGCTCGCGAATCTGCTGTTCGTTTCGTCCTATTTCGTGCGCCACATGCTCAAGCTCCGTGTGCTCTCGCTGGCGGGCGTCTGCTGCCTGATCGCCTATTTCTACACGCTGCCGGAACCGTTGATGCACGTGGTCTACTGGAACCTGTTCTACGCCGCCCTGAATACCGTCTGGATAGGCCGGCTGCTGCTGGAGCGCCGCACAGGCTCCACCGCCACGGCCGACGCCTCGCCAGTCAACGACTGAGCGCAAGCCGCCCGCCATGTGCGGGCGGGGCCGTCCCCCCGTCGTAGTGCCGGCAACAACACCGCAACATTTCTCAACAAAGCCCACGCCGGGCTGACACCTTCCGGATACCGGTACCGACCATGCTGGTTCCACGGTGCCGACAGGGCGCCGCATCCATCCAGACCATTGAGGAGCATCACCATGAACGCAGTCATCGACACCACGCGGGAAGAGAACACACAGCAGCGCTACGCGAAGTGTATCGAGGTCTCCAAGCGCATCCGCTGGGAAATCGACCGCGACGTATTCCGCGGCCGCCAGTTCGACTTCAGCCGAAAGTTCCTGCCGGACGGTTTGACCAAGGCCGACAGCTTCACCACACTGAACGCGGACGAGAAGCGCCTGATGAGCCAGGTTCAGGGGCGCACCTACGCCTACCTGTTCGGTCTCACCGAGCGCTTCATCAACGCCAAGGTGCTGGAGATCAGTCGCGAGCACTGGCTGGGCGACCAGATCGCGCTGGAAGCCCTGGTCCGCTTCAGCGACGAGGAAATCAAGCACCAGGAAATGTTCCGTCGAATCGAGGAAATGGTGGCCTCCGGCATGCCGGAGGGGTACGTGCAAAGCGCCGACGCCAACGCGGTGGCCAACGCCGTGCTGAGCAAATCCACCTGGGCAGTGCTGGCCCTGACCTGTCACATCGAACTGTTCACCCAGGCGCATTACCGGCAGAGCATCGAGCCGGACGAGGCGCTGTCCGAACTGTACAGGGACGTGTTCCTGTATCACTGGCGCGAGGAATCCCAGCACGCCATCCTGGATGAGCTGGAATGGCGGCGCGAGCACGCGCGGTTGACACCGGAGGAACGCGACCGGGCGGTAAACGACCTGATCTCCCTGGTAGGTGCCGTGGACGGCATCCTGCAGGGACAGGCGGCCGCCGACGCCAGCTACTTCTTCCGCATCGCCGGACGGGATTTCGGGCCGGAAGAGCGTCGCCAGGTCGGCGATGCACTGCTGGGCGCCTACCGCTGGCAGTACATTGTCTCCGGCGTCAGCGAACCGCGTTTCCAGGCCGTGCTGGCCAGCCTGGTGACCGACCAGCAGATGCAGCGTATCCAGCTCGCGCTGGCTCCCATCATGTAACCTCCGCCAGGCCCGGCGGCCGACAGCAGTCCGCCGCCGGGCCTGGCTCCCCTTGCTTGTTGCCGGAACCCGGCTATATCAATACGAACGATTCCCCACTTGAAGGACACGCCGGTGGTCGACACCGCCTCCATCCTCGTCGTCGACGACGACCCCCAGGTCCGGTCTCTGCTGTCCGACTACCTGGGCTCCCATGGCCTCCAGGTACACCTGGCCGCCAATGGCAGCCAGGCCCGGCAGGTGCTTGCCTCACATCCCGTCAACGTGGTGCTGCTGGATCTGGTGATGCCCGGCGAGGACGGCCTGTCGGTAGCCCGGGACCTGCGGGCCAATCACGCCGTCGGCATTATCATGGTCACGGCCTCCAGCGATGTGGTGGACCGGATCGTGGGCCTGGAGGTGGGAGCGGACGACTACGTCAGCAAACCGTTCGATCCCCGCGAACTGCTCGCCCGCATCAAGAGCGTGTTGCGCCGCATGCAGGCCGGCCCCGCGCAGACCGACCAGACCCGCCGCATCCGCTTCGGCCCGTTCCTGCTGGATCTGGACGCCCGGCGCCTGATCGGCCCGGACGGCACCACGGTGCCTCTCACGTCGGCCGAGTTCGCGCTGCTGGAAATGTTCGCCACCCGGCCGAACCGGGTTCTGAGCCGGGACCAGATCCTGAATCTCACCCAGAACCGGGACTGGGATCCCTTCGACCGCAGCGTGGACATACGGGTTGCCCGCGTGCGCCGCAAGGTGGAAGCGGATCCCGAGCGCCCATGCCTGATCCAGACGGTCCGCGGGGCCGGCTATATGTACGTGCCGGCCGCCGTCGGCGACACGGCAACACCGCCGTGAGCCGGCCGGCGCCGACGCCGGGCAACGGCGGCATACTCGACCAGCTGATGGACAGCCCCGGCCTGCTGGCCTGCGTCAAGGATACCGAACTGCGTTTCCAGCGCCTCAGCCGGGACCTGGGCGAGCTGCTGGCACCCTATTGTGCATCCCCACTGGGGAGACGGCTGAGTGAGGTGCTGTCACCCGAACTGGCCGCTCCCGCGGAAGACAACGACCGCCAGGCGCTGTGCACCGGCCGGCCGGTGCAAATGGAGGAAACGCTGGAACTCGGCGGCATACCGCGGACCTTTCTCAGCAGCCGCCTTCCATTGACGGACGGGCGGGGCCGGCTCAGCGGCATCTGCATCCTGGCCACCGAGATCACCCCGCGCAAGCGAACGGAAACGGCCTTGCACGACGTCGGCCTGGGTGCCGCAGGGCTGACCGACGCGGCGCTGTACGCCCATCTGGTACGCAGTATGGCCCACACGCTTTGCGTCGATATGGCCTACCTCGCAGTCGTCCCCAAGGAGCCTCCGATGATGGCGCAGACTCTGGGTTTATGGGCCGGCGGAGCCCTGCAGCCCCCGATCCGGTACGCCCTGCATGGCACCCCATGCCGAACGGTGCTGGAGGCCGGATTCCAGTTCATACCGGACGGACTGGCGGAATCCTTTCCCGAGGACACCGCGTTACTGGACCAGGGCGTCTGCAGCTATGCCGGCTATCCCCTGTTCGACAGCAATGGCGAGGTGCTGGGCCTGGTGGCGGTGGCCCACCGGGAACGCATGGTGGACGCGGAAGGCACCGAAGCCGTGCTGCGCATTCATGCCGTTCGCGCGGCGGCCGAATGCGAGCGACAGCGGACCGAACAGGCCGGGAAGCTCTCCCAGCAAAGCTACCAGCAGATCTTCGACGCATCAGAGGACGCCATTTTCATCCACGACCTGGACACCGGCGCCATCCTCGACGTGAACCCCTACGCCTGCCAGCAATACGGCTACAGCCGTGAGGAACTCTGCGCCCTCAGCGTGGAGGACCTCAGTTCCGGCATCGCGCCCTATACCCTGGAGGAGGCCGCCAGTCTGATTCGCCGGGCGGCAGCCGGCGAGGCGGTGCGTTTCGAGTGGCACCGCCGCAACCGTGACGGCTCGCTGCACTGGGACGAAGTGGTGCTGAAGCGGGCCGAGCTGGCCGGCGTGCCCAGAATCCTGGCCTTCACGCGGGAGATCTCCGAGCGCCGGGAACGGGAACAGGCGCTGCAGCGCAGCGAGGACCGGTTGCGCGCCACCGTGGAGGCGGCGCTGGACTGCATCATCTGCATGGATGCCAACGGCTGCATCACCGAATTCAATCCGGCCGCCGAACGCTGCTTCGGGTATCGCCGGCAGCAGGTCCTGGGCCAGTCGCTGGCGAAGCTGATCATTCCCCCGCGCTATCGCCATGCCCATCAGACGGGGCTGGAACATTACCTGCAGCACGGTGAGGGGCCCTTCCTCGGCAAGCGCGTCGAGCTCAGCGCCATGCGCGCCGACGGCAGCGAATTCCCGGTGGAACTGGCTATCGCGGTCACCCATGGCCACAACGGTGAACTGTTCGTGGGCTATCTGCGCGACATCACCGAGGTCCATGCCGCTGCGGAAGCCCGCACCCGGCTGGAAGACCAGTTGCGACAGGCGCAGAAAATGGAGGCCATCGGCCACCTCACCGGCGGCATCGCCCACGACTTCAACAACATCCTCGCCAGCATACTTGGCTACGCCGTGCTCGCCGGGGAGCAACTCGAACACCAGGGGAAGCAGCAGATCCCGTACTACCTGGGGCAGATTCGTCGATCCGCCGAACAGGCGCGGGACCTGATCCGGCAGATGCTGGCCTTCAGCCGGGGCCAGCGTGGAGAACCACGCCCCGTGCTGCTGCGCGGCATCGTGAATGACGCCACCCGCCTTTACCGTTCCACCTTCCCGGCCACGCTGGACTTCACCACCGACGTGGACCCGGATCTGCCGGCGGTCCTGGCGGATCCGGTGCTGCTGGAACAGGCGCTGATGAATCTCGCCATCAATGCTCGCGACGCCATGGACAATCAGGGCCAGATCACGATCAGTGCCCGTTACCGACGCGCGCTGCAACTGCAATGCGCTTCCTGCCGCTCGGACCTGCGCGGCGACTGGGTCGATCTGGCCGTGGCCGATACCGGCTGCGGCATCCCGCCGGAGATCCGGGACCGCATCTTCGAGCCCTTCTTCAGCACCAAGGAAATCGGCCGCGGCAGCGGCATGGGTCTGGCCACCATCCACGGTGTCATCCACGAGTACGGCGGCCACATTGCGGTGGACACCGAGCCCGGCCACGGCACCTGCATGCATCTGCTGCTACCCGTCAACAGCGACACCCTCGCCCCACCGCTTCAGGCTGGCTGAAACCAGCCTTCGGAAACCATGAATTGCGGGCAGTGGCCTGCCAATGCACTGTTGACGGAGCTCGCGAAGAGTCCAGTGCAGACAACTTACTTGCGAGCAACTAACAAGTAGTCGCAGACGAAGCGGCCTTTCCTGCGGTAACAGGCTCCGGGTCGGAGCATCGCCAACCGTATAAGAGACGTGCCCTGGAGGACACCATGATCTTGCGTACCACTGCCTCAGTTATCACCGCCGCCGCGCTCGCCCTTGCGAGCAGCGCCATTTCCGCCACCAATATTTCCTACTCCAACCCGTTTCCCAGCAGCCACACGGTACAGGCGGCCGGTATGGACCATTTCGCCAAGGCCGTGGAGGAAAGCTCCAACGGGGAGGTTCGCGTCACGATCCATGCCGGCGGCGTCATGGCCAACGGCCCTGCCACGCTCGCAGCGATCCAGCGCAGCACGGTGGATGCCGGCCTGGTCGTGCCCGCCTGGGTGACCAGCCAGTTGCCGTCCACCGAGACGCTGTCGCAGTTCCAGATCGCCGCCAGCGACCCGCGGGTGGCGGCAGGCGCGGCCAACGAGTTCTTCCTGCGCCACTGCCCGGAATGCCTGGAGGAGAACCGCCGCCACAACGCATTGCCGCTGGCCTACTACGGCTCTTCCACCTACCACTTCATCTGCCGCCGTCCGCTGGACAGCCTGGATGATCTGGCCGGCAAGCGAGTGCGCGCCACCAGTGCCCCGCTGGTGAACTGGGTGGAGCAGTTCAACGCCACCGTGGTCGCCGTTCCGACCGCCGACATCTACCAGGCCATGCAGCGCGGCCAGGCCGACTGCACCGCCGGTCCGCTGGCCTATTTCCGCACGCTGAACCTGCGTGAAGTGTCGCGCTGGGCCAGCGACCTGGAGTTCGGCTCCTATTACGGCGCCACCATCATGACCGTGAACACGCGGACCTGGGATCGCATGAGCGACGCCCAGCGCGCCGCGGTCACGGACAACCTGGCGGCGCTGGTGCGCAACGTGGTGGAAGGCTACATGCGGGACGCGGACAACTCGCGGGAACAGGCGGTGGAAGCTGGCGTGAACTTCGCCTCGGTGACTGACGCCGATCGCGAGAAGCTGGAAAACCACATCGACCGCGAATTCGACCGCGTGCTGCAGGTTGCGAAGGACCGGGGCGTGTTCGGTGACGACCCCGCCGAGATGCTGAACCGCTTCCTCGCCACGCTGGAGAAATGGGAAGCCCTGATGGAGGACATCGGGGACGACTTCGACGCCTACGAGCAGGCGCTGCAGGACGAAATCTTCTCGCACCTGTAACCGCCACCCGGCCGCGACGTCACCTCAGGCGTCGCGGCCTCTCCCCTCCTGCGCCGTTTCCGGGGGTAATCGATGAAGCTCGCCGACCGCATTCTGCTGCAGCTGGTCCGGATCATGGTGGTGATCGGCGGCCTGTTCATGCTGCTGATGATGACCCAGGTCACGCTGGACGTGCTGCTGCGCTGGCTGTTCCGCATGCCGATCCAGGGCACGCTGGAGATGGTGGCCAACTACTACATGGTGGCGCTGATCTTCCTGCCGCTGGGCCTGGTCACCTACTCCCGCGATCACATCGTGGTGGAACTGTTCACCCGTGGCATGGGCCCGCGCACCCTGGCCGGGCTGACCTGCTTCGGCAATGTGCTGGCCTTCCTCTATTCGGTCGGGCTTACCGGGTTCGGTCTGATGGAGGCCATTGACATGACCGTCATCCGGGAAACCTGGAGCGCCGGCATGGGCGACATCATCATCTGGCCCTCCCGCTGGTTCGTGCCGCTGGGCTGCGTGGTCATGGCCGCGTATTTCCTGCTGCACGCGCTGGACGACCTGATCTGCGTCATCACCGGCGAGCGCGCCCTGGACGCTGGCGAGCGCGAGTCCGCGCTGTACGACTGAGGAGGTTTCATGAGTGACCTGACGATCGGGATCATCGGCGTCGGCGTGCTGCTGTTCCTGATGGCGCTGCGGGTGCCCATTGCGGTGTCGCTGGCCACCGTGTCCATCGGGGGCATCGTGATCCTGCGCGGCCCCGACCCTGCCTTCGGCATGCTGCGCAACATGCCCTACGAATTCGGCGCGAGCTGGACGCTGTCCGCCGTGCCCATGTTCCTGCTGATGGGCTCGTTCGCCTACCACTCGGGGCTGACCAAGCTGCTCTACAACGCCGCCCGGCTTTGGCTGGTCCGTACGCCCGGCGGGCTGGCACTGGCCACCAATTTCGGCTCCGCCGGTTTCGCCGCCGTATCAGGCTCGTCGCTGGCGACGACGGCCTCCATGGGCCGGCTCGCCATTCCGGAAATGCTGCGTTTCGGCTACGACCGTGGACTGGCCACGGCCACGGTGGCCGCCTCCGGTACGCTGGGCGCGCTGATCCCGCCATCCATCCTGTTCATCATCTATGGCTGGTTCACCGAGCAATCCATCAGCCAATTGTTCCTGGCCGGTGTGATTCCCGGCCTGCTGACCGCGGCGCTGTTCGGCGCCATGATCGTTATCCGCTGCAAGCTGAACCCTCAGCTCGCTCCTCAGCCGGAGGAGAGCGTCACGCTGCGGGAACGCATGGAAAGCCTGCGCGCCATCTGGCCGCTGCCGCTGCTGGTAATCGGCGTGCTGGGCAGTATCTACGGCGGCGTTGCCAGCCCCACCGAGGCCGGTGCGCTGGGCGCGGCGATGACCATGGTGATCAGCCTGCTGCAGCGGCGGCTGCCGTTCGCCGCGTTCAAGCGTGCGGTGCTGGAGGCCATGAAAACCACGGCGTCGATCTTCTTCATTGCTATCGGCGCTATCATGCTGACCCGCTTCCTGGCCATGGCGGGCCTGTCCTCGCAACTGGTGATCCTGGTGTCCACACTGGATCTGAGCGTGGTCTGGATCATGCTGGCGCTGGTGGGTATCTATCTGCTGCTGGGCATGTTCCTGGACCCGTTGGGCGTGATGCTGCTGACGTTGCCGGTATTCCTGCCCGTCTTCAATGCACTGGGGCTGGACCTGGTCTGGATCGGCGTGATCGTGGTCAAGCTCATCGAGGTCAGCCTGTTGACACCGCCGGTGGGCATGAACGTCTATGTGGTAAAAAGCGTGGTCGGCAACAGGGTGCCGTTGGGCACCATCTTCAAGGGCCTGCTCTGGTTCCTGGGCTGCGAGGCGGTGCTGATCACTCTGCTCATTGTCTTCCCGGCGTTGTCGCTCTGGCTGCCAGGCCTGGCGCAGGTCTGGTAGACAACAACGAAAGGCTGACCAGACAATGCGAGTCATCGACTTCTTCGACCGCGGCGCGCTGCTGAACCCGGACGGGCTGTGCCTGACCGACGAGGCCGCCTCGTACACCTACCGGGAAGCGCAGGCGTTCAGCCACCGCGTGGCCCGCATGCTGATGCAGCGGGGCATCCAGCCGGACGAACGCATCGCCGTACTCAGCGCCAACGACGCCCGGGGATATGCGGCCTATTTGGGCATCATCCGTGCCGAAGCCGCGCTGGTGCCGCTGAACGCCCGCAACACGGTGGAGGACAACCTTCATCACCTGCGCATCGGCGAGCCGCGCCTGCTGTTCTACCATTCCGACTTCAGCGGGGATGTGCAGGCATACCTCGATGCCACGCCGTCGCTGGAAGGCGCCATCTGCATCGACGCCGACGATGGTCGCCACCCTGCCCTGAGCGCGCTGCTGGCCGGCGCAGACGACAGCCCCGTACCGCCGCCCCGGCGTTTCCGCGACCGAGAGGGGCTGTTCCGTATCTCCTGCACCGGCGGCACCACCGGCACGCCCAAGGGGGTGATGCACACGAACCTCTCCTACGAGCTGAATACCGCCGCCTTCCTGGCCCTGTGGCGATTCGACGAGCCCCCGCGGATGCTGCTGGTCGCACCCATGACCCATGCCGGCGGCGGCCTGGCGCCGCCGATCTTCGCCATGGGCGGTACCATCCGCATGCTGAAGAAGGCGGACCCGCTGCGCATCATGGAGGTGATCCAGAACGAGCGCATCCACACCACGATGCTGCCGCCCACCGTGATCTACATGCTGCTGGACCACCCGGAAGTCAGGAACTTCGACTACTCCTCCATGCGCTACCTGTGCTTCTCCGCCGCGCCGATGGCTGAGGAGAAAATCCGCCGGGCCATCGAGGTGTTCGGCCCCTGCATCACCCAGTTCTACGCCCAGACCGAAGTGGTCATGACCATGACCTACATGTCGCCGGAGGAATACGCAGAAGCCGCGCGCGACCCGGCCAAGGCACACCGGCTCGGCAGCGCCGGCCGTCCCGGACCGTTCTCGGTGCTCGGCATCATGGACGAGGACGGCAGGCTGCTCCCCGACGGCGAAGTGGGCGAGATCGTGGTGCGCTCCAACCAGGTCATGGAGGGCTACTGGAACAACCCCGAGGCCACCGCCCAGGCGTCCGCCCATGGCTGGCACCACACCGGTGACCTGGGCTACCGGGACGGCGACGGCTACTACTACCTGGTGGACCGCAAGCGCGATCTGATCATCAGCGGCGGTTTCAACGTGTTTTCCAACGAAGTGGAACGCGTGCTGCTGGCCCACCCCGCCGTCCAGGAGTGCGCGGTGATCGGCCTGCCTGACGAGAAATGGGGCGAGGCGGTCACTGCCTTCGTACAACTGGCGCCGGGCCATACCGCCACGGAGAACGAACTCCGCGACTGGTGCCGGCCGACCCTGGGTGGCGTGAAGACACCGAAACGCATCGAATTCCGGGACGAACTGCCGCGCAGCCCGGTGGGCAAGGTGCTGAAGCGGGTGATCCGGGATCAGTACTGGAAGAACAGGGGGCGGGCCATATGAGCACCATGCGTGCCTTGATCTGCGAGAGCTGGCGTCCTTTCGAGGAGCTGGAACTGAAGACGGTGCCGAAACCGGCCCTGAGCGGCCCGGGCGACGTGCGCATCCGCGTCCTGCACAGCGGCGTGAGCTTCGCCACCACGCTGGTGGTACAGGGCAAGTACCAGCGCAAGCCGCCGCTGCCGTTCGCACCGGGCACCGAGATCGCCGGCGAGGTGCTGGAGATCGGTGCGGACGTCCGCAACCTGGCGGTGGGCGATCGCGTCTGCGCCGTACTGGACTGGGGCGGCTATGCCGAGCAGGTGGTGGTGCATGCCCGCCACGTGATGCCGGTACCGGAATCGCTGCCGCTGGACGCCGCGGTGGCGCTGCCGATTTCCTACATGACCGCCTATGGCGCGCTGGTCTGGCGGGCCAAGGTCCACCCCGGCGAACGCGTGCTGATCCACGGCGCCGCCGGCGGCGTCGGCCTGGCCGCGGTGGAAATCGCGCTGGCGCTGGGATGCGAGGTATACGCAGTGGTGCGCGGCGAGCGCAAGGCGGCCTATCTGTGGGAGCGCGGCGCCCAGCACGTCATCGACAGCTCCGCCCAGCCCTTCCGGGATGCAGTGGAATCACTGACACGGGGCGAAGGCGTGCATGTGGTGCTGGACACCATCGGCGGCAACGTCTTCTCCCAGTCGCTGCGCTGCCTGCAACTGGACGGCCGCCACATCGTGATCGGCTTCGCCCAGGGCGAAATCCCGCAGGTACCGGCCAACATCCTGCTGCTGAAGAACATTTCCGTCAGCGGCTTCAATGTCGGCCAGTACATCGGCTGGGGCGTCGTGGATGAACGTGAACGTTACGCCGGCACCTACCGGCGGGGCTTGCAGCAACTGATAAACTGGTGGGCCGACGGGCGCATCGCGCCCACCGTGCATGCGCGCCTGCCCCTGGAGCAATTCCGCGAAGCCATGGCCAAGGTCACCGGTCGCGAGGCCATCGGGCGGGTCGTACTGGATATCTGACAGCGAGTGAACCATGGCCTGGACAACCGAAGACGAAATCGCCTGGAACCTGACCAACCCGTTCCGCCAGCACCTGGGCATCCAGGTGGAATGGGTGAAACCCGACGGCAGTGCCGAGATCTCGCTGCCGGTCACAGAAAACCTGCTGCAGGCCTACGGCATGGTGCACGGCGGCATCTACTGCGTGCTGATCGACACGGTGCTCGGAACCAGCGTACGGGCCTATTTCCAGCGCGACGCCGGGCCGATCACCGTGGACCTGAACGTAAGCTTCCTCCGCCCTACCGGGCTGGGCCGCATCTACGCCCGCAGCGAAATCGTCAAGGCCGGTCGCAAGGTGGTGGTTGGCGTGGGTGACGTCGTCGACGCCGACGGCAAGAAGGTCGCCACCGGCCGCGGCTCGTTCCTGCTGAGGGAAGGCGGCAAGGGCGGGGACTGATCCCCCGTGTATCCAACCATCCCGCAGGGTGCTCAGAGCGCAGCGACGCTCGCCGGTAGTGCTGTTCCGGTCGGGGGCGGGAGCCTGTCTGCGGACACGCCGTGAACCCGTCCATGGGGGCTTGTCGGCCGGGTCCCTCCGGCCGACAGTCCACAGACAGGCTCCCGCCCCCGACCTTGGTCAGGTGCCGCCTCAAGAGGTGGCCCCGGGGTAGGACTGGTGCGGCCGTGCCACCAATGCCGGGCCGCCGCCGGGAGGTTTGCTTCCGGACTGTCGATGAGAGGGACCTCATCGACAAGCCTACAGGGACGTATTCACGGCGTGTCCGGAAGCAAACCTCCCGGCGGCGGCCGATCGAAGCCCGCAAGACCACTGCGCGCATCGCTGCGCTCTGAGCACCCTACCCCTATTCCCCGGGGACGGTGGAAAGCAGGAATTCGACCAGTTCGCGGCCGAAGGTCGGCAGCGCCTCCACGTCCTGGGCGCAGATCTTCAACTGCCGCTCCGCCCAGTCGTCGGTGAGTTCCACCACGTGAATGTCGGTGAACTTCGCCAGGCGCCGGGCGGAGGAATCCTGCAGCACGCCGATGCCGGCGCCGGCGGCCACCATGCGGCACAGCGCGTCGAAGCTGGAGACCTGGACACGGATCGACAGCGTGGCGCCCAGGTCGCTGGCGGCCTGGTTGACGAAGGAATAGATCGCGCTGCCGGAGTGCAGGGAAACGAAGTCATGACCCAGCGCGTCCTCGAAGGGAATGCGCTGGTGCTGCGCCAGCGGGTGATTCAGCGGTGTGGCCAGCACCAGCCTGTCCTTGTGGTACGGGCGTACGTCCAGGCCGTCGGTGCGCACGGTGCCGGCGACGATGCCGAGATCGGCGCTGCCTTCCATCACCGCCCGCACGATGTCGTGACTCATGCGCTCCTCCAGATCCACGTCCACCTGCGGGTGGGTGGAGAGGAACGTTCCCAGCGCGGCCGGCAGGAATTCGGTCATGGCGGTGGTGTTGGCAAACAGCCGGATGCGGCCTTTCACGCCCTTGGCGTACTCCAGCAGATCGCCGCGCAGACGTTCCGTCTGCTGCAGGATCAGCAGCGCATTGTGCAGCATGGCCTGGCCGGCCGGGGTCAGCGTCACGCCGTGACTGGCGCGGTGCAGCAGCTTGGTCCCCAGCGCATCCTCCAGGTTCTTGATGCGCATGCTGGCCGCCGCCAGCGACATGAACGAGCGCTCGGCACCGCGGGTCAGGCTGTTGGCGTCGGCGATGTTCACGAACAGCCGCAGATCCACCAGATCGAAAAACAGACGCTGCTGCATGGACGCACCTCGGACTCCGTATCAGCCCGCCATCATACTCCATTGGCTATGCTTCAGCGTTGCCGAAGCCTTGCTTCGCCAATGGCAAATTGCCCGCGCCGAGCCTGGCGCGGCACCATGTCGCAGTCGCAACACCGTCAGGAGAACCCCCGACCGATGGCCGCAACCGACAACGATCTCCAGTCCTGGATCGGAAAAACCGAACACGCCGAGGACACCATTACCCGGGCGCCGGTGACCGCGCTTGCCGCCACGCTGGACCGCCCGGAAGCGCCGGACGGCAACGGCGACGCGCTGCCGCCGCTGTGGCACTGGCTGTACTTCCTGCCAGCCACCCGCGCCAGCCAGCTCGGCCCGGACGGACATGCCGCCCGCGGCGAATTCCTGCCGCCGGTCTCCCTGCCCCGCCGCATGTGGGCGGGCAGCCGTTTCGAGTTCCACCAGCCGCTGCGCGTGGGCGAACCCGTCTCGCGCAGCTCGCGCATCAAGAACGTCGCCACCAAGCAGGGCCGCAGCGGCGCACTGGTCATCGTCACGGTGCAGCACGAGATCCACGGCGAATCGGGCCTGGCGATCACCGAGGAACAGGACCTGGCCTACCGGGAGGCGCCGAAAGCCGATGCCGCGACGCCGCCGCCCACGCCCGCCCCGGCCGAGGCCCAGTGGTCGCACGAGATGTCGGCGGACCCGGTGCTGCTGTTCCGCTACTCCGCGCTCACCTTCAATGGCCATCGCATCCACTACGACTACCCCTACACCACGCAGGTGGAGGGCTATCCGGGGCTGGTGGTCCACGGGCCGCTGATCCTGACGCTGCTGGTGGAAGGCCTGAGCCGGGAGCACCCGGAGCGCACCATCCATAAGCTGAGCATGCGGGCCATGCGGCCGCTGTTCCACGACACACCGTTTTCCATCCAGGGCCGGCTGTCGGACGACGGTCGCGAGGCGCTGCTGTGGAGTCTGGACGCCGAGGGCGCCGTGACCATGCAGGCCACCGCCGAACTGGCTGGCTGAACACCCATTCACCGGCGGCCCGCGGGCCGCGCGAGTAAGGATACCGACCATGCACCCGAAACCCGATCAGTACCAGGAACTGCGCGACGCACTGCGCGATCTGTGCAAGCAATTCCCGGACGAATACCACCGCCGCGTGGATGAAGGCGACGGCTATCCGGAGGAGTTCATCGACAGCCTCACCGAGGCCGGCTGGCTGGCCGCGATGATCCCGCAGGCGTACGGCGGTTCCGGCCTGGGCCTGGCCGAGGCGTCGGTGATCATGGAAGAGATCAACCGCAACGGCGGCAACGCCGGCCACTGCCACGGCCAGATGTACAACATGGGCACGCTGCTGCGCCACGGCTCCGAGGAGCAGAAGCAGCAGTACCTGCCGGACATCGCCAGCGGCAAGCTGCGCCTGCAGTCCATGGGCGTGACCGAGCCCACCACCGGTACCGACACCACCAAGATCAAGACCACGGCGGTGAAAAAGGGCGACCGTTACGTGGTGAACGGCCAGAAGGTCTGGATCTCCCGCATCCAGCACTCGGACCTGATGATCCTGCTGGCGCGGACCACGCCGCTGGCGGAGGTGAAGAAGAAGTCCGAGGGCATGTCCATCTTCCTGGTGAACCTGCATGACGCCATCGGCAACGGCCTGTCCGTGCAGCCGATCCGCAACATGGTGAACCACGAGACCAACGAGCTGTTCTTCGACGATCTGGAGATTCCCGCCGAGAACCTGATCGGCGAGGAAGGCAAGGGCTTCAAGTACATCCTCGACGGCTTGAATGCCGAGCGCACGCTGATCGCCGCCGAATGCATCGGCGATGCCTGGTGGTTCATCAACAAGGTGGTGGAATACACCAGCAACCGCGTGGTGTTCGGCCGCCCGATCGGCCAGAACCAGGGCGTGCAGTTCCCCATCGCCCGCAGCTACGTGAACACCGAAGCCGCCAACCTGATGCGCTTCCGGGCCTGCGAACTGTACGACAGCCACCAGCCCTGCGGCGCCGAGGCCAACATGGCCAAGCTGCTGGCGGCCGACGCCTCCTGGGAGGCGGCCAACGTCTGCCTGCAGTACCACGGCGGTTTCGGCTTCGCCCACGAGTACGACGTGGAACGCAAGTTCCGGGAGACCCGGCTCTACCAGGTGGCACCCATCTCCACCAACCTGATCCTGTCCTACGTCGGCGAGCACATCCTGGGCCTGCCGCGGTCCTTCTGAGTCTGAGGTAGAGCATGCGACCACTGGACGGCATCACCGTAGTCACCCTGGAACACGCCATTGCGGCCCCGTTCTGCACCCGCCAGCTGGCGGACCTGGGCGCCCGCGTCATCAAGGTGGAGCGCCCCGGCGTGGGCGACTTCGCCCGCGGTTACGACCAGCGCGTGCGCGGCCTGGCCTCGCACTTCGTCTGGACCAACCGCTCCAAGGAAAGCCTGACCCTGGACGTGAAGCACGCGCGCGGCGGCGACGTGCTGCGCAAGCTGCTGGACCAGGCCGACGTGCTGGTGCAGAACCTGGCGCCGGGCGCCGCGGCCCGCCTGGGCCTGTCCTACGAGGCGCTGAAGGACAGTCACCCGCAACTGATCGTCTGCGACATCTCCGGTTACGGCGAGGACGGTCCCTACCGGGACAAGAAGGCCTACGACCTGCTGATCCAGAGCGAGTCGGGCTTTCTGTCCATCACCGGCACCGAGGACGAGCCTTCAAAGGCCGGCTGTTCCATCGCCGACATCTCCGCCGGCATGTACGCCTACAGCAACATCCTGTCCGCGCTGCTGCAGCGGCACCGGTCCGGCAAGGGCTGCCACATCGAGATCTCCATGCTGGAGTCCATGGTGGAATGGATGGGCTTCCCGCTCTACTACGCCTACGACGGCGCCGAGCCGCCGCCGCGCACCGGCGCCGCCCACGCCACCATCTACCCCTATGGCCCCTTCCCCACCGGCGACGGCCGCTCGGTGATGCTGGGCATCCAGAACGAGCGCGAGTGGAAGGTATTCTGCGAAAAGGTGCTGCAACGTCCGGAACTGGCCGAGGAACCACGCTTCGCCTCCAACTCGGCCCGCGTCGCCGCCCGCCACGAGCTGCGCGGCATTATCGTCCAGGCCTTCTCGGAGCTCACCGCCGAGCAGGCGCTGGAACGGCTGGACGCGGCCCAGATCGCCAACGCCAACGTCAACCGCATTCCCGACGTCTGGGAACACGCCCAGTTGAAGAGCCGCCGGCGCTGGGTGGAAATCGACAGCCCCGAGGGCACGCTGCCTGCGCTGCTGCCGCCCGGCGCGCCCAAGGCCTTCGACGCCCGCATGGATGCCGTGCCGGCCCTGGGCGAACACACCGACGCGCTGCTGCGGGAGCTGGGCTATGCGGACAGCGACATTGAAACCCTGCATTCGGAGGGCGCGGTATGAGTACCCCTATCGCCAGGAATCAAGACGGGGCCGTTGCCGACCCCACCGCGGAACTTGCCCGCTTCGTCGCCGGCCTGAGCATCAGTGACATCCCCGGCCCGGTGCTGGACCGCGCCGAGGACCTGTTCCTGGACTGGGCCGGGTCAGCCCTGGCGGGCAAGGGCGCCCGCCCGGTGGAAAGCATCGAGCGCTACGCACGCGCCATGGGCCCGGCCGACGGCACCGCCGAAGTGCTGATCTCGCGCCGCCGCACCACACCGCTGTTTGCGGCCATGGTGAATGCCGGCGCCTCGCATTTCGCCGAACAGGACGACGTTCACAACGGCTCGGTGTTCCATCCCGCCGCCGTGGTGTTTCCGCCGGCGCTGGCCGTGGCCCAGTCTCTTGGCCGCAGCGGCGCGGAACTGCTGGAAGCCTCGGTGGCCGGCTACGAGGCCGGTATCCGCATCGGCGAGTTCCTGGGTCGGTCCCACTACCGCATCTTCCATACCACCGGCACAGCCGGCACCATCGCCGCGGCCGTGGCCGTGGGGCGGCTGCTGAAACTGACACCGGAGCAGATGCTGCACGCCATCGGTTCGGCCGGCACCCAGGCCGCCGGGCTGTGGGAATTCCTGCGGGACGGCGCCGATTCCAAGCAACTGCACACGGCCAAGGCCGCCGCCGACGGCCTCACCGCCGCCTATCTGGCACAGGACGGATTCACCGGTGCCAGTCACATCCTGGAAGGCCCGCAGGGCATGGCCGCGGGCATGTCCAGCGATGCCGACCCGGCACGGCTCACCGACCGGCTGGGCAGCCGCTGGGCACTGGCGGAGACCTCATTCAAGTTCCACGCCTCCTGCCGGCACACCCACCCCGCAGCGGACGCGCTGCTGAAGCTGGTGGAACAGCACGACCTGGCGCCGGACGACATCCGCGAGGTGGTCACCCATGTACACCAGGGCGCCATCGACGTGCTCGGCCCGGTGGTGATCCCCACCAGCGTGCACCAGGGCAAGTTCTCCATGGGAACCACCCTGGGCCTGATCGCCGTGCACCGCCGGGCCGGCGTGCAGGAATTCGAACGCGACTACCTGGCCCCGACCGTGGCCGCCTTCCGCGACAAGGTCCGTATGGAACTGGACCCGGAAGTGGACCAGGCCTACCCCAACCGCTGGATCGGCAAGGTCAGCCTGACCACGCAGGACGGCCGCGAGCTCGCCGCCCGGGTGGACGAACCCAAGGGCGACCCGGGAAACACGCTGAGCCGCCCGGAACTGGAAGACAAGGCGCGCCGCCTGGCCGATTTCAGCGGCGCCGCCACCGATGACGAACTGACACAGCTCATCCGCCTGGCCTGGTCGCTGCGCGACCTGGACCGCATGCCGATGCTGCTGCCCCAGAACAAGTAACCGCGAGGAGTTTTCAATGAGCGACACGAAGATGATGGACGGCAAGGTTGTGATCGTGACCGGCGCCGGCGGCGGCATCGGGCGGGACATCGCGTTGATGATGGCCGAGCACGGCGCCCGCGTGGTGGTCAACGACATCGGCGCCAGCCTGGACGGCGAGGGCCTGGACGTGGGTCCCGCCGAAAAGGTGGTGCAGGAGATCCGCGAGAAGGGCGGCGAAGCCGTGGCCAACACCGACAGCGTCGCCGAGGCCGCGAATGCGCGGAAGATCGTCGAAACCGCGATGGACAGCTTCGGCCGCATCGACACCGTGGTGAACAACGCCGGCATCCTGCGCGACCGCTTCTTCCACAAGATGAGCGAGCCGGAATGGGACGCCGTGATCAAGGTGCACCTGTACGGCAGCTACTACGTCAGCCGCGCCGCCGCGCCGCACATGAAGGACCAGGCATCCGGCTCCTTCGTGCACATGACCTCCACCTCCGGTCTGATCGGCAACTTCGGCCAGGCCAACTACTCCGCGGCCAAGCTGGGCATCGTCGCCCTGTCCAAGTCCATCGCGCTGGACATGCAGCGCTTCAACGTGCGCTCCAACTGCATCGCACCGTTCGCCTGGAGCCGCATGATCAGCTCCATTCCCACCGACACGCCGGAAGAGCAGGCACGGGTGGCGAAGCTGCAGCAGATGACGCCGAACAAGGTCGCGCCCATGGCCGTGTACCTGGCCAGCGATGCCGCCGCCGAAGTGAATGCCCAGATCTTCGCCGTGCGCAACAACGAGATCTTCCTGGTCAGCCAGCCGCGGCCGGTGCGCTCCGTGCACCGCTCGGAAGGCTGGACGCCGGAGACCATCGCCTCCCACGGCGTGCCTGCGCTGAAGTCCAGCTTCTTCGAACTGGACCGCTCCGGCGACGTGTTCACCTGGGACCCGGTCTAGGGAAACACTGGTCAATTCCCGCGCTCGCGTTACGCTCAGGTTTTTCGCGATGCTAGGCGGGGTGCGCAGCGCCGTGGTGGTTCCACGGCCAAGCGCCGCAACAACGCAGCGCGAAAAACCTGAACGTAACCCCTTGGGGCTCGGCCGGTTTTCGCCCATGGCGGCGTCGCAAGCCACCACAGGTAGAACCACTACCTGCGGTGCCTTGCTCCTGGCCACGAACGAAAACCGGTCTCGAGCGCGAACGTGGGAATTGATCAGTGTTTCCCTAAGCACGCTGTCGTCTTGGAGGAGCCCGCAACACCATGGATAACCATTCGAAACTGTCATCGCTGTTCCAGCCCAAGGCCATCGCAGTGGTGGGCGCGTCCGGCGACCCGACCCGCATCGGCGGCCGACCCATCGCCTACTGCAAGCGTTTCGGCTTCCAGGGCGCAGTCTACCCGGTCAACCCGAACCGGGACGAAGTGCAGGGGCTGAAGGCCTATCCGGACATCGCAAGCCTGCCCGGCGAAGCCGACCTGTTCGTGCTGGCGGTGCCGGCCGCGCAGATCCCGGACGCCGTGAGACAGGCGGCGGCGAAGGGCGCGCGGGCGGCCGTGGTTTTCTCCTCCGGCTTCGGTGAAACCGGTGAAGCCGGCAAGGCGCTGCAGGACGAGGTGGTCGCCGCCGCCCGGGAAACCGGCGTGCGCGTGCTGGGTCCGAATGCGCTGGGCGTGTTCTGCAACGTGTCGAAAGTGGCTCCCACCTTCACCACCTTCCTGGAAGAAGTGGAACCCACCCCGGGCAACCTGGCCATCATCTCCCAGTCCGGCGCCTACGGCGCCCACCTGGCCATGCTGGCCTGCAAGCGAGGCATCGGCCTGTCCCACTTCGTGACCACCGGCAACGAGTCGGACATCACCGTGGCCGACTGCATTCATCACCTGGCCACCGATCCCTCGGTGGGCGTGATCGCCTGCTATTCAGAGGGGGTAAAGGACGGCCGTGCATTCCTGGAAGCACTGCTGGCGGCCCGGGCCGCCGGCAAACCGGTGGTGATCATCAAGGTGGGGCGCAGCGCCGTTGGCCAGCAGGCGGCCCAGTCCCACACCGCTTCGGTGGCCGGGGACGACGCCGTGTTCGACGCCGCAGTGCGCTTCGGCGGCGCGGAGCGCGTACACAACACGCAGGCCTTCATCGACCTGGTGTACACGCTGAGCCGGCGCCCGCCGCTGGGCGGCAACAAGCTGGGCGTGCTGACCATGTCCGGCGGCGCCGGCGTGCTGATGGCCGATGCCGCCGCCGACCACGGGCTGGAACTCACCCCGCTGCCCGACGATGCGCGGAAATCCCTGGACGAACGCAACCCCTTCGGCGCCTCCGGCAACCCGGTGGACACCACCGCCCAGGCGGTGAACGACATGACGCTGGTGCGCGATGCGCTGCGCGTGATGCTGGACCAGGGCGGACACGACGCCGTCGCCAGCTTCTTCATGAACTGGCCGGCCAACCCCAGCCTGGGACCGCGCCTGCGCGAGGCCATCGCCGAGGGCATCGAAGGCTTCGACGACCGCACCGTGGCCATCGCACTGAATGCCGGCGAGGACGTGAAAACCGATTTCGACCGGTCCGGCCTGCTGGTCTTCGACGACCCCACATTCGCGGTGGACGCGCTGGCCGCCTCCGCCCGCATCGGCGAGCACCTGCGCGAACGGGCGCCGTCGCTGGCACCGATACAACAACGCCCCGCCGGCACCGCGCTGGCCGGACTGGACGAGGCCGAAACGTCGGAACTGATGCGCAGCGCCGGGATCCCGATGGCAGACCACCGGGTGGCCGGGGACGCGGAAGAAGCAGCCGCGGCCGCGGAGCAACTGGGCTACCCGGTGGCGCTGAAGGTGCTGTCGCCGGACATCCTGCACAAATCCGACGTCGGCGGCATTGCGCTGAACCTGAAGAACGCGGACGCGGTAAGGAAAGCCGCCGAGCGCATCCTGTCGTACGTGCCCGCACAGGCAGCGAAGGACGCCCGTATCCGCGGCGTGCTGGTGGCACCGATGGCCGAGGACGGCGTGGACCTGATCCTGGGCGGCCGCGTCGACCCGGTGTTCGGTCCGGTGGTGGTCTGCGGCCTGGGCGGCATCTTCGTGGAGATCTTCAACGACGTCGCCATCGACATCGCGCCGGTCACCGACGAGCGCGCCGAGGCCCTGCTGCGCAGACTCAAGGCCTGGCCGATACTGGACGGCGTCCGCGGGGGCAAACGCAGCGACGTGGCAGCCGCCGCGAAAGCCATCGCAGCGTTCTCCGCCTTCCTCGCCCAGCACGCCGACGGCATCGGTTCCGCGGAAATCAACCCGCTGCGCGTCCTGCCGGAAGGCCAGGGCGTGGTCGGCCTGGACAGCCTGATCCTGGCGAACGAGGCGGTTTGAATGAATACCGAAGCTGCGCTACGTACATTCGACGATTTCGAGCCCGGCGCTCCGCTGGGAGAAACCAGACTGGTCGTCGACGACAAGATGAAACAGGCCTGGAGCCGGCTCGGGCAGCCCATGCCCGGAGACACGCTGCCCCACGGCATGCTGGTAGCACTGCTGATGCGCGGATACAGCGAAGTGGTGGACCGCCGCCCGCCGGGGAATGTGCATGGCGGGCTGGACATGGAATTCCTGGACGACCGGCTGGAGAACGACGAGCTGCGGGTGACCGTGCGCTGCGCGGAAAAGGAACTGCGCAAGGGCCGCCGCTGGGTGAAGTTCGACGCCGAGCAGTGGTCGGGGGAGCGGTGTCTGACCAGGGCGCGGCTGACGTTATTGTGGGCCAGGTAGTTCCGGCCTCCGGCCGGATCGGTGGCAATCGCCTTGCGGCGATTACCCCCCTACGCAAACCGCGCGCCTCACAACCCGTAGGGGAGTAACCGCGCAGCGGTTGCTACCGTGTCGGGCGCCAGGCCCGACCAGACAGCGCCCGAACATCAACGCGGGGCAGGCACAGACCGTAGGGTGCTCAGAGCGCAGCGATGCGCACCATGGGCGTGACCGGTGCGCATCGCCTCCGGCTCTGAGCACCCTACGCTTGAGCGGAACCAGCTTAGGGCAGTAACCGCGCAGCCGTTGCTACCGTGTCGAGCGCAAGCCCGACTAGACAATGCCCGAACATCAACGCGAAACAGGCCACCAGCCATGCAGACAACACCCCGACACATCCAGCGCACCCTCGGCCGCGATGACGTGCTGAACTACGCCGAACTCACCGACGACTTCAACCCCATCCATGTCGATGAAGCCTTCGCCGCGAAAACCCCGTTCGGCGGGCCCATCGTCCACGGCACACTGACACTGACCCTGGTCTGGGACCTGCTTGCCGCGCTGTATCCCGAACGCTCACTGGCCGGCATGAAGGTCTCCGTGCGCTTCACGGCGCCGGTGATGGTGGGCGAGACGGTGACGGCGCAGGTGCAGGACAGTACGGACGACGCCGACCGGTTGACGGTCGCCGTACTTCGCGAGGACGGCAAGCCGGCGCTGACCGCCGACGTGAAGCTGCCATGACGGCCCCGGTCATTATCGGCGCCGGGCTGACACCGTTCGGCCGCCTGGAACCCGCCGGCACGCTCGACCTGATGAGCCACGCCGCCGCCGCCGCGCTGGACGACGCCGGCCTGGAACGGGGCGATATCGACGGCCTGCTGACCGGGTACTCCACCACCCTGCCCCACCTGATGCTGTCCACACGATTCGCCGAACACTTCGGGCTGCAGCCTGCCTACGCCCATGGTGTGCAGGTCGGCGGCGCCACCGGGCTGGCCATGGTGGATCTGGCCCGCCGCCTGGTACAGGCCGGCGCGGCGAAGCGGATACTCGTGGTGGCCGGGGAGAACCGGCTCAGCGGCCAGACGCGCGACCAGACCATCCAGACCCTGGCCCAGGTGGGCGACCCGGATCACGAAGTGCCCAACGGCGCCGCGGTGCCCGCGTACTACGCCCTGCTGGCCAGCCGCTACCTGGCGGAGACCGGCTGCAGCGAGGAGGACATGGCGGCACTGTCGGTGCTGATGCGCCGCCATGCCATCGGCTATCCCGGCGCCCACCTGACGAAGCCGATCACGGTGGACGACGTGATGGCGTCGAAACCGATCGCCAGCCCGCTGAAGCAACTGGACTGCTGCCCGATCTCCGACGGCGCGGCGGCCGTGGTGGTCAGCCGCCCGGACGCAGCACCCGGCACCGCCCCGCAGGTAGGACTCACCGGCGGCGGCCAGGCACACACGCATCAGCACGTCTCCATGGCGCCGGAACCGATCAACCTGGGCGCGATGCAGTCCTCGCGGGCCGCGCTGGCAGAGGCCGGCCGCCGGATCGAAGAAATGGAACTGCTGGGCATCTACGACAGCTTCACTGTCACGCTGGCGGAACTGCTGGAAGGCATCGGCGTCTGCCAGCGCGGACGCGCCGCCGCGGACGTCCGGGCCGGTCGCTTCGGACTGGACGGGCCGCTGCCGCTGAACCCGCACGGCGGGCTGCTCTCGTATGGCCATTCCGGGGTCGCCGGCGGCATGTCCCATCTGGTGGAGGCGGTGCGCCAACTGACCGGACAATCCCCGGCACCGGCGGCACGCGGCCCGCGCCTGGCGCTGGTGCATGCCGACGGCGGCGTGCTCTCCTCCCACGTCAGCCTGATTCTGGAGGCCGCACAATGACCGACAAGTCCCTGCCCGAGGGCACCCCTCCTACCCTGGAGCACTGTCGGGCCTGCGACCGGCGCTGGCTCGCGCGACGCGGCTTCTGCCCCTATTGCGGCAGTCCGGACACCGATCAGACCGAGGTCTCCGGGCTGGCCGATGTCCAGGCCGTGACCACGGTGCATCGGGCGGTGCAACCCTCGGCCATCGGCCCGGCGCCCTACTGTATCGTTCTGGTGAGCCTGCAGGCGGCGCCGGCGGTCAGAATCATGGCGCTGGCGCGGACCGCACCGGCCATCGGCGAACGCGTCCATGTGACCCGGCACGGAGCAACAGGGGCTCCCTACCTGGTCACACCCGATCCCGCGGGAACGCGTGACTGATGGTCAGGATCGGCGGATTCCGGGGCTTCCAGCACCGTCTGCCGGTACTCCCCCGGGGCGAGCCCAGTCCACTTCTTGAACGCGCGGTGGAACGTGCTGGGTTCGGAGAAACCCGTACGGTTGGCAATATCCATCAGCGACAGGTCCTGGCGCGCCAGGAAATCCACGGCTGCATCCCGCCGCACCTCATCCTTGATGGTCTGATAGCCCTCCCCTTCGTCGCGGAGGCGCCGGCGCAGCGTCTGCGGCGTCATGCGCAGTTCCTCGGCCACCTCTTCCAGCGACGGCACGCGCTCGCTCAGGTGCCTGCGCAGGTAGCGGCGGATGCGCTCGGTCAGCCGGGTCTGGTCACGGTACTTGATCAGCAGATTGGTCGGCGCCTGGGCCAGGAATTCCCGCAGGCTGGCCTGATCCTGCCGTACCGGATGGTGCAGCCAGACGCTGTCGAAGCTGAAAGCGGTGTGGGGCTGGTCGTAGTACACCGGCGCCTGGAAGATGCGCGCGGTCTCCGAATGCTCGAAGGGTTCCGGTTCACCGATCAGTACGTGGTTGATCGGCAGGCGCCGTTCCACCAGCCAGCTCGCAATGCCGAACGTAAAGAACAGGAACGTGCGCTGGGCATAACGCTGGCGATCGTCGGCCGGCAGGCGGGTGAACAGGCGCACATGGGCATCATCGCCGGTGCACTGCAGGCGGGCCACGAAGTCGTCCAGGATCAGGTGATAGAACTGGAAGCCCGTGCGCAGCGCCTGCCCCAGCGTCTCGCAGCCCACCATCAGCCGCAGCGCCTGGGCAAAGCTGCCCAGCGGCAGCGGCCGGGCACACAGGCCCCAGATCTCATCGCGCATCTGCCGGCGCAGCACCCGGATCAGCAGTGCGTACTGCGTCTGGGACACCCGCGAGCGCGGCGAATCCAGCAGCCCCGGGGAAATGCCCGCGCGCTGCAGCAGCGGCACCAGTGGCAACCCCTGGTGGCTGGCCCCCTGAAGGATGGAGCGGACCTGGATGATCGGAATGGTGTGATGCGATGTGGTCATGCTGAACCGGGTTACTCCTCCTGGATATGGCCGGGCGTTTCCGCCAATCGTTTTGAGCCGTCCGGCCATTGGTCGATGTCGGAGCGCTGCCTAGACTGGCATTCCGAACATTCGAAGAACAAGAACACGCATGCCTTCGATTCCGCAGACGCCATTGCCGCGTCAGGGGCGGAATTCCGCCGGCCTTCTGCCCGGGCCGGTCTGTACGCGCGCTTTCGCGTCGACATGACAGAGGATACCCGTACCGGCGGCGGCGCGCAGCTAGTGCGCCGCCGGTAACCGGGAAACCATCAGGAGGGAGTAATGAACGATTCCACCGACGAACTGCGCATGCTGGCCGATTCGGTCATCCAGTTTGCGCGGAATGACGACACGCTGGGCCGGACCCGAGCGCTGCACCGCGACGGCGCCGCGTTCAGCCAGGAGACCTGGACCCGCTTCGCCGACGCCGGCTGGCTGGGCATTCTGGTCCCCGAGGACCATGGCGGCCTGGGGCTCGGCCTGCGGGAGATGGCCGTGGTCGCCGAGGAGCTGGGCCGCGTGCGCATGCCGGAGCCGTTCGTCGCCGTGGCCGGATTCGCTGCCGGTGTACTCACTGCCTGCGACAACAAGGCGCGGGCCGGAGACCTGCTGACGGAGCTGGCCGCGGGCACCTCGCTGTTTGCGGTGGCGTGGCAGGAAGACCCGGCGACCCCGGACCCGTCAGCGCTGCAAGCCACGGCGGAAGCCGCCGGCGGCGACATCGCACTGAATGGCCGGAAGACGCTGGCCGTTCCGGCCGAAGCGGACACCTTCATTGTCAGCGCACGGGAGGGTGACGGCATTGCCCTGTACCGCATCCCGGCGACGGCGGACGGTCTGTCCATCGAGACCCGCACCCAGGTCGACGGCAGCCGGGTCGCCGATCTGCACCTCGATGGCGTGCGTGTCAGCGAGGCGGATCGCCTGGCATCCCCTGCCGCCGGCCTGACGGCAATGCAGCACGGCATGGCCCAGGCGGCCATCCTGGCCGGTGCCGAACTGACCGGGCTGGCGCAGACGCTGCTGACCATGACCAACGACTACCTGGCGACGCGCAAGCAGTTCGGTCAGCCGCTGAGCGGCTTTCAGGCCCTGCGCCACCGCGCGGTGGACCTCTACATCCAGCACGCGTTGATGCAGGCCGCGCTGAAGCATGCCGACCGGCACCTGCAGCAGCCCGAGCTGTCGGCGGAGGAACTGCAGCGCATCGCTGCCCGGGTCAAGGCCCGCACCAGCGACGCCGCCATGCGCATCGGCCGCGAGGCCGTGCAGTTGCACGGCGCCATCGGCTTCACCGAGGAGGCGGATGTGGGCATCCATCTCAAGCGCGTCATGGCGCTGAGCGCCTGGCTGGGTAACGCCGCCTGGCAGCGGCGCCGCTACGCCGAACTCACCCGCAAGCAACCGCAGGAGGCCGCGTGATGAAAGACTGGAACAGCCTGCCGGACGAGCAGTTCCGCCGCGAGATCCGGGCCTTTCTGGAAGCCAACTATCCCGAGCACCTGCGCTACCCGTCACGGCGCATGCGCTGGCACGAAGTGAGGGACTGGTACCTGATGCGCGCCGAGCAGGGCTGGACCGCACCGGGCTGGCCGCGGGAGTACGGCGGTGTCGGGCTCACCCCGACCAAGCAGCTGATCTACATCGAGGAACTGGAGCGCTGGGGCGTCGCGCGGGCGCCGGACCAGGGCATCGTCATGGTCGGCCAGTTGCTGATCAAATACGGCAGCGAGGAGCAGAAGAAGGCATTCCTGCCGAAGATCCTGAACTGGGAACACATCTGGTGCCAGGGCTATTCCGAGCCCAACTCGGGATCCGACCTGGCCAGCCTGCGCACCCAGGCCGTGGAAGACGGTGACGACTACGTGGTCAACGGCCAGAAGACCTGGACCACGCTGGCCCAGGATGCCACCCACATGTTCCTGCTGGCACGCACCGACCCGCAGGCGAAGAAACAGGCCGGCATCAGTTTCCTGCTGGTGGACCTGGACACGCCGGGCGTGACCGTGCGGCCCATTCGCAACATCGCCGGCCACGAGGAATTCTGCGAGGTGTTCCTGGAGAACGTCCGCGTGCCGAAGAAGAACCTGGTGGGCGCTCCCAACGAAGGCTGGACCATGGCCAAGGCCCTGCTGGGCTTCGAGCGCCTGTTCCTGGGAAGCCCGAAACTGGCGCGCAACGCGCTGGGCCGCCTGCGCACGCTGGCGGAAGCCCGCGGGCTGTTCGGGGATCCCGCCTTCGCCGACCAGTTCACCGAACTGGAACTGGATGTCGAGGATCTGGGCGAGGCCTACGAGGGGTTCGCCGACCAGGTCCGGGCCGGCGAACCGCTGGGCGCCGACATCTCCTGGCTGAAGATCTGGGGCACGGAGACCTTCGATCGCATCGCCGCGCTGGCGGTGCAATCGGCGGAATCCCACGGCGCGCTGGCGGGCCCACAGCAATACGGCGACACCTCCGTGGATGCGCTGGTGCTGTTCTTCGATGCGCTGCCGGCCACCATCTACGGCGGCACGAACGAAATCCAGCGCAACATCCTGGCAAAACAGGTGCTGCGTCTGCCGGAAGGTTAGGGAGACACTGATCAATTCCCTTGGAGCTCGACCGGGCTCCTCCCTTGCTGCACGGACCCGCCCCGCAGGACGGGTCCCGTGCGGGCCTTTTTTCCAAGGGGGGGTGCTGGACATTCTCGCCAAGAAGAATGACCGGATTCGCCATTGGGCCAGCAATTACAAGTGCTTACCTTCATTAAGGAAACACTGATCAATGCCCGGGCTGAACGCGGCCGGGACAACTATAGCCTGGAGGAGACCAAGCAATGCCGAGACAAACCCTGAAGGTGCTGGCAACGGCCGGTGCCCTGCTGTCCACCGTTGCCGCGGGCAACGTCCATGCCGTCGGCTCCGAATTGCCACGCACCATCCTATGGTCCGCCTATCCGACCGGCACCACCGCCTACACCCAGGCGGTGGCCATCGGCAGCGTGCTGCAGAACGAATACGGCGTAAACCTGCGTGCCATACCCGGCCGCAATGACGTGGCCCGCCTTACGCCGCTGCTGCGCAATCGGGCCAACTTCGCTGCTACCGGCACCTCCGACGTGGTCTACGCGCAGGAAGGCATCTTCGACTTCGGTGCCCAGGGCTGGGGGCCACAGGCGTTCCGCATGACCCTGTGGAACGTTGCCGACTCCTGCGGCTATACGCTGGCCGCCGCCGGCGATGCGGGCATCGAGGAAGCCGCCGATCTCCGCGGGAAGCGCGTGGTTTACGTGCAGGGTTCCCCCTCGCTCAACCTGGCTACCCAGGCGCTGCTGTCCTACGCCAACCTGACCTGGGACGACGTCCGGCAGATCGATGTGGGCGGCTACCCCGCAGGCATCGAGGCGGTGGTTTCCGGCCGGGCCGATGTATTCGGGACCTCCTGCCATTCGCCGGTCCTGCTGCGTGTGGAGAACGCGCCCCGCGGCGTTCGCCTGGTGCAGTTCCCGCATGACGACCAGGAAGCCGTGGACCGCATGCTGTCCACGCTGCCCTGGTACCGGCCGCACGTCACCGAAAAAGGTCCCGGCATCCCAGAAGGCCGTCATCACGAGGGCTTTACCACGGCCTACCCGAGCCTGATCACCACTGCCGAACAGGACGCAGGCATGGTCTACGCCATGACCAAGGTGATCATTGAGCACCACGACGACTACAAGGACGCGGCTCCTGCGGCCGAGGGTTGGGTGCTGGAACGCCAGGCCATCGAGGACAGCGTGATTCCGTTCCATGAGGGCACCATCCGCTATTTCAGGGAAGCCGGCGTCTGGACCGAAGCCGCCGAGGCCCGGCAGCAGGCCAACCTGGAACGCCAGCAGGTGCTGCAGGACGCCTGGGCGCGCTATACAGCCCAGGCATCCACGGACCAGGACACGTTCCGCAGGGAATGGCAGTCGGCCAGGGCCGAAGCCCTGCGCGACGCGGGCCTCGACGTCTATATCGAGTCCTGGTGATCGCCCGGAACGGCAATCAAGCGACCGCCCGGGTGCGTAACGCACCCGGGCGGCGTCGGACAGCAAGGAGAAATGCATGTACCTGACCCAGGGCCTGCACCGGGCCGCCCAGAAGCACCCCGACAAGATCGCCACCATCTGCGCCCAGGGCGAGGAACAGACCTTCCTGCAACTGGAGCGGCGGGTATCCCGGCTGGCCGGGGCCCTGCGCGCGCTCGGCGTCCAGCCCGGCGACCGCGTCGCCATGCTGGGCCGCAACTCGGCGCACTATCTGGAGTACTTCCAGGCCGTCTGGTGGGCCGGTGCCGTCGCCAACCCGGTGAACACGCGCTGGAGCGTGCCGGAAATCGTTTTCTCGCTGGATGACTGCGCCACCATGGTATTGATCGTGGACGATGCCTTCGTCGACATCGCACCGGATATCAAGACCAAGGCCACCACTGTCACCACCATGATCTACGCCGGCAACCAGCCGCAGGCGCCGCACGGCATGCTGCACTGGGAAACGCTGATCGAAGCCGGCCCCGCGCTGCCGGACGAACGCTTCGGCGGCGATACGCTGGCGGCGATTCTCTACACCGGCGGCACCACCGGCCTGCCCAAGGGCGTGATGCTCTCTCACACCAATTTCCTCAGCGCATCGCTGGCGCGCGCGGCAGAGTTTCCCTGCCCGGCGGACACCGTCGCGCTGCTGGTCCCGCCCGTGTTCCATGTGGCTGGCCTGGGCCGTCTGATCACCCAGACCGTGGTCGGTGGCACGACGGTGATGCAACCGGTGTTCGACCCGGAGGACATCCTGCGGAAGATCGAGCAGTACGGCGTCAACGAACTACTGCTGATCCCCAGCATGATCCAGATGCTGGTGGACCACCCCGCGGTGAGACGCTACCGGGTGGACAGCATCGAACGCGTGGGCTACGGGGCCTCTCCCATTTCCGACGCGGTGCTGGAACGCGCACAGAAGGTCTTCCCGAAAGCCGAGTTCATGCATGCCTACGGCATGACCGAGACCGCCGCGGTGGTCAGCATGAACCCGCCGGAGAACCACAGCCCGGAAGCCCGGGCCAGCGGCCGCATCCGCTCGATCGGCCGCCCCGGCTACGGCTCGGAGATCCGCATCGTGGATGCCGACGGCAACGAGGCGCCGCGCAATACCGTGGGCGAGATCATCGTCCGCGGCGCCAACGTCACCAGCGGCTACTGGAACCGTCCCGAGGAAACCGCCCGCGCACTGCGCGACGGCTGGATGCACACCGGCGACGGCGCCTATATGGATGACGAGGGTTACATCTACATCACGGACCGGATCAAGGACATGATCATCACCGGCGGCGAGAACGTCTACAGCGTCGAGGTGGAAAGCGTGCTGGCCAAACACCCTGCCGTCGCGTCCTGTGCGGTGATCGGCATACCCCATGAGACCTGGGGCGAAGCGGTGCATGCCGTGGTGGTCCCCCGCGAGGGCGCGAGCCCCGGCGAAGAAGACCTGCGGAATTTCTGCCGCGAGTTCCTGGCCGGGTACAAATGCCCGAAGACGGTGGAGTTCCGCACGGAGCTGCCGATGTCCGGCGCCGGAAAAATCCTCAAGCGCGAGCTACGGAAAACGTATCAGCAAGCACGGTGACGGTAGTGGCGGATATCGGGGGGCGCCTGTCCGGCCTGCGGCCGGATCGGTGGCAATCGCCGTAGGCGATTACCCCCCTACGCCCCCAACAACCCCGAGTAGGGGGGTAACCGCGCAGCGGTTCCTACCATCGGGCGCAAGTATCGTAGGTTGGGGTGAGCGTCAGCGAACCCCAACAATCCCAACCCGAGCAACCCGCGCAGGGGAGTAACCGCGCAGTGGTTGCTACCGTCGGCCGCTGGCAGAGACAACCGCCTCCCTGCCCGGCCCCATGTCTTCATCCCGGCCGAAACTTGCAGCCTTCCACGGTGGCACCTAGCTTCAAACGGTGAGCGGTTCGTTCGGGACCGCTGGACCGGAAGGAGCTGCCACCATGATCGTACCGCCGATGGATACGCCCACCCCGCTGCGTCTCGCCCTGCGCCAGGCCTACCGGGCCGACGAGGCGGCTTTGCTGAAGACGCTGACCGCCGCCGCGGAAACCGATGCCGACACCCGTGCCCGCATCGAGAAGGCGGCGGCCGGGCTGGTGGAAACGGTGCGCAAACAACGTGTCTCCCAGGGCGGGGTGGACGCACTGCTGCACGAGTACGACCTGTCCAGCAAGGAAGGCATCGTACTGATGTGTCTGGCCGAGGCCCTGATGCGGGTGCCGGACTCGGAAACCGCCGATCGCCTGATTGCCGACAAGATCGCCAGCGGCGACTGGGAATCCCACCTGGGGCACAGCAGCTCGCCGTTCGTGAACGCCTCCACCTGGGGGCTCATGCTGACGGGCCGCGTCGTGCGCTTCAGGGAGCGCACGGGGCGTGATCTGGGCGACGCGATGCGGCGGCTGGTGCAGCGCAGCGGCGGACCGGTGATCCGCCAGGCGGTACGGCAGGCCATGCGCATCATGGGCCGCCAGTTCGTCATCGGCCGTACCATTGACGAGGCCCTGCGCCGCGCCCGGGACGACGAAAAGCTGGGCTTCACGCACTCCTACGACATGCTGGGAGAAGCGGCTCGCACGATGGCGGACGCCGACCGCTACTTCGACGCCTACCACCGCGCTATCCAGGCGATCGGCGCAGCCAGCAGAGAGCGTGACATTGCGGCCTCGCCCGGTATCTCCGTCAAGCTCTCGGCGCTGCATCCGCGCTACGAGTTCGCCCAGCGGGAGCGCATGCTCCCGGTGGTTGTGGAACGGCTCACCGCCCTGGCCCAGGCAGCGCGGGAGGCCGGCATCGGCCTGTGCGTGGACGCCGAGGAGGCCGAGCGGCTGGATGTCTCGCTGGACGTGATCGAGGCGGTGGCCGCCGACCCCGATCTCTCGGACTGGGACGGTTTCGGCCTGGCCATACAGGCCTACCAGAAGCGCTGCCATGCGCTGATCGACTGGCTGACCGATATGGCCCGCCGCCACCGCCGACGGCTGATGGTGCGGCTGGTCAAGGGCGCCTACTGGGATTCCGAGATCAAGCAGGCCCAGGAAGGCGGCGAACCGGACTACCCGGTGTTCACGCGCAAGATCAACACCGACGTCTCCTATCTGGCCTGCGCCCGCAAGCTGCTGGATGCCCAGGACTGCATCTACCCCCAATTCGCCACGCACAATGCCCATTCCGTGGCCTGGGTGATGGAAATGGCCGGCGACAGGCAGTACGAGTTCCAGCGCCTGCATGGCATGGGCGAGGCGCTTTACGCCGATCTGGTCCGGAAACGCGGCATCCCGTGCCGCATCTACGCGCCGGTGGGCAGTCACGAGGAGCTGCTGCCCTACCTGGTCCGGCGGCTGCTCGAGAACGGCGCCAACAGTTCCTTCGTCAACCGCATCCAGGACGAGAAGCTGCCGGTGGACGAAATGGTGGCCGACCCGGTGGAGCAGGTAAAACGCCTTGGCGACCGGGTCCGCCATCCCCGCATTCCGCTGCCGGCCGACCTGTACGGTCCCACCCGGCGCAATTCCCGCGGCATTGATCTCACCGACCCGCTGGAGATCGAACCGCTGGGGCGGGCCATGGCCGGGGCCGCGGAAACCGGCTGGAGCGCGGCACCACTGGTCAATGGCAAGCCGCTGGAAGGCACGGCCAGGCCGGTGGTGGATCCGGCCAACGCGGACCGCCAGGCCGGCACCGCGATCTGGGCAACGGCCGGGCAGGCGGAACAGGCGGTGACGGCAGCCCGGGCGGCCGCACCACGCTGGGCGGCAACACCGGTGGATGAACGCGCCGGGTGCCTGGAGCGCATGGCCGCTCTGATGGAAGAGCACATGGGCGAGCTGATGGCACTGTGCACACGGGAGGCCGGCAAGGGCCTGGCCGACGGCGTGGCGGAAGTGCGGGAAGCGGTGGATTTCTGCCGCTATTACGCCGCCAGGGCGCGGGCGGATTTCGGCCAGCCGGAGACACTGCCCGGCCCCACTGGCGAGAAGAACCAGATCGGCCTGCACGGACGCGGCGTGTTCGTCTGTATCAGCCCGTGGAACTTCCCGCTGGCAATCTTCTGCGGCCAGGTCACTGCGGCGCTGGCCGCCGGCAATGCCGTGGTGGCAAAGCCGGCGGAGCAGAGCACGCTGATCGGACACCGGGCGGTGCAGCTACTGCATCAGGCCGGCATCCCAAACGACGTGCTGCAGCTTGTTCCCGGCGACGGCGAGGCGGGCGCGGCGCTGGTCGCCGACGAACGCATCGCCGGCGTGGCATTCACGGGCTCGGTGGAGACCGCACGCCGGATCAACCGGACGCTGGCCGAGCGGAAAGGCCCCATCATTCCGCTGATCGCGGAAACCGGCGGCCAGAACGCCATGATCGCCGATTCCACCGCCCTGCCCGAACAACTGGTGGTGGACGTTATCGCCTCCGCATTCCAGAGCGCCGGCCAGCGCTGCTCCGCGCTGCGCGTCCTGTACATCCAGGACGACGTCGCCGACCACTTCATGACCATGCTGGCCGGTGCGATGGCGCAACTGGTGGTGGACGATCCCTGCTGGCTTGCCACCGATGTCGGACCCGTCATCGATCGCGAAGCACTCTCCATGCTACGTGATCATATCGACGCCATGCGGACTCAGGGCCGCCGTGTCATCGGCGAAGCGCCGCTTGGCCCGAATACCGGCAAAGGTCACTTCGTCGCCCCGATCGCCTTCGAGATCGGCGGCATCGGAGAGCTGGAGCGAGAGGTCTTCGGCCCGGTGCTGCACGTGGTGCGCTATGCGGCCGAGGATCTGGATCGGGTGCTGGACGACATCAATGCCAGCGGCTACGGCCTGACCATGGGTGTCCACACCCGCATCGACGCCACCGCCGACCGGATCGCCGCACGGGCCCGGATCGGCAACTGCTACGTCAACCGCAACCAGATCGGCGCGGTGGTGGGCGTGCAGCCGTTCGGCGGCGAGGGGCTGTCGGGCACCGGCCCGAAGGCCGGCGGGCCGCGCTATCTGCACCGCTTCGCCACCGAACGGGTGGTCACGGTCAACACCACCGCCGCCGGCGGCAATGCCTCGCTGTTCGCCATGAGCGACGAGGAGGGCGAGCTGGGCAGCTAGTGTCGTGCCATCTCGAACTGGCGAGTGGCTTCCGCCGAAGGTTCTCCGTCGATGCGGCTGACGAAGACGACAGCCGCCGCGGACAGGATGAACCCGGGCAGGATCTCGTAGACGTCGAACAGTCCACCGGACAGCTGGTTCCAGACGATGACCGTCACCGCGCCGACGATCATGCCGGCCAGGGCACCGTTGCGCGTCATCCCGGACCAGTACAGCGACAGGATGATCACCGGCCCGAATGCGGCGCCGAAGCCGCCCCAGGCATAGGCCACCAGGTCCAGCACCCCGGCTTCCGGATTCAGCGCCAGCAGCAGAGCGACGATCGACACCGCCATGACCGCCCCGCGGCTGATCCAGACCAACTCGGAATCGGAAGCCCCCGGACGCACGAAGCCCTTGTAGAAGTCGTTGGTGAGTGCGCTCGCCGATACCAGAAGCTGCGAGTCGATGGTGCTCATGATGGCCGCCAGGATGGCCGCCATCAGCACACCGGCCACCCAGGGATTGAACAGCGCGCGGATCAGTTCGATGAGCACGGTCTCGCTCTCCTCGATGGGCGCGTCCGCGAAATAGGCGATGCCCATGTAGCCGGTGGCGACAGCGCCGATCAGCGCGAGGATCATCCAGCTCATGCCGATGGCCGTGGCCCTGGGCACCTCGTGCTCCGAACGGATGGCCATGAACCGGGCCAGGATGTGCGGCTGGCCGAAGTACCCAAGCCCCCAGGCCAGCAGCGAGATCATCCCCAGCGCCGTCATGCCCTGCAGCACCGTCGTATAACTCGGGTCGATCGCGCGCACTTCGCTCTGCACCTCGCCCCAGCCGCCGACCAGCACCACGACGAACATGGGAACCACCAGCAGGGTGAGGAACATCAGAATACCCTGGAAGAAGTCGGTCCAGCTGACGGCCAGGAAGCCACCGAGGAAGGTATACGAGATGATGACGATGGCGCCGATGAACAGCGCGGTACGATACTCCATGCCGAACGAACTCTGGAACAGCAGGCCGCCCCCCACCAGTCCGGCGGAGATATACAACGTGAAGAAGATCAGGATCACGATCGCCGAGATCACCCGCAGCAGGCGGGAGGTATCACCGAAGCGGTTTTCCAGGTAGTCCGGAATGGTCAGCGAATCCTTGGCGCGTTCGGTGAAGCGGCGCAGACGCGCGGCCACGAACGACCAGTTCAGGAAAGCGCCGGCAACCAGCCCCACGCCGATCCACAACTCGCCGAGCCCCGAGGCGTAGACAGCACCCGGCAGCCCGAGCAGCAGCCAGCCGCTCATGTCGGACGCGCCGGCACTGAGCGCCGCGACACCTGGCCCGAGCCGGCGGCCGCCCAGCACGTAGTCGGACAGATCGCTGGTCATCCTGTAGGCTGCAAAGCCGAGGACCAGCATCAACACCAGGTAGACTCCGAAGGTAAGCAACGTGGGGAGCGGTAAATCCATGATCGCATTCCTTTGTTGTTGGCTGTTCTCTACCGGCCCATGGATCGTGCCGGTTCATTCCCGCGGTCGCGTTGCAGCCGGAATGTCGCGATGCCAAGCGTGGAGCAAGCGCGTTACCTGCAAGCGTAGCAGGCAATTCATTGCATGAGAGGAACATGACACGGGACGGTAACGCCATTCTGTTCGGCCTTGGCGCGGTACTTCTCTGGTCCACCGTGGCCACCGCCTTCAAGCTGGCGCTGACCATGATGTCGCCGCTGGAACTGGTCTGGATTGCCGCGCTGGTGTCCTGGTGCGTGATCGGGGGGCTGATGCTGGCGCAGGGCCTGGGCCGTGAGGGGCTGCGCCGCGGATGGCGCACTGCCCTCTGGGCTGGCCTGATGAACCCGGTCGCCTACTATCTGGTGCTGTTTGCCGCCTACGACCGGCTGCCGGGCCAGGAGGCCATGGCCCTTAACTACACCTGGGCGCTGACCATGGCGTACCTCGCGGTGCCAATACTGGGCCATCGGCTCACCGGCCGCGACCTGCTGGCGGGGCTGATCGCCTACGCCGGGGTGTGGATCATCGCCACGCGCGGTGCCGTGCTGGACGTGCAGTTCGCCGATGCCACCGGCGTGCTGTTGGCCCTGGCATCAACACTGCTATGGGCCTTGTACTGGCTGTTCAATGCCCGCGACCCGCGCCCACCGCTGGTGGCGCAGTGGCAGAATTTCAGCGTGGCGCTGCCGGTACTCACCGTTTTGCTGCTGGCGGGACCCGGGCTGCAATGGCACGGCTGGGGCGGCCTTTCGGCCGGTGTCTACGTGGGCCTGTTCGAGATGGGAATTGCATTCCTGCTCTGGCAACAGGCGGTGCGCCGGGCATCGCGCACGGCAAGGGTGTCGAACCTGATCTTCCTGTCGCCGCCGATCTCGCTGATGCTGCTCTACCTGGTGGCCGGGGAGGCCATCCTGCCGTCCACGATCATTGCGCTGGTGCTGATACTCGCCGGTCTGGCACTGCAGCAACTGGGCAGGCAACCCTGAGGAAACGCTGATCCATTCCCTGCGGCCGGCCGCTCAGGCCTCCTTGCGGTAGCGGTCCTTGAGCAGCCGCCGCGGCAACTTGCCGTTCTCCAGCCGCGGCAGTTCGTCAATGAAATCGACGCTCCTGGGACATTTCACGTTGGAGAGCATCTCCCGGCAGAAGGTGATCAGGGCCTCCTCCGTCTCCGCCCCCGGATCCCGGCCCGGATGCAGTTGCACACAGGCCTTCACCTCCTCGCCGAACTCCGGGTTGGGCACGCCGATCACGGCGCAGTCGGCCACGGCCTCATGCTGCAGCAGGGCACTCTCGATCTCCTGCGGATAGATGTTGACGCCGCCGGAGATGATCAGGTCGGCACGCCGGTCGCTGAGGAACAGGAAGCCTTCCTCGTCCACATGGCCAAGATCGCCATAGGTGGCCATGTCGCCCAGGTAGACGCTGCGGGTTTTCTCCGGTTCGTTGAAATACTCGAAGGCCGGCCCGCCGGCGAAGTACACCATCCCGATCTCGCCGGGCGGGAGTTCCCGCCCGTCCTCGTCCAGGATGCGCAGCTCGCCGAGCATGGCCTTGCCCACGGAACCGGGCTTGCGCAGCCAGTCCTGCGAGTTGATCGTGGTCACGCCGACCCCCTCGGAGCCCGCGTAATACTCCCAGATAATGGGCCCCCACCAGTCGATCATCCGTTGCTTCACGTGCACCGGGCAGGGCGCGGCGGCATGGATCGCCACGCGCAGGCTCGACAGGTCGTGGCGCCGGCGGTCCTCTTCCGGCAGATCCAGCATGCGGATGAACATGGTCGGCACCCACTGGCTGTGGGTCACGCGGTGAGCCTCGATGGCCCGCAGTGCGTCGCGCGGGTCAAACCGATTGAGTACGACCGCCGTGCCGCCAGCCTGGACGGTCCACATGCAGTAACGCAGCGGCGCAGCGTGGTACAGCGGGGCGGGCGACAGATAGACCGTCTCCGCGTCGAAGCCGAACCGGGCCCGCCAGGAAGCCACCTCCGGCGCCACCTCGTGCCGCTGTTCGAACGGCACCAGCGCCTTGGAGACCCCTTTGGGCAGGCCCGTGGTGCCCGAGGAGTACAGCAGGTCACGCCCCGCCGGCCGGCGGGGCAGGCCCAGGCGTTCCTGGCTCCCGGCGACGCTGTCGTGCAGCGCGGGGAACGGCAGGCTGTCATCACGGTCGACGGCAAAGCCGGCGATGTCCCGATTGGCAGTCTGCGCCAGCGCAGCCTTCGCGACCTCCGCCTGGCCCACACTGGCGATGAACAGCCGGCATTCGCTGTTCTCCAGAATGTAGGCCACCTCGCCCGCTTTCAGGTGGGTGCTGATCACGGTGAAGTAGACGCCGGCGCGTACGGCCGCCCAGGCGATCTCGAACAGTTCCACGCGGTTTTCCATCAGCAGCGCGATGTGGTCGCCGGCCTCCAGGCCCTGCTCGACGAGCCACCACGCCATGCGCCGGGAGCGCAGGTCCAGTTCAGCGAAGCTAAGGCTGTCCCCGGTCTGCGGAAACAGGTAAGCGGTCTTGTCGGGAAAGCGTTCGGCCCAGGCCTGGATATGCGGCATTGTCTCCTCCCTCCCCTGGTATTGGCGACGCCTCAGGCGATCACGCCATCGGCCTTGAGCGCGTCCAGCGCGGCCTCGTCCACGCCGGCCAGTTCCTTCAGCACCGCCTGCGTATCGGCGCCGGCCTCCCGGGGCCCATGGGCCACTTCGGGGGCATTGCGGCTGAAGCGGGGCGCCGGTGCCGGCTGCACCAGACCGTCCAGATCCAGGAAGCTTCCGCGATCCCGGTTATGCGGGTGATTCGGAGCCTCGCTCATGGACAGCACCGGCGCAAAGCAGACGTCTGTGCCCTCCATCAGCGCACACCATTCGTCGCGGGTGCGGGTGCGGAATACGGCGGCGAGTCGCTCCTTGGCCTCAGGCCAGGAGCGCGGATCGCGCTGCTTGCCCAGTTCCCCGGCATCCAGCCCGGTCTTTTCCATCAGCAGCCGGTAGAACTGCGGCTCGATGGAACCGATGGAGACGTACTTGCCGTCGCTGGTCTCGTAGGTGTCGTAGAAGTGCGCGGCGCCATCCAGCATGTTGCTGCCCCGCTCGTCCTTCCACGCACCGCCGGCCTTGAAGGCGTACATCATGCTCATCAGCAACGCGGAACCCTCGACCATGGACGCGTCCACCACCTCACCCCGGCCGGAGCGCTGGGCTTCCAGCAGGGCGCAGGCGACACCGAAAGCCAGCAACATGCCGCCGCCGCCGAAATCCCCCACAAGGTTCAGTGGCGGAACCGGCCGTTCGCCGTTGCGGCCGATGGCATGCAAGGCCCCGGACAGCGAGATGTAGTTGATGTCATGGCCGGCGGCCTGCGCCAGCGGGCCGGTCTGGCCCCAGCCCGTCATCCGGCCGTACACCAGCCGGGGGTTGCGCGCCTGGCAGTGCTCCGGACCGAAACCCAGGCGTTCCGCCACACCGGGGCGGAAGCCCTCGATCAGCGCGTCGGCCTTGTCCGCCAGCTCCAGCAGCAGTTCGACGCCGCGGGCACTTTTGAGATCCAGTGCCACGGAGCGCTTGCCGCGCTCGCTGATCTGCACCGGGCCGGTATCGCGGCCGACGTTGCCCGGCCGGGTCACGGAAATGACCTCGGCGCCCATGTCAGCCAGCATCATGCCGGCAAACGGCGCCGGGCCCAGACCCTGGATCTCGATGATGCGTATACCCTGCAATGGCCCCATCGCATGCTCCTCGCATTCAGCCCGCTGTCTCGGGGCGGGTCCTACTCTTGTTGTGCGTTGTGTCCCACCTTCCCAGGCCTTTCATGATCGCCGGCGATCGGCGCTGCGGCTCAGTCGATGGTCCGCGCCACCAGTTCCTTCATGATTTCGTTGGAACCGCCGTAGATCTTGCCGACCCGGGCGTTGGCGTACATGCGGGCGATGGGGTATTCCATGATGTAGCCGTAGCCGCCGTGCAGCTGCAGGCATTCGTCGATGATTTCGCAGTTCTTCTGGGTGGTCCACCACTTGGCCATGGCCGCAGTGGCGGGGTCCAGCTCCTTCGCCAGCAGCTTGACCATGCACTGGTCGACGAAGCTGGTGGCAATAGTCGCCTCGGTCTTGCACTCGGCCAGCTTGAAGCGGGTGTTCTGCATTTCCATCAGCGACTTGCCGAACACCTGGCGGCTCTTCACGTACTCGGCGGTGAGCTCGATCGCCTTGTGCATGCTGGCCTGGGCCGAGAGCGCGATGATCAGCCGTTCCTGGGCCAGCTGCTGCATGAGCTGGTAGAAGCCCTTGCCCTCTTCCGTACCCAGCAGATTGCTGACCGGCACGCGCACGTCGTCGAAGAACAGTTCGGCGGTGTCCTGCGCCTTCTGGCCCAGCTTCTCCAGGATGCGGCCCCGCCGGAATCCCGGCGCCTTGTCGGTTTCCACCATGACCAGGGAGACGCCGCGCGAGCCGGCGTCGGGATCGGTCTTGACCACGACGCAGATCAGGTTGGCGTGGTAACCGTTGGTGATGAAGGTCTTGGAGCCGTTGATCACGTACTCGTCGCCCTCGCGCACGGCGCGGGTCTTGATGCTCTTCAGGTCGGAACCGGCGCCGGGCTCGGACATGGCGATGGCCGCCACCATTTCACCGCTGGCCATCTTCGGCAGATAGGCCTGCTTCTGCTCCTCGGTGCCGTAGGCAAGGATGTAGTGGGCAACGATGCCGCTGTGCACGCCGATGCCGAAGCTGACCAGGGCGCGGGTCATCTCGATGTTGAGCACCGCTTCGTGGGCAAAATTGCCGCCACCACCACCGTATTCCTCCGGCACGCTGGCGCAGAGAATGCCCATCTCGCCGGCCTTGTTCCAGAGTTCCCGGTCGATGTAGCCCTGCTTGTTGAAGCGGTCCTGGTGCGGCACGAACTCACGCTCGAAGAACTTGTGCGCCGAATCGGCCAGCATGTCGAGTTCTTCGGTCATCCAGGGGGATCGGTAATTTTCCACGGCGTCTGCACCTTCTCTTTGCCAGCGTTGGATTTGCCTGCAGTTTCCAACGAGTCTGCAAATGCGGGGGATTGCGAACAATGGCCGCTGCGGTCAAACCGCTTGGCCGAATAGCTCAGCCCGCGGGGCACAAGCCCGGCGGGCGGACGATGCATGGCAGGAGGGCCTCGGCGGCCCGCCCCTGCCTGATCGCCGGGGGTTCAGCCTTCCGGCCAGCTGAACAGGGGTGGCTCCTTCTTCAGGAAGCGGTCGATGGCCTCCTGATGCTCGGAGCTGGCGAAAGCCACGGTCTGGCCCGCCGCCTCGATTTCCAGCATGGTCTGCAGGTCGTTCAGCGTGGCGCCGTTCAGCCCGCGCTTGGCGATGCTGAAGGCGGTACTGGAGGCACCACGCATGCTTTCCGCCAGCACCTTCACCCGCTGTTCCATCTGCTCGCGCTCGTGCACTTCCAGCACGATGCCCAGTTGGCGGGCTTCCTCCGCCCCCACGGTGCGGGCTGAGAACATGATTTCCTTCGCCCGCTGCAGACCGACCACGCGCGGCAGGGTGTACAGCGCCGCGCAGTCGGGAATCAGGCCGATCTTCATGAACGCCATGCAGAACCGGGCCTGCGGCGTGGCCAGCACGAAGTCGGCGGCCAGCGCCATGCCGAAGCCGGCGCCATAGGCCACACCGTCCACGGCCGCGATCACCGGCTTGTCCAGGTTGATGAGCTGCTCCACCCAGACGTGAATACGTTTCATGCGCGAGCGGCGCGCCATCAGGTCGCCGGCCATGCTCTTCATGCCCTGGATGTCGCCGCCGGAGCAGAAGTCGCCACCGGCGCCCTGCAGCACCAGCACGCGGATATCCGGATTGCTGCGTACCTCCCCGATCACCTCGGTGATCTCCTGGGACATGGTTTCGTTCAGCGCGTTCTTGCGCTCCGGGCGGTTCAGGGTGAGCCAGGCGATGCCCTGGTCCACGGTAAAATCGATGGTTTCCATTCTCACTCCTCACTGTTGTTCTGAATCGCGGGCGACACCTGCGCCGGCCAGGTGGTCATGGTACAGCCGATCGGCGGCCCGCGGATCGGGCGACTACGACGCGGATCGGGACCGCTCCGCTTCCTGCAGCTCCCGCCACTGGATCTTGCCGGTGGCCGATTTCGGCAGGCTGTCGGCGAACTCCACGGCCCTGGGCACCTTGTACGCCGCCATGTGCTCGCGGCACCAGGCGATGATGTCCTGCTCCGACACCTGGCCTTCCCGCCCCGGCCGCAGCACCACCACGGCCTTGACGGACTCGCCCTGGCGGGAATCGGGCATCCCGATCACGCAGGCTTCATGAATGGCCGGATGGCCGTACATGATGTTTTCCACCTCGGCCGGCCAGACCTTGTAACCGGAGACATTGATCATCCGCTTCAGCCGGTCGGTCATGAAGAAATAGCCTTCCTCATCCACACGGGCGAGATCGCCGGTGCGCAGGAA
>JBJHBJ010000027.1:0-56509 GCA_050485425.1 Ectothiorhodospiraceae bacterium | reverse complement strand
CATAGATGGTGTCGCCGTTCTGCAGATGGACCTGCTCGCTGTTGTCCGCCTGCAGATCCAGCAGCTCGCGCAGATTGAATTCCCGGCGGTTCTGCCGCCCGTCCCGCTCCGTGCGCAGCAGGATCACACGTTCGCTGCCGTCGTTGCTGACCCCTCCGGCCAGGGCCAGTGCCTCGGTCAGTGTCAGCGGCCTGTCCATCGCCAGCCGCCCGGGCTGGTTCACCTGTCCCAGCACGGCCAGCGAGTTACTGCGGTATTCGTCGACCAGCACATTGACGTGGGCATTGCGCAGGTAGCCGCCCTGCTGGAGGCGCGACTCGATATGCTCTGCCGCCTCGCGGGCCGAGAGGTCGACGACGTGAACACGCCCGAGCAGCGGGATGGAGATCGTCCCGTTCCCGGCCACTTCCGCTTCGGTGTAGAGATCATCTTCGCCATACACCATGACCCGGACGCGGTCACCCACGCCCAGGGTATAAATCTCATCGGCTATTGCCAGGCCGGGCAGCCAGAAAGCAACCAGTAGAGGAACCAGGAAACGCCAGCGGATTGTCATTGCGATCCATCCTTTGTCGGAGCCTCGACATTGCTGGGGCGGCAAACAGCAACTGATTCCCGAAGCAATCATCCATGGGCACAGAACGTGTGCCGGTAAAACCGCCGCCGCCCCTGCGAATCCCGCACTCGCGGGAGTCCCCGGTATTGAATCCCGGGCATGCAAAAGCAAGGCCTAAATCCAAAACGCCCCGCCGGGTCCGCCCTGCAATCCCGACACACGTCGCGAACCGGGCATGAGCATGTGTTCATCGACCGCCGAACGCTGATCATGCACCCCAGAATGGTGCAGAAATAACGCCGGACGCCTGATGCCGGAGCATGCCGAAAACCAGCGATCCGGCATGTACGGATATCAGAGGATACATGCCGGTCCGGCCGTCGACGACCTGTCGCGAAACCCTGACACCATCGGCGGCGGGCAGGGCAGAAACGGGTAACACGCCCGGCGCCCCACCAAGCACACATGTCAACTATTGCAGTGCAGCATCAACCTGCCCACAATGCGATACAGATCAGCGATATTCAACAGCGGGAGGGTCCGCACAGCATGGAACACGAGAGAGTGTTCCATGCCGGACGCATGGCGGGCGCCAGCTCCGTCTCCCGGTAACGACAGTTTTCCATTCACCGTTTCGGATGGTAAACCATCGAGCTTATTCGGCTGCGCGACCATTCTGCCCCCCCGGAATTGGCAGAGACCGAAGGCCTGCAGGGAGCATCCAATGAAACAACGCATCAAGTCATTGCTCGGCCCGAATGGCGTTCGGTTCTGCCTCCGGCTGGTCGACAGAATCAGGCTGTCCTGGCTTCGAATGGCCTACCGGTCGGCGTTTCTCTGCCGGCTCCATTACCTGCTTTTTTCGTCCAGTTTCACGCGCGAAGCCCAGGGCGTTATCGCCGGCCATATCCGCTTCGAGGAAAACAAGAAAAACGGCGAGTCAATCAACTACTTTCTCCGCCGCTGCATCCACCGGCTGGAGAAGGGCCTGATCATGCGCCCGCGTCGTGACGTGTTTGCGGCCGACTACATCGAAGAGGCGGTCGCCAGCTACGTGGCGGGCCGTGAAAACCTCAACCCGGACGAAGCGCTGTGGGCCAACGATGTGCTCACGGAGTATTTCTCGGTGACCGGCAGGAATCCGGCCGTCGACAACGCCCGCAGCCGGTTCGAGCAGTTCCTGCAGGACGATCAGGCACCGGGCCGGACGGGTACCGGGCAGAACAAGCCGTACGTCCGGCCGCTTGAGGATCCGCCGCCGGTGGATCACGCCGCATTCCGGGCGCTATCCGTCCGCCGCCGTTCCGTGCGCTGGTTCCGGCAGGAACCGGTGCCCCGGCAGCTGGTCGACCAGGCCATCGAGACCGCGTCGCTGGCGCCCAGCGCGTGCAACAGGCAACCGTTCGAGTACCGGCTGTTCGATGACCCCGCCCTGATCCGTCCGCTGCTGGAACTCCCCATGGGCATCACCGGCTATGAGGACAACGTGCCCGCAGTGGCCGTGCTGGTCGGCAAACTGCGCGCCTACCCTCACCCCAGGGACCGGCACGTCATCTACATCGACGCCAGTCTGTCGGCGATGAGCTTCATGTACGCCCTTGAGACGCTGGGCCTGAGTTCCTGCCCGATCAACTGGCCGGACGTTCCGGACCGGGAACGGCGGATGAAGGAGCTGCTCGGCCTGGCCCTGGACGAACGGCCGGTCATGCTGATTGCCTTCGGATACCCGGATCCGGACGGCATGGTGCCGAAATCCACCAAGATCCCGCTGCCCGACATCCGCTCCTACAACCGGCTGAGTTCCGCGTGATCAGGCAGCGCGACCGATCATGAGCGCCGTCGCCCGAATCATCGTCAAGAACACCGGCTGGCTGTTCCTGGGGCGCGTCGGCGTACTGGTCATCAATTTTCTTGCCATCCTGCTGGTGGCCCGCCACCTGGGACCGGAGCTGTTCGGCAGACTGAGCTTTGCCATTGCCGGTGTGGCGCTGATCGCACCGCTGGCGCAGCTTGGTCTGCATGCCATCGTCACCCGCGATCTCGTCCGCAGCCCGGGCGACCGCGAGGACATACTCGGCACCGCCCTCTCGCTTCGGCTGACGGGTGGCGCATTCGCCATCGGCGTGGGCCTGGCACTCATCTGGCTGCTCCGCCCTGACGATCCGGCCCTGCAGTTCTATTTCTTCCTGCTGCTGATCGGCGAAGCCATGAAGTCGTTCATGGTGTTCATGCACTGGATGGAAAGCGAGGTGAACGGCCGCCTGGTGGCGATCTGCCAGTTGGCGGTCTCGCTGCTGCTTGCCTGCGGCCGGGTGCTCTGCGTGCTGCTGGAGGCACCGCTGATTGCCTTCGTCATCGTGGAGGCCCTGCAGGGGGCATTCATCGCCGCGATGTTCGCCGGCGCCTACGTAACCAGCGGCCATTCCCTGTTCAGACTCCGCTTCTCCGGCGCTATCGCGGGCCGGCTGCTGCGCCAGTGTGCGCCGCTGATTGCCTCCGGCATCACGGCCGTCATCTATCTGAAGATCGACCAGGTCATGCTCGGACAGATGATCGGTGAGGCCGAGGTCGGGGTATACGCCCTGGCTGCGCGCATCTCGGACGTCTGGTACTTCTTCCCCACCATGCTGGTCACGTCCGCATTTCCCTTTCTGCTGCAGCGCCAGGAAAACAGCCCGGCCGACTACGGGCGGATGCTTCAGAACCTGATGGACGTGCTGTTCTGGATCGGCGTGGCGGTGGCACTGGTCGTATCGGTGACAGCCCCCTACATCATTCCGGCCCTGTTCGGGGAGGACTACGCCACCACGGGCTATATCCTGGCCATTCACATCTGGGCCGGGGTGTTCATTTCCATGCGTGCACTGGTCAGCAAGTGGATACTGGCCGAAGGCCTGCTCATGTTCTCGCTGGTCTCGCAGGGCTCCGGCGCCATCGCCAACGTCGCCCTGAACCTGTACCTGATACCGGCGTGGGGTGGCTACGGGGCGGCCGTCGCGACGCTGATCTCGTTCGCGATCGCGACCTATTTCTCGCTGATCGTGTTCCGGAAAACCCGCTACATCACCACCACCATGAACCGCTCGGTGATCGCACCGGTGCGGCTGCTGCTGAGGGGATTGCATGCACATCGAAATTAGGGGCGTCGGCTTCATCAACAAGGGCGCAGAGCTGATGCTCCGTGCCGCCCTGCAGAAAGCGCAAAGCGTCTACCCGGATGCGCGCTACGTGATGGCGCCGGGCACCGACGGCAGCGGCGCCCCATACCGGGACCGTGCGCAACTGGGCCTCTACCAGAAAGCATGGCAATGGCGTTACGGCGTGCAGTGGGGCGACCTCGCCGGCCTGGCCCCGGCCCGGCTGCGGGAGAAATTCGGCGTGGTGCTGGATTCGGAGATCGACGTGGTACTGGATGCCGCCGGTTTCGCCTACAGCGACCAGTGGGGTTCCGGCAATACGCGGGAACTCGCCCGGGCGACCAGACGCTGGAAGCGGCGCGGCACGAAGGTCATCCTGCTTCCCCAGGCGTTCGGCCCGTTCGGGAGCGACATCACCCGGAAGGCGGCGCGGGAGTTCGTCGCCAATGCGGACCTGGTCTGCGCACGGGACCGCATCTCCTATCAGAACCTGGTTGAGGTGGCCGGGGAGCAGGACAAGATCCGGATCTATCCGGATTTCACCAACCTGGTCCGGGGCACGCCGCCCCCCGGATTCGACCCCGACACCCACCGCTTCTGCATCATTCCCAATCACAGGATGGTCGACAAGACCGACAACGCCACAGCGCAGGCCTACCTTCCCCTGCTCGCCGGCATTGCCTCGCATCTGAAGGCGCGCGACGCGAAACCGTTTCTGCTCGTCCACGGTGACGAGGGAGATCGCAGGCTGGCCGAACGGGTCTCCGCCGAAGCCGGGGGCGTCCCGGTGATGGAAGAGCCTGACCCGCTGGCGATCAAGGGTATTCTGGGACAGTGTCGTGGCACCCTGAGCAGTCGCTTCCACGGCCTGGTCAGTGCGCTCTCGCAAGGCGTGCCGTCGTTGGCGACCAGTTGGAGCCACAAATACGAGATGTTGTTTGCAGACTACGGTGTCACCGACGGACTGCTGGACGTCACGGCCGACGCAGACACTGTGCGCGGGCGGCTGGATGCGCTGCTCGACCCCGACACATTCGGCACCACCCGCCACACGTTGCTGGATCACGCCGCCCGTATCAAGCGCGACGCGGAATCCATGTGGGATGACGTCTTCGCCTTGTGCGACAACGTCAGTTCCAGCCGGCGGCGGTAACGCGGATCGGCAGGAACATCAAGCCCGGCAGCAACGCGCTGATCGATCTCCTGCGAGTCGACGGACTGCACCACCCCCCGTTCCAAGAAGGGATATAACCACAGAACTGCAAGGCACTTCACAGACTGGGAGATGGGCAATTTACCGGGGGCGGCCTGTGTTGATACGGTAGATTTCCAAGATCAGGATCAAGCACGGGCAACGTCGTGGCAGCCAGCCAAATCCGCCACCCTACCGCGCGGCACAGCCAAACGGTGAAGAGTCGACCCAAAGCCGTCTCGATACGGTTCCTGGCAGCAGGCATTCTGGTGCTGATCGTCACCTTGCTGTTCGCGTTCCAGGCGACAGCGGAGACCGATCGGGTCAGTCTGCCCCGCTTCCCTTCGATCAGTCCCGACGGCTCCGAAATCGTCTTCTCGTGGGGCGGCAACCTCTGGCGCGTCTCAAGCGATGGCGGCGATGCCAGGCGGCTGACCCGGCACCACCTGGACGATCTCCACTCCAGCTGGAGTCCGGATGGAGAGTGGATTGCCTTCACCTCCATGCGCGACGGCTACCTCAACCTCTGGCACATCCACAGGGACGGCTCGAGGTTGCGCCAACTCAGCTACAGCGATCGCCACATACGTGCCCCCGCCTACGCACTGGATAGACAGGGAGAGCCCATCATCACGTTTTCCGGCTTGCTGGAAGCGGACGTCTATCGCGATCAACGCCCCTATGCGATATCACCTGAGGGAGGGGAACACGCCCGCCTTCATGACGCCTTCGGCTCCGAGCCGCGGCTGTCCCCGGACGGCCGGCTGATGGTCTTTACCCGGGGCGGGTACTATCACGGCTGGAACCGGCGGCACTACCGCGGACCGGATGCCATGAACGTCTGGCTTCAGGACCGGGAGTCCGGTGCATTCGAGCAGCTCACCACCCGGGACGGCGACGACGGCAGCGCCCAGTGGATCGACAACCAGAGCCTGCTGTTCATGTCGGACAGGGAACTGGACACCGTGAACCTGTACCGCATGGACCTGGACTCAGGGGACCGCAGCCCGCGGCGGCTTACCCACTTCGACGATCGCGACGTCCAGCATTTCGACGTCTCCCGCGACGGCTCCACCGCCGTGCTGCATGTGTGGGACACGCTGTACACGCTCGACCTGACAGCCCGGAACCCGGAGCCCAGGCCACTGGCACTGCGTGCGGGCGATGACGGCCACGACGATTATCAACTGCGTCGTATCGACCGCGACATCAGCGAGGCCGCGCTGAGCCCGGACGGCAAGGTGATGGCCTACATCGCCTACGGCCGCGTCTACGTGCGTCACGTGGACGAGCACAGCCCGACCCGGGCCGTCACTCCCGGCACGCACGCGCGCCACGGCGACCTGACCTGGTCGCCGGACGGCATACGGCTCTACTTCACCAACGATTCCGACGGTACCTCGTCCATCTACAGCGCCCGGGTCGCCCTGACCCGCGAGGAAATCCGCCTGGCCCACGTGCCTGCGGCACAGGTGCCGGAAACGGAACGGGAACCGGTCCGACACCGGATTGCGGACGGTCCGGCACAGCCCAGTGCCGTCATCGATCGCAACTGGCGCGCCGCGGGCATGCAGCCGCAGGCCACCGACCCGAACCTCAAGGCGGAAAACCCCGAGGATCCGTTCGCGCCGGTGGAACCGTCCGTGCCCACGGAACCGGCACCGGAGCCGGATCCTGCAGACCCGGACCCCGCGGAGCCCACCCAGGAGGTGCCGGAAGCCCCGGAAAGCATTCCGGAGGACGATCTGGAGGCAGAAACGCCGGAGGAGCTGCCGAATGCACTGGATCCGGCCCGCTGGCATGACGGTGTGCGTTTTTCCATCCGCCCGGTCGTGCAGACCATCCACAACGATCGCGAGGTCAGCCCCTCCCCCGACGGCAACATGCTGGCCTTCCGTCGTGGCCGCGGGGATCTGTTGGTGATGAACCTGCGGACCGGTGAAACCAGAACCCTGGTGGAAGGCTGGGACAGCTCCATCCAGTGGCGCTGGTCGCCGGACAGCCGCTACATCGCCTATTCCCAGCATGACCTGAACTTCAGCGCCAATATCCACATCGTGCCGGCGGACGGCTCACGGCGGCCGGTCAACATTACCCGGCACCCACGCAACGACCGCAACCCGCGCTGGTCCGCCGACGGGCGGATTCTGACGTTCATCTCCAACCGTTCCGGCGGCAGTTACGATCTGTATCGCGTATACCTGGACCCCGCGCTGGAGAACTACACGGCCCGGGAACTCAGTACCTATTATCGGGATGCCCGCACCGCCGCCGCCCAGCGGCGCCCCCTTCCGGTACGTGCGGCAGACGCTGCGGACACACCGCAAGCGGCCCCGGCGGAGCTGGAACTGGAGGATGCCTGGCGTCGCATCCGGCGCGTCACCGCGCTGCCCACCCACCAGTCAGCCAACGAGATGACTCCGGGCGGTGACCGCTACGTATTCAACTCCGGCGGCGAGGGGCTGGTTGCCGTGAACTGGGACGGCAGCGGCAGGCAGCGGCTTGGCCCCGCCGTCGACATCCAGCACCTGACGCTGAGCGGTGACCGCCTCGTTTACGTCGCCGACGGGCGCGTCGGCATCGTACCGCTCGCGGGCGGAGAACACCGGCACCCCGACATCTCCGATCGCATCCGTATCAATCTGCGCCAGCAATCCGTGCAGAAATTCCGCGAGGCGGCGCGCATGATCGGAGAGAGCTTCTACCGTTCCGACATGAAGGGACTGGACTGGCCTGCGGTGGTCGCCGACTACGAGGCGCTGATTCAGCGTGCGCGTACCGCCAGCGAGTTCAGCGACATCTCCAATCGCCTGATGGGAGAACTGGCGGCCTCGCACATGGGGGTCACCAACCCCGGCCCCGGCTCCGCGCTGCGCGAACCCTCCGGCCGTCTGGGCATCGGTCACGAAACCGTTACCCGCACGAACGGCCAGATCGGCTACCGGGTGACGGAGGTCGTCCCCCGCGGTCCGGCCACCCGCGGTCCGGTAACGCTGGCCGAAGGCGACGTCATCACGCAGATCGACATGCAGCGCTTCGATGAACTGGACACCCTCTCCCTGCTGCTCCGAGGCCGCATCAACCAGGAAGTGATCGTCACCTTCGAACGGCACAACGGCAACCGCTGGGAGGAATTCCGCACGCTGATAACACCGGTGGATTATGCCGAGCTCTCGCGGCTGAAATACGACGCCTTCCTGGAGGAAAGCCGCCGCAAGGTCCATGCGCTGTCCGACGGGCGCCTGGGCTACATCCACATTCAGGCCATGAACCAGACCTCGCTGGAAGGCTTCCAGGGCGACCTCTACGCCGCCGCCGTGGACAAGGAGGGATTGATCATCGACGTGCGCAACAATGGCGGCGGGCACACGACGGATCGTATCCTGACCTCCATCATGGCACCGGAACACGCCTATACCCTGCCGGCCGGCGCCGACCCCGGCCGAACGGGCCACTACCCGCAGGACCGGCTGGATGCGCCCCGCTACACGCTGCCCATCAACATGCTCGCCAACGAGAAAAGCTATTCCAACGCGGAAATCCTGGCGCACTCCTTCGCCACGCTGGACCGCGGCACGCTGGTCGGACAGCAGACCTACGGCGGCGTGATCTCCACCGGCAGCCACACGCTCATCGATGGCGCCACGGTGCGCCGGCCCTTCCGCGGCTGGTATCTGCCCGACGGCACCGACATGGAGCACCACGGCGCCACGCCCGACCTGGCAGTGGAACAGACGCCGGAAGACGAGATCGCCGGCAGGGACCGACAGTTGGAACAGGCCGTGGAGGATCTGCTGGATCGCCTCGAAGGCCGGTAGAACGGCGAGGCGTCGGCCCTCGCCCGCATTGCGCCGGGCCGGGGCCGACTGGCCTGGAAGACGCCCGGGCGGCTTACGCCCCGGCGCACGAGACCGGTTTTGCTGTTAGCGGCCGGCCGCCACCCGATCGAGCCGACGCTTGAACGCGGCATCATGGGTTGCCAGGTAACCGATCGCACGATAGGTCTCCACGTCCAGCCCGGAGAACTGGATGGCCGTGGACATGTCCGCAACCGCCCCTTCCCGCAACTCGGCCCGCTCGGCCTCGGGCGCTTCGCGAATCATCTCGGCGTAGCTGGTACGGATGCTCTGCACCTGTCCTGCCGCAATCAGAAACGCTTCCAGCTTGCGGTCGGAAATATCATCGCTGCGCATGTCCGTGCTCTCGGCGATCTCGCTCTGGTAGATATCCGAGGCGTAGGCACCGGACGTGCCGCCCATCAGCAGGGCCGCCAGAAACAGCACGGCAGGAGTCCAACGTCCAGTTCTTGTCATTATCCCCTCCTCATCAGGTGTCGTGGTCCCTGACAATGCCAGTTTTGATTGGTCGATGCCAGTCTCAATCGGCGCGGCGGCATGCCTGCCAAGCGCACGAATATCCAGCGTTTCCCGGGACGTGCTGACCCATCCATCATGCAGCCGCTGACGGAAACACGGTTTCCGGTTAGGCTGGGGAGCATCAGCCATCTCCCGGCCGACCCCTCCCGACGGGACGCTTGAGGAAGGACCGCCAGCACAATGCCAGCCGCAAGTCTCCATCGCACACAGGACCTGCTCACCGAGCGCCTGCGCACCCATCTGCCGGGCGCGCAGGTTGAACTGACGACCCTGCCCGACGTACCCGAACTACGGCTGTTCCTGCTTGGCGGGGATTTCTGCAGCGCCACGCTGGGGGCGGAGGAAATCCAGGCCGCCATGGACTACCCGGCCTACTGGGCCTTCTGCTGGGCCAGCGGCCAGGTACTGGCTCGGTATGTGCTGGATAATCCAGACCTGGTACGGGGCCGGACGGTGCTGGACTTCGGCTGCGGCAGCGGCGTTGCGGGCATCGCCGCCGCCCTGGCCGGCGCAAGTCGCGTCATTGCCTGCGACCTGGACCCGGACGCACTGCTTGCCGCGCACGAAAACGCCCGACTGAATGGCGTCGAGCTGCAGCCGGTGTCCGACTTCTGGCAGGGCGAAGGCCAGGCCGAGCTGATCCTGGCAGCCGACATCCTCTATGATCGCGGCAACATGGACTGGCCTGCGCGCTTCCTGCGACACACCGGCATGGCGCTGCTGGCCGACTCGCGCATACGCAACTTCCACGAGCCCGGCTATCGCAATGTGAGCATGGGGATGAGCTGCACCTGGCCGGATCTGAACGAAATGGACGAGTTCCGCCGGGTGAATCTTTATCTGGGCATGAGCTGACCATCCTCGGAGACGCCGGCACCGTCCATCGGCATCGGGCGCAGATCCGCTTTCAGGTACAACGGATGCGCCGGTTCGCCGGAGCGGTTCATCCTCAGGCAGTGCATGTCCGGAATCATCGCACGCACCCGATGGGATCGGCCCAGGTAGGCGCCGTCGTTGCCCCAGGCCGCGACCACCACGCCGGCTCCCTTCGCCAGCTTGCGCAGCCAGGCGTCGTTGCTGCGGCCGACCGGATCCGCCGCCGCCTTCAGATCTCGCGGATAGGTAGCCTTGTAGGCAAACAGGTTCACCACGCAGACGCCGCCGTAGCCCCAGGAGCGGGCAAAATTGATGCAGCGGGTGATGGTAGGGTCGTTCGCGGTCTCGTCGGCCGTGGACGGATTCAGACCGATGATCATGGCGTACGGCGCGGAAGCGTCCCAGACCCGCCACAGGGCGAAACGGTACCGCCGGCATCGGGAAAAATGCGCGGACGTGTTCATTCAAAGCGTGCGGGTCAGGCCGCCATCGACATCCAGCACCGCGCCCTGACAGTAACTGGCGCCGGACGATGCCAGGAACACCGCCGCATCGGCAATTTCCCGCGGGTCTCCGAAGCGCGACAGCCGCATCTGCTCTGCCATCACGACGGCCGCCTCGTCCTCCGGAATGCCCTGCTCCTCCGCAAGCCGCCGGATGCGTACGGTGAGACGATCGGTACGAATCGGCCCCGGGTTGATGGCATTCACGCGCACACCGTCGCGGACGCCCCGGTCGGCCATGACCTTGGTGAAGTTCAGCAAGGCGGCGTTCACCGCGCCGCCAATGGCGAATTCCGCACTGCCGGTCCGCCCCCCGATGCCGACGATGTTGACGATGCCGCCGCCGCTCTTCATCAACGCCGGCCAGGCCGCGCGGGTGCAGCGCACAGCACCGTAGAACTTCAACGTGAAGCCGTCATGCCAGTCATCCTCACGCAGCTCGAAGAAGTCTCCGCGCTTGGTGGCACCGGCGTTGTTGACCAGCAGGTCCAGGGTACCGAACCGCTGCACGGCGAAATCGATCAGGCGACCAGGCGCGTCTGCTTCCCTGAGATCGGCGGCGAACACGGTGGCCTCCGAGCCGCAGGATTGTGCGACCTCCTCCAGCAGCTCGGCGGAACGGGCGGCCAGCACCAGCCGCATACCTTCCGCCGCCAGCGCCCGCGCAATCGCCCGGCCGATGCCCCGGCTGGCGCCGGTGACCACCGCAACCTTTCCTTCCAGACCTGCCTTCATCAAGCTGAGCTCCTCATTGTTCTTCAAGCTGCGCCCGCAGGCCGGCGGCGATTCGTTCGTTCATCATCTCGGTGCTGCCGTCGGTGTAGGCGGCAATCTTCGCACAGGCCAGGTGGCGGCCCAGCGGATAATCCTGGCGCAAGCCCGCCGCACCCATCGCCTGCATGCAGGCGGTCACCGCGGGCACGGTGACGCGACCGGCAAACTTCTTGGCATGGGCCGCGGCCATCACCGCATCCCCGCCGCGATCAATGACCTTGCCCGCATGCCAGAACAACCCGCGCAGGGCCTCCAGGTCATTGGCCACGTCGCCCAGCGACCAGCTCAGCCCCTGGTGGCGGATCACGGGCCGGCCGAACGCCTCGCGCCCTGCTCCGTAGCGCAGGGCCGTCTCCAGCGAGGACGCGATCATTCCGGCGCACATGGCGGCCACGTAGGTCCTGGCTTCGTTGACCAGGCTGAGCGCCAGCTTGAATCCCTCACCTGGTGCCGACAGCGCATCGTCCTCCGGCAGGAAATAGTCTTCCAGCACGAAACCGCCGGTGCCGATGGCGTGGCCTCCCAGCAGCGCATAGGGGTCGGTGCGGCGAAAGCCCGGGCGCCGGGCATCGATCAGAAAGCCACCGATTCCGCGCCAGCCGGCATCGGGGTCAGTCTGGGCATAGGTCATGAACAGCGTCGCCTCGGCGGCGTTGGTGATCCAGGCCTTCTCGCCGTTCAGCACCCAGCCGCCGTCGACGCGTTCCGCCCGCATGCGGATGGCGGAGAAATCGCTGCCGGCATGCGGCTCGGTCAAGGCGGTGGCGCCCAGGATGTCGCCACGCAGCAGCGCCGGCACGTGCTCCTCCCGATGCCGCGCGCAGGCGCCTCCCGCCAGTCTCGAGGTGACGTTCTGCGTGTTCACCAGCGAGAACGCGAACGCCATGTCGCCTCGCGCCAGGTCCTCCGCCATCGCCAGCTTGACCAGGTAACGGTAACCCAGACCGCCCTGATCGAGCGGCGTCTCCACTGCCAGCAGCTGCTCCGCGGCCGCTGCCCGGAGCGCTTCCAGCGGCATGCGCCGATGCGCTTCCCACGCTGCAGCATCAGGTTCGACCATGGATTCCCGGAAAGCCCGTGCGCGATCCAGGAAGGTGGTTTCCTCCGTGGAAAACAGCCCGGACGGGTAGGCAGGCATGGTTCAGCCCCTCCTCATCGTGTGGTTATCGGGCACCCATGTCGTTCAACGCCTGGCGGGCGGCACGGCCGGCCGGGCTGTCGGAGCCCGCGGCGGTCCGGTAGTGTTCGACGGCCCTGTCCCGGTTACCGGCCTTGCGCTCGACATTGCCCAGGTAATAGTGCCCTTCTGCGGTCGGAGCCAGTTCCAGGCTGCGCCGCAGATCCCGGCGGGCGCCGTCCAGTTGATCCAGTTCCTCGCGCACCATCCCGCGACGCAGATGGTGGTAGAACCAGCCGGAGTCGCGTTCCAGCGCGGCGCTGTAGGCTTGCTCGGCTTCGGCATACTGGCTTTGCGTGGCCAGGGCATCGCCCTTCAGGGCGTGGAAGATCGCTTCCCGTGGCTCCTGCTCCAGGGCCTGCCGGGCGTTTTCCAGTGCCGCTGGCGCATCACCGTTCGCGAGCGCCTGCCGGCCTTCATCATGCAGAGCATAGGCCGGCTGCAGCTCCTTCAGGCGCGCCATGCGCTGGCGGTATCTGTCCCGTCCGGTCTCGCCGTCCGTGCCGAGTTCCCGGAGCAGGCGGCGGTTGTTCTCCACGCGCTCCTGGCTAGGCGGGTGGGAAGCGAAAAGGCCCTCGGCAAAGCCGGGTTCCCGTCCTTCCGACAGCCGCACGAACGTCCGCTGCAGGTCCACGGCCGCTTCCGGATTGTAGCCGGCGCGGTGCATGTAGCGCATGCCGTAGAGATCCGCCTCCCGCTCGGCATCCCGGCTGTAGCGCATGGAGATGAGTTGGGCGCCGAGCAGCCCGCCCACCAGCGCAACCCCGGCGTAACGTTCATCCCGTGTTGCAATCCCCACTGCCAGGGCCCCTGCCATGACGGCACCGCTGATCAGCATCTGCCGGGACTGCATGGCGGCGCTGTGACGGGCGGCCGCATGCACCACTTCATGACCCAGCACGGCGGCCAGTTCGGCTTCGGAATCCATTTCCACCAACAGCCCCCGGTTGATGGCGATCTTGCCACCGGGCAAGGCCCAGGCGTTGGGAACAGAGTTGTTCAATACGGCGAATTCGTAAGGCAGATCGCGATCGGCTTCCGTCGCCACGCGCTGGCCGACTTCCTGCACGTAGGCGACCAGTTCGGGGTCGGTCACATAATCCCCTCCCTGGACCTGTCGAAGCGGCGCGTAGTTCTCCTCGCCCACTTCCAGTTCCCAGTCTTCCCCCACCAGGCTCAGTTCGCGCTGGCCGGTCACGGGGTTCACGGCGCAGCCCGTCACGAAAACGAGCAACAGGACAGCGAGCAGAATTCTCCTGGCCACGGACACTTTCTCCTTCAATCAGGGCTTACAGTCAGCATGGCACATAACCCGGGGCTCTCGTTTGGCACTGGATCAGACCACCGTGTCCAGGATGTCGCTCAGATAAGGCTTGTGCCTGTCGATCTCCTCGCGCGCCAGCCCGTTCATCTCGTACGGAAACACCAGCCAGTCCTCCGAGTCGTGCAGGAAGAAATCCGGCGCGATACCGGTCTGGTTGGCGCTCGGCCGCCGGTACAGCGTGGCCACCCGTGCGTCCCCGGGCATGTTGCGCTTGAGTTGCCGGTTCAGCCGCCGGAGCACGGCAGCCACGCTGTGGCCGGTGCCGAAGACGTCGTCGACGATCAGCAGGCGGTCATCCCGGTTGAGGTTGTCCAGCAGGTAATGCGTCCCATGCACGCGGATCTTCGCTTCCGGTGATGCCACCATGGCGTCGTATTGGTGCATTCCTCGATAGGAGGTTCGCAGGGCGATGTGGTCGGTGGTCACACCCAGCGTCTGCAGGCACTCCTGCACATAGATCCCGACAGTGCTGCCGCCCCGCCACAGGCCGACGATGAAGTTGGGCCTGAAGCCGCTTTCGAAGATCCGCACGCCGAGGCGGAAGGCGTCTTCCACCAGTTCGCCTTCCTGCAGGAACCGCCGGGGACGGGTCGCTTCTTCCGGTGTCGGGAATCGTTCAGTCAACGGTTTGCCATCCCGTATTGGTTGATGGGAATATGCGCCATCCACAAACGGTAATGTTGGCATGGCCGATAAACAATACATCAGCGCCCAGAATCTGCTGGAAGACGCCTTCCGCCTCGGTGCGCGGGTTCTCAACTCCGGCTTTCGGCCCACCTTCATGATCGCCGTGTGGCGTGGAGGCGCTCCGATCGGCGTCGCCGTCCAGGAGTTCCTGGACTATCACGGCGTGCACACTGACCATATCGCCGTCCGCACTTCCGCCTATCACGGCATCGACCAGCGAAGCCGGACGATACGGGTGCACGGGCTGAACTATCTGGTCAAGCGCGTCACGCATGAGGACGCACTGCTGATCGTGGACGATGTGTTCGACACCGGGAGATCGGTGGAGGCCATCATCGGGGAACTCAGCAAGCGCGCCCGCCTGAATACCCCGCATGATATCCGCGTGGCCGTGCCGTACTACAAGCCCGGCCGGAACGAGGTTGGATGGGAACCTGCCTATTTCCTGCACGAAACGGACGCCTGGTTGAAATACCCGCACTCCCTGGAAGGTTTGAGCGAGGAGGAGATACGCACTCACCGTCCGGAACTCCACGCTATTCTTGCGCCGCACCTGGGAAAGCGCTGATTGCCGGGCGCAGGTCGCCGGCAATCAGCGCTGCGTCGGGAACAACCGCTTCAGCCGTTCGGTATCGGCCTCGGTCCAGCCCTCCGGCTCCAGCAGGGCAACCCAGGCGTCCACGTAATGCTCGGCCGCGTAGACATGGCCGTAGCCCGGCGGCGAGCTGCCCATGATCATCATGTCCGCCGCCAGCTGGAACATCGTCACGATAGGGAACCATCGCAGGTCCGGTGAGACGTCGGGGCCGCGCTCACCGCTCATCCAGGCCGGCTCGGAATAGAAGGACTGGGGATCAAAGAACGTGACCGGGTCACTGGCGTACTGCAGATAGGCAATCCGGAACGGCCCCCAGTCCGTCTTCAGTGTGTTCAGACCCTGCTCCTGGTTCATGAACCGGACCACCGAGCCATCCCGGAACACCGGCAGCCAAGCAGGCGATCCGGGATCCCGGCTGCTGGTCACCTGCCGCCAGGTCTCCTTGCGAAACGGCGGGCCGCTCCAGAGCGCACCCTGAAACGGGTCGTCAATGATGTCGTACAGGTCGAAGGACCGGTCCGAATTCAACGCTCCCAGGCTGAGCCCATGGAGGTAAAGTGCCGGCCGTTCGTCCTCCGGCAACGACGTCCAGTAACCGTAGATTTCCTCGAACAGCGCCCTGGCGGTTTCGACGCCATAGCCGCCTTCCACCATCAGCGCCAGCGGGCTGGGCAGGTAGGAGTATTGCGCGGTCACGGTCGCCACATCGCCGCGCAGGACGTATTCGGCCGGGTTCTGGGCGGCGGGATCCACCCAGCCCCTGCCGGTCGGGGTGGCGAGCAACAGCGTTGAGCGCTCGAACCCGCCGACGCGCTTGAGTTCTTCCAGCGCCAGCTGCGCGCGCTCCTTCGGCGTCTCGGCAGCATTCAGGCCAACGTAGACGCGAATGGGGTCTTGTGCCTCCTCCCCGTGAAAAGCGCCGATATCATCTCCGTCGGGGCCGGTGGTCACGAACCGGCGACCACGCCCGCCCAGGGCTTCCCAGGAGATCAGCGATTCCGCGCTACCGGTACGCATTGGATCTTCGGGCGGCACCAGCTCGTCCTGCATCAGCACATCCAGTTGCTGATAGGTGTTGTCGGCGACCCGTAGTGCCTGGGTGAAAATGATGCCGTCGATCGCGGACCAGAACAGCGCGACCGCCGCCGCAACCCCCACCACATACGAGACCCGCCGGGGAACCACGCGCTGGAGCTTGCCGGAAAGAAAATGGAAAGTGCGTCGAAAAAGCCATGCCACGAGAACGAAGAAGGCGAATACCAGCAGGGCGATGAAGGCGACCCCGAAGGGTTGCACCCCGCTGACCTCCTCCATTTCCATCAACCGGCGGACCGAGTTCTGCCAGGCCGCAGCACGCCAGAGGAAGACCACGGCAATCAGGCTGCATAGTGCCGTGGCAACAAGCTTCACCAGCCGCTCGACCTTCGGACCGGGAAACGGAAACTCGAGGTAGGCCCAGAGCCAGCGTCCGGCATAGCCCACCGCGTAGCCGGCGGTAAACGACAGGCCGGAGATGATGCCCTGCACGAAAAAAGGCCGGGGCAGCAGGCTCGGTGTCAGGGAAAACGCGAAGAACAAGGTGCCCACCAGCAGTCCTGCGGTGGAAAAAAGCCTGAACAGACGCATGGGCCGATCATTTTCCTCTCTGGCAGACCGACTTTCAGTCTAGCAGCCTGATCAAGTCGGCCGGGAAACCCGGGGGAGCGCTAATGAATTACAGGGCATCTTTCTTCTTTCCTGAAACACGGAAGTAGGCCATCTTTATAGGAGGCGGTTTCCGGGCATTTCGTTGCACAGCCAGCCACGCGAGAGATTTGCATGACAAGATTCATGCACCGTTACCTGTTCGTGATCCTGCTCAGCCTGACATTGCCTATGGGCAAGGCAACGGCGGGCGGTGCAGGAACGCTGGTCGTGGCGGCGGATGTCTGGTGCCCGTACAACTGCGAGCCGGAAGCGGAACTGCAGGGTTATCTGCTGGACGTGCTCAAGACCGTGTTCTCCCCGCTGGGCATCCACATCGAATACCGGGTCATGCCCTGGACGCGAGCGCTGGTAGAGACGGAACGCGGGCTGATCGACGCCGCCGTGGGCGTGGTCCGCGGCAATCACGGCAGAAGCCTGATCGGTGAAGAGCCGCTTGGCCGGGATGAAACCGTGCTGATCGTCCGCACGGGCGAGGAATTCCAGTTCGCCCAGCCGCAGGACCTGGACGGCATGGCCATCGGCGTCATCGCCGGCTATTCCTACGACGGCCTCGGCCCCTTCGACGCCTATCTCGCTATCCGTCACGTGGAAGACAGCGAGATCTACGTCATTCATCACGATCAGCCGCTGCAGTCGCTGTTCTCCATGCTGGGGGACGGCCGCATCGACGTCTTTCCGGAAAACCGCTACGTCGCCACATACGCCATACGGCAACTGGGACTGAAGCAGTCGGTCTCTTTGCTGGATACCGGCCTCGGCGACGACATTTTCGTTGCATTCACGCCCGACAGCGAGGGGGAAGCGCATCTGACCATTCTGGATGAAGGAGTAAGACGGCTCAGGGATTCCGGACAGTTTGCAGACATTCTCACCCGCTATGGACTGGAAGAGACACGCTAGCGCGCAGGGATGCCGCGGAATGCAATCCCAATGCTGCCGCTGAGAAGCATTACCAGCCGCATCACGGCCGCCAGTATTCTCCTGGTGCTCTGTGGTATCGCTTTTGCCATCGTCGGCGCCTCCTGGATCCTCTATGACCGTTCCGCCGACGAATACGAAGCCCGGCTGAACCGGCAGCTCAGCAGCCTTTCCGCCGCACTGGTGCAGCCACTCTGGGCGTTCGACAGCCAGAGTATCGAGAGCATCTGCAGTGCGTTCGGGTCACACAACGATGTCGCCCGCGTCCGCGTGGTGGGGGACAACCGCGAGCAGTTGCTGTGCGACATCGAACGGAACACCACCATCAACACTATCTACGGCACTCGTGACGTGATCTACCAGGGCCGCCTGCTGGGCACGGTGGAGATCGGCATCAGCATGAGCACGCTCAGGAACACGCTGGAAAGCCTGATCCTGTTCGGCCTGATCAGTGCGCTGCTGGTCTCGGTCTTCGTGTCGGTGGGTATCCGCCGCCTGCTACACGTTTTCCTGAGAACGCCGCTGACCACCTTGTCGAATTGGGCCGGCGACATGGCGCAGGGACAGTACAGCGCCCTGTCCGGCAAGGTTTCCGAGGTCGAGCTACGGGAGCTTGCGGAACGCTTCCAGGACATGGCCGAGATCATCGCCCTGCGGGAAATGGAACTCCGTAAGCTGTCGATGGCCACGGACCAGAGCCCGGCGGCCGTGGTCATCACCGACCCGGACGGGCGCATCGAGTACGTCAACAAGGCCTTCGAGCAGATCACCGGCTACAACGGCGAGGAAGTGCGCGGCCTGATCGCCAGCCCGATGAAGACCGGCGATCTGCCGGAAAACGACCAGATCTCGCTGTGGGAAACCATCCGTGCCGGCAATGCCTGGCAAGGCGAGTTCGTAAACACGACCAAGGACGGGCAGGTGATCTGGGAACAGACACGTATCGCACCGATCGTCGGCACCGACGGCAACATACGGCACTTCGTCGCCGTACGGGAAGACGTGACTTTGCACAAGCAGCAGGAAGAACAGATCCTGCACCAGGCCCATTACGACAGCCTCACTAACCTGCCCAACCGCCTGCTGTGCATTGACCGTCTGGGCCAGCACATCAACGAGGCCCGGCGCCGCGGCACCCACCTGGCCGTCATGTTCCTGGACATGGACGACTTCAAGAAGGTGAACGACACCATGGGCCACGACATCGGCGACGAACTGCTGTTGCAGGTCGCGACACGGCTTTCCTCCGCGGTCCGCGAGGAGGACACCGTGGGCCGCCTGGGCGGTGACGAATTCATCATCCTGGCCGGCGAGCTCGCCGCTCCGGAGGACGCCGGTTCGCTGGCCGAGCATCTGATGGAGCAGTTCCGCACCCCGTTCGATCTGATGGATCGGGAGGTGCTCATGACTGCCAGTATCGGCATCGCCTGTTTCCCGCACGACGGCAACACCACGGCGGAACTGCTGCGCAATGCCGATACCGCCATGTACTACTCCAAGAAGCAGGGGCGAAACACCTTCCACTACTTCGACGCGTCGATGAACCTGCACGCCTTCCGCCGCCTGCAAGTCGAGGAGCGGCTGCAGCGCGCCATGGACCAGCGAACACTGGACGTCTACTACCAGCCGATTGTCGAGGTTCCCACCCGCCGCTGGTGCGGTGCGGAAGCGTTGCTGCGCTGGAATGACCATGAACTGGGGCCGATTTCCCCCACCGAGTTCGTGCCGATCGCAGAACAGAACAGCCTGATCGTTCCCATCGGCATGCAGGTGGTCCGTCAGGCCACCACCGCCACCCGGGAATGGCAGCGCAGCTACGGGCTGGACTTTGCGGTCTCCGTGAACGTCTCGCCCCGGCAGTTCCGTGAACTCAACCTGGCCGAGAGCGTCGCACTGTCGCTGAAGGAGTCTGGCCTGGCGGGTACCGCCCTGACCATGGAAATCACCGAGGGCGTGGTGATCTCCGGCCATCCCGGAACCGACCACGCGCTGAGGGAACTGTCCGCACTGGGTGTCGGCATCGCCATGGACGATTTCGGCACCGGCTACTCCTCGCTGAGCTATCTCCGCAGTTACCCGTTCACCAGCCTGAAGATCGACCGCACCTTCGTTCACGACCTCACCCTCAACCCGGCCGGGCGCGAGCTTGTCAGCGTGGCCATCCAGATGGGACATGCACTGGGTATGAAAGTCGTCGCCGAGGGCGTCGAGACCGAGGAGCAGCTCGCCATACTCGCCGAGCTGGGCTGCGACTTTGCCCAGGGTTTCCTGTTCAGCGAGGCTATCCCCCGGGAGACATTCACCGAACTCCTCGTCACACAGGCAGTCCGCTGACAGTAGAGAGACACCCACCGGCACGACAGGAGGGCGGATCGCAATGGAGGACGGCTACCGGGAACTGGCGGATCACTGTATTCACCGACTGGGAGGGCGGATCGTACTCGGCCTGCCGCTGGGACTGGGAAAACCCAACCGGCTGGTGAACGCGCTGTACGAGCGGGCCACGCAGGATCCGGACATCGAACTGGAGATTGTCACCGCCCTCTCGCTGGCACCGCCGAAGCCGGGAAGCGACCTGGAGGCCCGCTTTCTGACCCCTTTCACCGAACGGCACTTCGGCGACGACTACCCCCGCCTGCGCTACGCGGACGACCTGGCCGACGGCAAGCTGCCGGCGAACGTCACGGTGTCGGAGTTCTATCTGCTCTCCGGCAGCCAGCTCGGCAACGCGCACGCGCAGCGTCATTACATTTCCAGCAACTACACTCACGTGGCGCGCGACCTCGTGGACCGCGGCGTGAACCTCGCCGCCCAGATTGTCGCCCGCCGGGAGACCGCGGGCGGGACACAGTACAGTCTGAGCTGCAATCCCGACGTCACGCTAGACGTGGCCGAAGAACTGCGTCGACAAGGCCGTTCCTGCCTGATCCTCGGTCAGATCCATCCGGACCTGCCGTTCATGGAAGGCGATGCCGTGGTCGGGTCGGATTTCTTCGACCACATCATCGAGGAGGATCCGCGACAGCCGCTGTTCGCCATGCCGCGCGGTTCGGTTTCCAGCCAGGACTACGCGGTCGGCCTGAATGCCAGCGCGCTGGTGGCCGACGGCGGCACGCTGCAGATCGGCATCGGCTCGCTCAGCGACGCGCTGGTGCACGGGCTGGTGCTGCGCCAGCAGCAGAACGACACCTACCGGGCCGCATTCCCGGACAGCCTGCCCGGCCAGGACGTGATCGACGACGTTGGCGACCGGTCGGCCATGGCCGAAGGGCTTTACGGCGCCAGCGAAATGTTCCTGGACGGTTTCATGCACCTGTACAAGGCAGGCGTGCTCAAACGGGAGGTGTTCGAGGATACCGACCTGCAGCGGCTGGCCAACGCAGGCCGGCTGGCGTCGGAGACCGACAAGGCCGGCACCGGCGTGCTGATGGATGGCGGCTTTTTCCTCGGCTCCAAGGCGTTCTATGAATGGCTGCGGCAGCTGGACGCAGAACAGCGTCCCCGCTTCCGCATGAATTCCGTGGGGCGCATCAACCAGCTTTACGGCGGCAACGAGGAACTGGAATTGCTCCAGCGGCGGAATGCGCGCTTCATCAACAGCTGCATGATGGTGAACCTGACCGGTGCCGTGGTCTCCGACGGACTGGAAGACCACCAGATCGTGTCCGGCGTGGGCGGGCAGTACAACTTCGTGGCCATGGCCCATGCCATGCACGACGGACGCTCGGTGATGATGTTGCGCAGCACCCGCGAGAGCGGCGGCGGCCGCAAGTCCAACATTGTCTGGCAGTACCCGCATACCACCGTCCCCCGCCACCTGCGGGACATCGTCGTCACCGAGTACGGCATCGCCGACCTTCGCGGCCGGACCGACGAGGAATGCATCCAGGCGCTGATCTGCATCGCAGACCGGCAATTCCAGGGTGGCCTGCGGCAGCAGGCGATCAGCGCCGGCAAGCTGGACGCCGGTTGGGAAATCCCGGAACAGGCACGGGACAACACGCCCGACAGCGTTCGCAAGCGGCTGGCGGCCGCGGGGGGAAGCAGCGTGTTTCCCAGCTTTCCCTTCGGTAGCGATTTTACCGACGTGGAAGAACGCCTGGTGGGTGCCCTGCAGACGATGAAAGCCGTCCGAAGCCAACCCCTGCAGCTGGCCAGGGCGCTGCTCGCCGGGGGACCGGACGATCCCGAGGCGCTGGCCCGCATGGCTCTCGACCGGCCCCGAACGCTGAAAGAGCGCGCCTACGCACGCCTGCTCCGCTGGAGTCTGCACAGGGCGGACTTTCCGCTGCCTGACTGACGTCGGCGGCGCCACCCGCAGTCACGAGCGTCGCGCTCACTTCCCGGACAGGGAGGCCGCGCCAGTTGCCGGATCCCGCCAGCGGTTACCGCAATCGACGCAACGCCGCCCGCTGCCGTTGAACGGCAGCGGCACCTGGAATGCATGTACTATCAGGAGCGCCAGGCTGCGGGAGCCGCGGAGGGGAGTCACCTGCTCGGACCCACAGTCGGGACAAACGGGCACCGCATCCTCCTGCAGCGTGTCATCCCTCGCCAGCACTCTCCGCGCGTCCTCTACCGCCGACGGGGGCACCTGCAGCCGTATGCCGCCCAGCGCCAGAATCATCGTCCATTCCATCAAGGCGTGGTTCTGGGAGTGCAGGAACGCCGGAATGCCCTCACTGTTCAGTTTGCCGCGGGCAATTTCAGCTTCCAGCGGATCCAGGTACCAGCCAACCGTCACCGGGGCCGTCGCAGGAGTGGATATGGTCTTTTTCAGCATGTTCTCCCCTGTCCGGTAATACGCAATCCTTGCAGCAGCGCGAAGTATACCGAAGCATTTCATCACCGACACCGAGCGGCCGGCCACACCGAGTGCTTTCGAGCAATTAATATTCAACCAGTCTGTTGACTTTTTCCTTCCATGCGTCAATATTAAACCAAATGGTTTATATTTAATGGTCGAAAACACTCAGCGTTCCCTGATACACCTACGGAAGGAGAGAGTAATGAACCAGCGTGCTTCTGTTGATGACTACGGCGTGCTCACCGAACCGGTCACCCTGAAGATCCAGCGCCTGCTGCCAGGTCCCGTGGACCGGGTCTGGGCATATCTGACCCAGAGCGAGCTGCGGCGCCGCTGGCTCGCGGCCGGCGACATGAAGCTGGAAGCGGGGGCGTCTTTCGAATTCATCTGGCGTAACGATGAACTGTCCGACCCGCCCGCCGCTCGCCCTGACCGCTTTCCGGAAGAGCAACGGATGCAGAGCCGGATCACGGAAATCGACCCGCCCAACAGGATCTCATTCACCTGGGAGGACAGCGGCGACGTTACCTTCGAACTTGAGCAACAGGGAGACGGGGTGTTGCTCACCGTCACCCACCGTCGCCTGCCTGACCGCAAGACCCTGCTTGAGGTTGCAGCCGGCTGGCACATGCACCTCGACATCCTCTCCGTGCGTGCCAGCGGCGGAGAACCGGAACCGTTCTGGGCCGGCTGGAGCCGGTTAAGGGAGGAATACGACCGGCGCCTGCCTGCGTGAGCAGGTCATCGGGACGCGCCGGCCTCACGGTGCGTCCCGATGCATTACTGCACCCGGCAATACCAATTCCACCATCCTGCTCTCACGGTCGTCTCCGGCACGCTCGGACATCCCGAGCTTCGCCGCCAGCCTCCGCATTCCCCGGTTATCGGCCAATACGCTGCCAAGGAGCATCGCGGTGCCGCGATCACGACAGTAGCGAATCGCCTTTTCCATCAGCAACCTGCCCAGGCCTCGCCCTTTCATGTCCGAACGGATGATAACGGCAAACTCGGCACGCTCGTTGTCCGGATCCGCAACCACGCGCACCTCGCCCAGAATCTCCCCGCCATCCTCCGCTTCGGCGACGAAGGCCATCTCCCGGTCATAATCGATCTGGGTCAGCCTGGCGAGTTCGGAGCGCTCGATCTGCTCCATCGTGCGGAAAAACCGGAAGAACAGATCCTCCGGTGACAACCGGGCAAAGAACGCGGCATGCCGGGGTTCGTCCTCCGGGCGGATCGGCCTGAGAAGCACCATCAGACCATCGCTCAGCACGCACTGTTCCTCCAGCGCGTTCGGATAGGGACGGATCACCAGCGGCGGACGCTCGCCCGTCGCCACCAGGCGCATGTGAGCGCCGGCGACGACAACGCCGGTTTCATCGGCAAATACCGGGTTGATATCCATCTCGGCGATTTCAGGGAAATCGACGACCAGACGGGAGATCTTCACGATGGCCTGGCAGATCGCCTCGACGTCGGCATCAGGCCGTGCCCTGGAACCACGCAGCATCTGCCAGACCCTGGATCGGGAGAGCATATCCCGGGCCAGCGGCAGGTTCAGCGGCGGCAGCCCCACTGCATGTTCGCTGTAGGTCTCGACGGCGCGTCCACCCTCCCCCACCACCAATACCGGCCCGAATACCGGGTCGCTGCTCAGGCCAATGAACAGCTGTCGGGCATTGGGCCTGGGCACCATGCGCCTCAGAATCAACCCTTCAACGCGTGCCTGAGGATATTCGCGGGCCACTCGTTCCAGCATCTCCTCCGCGGCGACACGGGCAGCCTGGGCATTGTTCAGGTAGAGCGCGATGCCGCCGGCATCGCGCAATCTGGGGATATCCGGCGAGTCCAGGGTCATGGCGACCGGAAAGCCCAGGCCGACGCTGATGCCTTCTGCCTCAACGGCGTCGCCGGCCTTCCATATCGGCACGGTATCGATGCCGTAGGCCGCAAGCACCTCGATGGCATCCGATTCCGGCAATGCGCCATCCTTTGCGCGACGACGGATTCGCCGGCGGACAACCTCCACCTCCGGCCGCTGCCCGGCCGGCAGTTGCGGCGGCGTCTCCATCAGAAGCTGGTGATTCCGGTGATGGTTGACGAGATGGCCGAACGCCCTGACGGCACTGCCCGGGGTCTCGTAGCTGGCGATACCGGCTTCCGCCAGGAGGCGCCGCGCCTCCGCAGCGGACTGCCCGCCCATCCAGGCGGTGAGCAATTGGCCGCGCCCGCTGCGGCTGGTCGCTTTTATCAGTGTTCTGGCAACATCTGCCGCGGACTCATGACTGGAGGGGGCATGAACGAGCAGCGTGGCCCCCGCCTCCCGTGCCTTCAGCAACACCCCGGCCGCAGCACCATGCCTTTCCAGCGGCCCGGTAACACCCACGTCGACGGGGCAGCCGATACGCCGGGGCGGCGGATGTAACGCCTCCAGTTCTCCAATCGTCCCGGGTTCCAGTGCCGCCGGCTGCAACCCCGCCACCAGCAGCGCATCCCGCGTCATGGTCCCGGTCCCGCCGCCGCTGGTGACCACGCCGAGGCGATCCCCACGGATCCTAAGCCCCCGTCCCAACGTTTCCACCGCGTCGAACAGTTCCTCAAGATCGCGGACCGGAAGCACACCCGCCCGGCGCAGCACGGCCTGGAACAGTTCGTCCGCGCCGGCCAGCGCCATCGCGTAGCTCGACTCCGCGCCGCTGCGCCGGTTGCCCAGGAGTCCCGCCTTCACGGCAATCACCGGCTTGCCGCGCGCAGCAGCGCGGGCGGCGGTGACGAACCGCCCCCCGTCGTCGACCGACTCGATGTAAAGCAGGATGGCGCTGGTTCGATAGTCACCGGCGAGATAGTCCAGGGCATCGGCGAAACCCACGTCGCAGGCCTCACCCAGGGCGAGGAAATGGGAAAAGCCGATTTCCTTCTCCCGGGCCCAGTCCAGCACGGCATTCCCCAGTGCCCCGGACTGCGTGACGAACGCGATCCGCCCCGCCCGCGCCGGCGCGGGAGAGACGCTGGCATTCAATTGGTAGATTGGGGAGATCGCCCCCAGGCTGCCTGGGCCCAGCAGCCTGAGTCGGTACGGTCGCGCCGCCTCGCGCATGCGTTGTACCAATGGCCGGCCGTTGTCGTCTGCCTGCCCCGACAACTCGGTGACCACCACCGCGGCCCGGGCGCCCCGCTCGCCCAGTGCCAGCACGACATCCGTCAGGGTCGCCGGTGGCGTGGCGATGACTGCCAGATCCGGCACCATTGGAAGACCAGCGATATCGGGATATGCAAGCACTCCCGCTACCGCCCGCCGCCGAGGGTTCACCGGCATGACCGGACCACCGAAACCGCCGCCGAGCAGATTGCGCATGATCACGCCCCCGGCCCCTCTGTCGGAGGCACCGATCACCGCCACGCTCCGGGGCTCAAAGAGACTGTTCAGGTTCCTGCTGCACACGACGCCGATCTCCCGCCGCAGTCCGCCACGCCATTGAGCAATCCTCGCCCATTGCGGGCAAATCGCTTTGACCTGGATCAACGGCCGACGCTTCGGCATCCCCAGCCGGGCAACAGGGTATGAGGGAGGTGTAGGGCCTGTCGGGAGAGCCGCCCTGACGGGGCCGTGAGAGATACGCGTGTCGTGCTACCGGACCCAAAGACAGGTGTGCACCACGTTGTGATGCACACCCCGTCATTGATCAGGTGACGGTCAGAGCAGGACTTTTTCCACGCCCCTGTCTCTTGCGTGCGCGATGAACTTTTCCTGCCAGCCGTCGCCCAGCAGGTGCTTGGCCAGCTCGATGACGATATAGTCGGCTTCCACGCCGGTATCCGCCTCGTAACGGCTCAGACCCTGCAGGCAGGCCGGGCAGGAGGTGAGCATTTTCACCTTTCCCTTCTGCGCGGTGGGCTCACCGGTGAGCGCGGTCACGCCTTTGTTGATTTCCTCTTCCTTGCGGAAACGCACCTGGGTCGCGATGTCCGGGCGGCTGACGGCAAACGTGCCGGCCTCGCCGCAGCAGCGGTCGTTCAGCGGCACGTCCTTGCCCATCAGCGTGCTGGCCACGGTCATGGAATTGTGGGTCTTCATCGGCGTGTGGCAGGGCTCGTGGTACATGTACTGCACGCCGTCCACGCCATCGAGCTTGTAGCCCTTTTCCATCAGGTACTCGTGGATGTCCAGCAGCCGGCAGCCGGGGAAGATGCGCTCGAATTCGTACTTCAGCAGCTGGTCCATGCAGGTGCCGCAGGAGACGATCACCGTCTTGATGTCCATGTAGTTCAGGGTGTTGGCAACACGGTGGAACAAGACACGGTTCTCGGTGGTGATGGCCTGACCCTTGTCGATGTCGCCGTTGGAGGTCTGCGGGTAGCCGCAGCACAGATAGCCCGGCGGCAGCACGGTCTGGGCGCCGGCGTCGTAGAGCATGGCCATGGTGGCCAGTCCGATCTGGCTGAACAGCCGCTCCGATCCGCAGCCGGGGAAGTAGAACACGGCATCGCTGTTCTCGTTCACCTTCTCCGGGTCGCGCAGAATCGGCACATGGGTGCGGTCCTCGATGTCCAGCAGTGCCCGGGCGGTCTTGCTGGGCAGGTTGCCCGGCATGGGCTTGCGCACGAAATGCACCACCTGGGCGGGAATCGAGGAGCGGTCGGTGGTGTTGGCCGGACGCGCCTTGGGTTTGGCATCCGGCGCCTTGCGGCTGGGCACGATCCCCACCTTGCGGGCCAGGCTGGAGCCGAGGCGCTGGGCGCCGTAACCCCATTCGATCATGCCCTTGCGCATGGTCTTGATCGTGCGCGGGTCGGTGGTGTTCAGGAAGGCCATGGAGGCCATGGTGGCAACCTTGGTCTTGCGTTTCCCGTGATTCTTGAGGATGCCGCGCATCTTCACCGTCACGTCGCCGAAGTCGATGTTCACCGGGCACGGGGTCACGCAGCGGTGACAGATGGTGCAGTGGTCAGCAACGTCGTTCATCTCGTCCCAGTGGTCCAGCGAGATGCCGCGCCGGGTCTGTTCCTCGTACAGGAAAGCCTCCACCAGCAGGTTGGTGGCGAGGATCTTGTCCCGCGGCGAGTAGCGCAGGTTGGCGCGCGGCACATGGGTGGTGCACACCGGTTTGCACTTGCCGCAGCGCAGGCAGTCCTTGATATCGCTGTTCAGATCGCCCAGCTCGCTCTGCTCCAGGATCAGCGCTTCCTGTTCCACCAACCGCAGCGAAGGCGTGTAGGCGTTCTGCAGGCCGGAGCCGGTGAGCAGCTTGCCTCGGTTGAACCAGCCCTTCGGGTCCACCTTCTCCTTGTAGGCCCGGAAGGTATCGATGGTCTGCTGATCCAGATACTGCATCTTGGTGATGCCGATGCCGTGCTCGCCGGAGATCACGCCGTTCAGCCGCCGCGCCAGGTCCATGACCTGATCCACGATGCGGTCGGCCTCCTGCATCATTTCGTAATCATTGGAATTGACCGGGATATTGGTGTGCACATTGCCGTCGCCGGCGTGCATGTGCAGCGCGACGAACAGGCGGCTGGACAGCACATCCTTGTGAATGGCGTCGATTTTCCGGCACACCGGCTCAAGATCGCGGCCGTCGAAGATTTCCTTCAGCGAGCGCTCGATCTCGGCACGGTAGGAAATGCGCAGGCTGCGGCGCAGCAGCAGGTTGATGAGCCGGTCGCCTTCGCGCAGGTCGGCGCGGGCGGTGTCGTCCAGCAACGCGTCATGGTCCGCGGCCGGCGCATCCAGGTTCTCCAGCACCGCCTGCCAGCGGGCTTCGACCGCGCCCAGGTGATCCACCGCGCGCTTCTGCTTGCGGGAGAGTATGGAGCCGCCCTCCTCGGAGGCGTCCAGGTCCTCGCGGTCCAGATAGTCGGGCCGGGCCTGCTTCAGCTCCGGCAGGCTGCCCTGGAAATGCGCTTTCAGCTCGCGCGCCATGCGCAGCTTGTTCTTCATCGACTGGACGATGTTGATGCGCTCGATGCCGTCGCTGTACTCGGCCAGCTTGTCCAGCGGAATGACCACGTCTTCGTTGATCTTGAAGGCGTTGGTGTGGGCGGCGATGGCAGCCGTGCGGGAGCGGTCCGCCCAGAACGTCTTGCGGGCCTCGGCGCTGACGGCGATATAGCCGTCGCCGTTGCGCTTGCCGGCCAGCCGCACCATGCGTTCGGCGGCGGCCTGGCAGGCGGCCTCCTCATCAGCGGCCAGATCGGCGATCAGCACCATCTTCGGCCGCTCGCCGCGCTCGCCCTTGGGGGCGTAGCCCACGGCACGCACATAGCGTTCGTCCAGGTGTTCCAGGCCCGAGAGCTTCACGTCGGGATCGGCCTGGAGGTCGTCGACAATCTCGACGATGGCGGGCACGGCTTCCTGCAGGTCCAGCCCGTAGAACTCCAGGCAGACCGTGCGCATGTGCCTGGGCATCACGTGCAGGATGAAAGTCGCCGAGGTGATCAGCCCGTCGCAGCCTTCCTTCTGTACACCGGGCACACCGCCCAGGAACTTGTCCGTGACGTCCTTGCCCAGGCCCACCTTGCGGAAGCTGGCTCCGGGGAACGTCAGCACCTCCGGTTCACCCTTGCGGGTCTTGCCGTCCGCCTGGTAGCGGGTGACACGGAACTGCACGGTTTCCTGGTCGTGGATCTTGCCCAGGTTGTGGTTCAGCCGCTCCACATCCAGCCATTCGGCATCCGGCGTCACCATGCGCCAGGAGGCCAGGTTGTCCAGCGCGGTCCCCCAGAGCACGGCCTTCTTGCCACCGGCGTTCATGGCCACGTTGCCGCCGATGGTGCAGGCATCCTGGCTGGTCGGATCCACGGCGAACACATAGCCGTGCATGCCGGCCAGGTCGGAAACGCGGCGCGTCACCACGCCGGCCTCGGCGCGCACGATGGGCACCTTGCCTTCCACGCCGGGCAGTTCCTTCAGCTCCACCCGGCCCAGGCCTTCCAGCTTCTCCATGTTGATCACGGCGCAGTGCTCGTGCATGGGGACGGCGCCGCCGGTATAGCCGGTACCGCCGCCGCGGGGGATCACGGTGAGACCGAGTTCGATGGCGGTTTTCACCACGCCGGCCATTTCTTCCTCGGTGTCCGGCGTCAGCACCACGAACGGCACTTCGATGCGCCAGTCGGTGGCGTCGGTCTGATGGGACACGCGGGAGATGCCGTCGAAACGGATGTTGTCCTTGCGGGTGTGCTTCTGGAAGGCCTTGCGGGCCTCCTCGCGGCGGGCGCGGGTGGCCGGGAACCAGGCCTCGAACTCCGACACCGCCTTGCGCGCCAGTTCCGCCAGTCTCACCGCCTGCTCGTTGTTGTCGGCGCGCTGCACGATCTGGTCCAGTCGGTGGTGCATGGCCTTGACCAGCGCGTCCAGACGCTTGGCATTGTCCAGCAGGTCGTCCTGGATATAGGGGTTGCGGCGGACCACCCAGAGATCACCCAGCACCTCGAACAGCATGCGCGCGGAAATGCCCGTGCGACGTTCCTCGCGCAGGGTGTTCAGCGTGCTCCACGCCTCTTCCCCCAGGTAGCGAAGGACGATCTCGCGGTCGGAGAATGAGGTGTAGTTGTAGGGAATTTCGCGAATACGCGCAGTGCTGATCATGGTACGGCGACAACTCGGCGTTGGGGTGTCAGAAAAGAAGAGCGCAGATGATACCAGCGCCGGCGGTGGTTCTGTAGGTGTCAGGCGACGGTTTCTGCAATTTGCTGCCTGCCGTCGGGGCGCGCTTCCCGTTCGGCGCATGGATCCGCAGAAGTCAGCGACGGGTGTGATTGTAACCGGTCAGAAAATCCAGAAAGGCGATGACCTGCTCCATGCGGGCGCGAGCCGCCCAGATCACCATCGCCAGCCCCAGCACGGCCAGTATCGGCACGCCGAAGAAAGAAACCACCACCGTGTTCATGCTGGCCAGCAGATGCCCATGATGATCCAGCATGCCGCCGACCAGCGCCCAGGCCATGGTCAGCACCAGCACGCCGGACACGCCAAGCACCCCGCGCGCCTGCCGCTGGCTGGGCTCCACCAGCAGCCGCAGGCGGTTCCGGCGATAGTACACACCGAGACCGATCAACGTGATCACGATAAGGGTTTGCGCAAAAAGCATGGCCGCTCCTGCACCTGGGCAGGATTAGCATACTACGCCGAAATGATTAGCTGCATCTACCGTCGTGATAGATGCAGCCTGCGGGGATCGACACCGTCGCGTCGGGCGCCCGGGCATGCGCACCCGGCGGGAGCCACGCCCGATATCCACCAGTCCGGCTGGTGCGCATCGCTGCGCTCTGAGCACCCTACTGCGTTACTGGTTGATCTCGCTCCACTGGAAACGCGTGATGCGGTTGCTGATCAGCGAATAGACAAACACGGCGCCACCGCCGGTTTCCACATGCTCGGCGGCGAACAGGCCGCCGGGGCGTGTACCCAGGTCCGGGTCCAGCCAATGGCCCTGATAGGCAGGCGTGATGCTGCCGTCACCGGCGACGGGTGCACCATCCGGGTTCGACCAGGCACGCGCCACCATGTTGAAGCTGTCGCCCACGATCACCGCATCCTGACCAGCGTCGTAAGCCAGCCCCACCGGCAGGAAGAACTGCTCCGGGTCGAGGCCATCGGGGTGATCGTAAGTACCGCCGCCCTGCCCCATCTGGCCCAGCAGCGCGCCGTTGGATGGATTCAGCGCCTGGACGCGCTGGTTGCGGCGGTCCACCACGTAGACCCGGTCATCCAGCGCCAGCACGTCGTGAATCTGGTCGAAGGTGCCGGCGGCGCCCTGGTCGAAGAACGCCGCACCCAGGCTCCAGTCAGAGCCGAGGTCATCCCCCTTGGCGGCATCCGGCCCGCCGCTGTACCAGGCGCCGGTCAGCGTGCCGTTGCTGGCGTTGTAGTTGAAGCGCCAGGCGTAGCCGCCGAAGCTTGTCAGGTAGACCTGATGCTGGCGGCTGGTCTCGCTGCGCACCGATACCGCCATCGGGAAGTTGCTGTTGGTGAACGCGATGCGCGGCACGGCCAGGCCCGTGGTGCGGTAGGTGAGGTTGAAGATGTGCCGCAGTGTTCCGTTGGCCGAGTAGACGCGCAGGCTGCTGTCGCCGGTATAGGGCCAGGGCAGTGTGGCGTCGGCTGCCACCAGCACCGCCACGCTCTCGCCGAAGCCGCCGTCGGTGAAGGCATTGATGCCCATGACGCCATAGCTGATGTTGGTACCCGGGAAGCGGCCCAGGTAGTTGCCGCTGTGGTCGTAGATGTTGATGCGCGTGTTGGGCGTGTCGCTGACCAGCAGCCGGTTGCTGTCTTCGAAGTAGGCCATGCCGGATACCGCGTGGAGCTGTCCCTGCAGCGTGCGCGGATGCCCCCAGAACTCGTGGTTACTCTGCCCGCCCACACCGGCGGAGACGGAACAGCGCAGCAACGTCTGGCCGCTGGAGGAACTCCAGCACTTCTTGATGCGGTGGTTGCCGGTATCGCTGACCAGATGCACGCGGGCATTGGTGTAGTACACGCCCCAGGCCCAGATGTTCTCGCGGTAGATGCTGCCGTCGGCCCGCACCAGCGGCACCAGATCATTCGGTAACTGGAACGCGGCATCCTCGGTGCCGGCGGTGGCGGGCGTGCGCATCTCGATCTGATGAATGCCCAGCCGGCCATACACCCAGGTGGCCTGGGCGTCGGCGCTGCCGCTGCTGCGGTACTTGACCGCGTGCGGATCGCCGCTACCGGCAATGTTCGGCAACTTGATGATACGGCCGTTATAGGTGTCGGCGATGTAGAGGTTGCCGGCTGCATCGGTACGCAGGCCGCGCGGACGCTTGAGGTGATCGGCGCTGCCGCCGGCATTGCGGAAGCGGCCGATCATGTCCAGCAGGCTCAACTGGCCGGTACCGGTATCCACCGCGTAGATCTTCACCCGGTTGCTGCCGTTGTCGGCCACGTAGACATAGGTCTGCCCGGTCTGGACATCGCGGTAGTAGGTCACGCCCTGGGGTATGCGGAAGCCGTCCCGCTTGTCGGGGTCGGAGGCATAATCATCATAATGCGTGGAATTGCTGCCGTAGTTCTTGTCCACGCCACGGATGATCGGCCCCGCCGGCACGTAGCTGCCGCCCTGCTGCCAGCCCAGCGTCTGCACCAGGGTGACCTGGTAGGCGAGATCCGGGTCGATCCGGAACGCCTTGATCCTGTGATTGAATTCGTCCGAAACGTAGATGAAACCCTGCGGCGTGATCACCATGTTCCGGGGCAGCTTGAGTTCGTCCCCGCCCCCGGTTCCCTTGGTACCAATGGAGGTGACGTACTCGAAGGCATTCGGATTGCCCGAAACCGTGCGGTAGTAGTGGATCTGGTGCAACCCCACGTCGTTCACGTAGAGGCCGGCCAGGCGGTTGTCATCGGCTTCGCTCTCGGACAGGAACGCAATGCCCAACGGCGCGCGGATCTCCGGCACGCTGGCGTGCGGACTGTCCGCGGCCAGGCTCTGGGTTGAATCGTTCAACGCGCCAATGCGCTGGCCGTTCAGGTTCAGCACCTGGATTTCGTGATTGCCCATGTCAGCGACATAGACCCGGACATTCGCCGGGTTGGTACCGAGGGTATCCATGTCGTAGGTGACCGTGGTGGGCGTATTGAACTGGTAGCGCTGATGAACCGGCTCCGAAGCCAGCTCGGCAGAACGATCCTCGTCGGCGAAGGTGATGAATGCCGGCGCCAGGGCGGGAAATCCCGCCAGCAACGCCGAGAACAAGACCCCGAACAACAAACGCCTGATGGCCATGGCGATACTCCTCCTCCGCTTGTTTTTCTGATTTGGGGCGAGCCGTCTTATTTGAAACATGACTCACAAGTCATTTTTAGGACGCAGAATGCCGGATGTCAAACTCGGAGAGTCGTGTAGGAGGGTAATGCCGCCAGGCGATTGCCACCGATTCGGCCACAAGGCCGGAAACGCCGTGCTGTGCCTGGTTAGAGCGCTGCTTCGGGCTTGCGCCCGATGGTAGCAACCGCTGCGCGGTCACTACCCTACGGCGGGAGCGGGCGCCGGGGATGGGGATGGCACCCGGTGCTCATCGTCTTTGGCTTGCGTCCGACGGTAGCAACCGCTGCGCCGGTTCCGCTCAAGCGTAGGGTGCTCAGAGCCGGAGGCGATGCGCACCGATCACGCCAATGGTGCGTATCACTGCGCTCTGAGCACCCTACGATCTTGACCGACAAAACGGTATCTACGGGCGGGCGTCCGGGGATGCGGGGCGCTCAGCGCAGGCCGAGCACGTCCTCCATGTCGTAGAGGCCCGTGGGCTGGCCGGTGATCCAGGCGGCGCTGCGGATGGCGCCCTTGGCGAAGGTCATGCGACTGCTGGCCTTGTGGGTGATTTCCAGACGCTCGCCGATGCCCAGGTACATCACGGTGTGATCCCCCACCACATCGCCGCCGCGGATGGTCTCGAAACCGATGGTCTTGCTGTCACGCTCGCCGGTGCGGCCCTCCCGGCCAAATACGGCGCACTGCTTCAGATCCCGGCCGAGCGCTTCCGCCAGCACCTCGCCCATGCGCAGCGCGGTGCCGGACGGGGCGTCGATCTTGTGGCGGTGATGCGCTTCCACCACCTCCACATCGTAGTCGTCGCCCAGCACGCGGGCGGCCATGTCGATCAGCTTCAGCGAGAGCGTCACGCCGACGCTGTAGTTGGCTGCAAACACGACGCCGACCCTGGCCGCAGCGGTGTTGATCTCCGCCTTCTGTTCATCCGTCAGGCCGGTGGTGCCGATCACCATGGCCACGCCGTTTTCCGCACAGGCGCGGGCATTCGTCACGGTGGCCTCCGGGATGGTGAAATCGATCAGCACATCGATGGCGCCGAGCGCCGCGGCGAGATCGTCGGTGATGGCAACGCCCTGCCTGCCCTGCCCCGCCAGTTCACCGGCATCGGCGCCGACGAAACCGGAGCCCTTGCGTTCCACGGCGGCGCCCAGCGCCAGGTCGGGGTGCTGCAGCGTAGCCTCGATCAGGTGACGGCCCATGCGGCCGGCGGCACCGACGATACCAATGCGGGTGGGCATGATGTTGCGTCCTCTTCTGCGCTTGCTCGGTTCACGGGTGCTACAGCATAGCGAAGAGTCAGTTGCCCTGCACCGAACGGCGGTGTGCCTGGGCCTGCTGGCGGATCGCGTCGAGCGCGTCATCGGCCAGGCGATCGAGATTACGGAGTTGCATGTTCATGCGGGGAGTACGCCGCAATTGCTCCCGGTGACGGTCGAGGAACTCCCAGTACAGGGTGGTGAACGGGCAGGCATCGCGACCGGTGCGATGCGCCGGGTTGTAGCGACAATGGCCGCAGTAGTTGCTCATGCGCTGGATATACTTGCCGGTTGCGCAATAGGGCTTGCTCGCCATCAGGCCGCCATCGCCGAACTGGGACATGCCGATGGTATTCGGTGCCTCCACCCATTCGACCGCATCCACGTAGACGGCCAGATACCATTCGTGCACCCGCTTCGGCTCCACCCCATAGAGCAGCGCGTACAGCCCGGTGATCATCAACCGCTGGATATGGTGGGCGTAACCCAGCTCCAGTGTCTGACCCAGCGCTTCCGCCAGGCAGCGCATATCAGTCTTGCCGGTCCAGTAGAAACCGGGCAACGACCTGCGAGCGTCCAGGGCATTGCGGCCAAGGTATTCCGGCATTTCCAGCCAGTACAGGCCGCGCGCATATTCGCGCCAGCCCAGGACCTGACGGATGAACCCTTCCACCGATGACAGTGGTGCGCGGCCATCCCGCCAGGCTTGCTCCGCGGCCTGGACCGCCTTGCGGGGACCGAGCAGTTTCAGGTTCATCGCCGCCGAGAGGCGCGAGTGGTACAGCCAGGGCTCGCCGGTCCAGAGCGCGTCCTGGTAGGGACCGAAATGCGGCAGGCGATGCGTGATGAAGTCTTCCAGCGCGCGCTCCGCCTGTTCCGGCGTGACCGGCCAGTCGAAGCGCGCCAGGTTTCCCGGATGCCCCGAGAACCGTTTCTCGACCACCGCGATGACCTCACGTGTCGTCTTATCCGGCGGGAAGGCCTGCGGGGCCGGCAACGCACCGGGACCGGTACGGCCGAAGCGCTCGCGGTTGTCGGCATCGAAATTCCATTGGCCGCCCGCGGGCACGCCTTGCTCCATCAGTACGCCGTGGCGCTTTCGCAACTCCCGGTAATAGTATTCCAGCCGCAGTTGCTTCCTGCCCCGTGCCCAATCCGCAAAACCTTCCGGGGTGTCGTAGAAGTGCGTGTCTTCCAGAAGGGTCAGCCTGATACCGGTGTCTTCGCAGGCCTGGCGTAGCGATTGCTCCACGCGGTAGTCGCCGGGCTTCACAACACTGACGCCGCTCGCGTCTCCCTGCCGCAGCCGGGCGCGCAGGGCAGATGCCAGGGAATCGTGCTCATGCTGCTCCAGGGCCTGGTATTCCACCTGCCACCCGTGGTCACGCAAACGCTGTGCGTGATGCCTCATGGCTGTCAGAAACAGCGCGATACGGGCCTTGTGGGACCAGACGTGCGTGGATTCCTCCCGCACCTCTGCCATCCAGACCACGTCCTCCCCCTTGTTGCCCAGCCGAAGCAGTGACGAATCCGGATCAAGCTGATCACCCAGACAGAGCAGCAAACGGCCTTTCTTGCCCATGCGTGCGGCTTCCCCGTGGACCCCTGCGGTGGTGTTGTGTAAGGTTTTGCGATCCTTCCCGGTCGGGAAAGTTCGATGCCGTCGACCAGGAACGGCGTAAGACAAGACAACATTCCCGGGAGATTCCGAGTGTCTGAGGCCTGCGTCTGATCATGACAGAGCATTCTCTCCGCAACGAACTGTTGTTGTCGCTACTGGTGTTCTGCGTGATCGCGCTGCCGGCGGTGTTCATCGCGCTGTTCGGCGAGGCGGCGGTGGTCCAGTGGCGCTACGACCGCCTGGAGATCGCCCAGGGGGAATGGTGGCGCGGCATCACCGGACACTGGACGCACCTGTCATACACCCACCTCGCCATGAACCTGGCCGGGCTGGCCGTTCTGGTACTGCTGACCGGCCACTGGCTTGGAGCCGGGGGGTTGCTGCTGACCACGCTGCTGGCCGCCGCGGGGGTTTCCGCATCCTTTTATGTGCTGGACCCCGGACTGCTGTGGTACGCGGGACTGTCCGGCATCGCCCATGCCATCTGGTCGGCCGGCGCGGTACGCGGCGCGCTGGCGCACCGGTCGGTGTTCGCCTGGCTGATACTGCTATTGCTTGCCGCAAAGACCGTGGCAGAAATCCAGTACGGCACGCCGCATGCACTGGAGGAACTGATCGAGGGTCCGGTGATCGCCCAGGCGCATTGGTATGGCGCGGCATTCGGTGTGCTGGCCGCCGTGCTGCTGCCACGCCCGCCACGGCGGTACTAGTTATCCCGTCACAGACGTTCGCAGCATTTCTGTGACGGGATAACTAGTACAGCATCTGGAAGAGCTTCTGCCGGTAGGACCGGGCCAACGGGTGGTCGGGTCCGAGCAGATCGAACATTTCCAGCAGGCTGGTACGTCCCCTGCCGTCGCTCCAGGCACGGTGCCGGCGAACGATGGCGAGCAGATTGTCCATGGCCTCGGCGTATTCACCGCGGGCCGCCTGGTACATGGCCAGCCCGTGCAGGGCTTCCGGGTCATCGCCCCGCTCCGCGCGCGTCCGCAGCTCCTCTTCCGGAGGCAGCGCCTGCAACCGCTCCGCAAAACCGCGCTGGGCATTCATGGCCTTGATACGGTCGTCGTGGCGAACACTGTCGGGCAGCGCCGCCACCAGCGCGTCGGCGTCGTCCAGCTGGCCGGTGTTGAACAGCGCACGGGCCAGATCGATAACCAGATCGGTGTCGTCCGGACGCGCCTCATAGGCCTGCTTCAGCAGCGGCAGGGCACCTTCGAAATCTCCCTGCGCCATCAGCTCCCGCGCCTGATCCTCCGGGCTGTCTTCCAGTTTCGGCACGTGCCGCTCAAGCAGCTGCCGGATCTCGCCTTCCGGCAGTGCCCCGGTGAACTGGTCCGCCAGTTGCCCGTCCTTGACCAGGATGACGGTGGGCAGGCTGCGCACACCGATCTGGGCGGCCAACTGCTGTTCCTGATCGCAATCGACCTTGGCCAGCAGGAAAGCGCCCTTGTATTCGTTGGCCAGCTTTTCCAGCACCGGCATCAGTTGTTTACAGGGCCCGCACCAGTCCGCCCAGAAATCCACCAGCACCGGCTGCTTGCGTGAGGCGTCCACCACGTCCTGCTGGAATGTTTCGGTGGTGACGTGCTTGATGAAGGGGCTCTGGCTCATGAATGCTCCGATCCGCTGTATTGAACTCGCAAACACTGGCCCACGGGGATTGACCAGCCTTTCCGTGCAAGCATTCTACAGCGGTTTGTGGGTTCTGAAACGCTGGCTTCGCTCGGCGGCGGCCCGCAACCAGTCGCCATCGTCGATAGCAGGCACCCCCCGCACCCGCGCCTGGTACAGATACAGCCAGGCCACACCCCACGGGGTTGCCAGGCTCTCGCGCCGGTACAGACGAGGCACGTCCTCCAGGCGGTCCAGGTCCCGCAATTGCCGTGGACTCACACGGTAGACCTCACCCAGGATGGAGTCCCCGCCCGGCGTGATCACCCCCGGGTAGTGACCAAGATTCAGCATGGTGTAGGCGGGCTCCGTTCGAAACTGCCCGAGGTAACGCGCCGCGCCGAGCAAGTGGTGATTGCTGCCGCCGCGCCGCAGCGTCCCGTAGACGAATACCTGGTAACGCACGGTCAGCGATCGCTTCCTCTGTCCGGGTTCATGTTGGCAATGGTATCGGGAATGCGTCGCGGAGACTGGGGCCGACTGTAGAAATAGCCCTGCACCTCCTCGCAGCCCATGGAGTGCAGTGTATCGAGCTGTTCCTGGCTCTCAACCCCCTCGGCAATGACCTGCAGGCGCAGGCTGCGTGCCAGAGCGATGGTGGCCTGGACGATCGCCGCACCGTCCTCGTCCGAGGTGATGTCGGCGATGAAGGAGCGGTCGATCTTCAGCCGGTCGATGGGCAGGCGCTTGAGATAATTGAGATTGGAGTATCCGGTACCGAAATCGTCGATGGACAGCGTGGCACCCAGCGCACGGATGCGGGCAAGGGTGTGCAGCACGTGGTCCGCGTGCTCCATGATCAGCGTTTCGGTCAGTTCCAGCTCGAGCAGATCCGCGGGCAGCCCTGTGGTCTCGAGAATGGACTGGAGTTCGTCGGCGAACCCCGGCGCCATGAATTGCCGCGCGGAGATGTTGACCGCCACGCGCATGCGGGGCACACCCTCGTCCAGCCAGGACTTCATTTGCCCGCACGCAGTCCTCAGCACCCATTCGCCGATGGCGATGATCTGCCCGGTCTCTTCGGCGATCGGAATGAAGCTCCCCGGACTGATCTCGCCGAGCTCCGGGTGTTTCCACCGCAACAGCGCCTCTACGCCGATAACACGGCCGTCGGGCACCGACACCTGCGGCTGGTACACCAGGCGGAACTCGTTGCGGCCGAGCGCCTGGCGCAGGTCATTGTTCAGTGTCAGACGCCGGGCGGCACGGGCGTTCAGGCTGCGGGTGAAGAACTCGCAGCTGTTGCGGCCGCCTTCCTTGGCGCGGTACATGGCCAGATCCGCGTGCTTGATCAACTCGACCACGTCCTCCCCGTCCTTCGGATAGACACTGATGCCGATACTGCAGGTGATCACGAGCGAGCGCTCTTCCATGTCCATGGGTTCGGAGACTGCCGCGACCACCGTTTCGGCGATCTGCAGGGCGTCCTCTTCGTGCCGGAGCCCGGGGCAGAGCATAACGAACTCGTCGCCGCCGAAGCGGGCAATGGTGTCGGTCTCGCGCAAGGCGGCACGCAGACGGTCGGCGATGATCTGCAACATGCGGTCGCCGAGCAGATGACCCTGGCTATCGTTGAAGACCTTGAAGTTGTCCAGGTCGATGAACAGTACGGCCAGCATGCCGTGCTGCCGGCGAGCCATGGCAATGGCCTGCTCCAGGCGGTCCAGCAGCGTGTCCCGGTTGGGCAACCGCGTGAGACTGTCGTGGCCGGCCTGGAACGCCAATTCGGCCTGGAAGAGCTTGCGCTCCGTGACGTCGGTCTGCACACCGACAAAATGGGTGACGGCCCCCTCTTCATCACGCACCGGCGACACGTAGAGTTCATTCCAGAACACGCTGCCGTCGCTGCGGTAATTGCGCAGCACGGCGTACCCCTCGCGCTGCTGGTCGATCGCTTCGCGGATGTCCTGGATTCCGGGCTGGTCGTTGTCCCCGGCCTGGAGGAACCGGCAGTTCCTGCCCAGCACCTCCTGTTTGTCGTAGCCGGTCATCCGTTCGAAGGCGGGGTTGACGTAGATGACCGGGTAATCCTCCTGCGCCATGTCGCAGATCACGATACCATTGCTGCTGCTCTCGATGGCCCGATCACGCAAGGCCAGCGCCTGCTCCGTCTCCCGCTGCACGGTCACGTCGCGCAGATTGACCAGCCTGGCCGCCTTGCCATCCCAGAGCGTGTCGGAGATGCGCACCTCGAGCCAGCAGCTTCGGTGACCGCTATCGCCCGGCAACTCGATATCGGCACTGCCGCCTTCGCTGTCCATCCGGCGCAGGGTTTCCGGGAGCGCGTCGCGCCCGAGCGCATCGAAGAAGCGTTGCGCGGCCGGATTGGCGAACAGCACCTGGTTGTTACGCCCGAGAAGCAGCATGGGCTGGTCCGCGGTTTCGATGACCTGGCGGAAACGGACCTCGCTGTCCCGCAGCGCCTGGCGGTCCCGGTGGCGCGCCAGCGCATAACGGATGGAACGCGCCAGGAGGGCGCCGCTCAGGCCGGCCTTGATCAGGTAATCCTCGGCACCGGCGTCCAGGCAGGCCTTGTCCAACTGGTCGTCGCCATGGCCGGTCAGCACGATCATCGGCGCGCGGCAACCGCGTACCGACGCCTCGGCGATCAAATCCAGGCCGTTGCGCTCCCCGAGCACGTAGTCCACCAGATAAACGTCATGACGCTGCTCCAGGATGCGCTCCAGCGCGCGCCGCTCGTCCTGTTCCCAGTCCAGTATGTAGTGGCCGGCAAGATGTTCGGCCAACAGATCACGGGCAATGAGCTGGTCGTCCTCATCGTCGTCTACCAGCAGGATCCGGATTGGTTCCGCGCTCACCTCAACGCTCCCCGCGAGGCCGTGCCCCGTCCGGCAGATCAACAATCTCCAGCCAGTAGTGCCCCAGGCTCCTGATCACCTGCAGCAGCCCTTCGAAACGCACCGGTTTGGTAATGAAGGAATTCACGCCCAGTTCGTAGCTCCGCACCACGTCCTCTTCCGCTTTCGAGGTGGTCAGCACCACGACCGGAATCGTTTTCAGATCGGGGTCGCTCTTGAGTTCGGCCAGCACCTCACGCCCATCCTTGCGCGGCATGTTCAGGTCCAGCAGGATCAACCCCGGCCTGGGTGGCAGCTCACCGCTCGCATATGCCCCCTGGCCGCGCAGATAGTCCATCAGTTCCCGGCCGTCCTCCACGAACCGCAGATCATTCGCCAGCCGGCTTTCCTCGAAAGCCTCCCGTGCCAGCAGGCGATCGTCGGGATCATCCTCCGCCATCAGAATGGTGACATGTCTTCTACTCTCCGGCATGCCTGTTTCCCCTATGATTTCGGCGCTGCCTGCCCGGGCTGGCGCAGCGGCAACACGACTCTGAATGTGGCTCCCCCGTCTGGCTGCGAGAGGACGGATATGCTTCCGCTGTGACGTTCCACGATCTTGCGGACGATGGCGAGCCCCATGCCCAGACCCTCGTAGTGCTGCCGTCCGTGCAGACGACGGAAGGGGGCGAAAATACGCTCACTGTACTGGGGATCGATGCCAATACCGTTGTCCGAAACAACGATTGCCCGCGCCGCCACCTGTTCCAGTCGTCCGGAGGCGGCCATCAAACGGAATGGTTCGGCGTCATCACTGGAAATGCGTATTTCCGGGACCTGCCCCGGCGGCTGGAACTTGATCGCATTGGCGAGCAGGTTCTGCAGGAGCTGACGGAACTGCACCGGATCCACCTGGGCGAAGAACAAGGTGTCGACCTCGATCCGCGCGCCGCTACGGCGGATCAGGTCACCCAGGTCCTGCAGGACCTGGCCGGTCAGCTCGAAAAGGTCATGCTGGCGAAACTCCGCCGCACGCGAGGTGACGCGGGAATACGTAAGCAGGCTGGCCAGCAGGTTCTGCATGCGGCCGGTCGCGCCATGCATGCGCTGCAGATAATCCCTTCCCTGTTCGTCCAGCCGCTCGCCGTAACGCTGGACGAGTCTGTCGGAGAACGCCTGGATTTTCCGCAGGGGCTCCTGCAGATCATGCGAGGCGATGAACGCAAAGTCCCGTAGCTCATGATTCCGCGCCTCCAGGTCTGCAAGGGTCCGTTGAATCACCGCTTCGGCCGCCTTGCGTTCGGTGACGTCGCGCCCCACCGCAAGCACCTGCCCATCAGGCCCGAGCGTGGCGCGCCAATCAAGCCAGATCAGCTCGCCGTCGATGCGCCGGTGGCGAACCTCGATCTGCACGGACTCGGCACCGGCGTGGAGTTCGCGCATGCGAACGGCCACCTGATCACGGTCTTCGGATATCACGTACTTCGGCCCCAGGTCGCCCAGGACTGTCTCCGGAGGATAACCAAGAACGGCTTCAAAGGCGTCGTTGACGTGCAGCACGGTCCCGTCCCGCGCCGATATCACCATCAGCTCACTGGAAAGGCGGAAGAAGCGTTCGCGCTCCTCCAACTGACGCCGGGAATCCTTCTCGGCACTGATGTCCCGGAAAATGAGCACGATGCCCGTGCGAGAGGCCAGCCCTCGCAGCCTGTTCGCCACCACGTACAGGACCACAGTCTTGCCGTCCTGCCGGCGCAACGTCAGTTCCATGCCGTGAAACAGCGACTCCTGCGAGGGCTGTTCCATCCTCAGCAACGGCCATGGCTGCTCCCCCCGCAGTGCATCCCGGGACTGTCCCAGCAGGCGTTCGCCGGTCTGGTTGATCATTTCCACCCGACCCTCACCGTCCAGTACCATGACGCCCTCGCCCAGGCTCTGGGCGATGGCCATCATGAATGCAGTCTGCTCCTGCTGCTGCTCCTGGGTTTTGTTCAGCTGCATCAGAAGGCGCTGGTTCTCGACGCCTACCGCAACCATCTGCGACAACTGGCGCGCAACGACTTCATCGTCCTCCGTGAACTCCCCCCGATAGCGATCGCTGAACTGCAGAACACCGAGATTGCTCCCATTCTTCAGCGTCAGGGGAACGGCAAGCCAGCCGGCCATTGGCGGATGGCGGTGCGCCTCGTCACCGAAACCCCGCCATGCCGGATGCGCCTCCAGTTCCGCTTGTGTCAATCGCATGGACCGGTTCTGGTCGGCTACCAGACGGTAGATGCCGGCACCCGTCGCCGGCTCGGCGTATTTGCGATACTGGGCATACTTGTCCGACAGCGACACGGCCGACCACGCCGAACCCCACTTGCCGTCTTCCAGCACGCTGATCGCTGCCTGGTGCGCGCCGATGAGCTGCCGGCCCTCATCGACGACGACCTGCAGGAGGTCCTGAACATTCTTCAAGGCCCCGATACGCACGAACAGCGAGGCCAGCGCCTGCAACTGGTCGGCATACGCACGCGCCTTCGCCAGCGCCCGGTTGACCTGTTGTTCGCTGCGCTTGCGATCGCTGATGTCCATGACCAGCATCAACACCCCGAAATCCTCACCATCCTCCTTGCGTAATCGGGAGGTCGACACCCAGACACTCAGGGGCTCCCCTCCCCGGCAGCGGATCCGCGTTTCGGTCTCCACCGTTTCTTCCCGCATGATCCTGTTGAGGACAGCGCCGGAAGAGCCGTCATCCTCCGGGAACAGCACCGGCAATGGCTGGCCGATCGCTTCCTCGACTCCGAGGCCGACCAACTCCCGGGCTCCCCGGTTCCAGATGCTGACGCGGCCATCGGCGTCGAGACCGATGACCGCATCGTGCATCTGATCGATGATCTGGGCCTGGACACGCATGGCTTCGCCGAGCTGTTTCTGCCTGGTCACATCCCGCCCATAGAGAGCCAAGCCCTCATCGGTGGGGAATACCCGCAATTCCAGCCAGGCGGACCAGGGGTCGTCGAAGACTTCAAGCGTCTCCGGCACGCGCTCGTGCAGGACGCGCTTGCAGGCTTCGCGCAGGGCCTCGTTACCGCCGACGCCGCCTGCCTCCCAGAGAACCAGTCCGGCCACGGAATCGCCGTCCGCTGCGAGTAACCGGGCGCTTTGCGGGTTGCCGTAGCTGATCCGGCCGTCGGCATCCAGCATCAGGAACGCATCCCCCAGCCCCTCCAGCGTATCGGCCAGCCGATCCGATAATCTTCGTTGCTCCCGCCCCGCCCGCTCGAGATCTCGCTGCGCCTGCTCGACGCGCCTGGCCGCCTCGCCCGCCTGTCTTTCACGTATGCGGGCCAGCGCTGCCAGATGGGCAGTAGCGGCGACCAGCAAGGCGATCAATGTGCCGCCGGCAAGCACCGCCTGCGTACTCTCTCGATCGGCATCAGGCAGGAACCGTGCGAACAGCACCGTCACGGCCAGCAATCCCAGGAACACCAGCACGGGGGGCCAGACGGCATCGCCAGCGTGAATGGGTGCGTCCGGCTCCCTCAGGGTATGGTCACGGAAGGCCAGTCCCAGCAGCAGGAACAACGTCAGCGCGGGAACGCTCAGATAGGTTTGCAGCACAGGGGCGCTGCCCGTGGGTGTCAGCGCAACCAGCAGCATCAGCAAGGCAGGCCAGACCACCAGCGGAAGCAGGCAAAGCCGCCGGAGCGCCGGTTGCAACGCCGGCAGCAAGAGCAGCATCCCCGCCGAGAGCACCATTGGAAACGCAAGCCAGTATACCGTCTGCCCGGCCCACAACAGGGCACCGGAGCCCAGCAACAGCAGGGAGAACAATCCGAAGACGCGTGCGGGACCTGGAGACGCCAATTCGGCAACCAGCAGCCCGGCGGCCAGAAGACCCAGCGACAGAGTCACCAGCGAGGTGCCACGATCCCACCAGTCGACGAATTCGATGGTGCCCGGGAGAACCCCCAGGCCGATGGCGGGAAGCAGCAGCGCATAGGCGAGGCAACACAGGCAGATCGCGACCGTCAGCGGGGAAACCCGCCGATTGTTGACGAGGAACGGACCCACCCCACCGTTCTGCATCGTGCAACCCGATCCGCGATGACACGTGATCCACAGTGCCCCGGACAAAGCCGACGGTCAAGAAAAAGCCGGCCGCAACACGGGCGCGGCAATTAGTCAGCGCTTCCCTGGCTGACGTACAGACAAGAAAAAAGCCCGCTCGATTTCGAGCGGGCTTTTGATGTAGTGGCGTCCCCTAGGGGATTCGAACCCCTGTCGCCGCCGTGAAAGGGCGGTGTCCTAGGCCTCTAGACGAAGGGGACGCAGACCCTGGCCTGGCCAAGATGTGCGGCATAATACGGAGGCACTTCCCCGCTGTCAAGCGAGCCCGGGCACCGATTTTCGATGCCCGGGCCCGGGTCACATCAGCACGCTCGGCAACCACAACGCGATCGCCGGGAACAGCACGATCAGGAACAGCCCGAACAACTCCACCAGCGTGTACGGAATCACCGAACGGTAGATGTCGCCCATCGTCACACTGGGTGGTGCCACCCCCTTGAGGTAGAACAGGTTGAAACCGAACGGCGGGGTCATGTAGCCGATTTCCATCATCACGATGAACAGGATGCCGAACCAGATCGGATCGAAGCCCATGGCGGTGACGATGGGCAGGAACACCGGCAGGGTGATCAGCATGATCCCCAACGGGTCGAGCACCATCGCCATGAGGAAGATCACCACCATCATGAACAACAGGGTGCCGTAGGGCCCGCCCGGGATATAGGACATGAGGTCCGCAATCAGTGCCTGGGCGCCCATCGCATTGTAGGCGGTGCTGAAGGCATGGGCGGCAAAGAGAATCCACATGATCATGCCGGTGAGCTTGAACGTGCGGACGGACGACTCCCGGAGCAGTGACCAGGTCAGCTTGCGATAGACCACGGCGGAGATCAGCGCGCCCAGCACGCCCATGGCGGCAGCTTCCGTCGGTGTGGTGATACCGGCGAAGATGGAGCCCAGCACCATGACCACGATAACGACCGGCAGGACCACGGCACGCAACGCCAGCATCCTGTCCCGCCAGCCGCCGCGTTCCTCCTGCGGCATGGCCGGCGCCAGGTGCGGCTGCAGATAGCAGCGGATACCGATATACAGCGACACCAGCACCATCAGCATGAGACCGGGGATGATACCGGCCGCGAACAGCTTGCCGATGGACACGCCGGTAATCAGCGAATAAAGGATCATGATGATGCTGGGAGGAATGAGAATGCCCCAGCCACCGCCGGCGTTGATGGCGCCCAGCGCCATCTCCTTGTCGTAGCCACGCTCCAGCATGTGGGGCAGCGCTATCGTGCCCATGCTGACCACGGCGGCACCACTGATGCCACACATGGCGCCGAAAATGGCGCAGATCACCACGGTGCCGATGGCCAGGCCGCCGCGCACCCCGGCCCACCAGACATACATCATGTGGTAGAGATCCCTGGCAACCCCGGCTCGCTCAAGCAGCATGGCCATATAGATGAACAGCGGTATCGCCACCAGCGAGAAGCTGTTCATGCTGCCCCACATCCGGGAGGCCACCATGTAGAAGGCGTGCGGACCCCACGTGAAGTACAGGAAGATCACCGAGATACCGCCCAGCACGAACGCCAGCGGCAGGCCGAGCAGCAGGAAGAACAGCAGCGACCCGAAGAACAACAGGGTGAGAATTTCCATGCTCACAGTTGGCTCTCCCCTGTCTTGTCCTCGGACTCCAGAAGCGCGGTCTCACCGAGACCCAACAGGATGAAGATGTCGTTAAGCAGCTTCACCAGTCCCTGCAGGAAAAGCAGCACGGCTCCCAACGGTATCATCAGTTTCACCGGATAAAGGGGTGGGTCCCAGGCGGACTGGGAGGTCTCCAGCCGCTCCAGCGACTCCCAGGCCAGCTCGGTGCCGAACCACAGCAGCACGCCCAGGAACAGGAAAAAGAGAATGGATGTGAAGACATCCACCGCGGCCTTCACCTTCGGCGGAAAGCGTGCATAGAGAATGTCGACGCTGACGTGGCCGTTATGGGCCATCAGGTAGCCGCCTGCCAGAACCGCATAGGCGCCGAACAGCATCTGGGTGAGTTCCACGGTCCACACCGTGGGCGACCGCAGCATGTAACGGAAAAAGACTTCCAGCAACAGAAAAACGAACATGAAGAAAACCAGGTACGAAACCCAGCTTCCCAGCCTGTCGTTGAGCCAGGTTATTGCTCGCATCACAGCCTGGAGGGCGCGCATGAAACCTCCGACCTAACTGAGGGAGTGTTGAGACCCACCGGCCATGCTTTCGCCGGAAAGGCGGGAGACAGGCCGCGCATTTTTTTCGTTATGCAAGCCACCGCCCGGCCCTCGCGGCCGGGCGGTGGGGTCGGGCTTGCTAGTCGAGATGGCCGAGCTCGGTCAGGAATTTCTCGAGCATGTCCATGGCTTGGGCAGCCTTGTCGCCCTTGGCGCGCTCGTTCTCCCAGATCCGGGCCGCGGCCTCGTTCATGGAGGACAGGACTTCATCCGGCATGCGCATCAGCTGGACGCCGTCCTCGGCCATGGCACGTGCCAGGGTGATCTCTTCCTTGTACTGATACTCGATCGTGCGGAGGTAGAACTGCTCGTCCAGCGTCTGGATCAGGATTTCACGAACATCCTCGGGCAGTTGATTCATGGCCTGCTGGTTGATGATGAACACGTCGATACCACCGATGTTCAGCGGCGGGCGAACGTGGTATTTCGCAACCTCGTAGAGGCTCATGCTCTTGGCACCCTGCACGGCACCCCAATGGGCACCGTCCACCACGCCGGTGGACAGCGCCTGATACAGCTCCTCGCCCGGAATCATGGAGGCGGCGGCGCCGGCATCGGTCAGGAAGCGCTGCAACGTACCGGAGGACCGGATGTTCAGGGCCTGGAAGTCACGCAGGCTCTCGATGGGCTCCTTCACGACCATTTCCGTGGCATAGACCTTGTCCGTGGAGTAGTACAGGCCGTACTGCTCGAACTCTTCCCGGAGCATGTTCTCGAAGCCCAGGTTGCGCCAGAAATACACGGCCTCCCACACGTCACGGAAGGCGTTGGGAAGGCCGAAGGCAATACCCGCCAGTTCGGAGCGGTCCAGCACGTAGGCCGGGGAGATCGTGCCCATCTGCACGATGCCGCGCCGCGTCGCGTTGAAGATCTCACTGGTGGGGAACAGGGCGCCGGCCTCGTAGAGCTCCAGTTTCAGCCGGCCGTCGGTCCGCTCCAGCAGGCGATCACGCAGGAACTCAAGACTGTCGCTGTAGGAACTGCTGGCGCTTGGCCAGTGGGTCTGCACGCGCCAGGTGACAGTGTCCGCGGATGCCACTGCGGGAACCATGGCCGCCGCCATGGCGACCGAAGCAATCGCGACCGAGCACATCTTGAACAGGCCGGTAATTCGTCGCATCGGGTGCTCCTCCAGAAATATTCTGATTCTCTTTGGATTTTCGTTATTTACAAAAAAATGGTGACAGTTCTCGCATGGCTCACGATCCCTGTCACCTGACCTGAGACTATGCAGCCCCCTTATCGGTGTCAAGCGACACCAGTGTATGGCGGAATGCTGTTTCATTTTTTTTGAAACGATGTTCCACCCTTCTCCAGGCCGCATAACGCCGGGCTTCTGCTATGCTGGGGGCACCCTGAAAATGCGGTGAATCGCGAACCATCGAGCACCGCTTTCAATGGCATACAGACGTCGCTTCCGCGTAGTGCAACAGGGATTCGGAATGGAACTGGATGAACTGCAATTAAGAGAACTGGGGCTGGCCAGACAACCTTTCGACGAAGACACCAGCCTTCAGGATCCGGATATCGAAGCCCGCGTGGGCACCATCCTCCAGCTACTGCAAACCGGCAACCGTATCGTGCTGGTCACAGGCCCGATCGGGGTTGGCGTCAGCCAGCTTCTCCAGGATGTGGAACACAACGCCGGCGGCGTGCTGCGATTTCTCAGCCTGGATGGCGAAGACCGGCTGATGCCGGACGATATCGCTCATGCCTGCCTGGAAGCATTCGACCTGCCGCCCGCACCGGTCGCCTCCGGCCCTCGGCTGATGGGCTATGTCACCGACCGCCTGGAAGCGCTGGTGCAGGCAGGGGAACGACCGACACTGATCGTGGACAACGCCCACAATCTCTCGCCGGACACCATGGCCGCCCTGCTCCAGCTGCAGGGCTTCTCGCCGGATGAAGACCCCCGTTCGGGCCCTTCCCTGCTGCTCGCCGGAGCCCCGGATGTGGAGGAGGCGCTCCGGGAAACCCTGCGGGACAACGACCGCGCCTGGGTATTTCACCTGGAACCCTGGACCGTGGACCAGGTCGCAGCGTACATCGACCTGGGCCTGGAGCGTGCCGGTGCCATGGACGACCAGGCCGCGAGCCTGCTGGACCCCGAGGAAATCCACGCCGCCTCCGGAGGCTATCCGGCCCAGGTTCGGGCGGCGTGCATTCAGGCCCTGGCCGCCCCCCGCCGCCGCGGCAGGGCAGGACGCCGCAAGGCAGGCAGCCCGCTATCGGCCTTGCCCCAATTCTCCCTATCCGGTTTCAGGCTGCCGCAAGGAATGACTGCCACATCGCTGCTGAGCCGACGGAACGGCGTCATCGCCGCCGCGACGGTGGTTGTGCTCGCGCTGCTGCTGGTACTGATGCTGCCCTCCCGCGAGGACGCGTTGCCGGAAGAAGAACTCGTTGTCCCGCCACGCCCTGCCTCGGTGGAAACCGAACGGGCGCAACGCGAGCCGGAACAGGACCGGGATGTGCCGGAACTCGTTGTCGGCGACGGCGGCCAACCGGACCAGCCCACGGACGACGATGTACTGGCGGGCGATTCCACGGTTCCCGAGAGCGAGCCGGACACTGTGCCCATCCCCGACCTCACGGAACAGCGGCCGGAAGAATCCGTAGCGGAGACCGAGCCCGAGCCGGAACAGTTGGTCGAGCGCCCGCACGTCCAGGCGGAACAGGAGGCCCGGCCGCAGGAAGCCGAGCAGCCGTCGGCCGGGGAGACAGCCGATGCCGCCGCTCCGGCAACCGGTGGTGACGCCTGGCTGGAAAGCCGTCGCCCCGGGAACTACACCATTCAGCTGGTCGCCGCATACAATCCGCAAACACTGGCCGAGTTTGCCTCCAGCCAGGCCAACAGCCTGGAAACGCAGATTGTCATGACGCGCAGGGACGGACGTGACTGGTACGTGGTGGTCAGTGGCGACTACGCGGATCGAGAGCAGGCGCGGGAGGTTCTGGAAACTCTTCCCGCCGAATTGCGCCAGCAGGGCGCCTGGGTGCGCACCTTCGAGTCGTTGTTGCGGTCCCGCGAATGATCAATACGCATAGGCAGCGACGCCCGCCGCAGGAGCAACCGTTCGCGCGGCGGGTCTATTCCGGTTTGACGTCGGCCAGATGGACGAAGTTGCGCCCCCGCTCCTTGGCACGATAGAGCGCCTGATCCACACGCTGCAACAGCCGGCCGGCGCGCTCACCCGGCCAGGCCTGCGCAACGCCCACGCTGACCGTGGTGCCCACGGCGCTTCCCTCCCAGTTCAGCCGGATGGCGTCCACGCGCTTGCGGATGCGTTCCGCCGTGCGGCGGGCGCAATCAACGGGTGTTTTGGGCATGACGATCATGAACTCGTCTCCGGCAAAGCGGAACACACGGTCGGTGGTCCGGATCGCACCCTGCAGCACACGCGCCGTTTCCTTGAGCAAGGCATCACCCGCGGCATGACCCACTGCGTCGTTGACGTGCTTGAAATCATCCAGGTCCAGCATGACCACGGAGACCTCGTCGCCATAACGTTGCATCATGCCAAGCGCCCGTTCCAGGTCGTCATCCAGCGCCTTGCGGTTGAGCAAACCGGTGAGATGATCCTCGCGCAGGCTCTTCTGGACCATGGTGTGTTCATGAGCGGCCCGCAAGGGATGCAGTACCAGACCAAAGGACTCTTCCACCAGGCTGATTTCGTGTCCCCGAAAACGCCGGCCACGACTGATCTGCACTTCGCCCAGATCCATTTCCGGCAGGCTGAGACGGTAGCGCAGGCGGTGCCGGCCGGCCTGGCCCAGTGCCAGGTCCACATCCATCCCGGAGTAGCGATACCGCGCCCCATCGTACGGAACAACAAGACACAGCGTCTCAAGAAAACGACGCATCAACACTTCCAGATCCAGTTCACCAGCGACAGCGGCCAGCAGGCGCCAGCTGGCTGTCGACATGACGATTCCCTCCGCGGTCAGCGGCGCTATGCGGGCCGGCGGAATCGTGGCCTCGTGTCCGGGTAGGGTCTGGCGCGTCATTCAACTGACTCCATTTAAGATGCTCGAAAGCCTGCCAGGAACCATAAGCAATGCGCATGCCATTATTATAGAATCTTTACTATCAATGACTTGAAAAACACAGACGATATTATTTTCATAGCACCGAACACCTGACGAAAAATCGGCGCCGGCAAACTGTCGCCTGACAGCAACGTCGGTGAAGCGGGACGACCCCGGACACACCAGCGTGGAGATCACTGAATCATGGCTTTACCTCTGGAAAGGTTAGTAACCTTCACTGACAATGGATGCACCGGTAACAGACCATGCTGGACATTTCCGGCCAGGGCCCTCGCGGGGTGCTGGTAAGCAATCAGAACACCCAGGTCACGTCCAACTGGCGCGTCGGACAGATTCTGGACGCCGTGGTGCAATCCACGGACCGTGAGGGCACAGCACGCCTGTCCCTCGGTGGCCGCACACTGGAAGTCTCGGCACAGCCGGGACTGGTGCAGGGCCAGACACTCCGGTTGCAAGTGGAAGCCCTCCGGCCCGAACCCCGCTTGCGCATCCTTCCTCAGTTGGACGCAGCCGCACAGCTCCGCCAGGAAGCCATGCGCCAATTGCTGCCCCGGCAGGCGCCCATCAGTGGACTGCTCGCGAACCTGTCAGCACTGCAGCGCGATACTTCCGGCCTCCCGCCGCTTCCGTCCCCTGTGCAGCGCGCCATCAACCAGCTCTGGAACGCATTGCCGGACCGCGAACAACTCAGCCGGCCGGATGGGCTCCGCCGCGCCGTGGAGACATCCGGGCTGCTGTTCGAGACACGATTGACCGCGGCCGCCCAAGGTCTGCTTCCGCCGGGCGCGATCGGTACGGACACCAAAGGTCAACTGGCCAACCTGCTGAACACCGTGTTCCGCGCGCTGAACGCGAGACCGGGCGGGAGCACCGTTCCGGCCACGCCTCCGCCTTCGGCGGGTACGCCGCCCCCTCCGGCCAGTCCCACGCTACAACCGGGGACGCCGGTCGCCGACATCCTCTCCGAGCTCTTCCGGCAAAGCGAAGCCGCCCTTTCCCGCATCCAGACCGGCCAGTTGACGGCGCTGGCCAACGAAGGCGGCTTTCCCTGGGCTTTCGAATTGCCGGTACGGCACGCCGCCCAGACGGATCTGCTGCAGATGACCGTGGACCGGGACGCCGAAACCGCCGAGCCGCAAGAACGCCACTGGACGGTCCGACTGGCCTTTCATTTCGAGGCGTGGGGGCCGGTACACTGTACGATCGGCCTGCATGGGGGCTCCATCAGTACCAGTTGGTGGGCAGAGCATGCCGCCACCGCCGGCCTGCTGGACCGGCATCTGGGAGAGTTGCGCCAGCGCCTGGACGAGCTGGGATTCCATGTCGGCGGCATGCGCTGCGTGCATGGTGCGCCGCCTGCCGCGCGCCGGAAACCCGACGAGGGAGGACTGATCGATGAGCAGGCATGACGGAAACCCGCCGCCACCGGGCGTTCCCATGGCCATTGCGCTTGAATACGATGGTCTGGGGGCGCCGACGGTTACCGCCAAGGGCATCGGCGAGCTGGCAGAGAAGATCGTGGCCCTGGCTCAGGCCCACGATGTGCCGCTGGAAAAAGACCGCGCCCTGGCGCGCCTGCTCTCAACGCTGGAACTGAACGAGGAAATCCCGGAGGACCTGTACCGGGTTGTGGCGGAAGTCATCGCCTTCGCCTATCTGCTGCGGGGCCGTTACCCGTCGGGGAATCAGTGAAACACCCCGGGCAGGCTTCCGCTGGGAAGGATCGGATCAGTCACCCTCTTCGCGGTGCAGCAGGATCACCAGGTCTGCTTCCACGAGACTCAGGCCGCAGGTCTGCATGATGTCGTCCCGGCTGGCGCCACGGCGGGCCATGCGTATGGCCTGCTCGAACACCGCACCGCCGGTCTCCCGCGCCGCGACGCTGGTCAGCCGTTCCTTCAGCCGCCGGAGTTCCTGCTCCAGGCGGACGACCTGTTCGCCCTGACTGACCGCGCCGGCCGACAGTCCCTTCACCGTCTCGCTGTGTCGGCGTTGGAGCTGTTCCAGCACGTCCAGTCGCCGTACCACCTCACGGCGTCCCTGATCGGCCCGATAGAGCGCAACCAGGGCGGCAACGATGGCGAACACGGCGATCAATACCGTCATTGTGCTGGAGACACCCGGTCGGCTCGGAGGCTGATGGAAACACGGAGCGGCAACCCGCACCTTCCTACATGGATGCGACTTCCTGCCACTCTTCCTTCGTCAGCAGCTTATTGACCTCGACCAGAATCAGCAACTCGTCACCGCGACTGACGACGCCGTAAATGTACCGGGAGGACTCCTCGTTGCCAACATTCGGCGCGGTGTCGACCTCGTCCGGACTGACATTGATCACCTCGGCCACGCTGTCAACCAGGATGCCGGCCACCTGCTGCGCGGTCTCGATGACCACGATGCGGCTGGCACTGTCGGTCTCGCGGGATTCCAGGCCGAACCGCATGCGGGTGTCGATCACCGTCACGACGTTGCCGCGCAGGTTGATAATGCCCAGCACATAAGGCGGCGCGCCCGGCACCGGGGCGATTTCGGTCATCGGCAGCACTTCCTGCACGCGCATGACGTCAATGCCGTAGGTCTCGTCCGCCAGGGAGAACGTCACCCACTGATTGACCTCAGCCCCGCCCTTCTCTTGCTTCTCTGCCATGAACTGGCCCTCTCGATCTTTGTATGTTGACTTCATTACTCCGGCGCTTCCTGTGATGTTTATCGGCCGGCGAAGTCCGACATTGAACGCCGGTTTTCCAGCATGCTGGCAAAGGCATCCGTATCGACCAGCGCGCACAGGTGTCCGATCACCGTACCGGCCAGCCAGGGGCGTCGCGTCGTTCTGGCGGAACGCCACTTCACTTCCTCCGGCGACAGCTTCACCACGTCGCCGATACTGTGGCAGGCCAGCCCCCAGGTGCCGTCGCCGACAATCAGGATCTGGCCGGGGTCGGCCTGCGCCTCGGGCGTATCCCGCTTGTCCGGGGGCAGCACCATGGTGGCGGTATCGATCACGCGCACGTTCCGCTCGCGATAGCGCATCAGTCCCAGGAACCAGTCGGGCCGGTTGGGCGTGGGCGTGACGTCCACATCACCCCAGGGAACCACGCTCTGCAGTTCGGTCAGTGGCACGGCCAGCCGCAGCGCCCCGACCTGGAAGAACAGTGCCTGGAACAGTTCCCGCCCCCAATCGGGGATCTCCGCCTCACCCTCGGCGTCCGCCACTTCCGATACCTGCCCTGCCGCCGGCGTGACCACCGGCGGTGCGGAGCCGGGCTCGCCTGCGGGCACGTCCGGCCGGGGCTGCCGCTGCGGCAACCGGGCAACGGTGGGCACGTGCGACGGCTCCTCGATCTTCGTCCCGGCCGGTGTTTCCTCCGACGGTTCGCCCGATTCCTCCGGAATATCCTGCAGCAGTGCGTCCAGGTATTCCCACACTGCATCGCGGGAGTCCACCAACTGTGGCTGGGGAGCGCGATACGCTCTATTCATGACCCACCGCCTGCGGCATGTTCTGTTCGCTTTCCTGCAAATCGTTCAACAGCTTGCGATAGGCCTGGCTGCCCCGCGACCAGGGGTGCAGCACGGTCAGGGGCACGCCCTGACGGCTGGCCTCGCGGAACTGGGTGTCCACAGGAATCGCGCCGCCCCACATGTTCGCCGGATAGCGCTCTCGCAATTCCCGCAGTGTGTCGACGGAGGCCCGCGTGCGCCGGTCGAACAGCGTGGGAACAATGCGATACGGCAACGGCCGCGAGCGCGAACGCTGGATCATCTCCAGCGTATGCACCATGCGCTCCAGGCCCTTCAGCGCCAGGAATTCTGTTTGTACCGGCACCAGCAGTTCATGGCAGGCGGCCAGCGCATTGACCATCAGCACGCCCAGCATGGGCGGGCAGTCGATGCAGACGTAGTCGTAGCGGTCGGCCAGCAGTCTCAGCGCCTTCTGCAGAACCAGACCCTTGCCGTGGCGCGCGCCCAACTGGCGGTCCAGCGTGGCCAGCGCGGTACAGGCAGGAATCAGGCGTATGCCGTCCACTGCGGTATCGAACGGCATCTGCGGCATCACGCTGGGATCGAAATTGTCCTGGTACAGGTCGTAGACGCTGGGCTGGACCTGCTCCGGGTCGAAGCCGAAGTAGGCGGTCATGGAACCGTGCGGGTCCATGTCCACCAGCAGCACGCGGCGACCCTGGTTGGCCAGCAGGCCGGCAATACTGACGGCCGTGGTGGTCTTGCCCACCCCACCCTTCTGATTCGATATCGCCCAAACCTTCATGATGTCCCCTCCCGCCTCAGCGCACCTGTGCCAGAGCGTCGGCCAGTTCATCCAGCGGCAGGATGCGATCGGTCAGCCCGGCTTTCGCCACAGCGCCCGGCATGCCATAGATGACCGAGGTTGCCTCGTCCTGGGCCCACAGCCGCGAACTGCCCTGCTTCAGTCGCTTGGCTCCCTCGCAGCCGTCAGCCCCCATTCCGGTCAGTACGATACCCAGCACGCGGCCCGGCGAGGCTTCCGCCGCAGAGGCAAAGGCCACGTCCACACTGGGCTTGTAGAACTGCGTGGCATTGGGCTCCAGCAGGCGGACGCTCAGGCTGTTGCCCCGCCGGACGATACCCAGGTGCTGCCCGCCAGGCGCCAGCAGGGCCAGCCCGCGGCGCAGTTGATCACCCTCCACCGCTTCCCGGACCTCGATCGCGCAGAGGTCGTTGACCCGCTGCGCAAACGCCTTGGTGAAATTGGCCGGCATGTGCTGCACGAGCACGATCGGCAGGGGAAACCCGGCCGGCAGTCGGGTCAGGACGCGCTGCAGCGCGACCGGCCCTCCGGTCGATGCCCCGATCACCACCATGTCCAGTTCGGCGGCGCGCAACGCCCGGGCCGGCGCGCCCCGCTCCGGCGCCGGCCTGGCACCGCCATCCCGGGACGCCGGGGCGGCGGACGCGGCCACGCCCCGCTGGCGGCCCACACCCTTGACCCGTTGCTGCAACTGCTGGCGCGCCTTGTCGGCGTCCACCGAGATGTCGGAAAAGCGTTTCGGCAGGAAATCCACCGCGCCGGCGTCCAGTGCGTCCAGCGTCGCCTTGGCGCCCTCGAAGGTCAGCGAGGAGAACATCAGCACCGGCGTGGGCCGGCGGCGCATGATCTCCCGCACCGCCGAGATTCCATCCAGCTCCGGCATCTCGATGTCCATGGTGACGACGTCCGGGCGCAGCCGCACGACCTGCTCCACGGCCTCGCGGCCATTGGATGCCTCGCCGACCACCTCGATGCCGGGGTCGGCTGTCAGCATGTCGCGGATACGGCGCCGGAAAAAACCGGAATCGTCGACGACCAGTACGCGGACTTTCTGCAAGA
>JBJHBJ010000026.1:0-58731 GCA_050485425.1 Ectothiorhodospiraceae bacterium | reverse complement strand
TCACTCGAACATCTTCATCCTCGGCGGGGAGAGTTACCGGCTCAAGCAAAAGACTACCGGTTGAGCACCGGCACCCGGGTCAATTCTGTTGGCCAAAGGGGGGTTCGAAAAAATGGCCATTGACACGCGTATCCGAGAGCTCGCCGACCGGGACTATCACAAGCTCTCAGGCCTGAACTCGCCCGAGATGGTGTTCATGTTTATCCCCATCGAGTCGGCGTTCGTCGAAGCGCTGAAAGCAGACGAGTCGCTGTTCCAGAAGGCCATCGAACGCAACGTGCTGGTCGCGACGCCAACGACGCTGCTCACGAGCTTGAACATCGTTCGCCAGCTCTGGCGCTTCGAGGATCAGAACAAGCATACGGCGGAACTGGCGCGTAAGGCGGAGAAGGTCTTCAAGAAGCTCAAGACTTTCCTTGTCAGCTTCGAGGGCGTCAAGAAGGGGCTCGACAGGGCCAACGAGGCGTATGCCAAAGCGGAGAGTCAGCTGGTCAGCGGCCCCGGGAATCTGATCAAGCAGGCGACCGAGTTCAAGCAGCTCGCGCCTTCCATCCGCGATCAGCTGCCCGAGTATTTCACCGAGAAGGCGGAGCTGGAGCTTTCCTACCTGCCGGCGGGGGAGGAAGAGCCCGATGCGGATCGGGAGGCATCGCTGGCCGAGGATGCGGTGGAACTCGAGGCGGAGCGTGGTTAGGGCGCGGTGGCGCGCAGGTTGCGCGCCTACGGTCCAGGCTCAGGGAGAGTGATAGTGATTGAACAGCAGGAGCTTGGCGCGTCACTAGAGATTCTGCGGGAGCAGGCGCTCGTTCAGGCAGCGCTTGTTGCGCAGCTCCGCGGGCAACAGGCAGCGGGCAATCCGGACGCAGACGGTGCGAGGAGGTTTCTCAAGGCGGTGAGCCTCGCGGTGGCATTCCGTGAGCGGGTTTGCCGGTTGGAGGGAGTGGATTCCCCGCTTGCCCCTGCACAACTCCTCGATCACCTCGCCAACCCGGTTAGCGAGTGGCTTCCCGGTGGACCGGAGGAGCCGCTGCTGGAGGGCGATTTTCCGAGCTCCTTGGCTGATGAACTGGCGAGTAACGCCGGCGCGGATCCTGCAGCGGAGGTCGAGCAGCGGGTAATCCTGACGGTCATGGACAACCTGCGTGGGAGAGTGGACGGCGTCGAGGAGTACTCTCGGTTCCGTCGCTTCCTCATAGAAAACCCGACCCCTCTAATGTCGGAAGCGCGCAGGATCTCGCTCTCGGCAGGGGTAGAGCTCGGGGCGCTCTATGAACCTATTCGACAAGGCGGCGTGGAGGAGGAGCCAGAAGTCCTGACGTGCCCGCGCTGCCGGTGGCCACTGCAGCGGGTGGGGCTAAAGCGGCTGCGGTGTGCCGCCGAGCTCTGCCGCCAAGCCGGAGCGCAGTATGTTCTTCGTGAAGGGCGCTTCATTGGGCCGGAGACAGGGGAAGAGCCTACGGCAGTACCTGCCCAGGGTCGCGTACAACTGCGTTACGGGCTGTGGCGTTACACGCTGATCCCGGGGTTGGCCGAGCTCGAGTTAGCGCAGCGGCTTGCAGCTGTGCCGGATGTTGAAGTTCAGCTGTGGCCCGCGCTCGATCTCTATGACCTAGAGGTCCGGTACAAAGGAACCCGTTGGCGAGTCGATGTGAAGGATCACCAGTTCGTTGGTCGCTTGTGGAGCCTTCTGAAAAACCGCATCCCGCCGGAGCGAACCTTCATTGTCGTGCCTGAGCACCGCAGCGATCAGATCGGGGTGTTGCGCCGATTGGCGAGTGATGAGTTCCCGTATGTCTTCTGCACCCTGAGGCAGTTCGTAAAGCTCGTCGAACGGGAGGTAGGGCAATGAGTGGACAGTCTCGTCAAAAACTAGCTGCTCTGGTCGTCCTTGGCCTTACCTGCCGTTTTTTCTATGAAGAACCAACCCTGGGCGATGCTCGGTTGTTTGCGTTGGGACGGCTGCACTTGTGGCCTGATTGGCCACATCTGGGGCAAAAGGAGCGGGCCTGGGTTACGCGCTTTCTCGGCCAGCGACCCGAAGGTCTTGCGGAGCAGCGTCTCCTGCGGACAGCGCTTGTGCAGGTATTGCGCAAGAAGGATGAGTTTCGCTGCGTCGACGAGCAGGCCGGCTTGCTGGAGGAGGCCAAGACGTGGGGGCTGCGGTTTGAGCCTGTGCCCGGGCGGGCGTTGGACCAGCGCCTCGAGGAGTGGCTTGCCGCATTGGAAGCAGGTGTCAGTCGTGGCATCCCGGTAGCAGATAACCAGACCATGAAGGATTGCATCGATCTGGAAACGATGGATGGCATGGTCTTTCGCGTGCCGCTTGACGAGGTGCCAAAGCCAGCTGCGGACTGGGCAGCACCGGAGCCGGTGGGCATCGACAAATGGTGCCTTAATATCCCGCGGTTGGAAGCGCTGGCCGAACGGGTAGACGGGGCCGGCGCAGGCGGTGTTCGCTACGGGAAGACGTTGAGCCGGGATTTTCTGCCGCGCCTGACTCGCCCGGGGGGCGGTGACGCGCCCGATCCGATAAAGGCGGGCGAGACGCGTTTGCTTGTCGCGCCTACCGGCTCCGGTAAATCGGTGTTCATGCGACTGCAAGCCCTGGATCTTGTGGCGCGTGGTATTCAGGTGGCCTTGGTGGTGCCTGATATTGCGACCGCTTGGAAGGAAACGCTGCGTCTCGAGGATGCGGCGGAGCGGGCGGGGTTGAGCCCGAAGGTTGCGCCGCTGACTGGCTGGCGTGATGTGCCGAAGCATTTGGCTGCCCATATCGGGCGCCCGCCTGAAGATGACCCCACTGGGGAGCGCATGCTGAGGCGCTTGAGCCACGCTTGCCTGCTCGCGGCCTACGGCGACGAGCCCGACTATGGGGAGGAGCCTTGTACACGCCTGTTCGAGCGGAACGACGGGAGGATGGAGCGCCGCGCGTGTCCGTTCGCGCGCGCATGCGGACGCTTTAGGGAGTTCGATGAGGCGCTGCAAGCGGATGTGATTGTCGTTAATCATCATGCTTTGCTGGCCGCGCGGACGCCATTCCCGGTCCGGCTGGGCTCGAAGCCCGCGCGCCGCGTGACATTCATGGAGCTAGTGTTGGCACGTTGCCCGGTGGTGCTCGTCGACGAGGTCGATGGGCTTCAGGCCGTCGCGCTGAATCAGCGGGCAAAGGGCCTGGAGCTGTCCTCGTGTGAGGGGCGAATAAGCTGGTTCTACAGGCTCGCCGCCGAGGCCGACCGTAGGAGAGGGCGCGGCGGGAACGGCCCGCGCGTGCAGCGTGCGCGCGAGGCGCTGCTGCAGGTGATTGGGGCGGCTGAGGGACTTACGGAACTGGTAGACCACGACATGATGGACTGGTCCGGGGCAAGGCTTACTTGGCAGGAGGGGGCTGATGGTTGGCTGGCCAGTGTGCTTTTCGGTAAGACGGAAGATCGCTTTGACCGCTTGCGGCGGCTTTATGACGACGTTGCGTTACCCGATGGACCTTCGGAGCAGCTAAGGCAGTTGTTAAGAAGGCTGCGGGCGCCAACCGCAGGTTTGGATCATGATCCAGAGGAAACAAAGGCGGACCTGCATCTTGTGCTGGAGAGCTGGCCGTCTGTGGCCCCGGCGGATAAGCCTCGCCTTGTTGACCGGCTGACAGTGCGTGGGTACCTGATGCGACTCGATGAGGCGTTGGCGCAGCTACGCTTCCAGCTCCCCGCACTAGAGCAGCAGGAGATCCCGGAGGCCAGTGTTATTCGGGATGGCTTGCTCGGCTTTGCGCCTTGGTCTCCGTCGCCGGCGGGGGCGCTGGGTCAGAGGCTACATGGTTACCGGTTGGATGAACCGACGTCGGGGAGAGCGGTGCTCCGGTCTCAGGTGATGGCGGGCGACCCGCACGGTCTCATCGCCGAACTCGGTGGCGTGGTTAGCGAATCGCTTGTGGGTGTACCGCGGGTCGTGCTGGCGCTCTCGGCGACTGGGCGTTTTTTTGGTGCGGCAGGCGCTGATGTTCTCGCGAAAGTCTGGGGGGTGGTTGCCGACGCCGAACGGAACGTGCAGGTTCTTCCGGCTCCTGTTGATGTGCGGGTTTCCGGGGTCGTTGATTCGGCTAAGCGGGTTGAAGCGATGAAGGAGCTGGCGACTCAACTCTGGCAGAGAATGCTGCAGGCACATCTGTCGACTTTAATGCGCGACGAGAGTTGTCTTGGCCGAAGGCGCGTCCTGCTGGTAACGGGAAGCTATGTTGAAGCAGCCGCAGTACGCCAGGTGCTCGAGCGCCTTTGCCCTCGGGATGTGACGCTGCGGCAAGTGGTGAAGGATGAGGACGTTAATCGTGATGACCCTGGCGGGTTGTCTAGGCGGGAGTTGGAATCCTTCGGGTTGCTACCGGAGCCAGGTGTTCTCGTCGCTCCATTCAGCGTGGTTGCGAGGGGGCATAACATCGTGCAGCCGAATGGCGAGTCGGCCTTGTCGAGCATCTTTCTGCTGACACGCCCCGTTCCCCCAGTTGGAAGTGCGGAGCAGATGCTCCGGCACATCAGCTACAACGCGCGGCTCTTCCCGCCTGCTTGGACTGGGGCGTCGAGCACCGTCACGGACGAGAACCGGGCAGCATGGAATCGGTTGAGGAAGATGCAGCAGAGCCAAGCTGCTTTCCGGCTAATGGATCCGGAGCTGCGAAGGGAGTTGTTGTGCGACGTACTGGTTGAGCTGGTGCAACTGGCGGGACGAGCGCGCCGCGGGCGCACACCAGTTTCGCTTTATTTGGTAGACGGAGCCTTCGAAGACGAGGTGGTGCCATGGCGAGATCTGGTTGCTGAGTTGATCGGTTGGTGGCGCGAACAGCGGGTGTTCGACGAGATGATGCAGTACCACGGCGCAGTCGTAGTTGCCCTTGCTAGATACGCCGGACTGCAGATTGATGCTTCAAAGGAGCTCGCCTAATGGCTGCCATTCGGACGATGAGGACGACTGCTTTTCGGCTTGGAGATGAGCTGCTTGGGGAGGTCTACGTTTGGCATGCGAGTCAGGCGTTTGCGGATGCTTGGCAGCAGCTTACGCGGGCCCGCCGTCCAGGCCCACGCAAGCTGCCATTCAGCTCCCTGGTTGCTGCGCTAAGGGCGCTGAGCGGCGATTTCGTGACCTTGCAGGAGCCCCGTGGGCATGGAGACCACGTACTCATTTCCCGGCGGCCAATCGAGCGGCAGCTCCTGCAGGATGCTCTCGCTGCGTGGGAGGTGATCGCGCTGGGTGAGAGTGAGCCTGGCGCGTTGTCGGGCAAGCTGGATGGGTTTTGGGAGGCTGTGTTCCCGGTCGCCTCGGTCGTTCAGCGTCGCGACAACGACTGTCCCCTGCTGGTACAGGGCTGGGCGTGGGAGGCTGCACGCTGGGAAGTGGCACATAGACTGCTGAAGGAGCCCTTGCAGACGGATGCCGGGCCCGTCGCGCTGCGACTAGACAGCGACGCTGCGCTGCTAACGTGGGACGCTCCCGTAAGTGGGGGCGATGGCAAGATGCAGGCGCTTCACCGTGTTCGCCCACGGGTGATTACGGTCCCCGGAGTCAACGCACCTGTGATCCACCTAGAGTCAGGTTTGGTGCGTTTGAGTACTGAATGGCGCGGTCAGAGAAACGCGTGGGCTGATGTCGCCGCCGATCGACCGCTGTACTACCTAACAGTCGGTCATAAGCGCGTAGATGGTGGTTATCGGCCACATTGGCGGGACGGTGCTGCAGAGCTGCTGAGGCACCTTAGCCTTGAACCACTACCGGGGCTGGATCAGTCTCCGAGTTTCAGGGGGCGGCTTCGCGCCGGGTTCAGGTGGCCGCCGTGGACTGCGCCGATAGGGCGGGGCGTGGGGCCCTGGTTCCACGAGTACGTTGCGTGCCACGCATACGCCGCTCTTGGTGATGCTGCGGATCCGCTGATTGTCGAGCGGTCGGTGAGTTCCTTTCCTACACGGGGCCGACTAACGAACCGTGTTAAGGCAGAACAATTCAGCACCGCGTCGCTAATGCTACGCGTTGTCTACGCCAACGCGGCGACCCGCCAACGTCTCGTCAAGTCCCTGCCTCAGTTTATTCGCAAACACATGTTCCTACCCGAGCCTGCACTGGAGCAGGCTGTCCGTGAGCTGAGCGAGATCGAGGACGATGCTACGGTTCGTGTTGGTCCGATAAACGTACAGTTTGTATGTCCATTGCAATCCGAAGCTCATCTTCTTAGAAAATGCGATCGATCGACGCTGGACAAGTGGCTGAAAGGCTGGTTGCCTAATGACGTGGCTCCCCCGCCGACAGCCTTGTTGATCGAAACAGTAGGGGGCGATGACCGCAAGGAAATGGATCGGTCTAACGATCCAAAGTATGCGCTACGTGGCTTGTTAGCTGCTCGAGGTATTGTTTCCCAGTTCATTGCATCCGACTCCGCGCCCTTAACTCCGAACGGAGACGGTGAGGACCATGCAGGCATGAACGCACTGCGTGATCTGCTACGTTCAGCGGGCCTATTCCTCTGGCGTTTTCCGTCAGCGGGCGTCGAGGAGGGCACTGTGCTGGTCGGTATCCACTGTGCCCGTGTAAATCGAAGGTCAGGAGTAGCAGGCGGTTATCTGCCAAGCCTCGTGGCGGTCTCCTCAGGTGGTGCAGAAGCCTTGGGTTACGCAGCTTCAGGAGGATGGCAATCGCTTGGGCTGGCCACAGCAGCGTTACTGGCCCAATCCCCTCTCGGGAGTCAGGCGGAAGCGAAGCAGTACGTACAACAAGCTGTGGCGCAGTTGCGGGTTCGCAGCTCCAACGATCCAATGATTCTTTTTTTTGATGCCGTCGGCTGCCGTCGGCTGTGGAGCTGGTTGCAAGACAAGGGTGATCAACGACCTGAACATTGGGCTACTTCCGAGCAAACCGCGATAGTCAGAATTCGGAACACAGCAAGTGAGGTGCCCAGGCTGGCAGGCCGCAACGACTGGAGTGATGCGCCTCAGCCAGCGCGCTACACACCTTTCTGCCCGGTTCAAATGGTTGGCGCAGATGGCTCATCGCCAACCTACATCGTGGCAGGGTCCACGACAATGGATCGGAACCAAGACGCACGAAAATCGACTCGGTACATGGCGAGCCCAGGAGGGCTTCGAGGGGACTGGCATAGTCTTAGTATGACGGAGCTTCTGGTACTCGATCCTGGTCCATGGGAAGAAAGTGCAGTACTGCACCAAACGTTCGCTCTATGTCGAGGCGCTCCGACATGGGAGCAGTCATTGCGCTGGCCCGCGCCACTACATTTGGCTCGAGCCGTTGTTCGGGATCATCCGCTGTGGAGCGAAGACGACGACCTGACAGAGGACGAAGGTTGAGCGTTACACATAGGCGGTTCAGCTCTCCAGCAACAAGATGCTTGAAGGCTAGTAGAGCCCGTAATGACATGTGAAGTGACGGGCATGAAGGAGAGGCGGGTAGGTACGAGCAGATCCTGCGCATCCAGCGGGCGGGCGCCTCCCGGGGCGGAGAACTTAGGGGGCGCGGCGAGACCGTTGACGTTACGCCCCCCACGGAGGTTCTAGTTGCGCTCTCTGGTTCTGCTCGCGGCGTGACTCTCCTCGTTGGACGCTTCCTCAAGCGCTAAACCGAGCAGTTGCCGATCACGCTTTCGGTCAACGTGCTTGTCGAGTATTTCCTTCAACGCCTCGGCCGACATGGCTCCTGTATCCACCATTCTGTCGACGGCCTCGCCGATGGCAAGCAGACGGCTCTGCTCAAAGCGCTTCTGCGCCTCTGCCAATCTTGCATTCTGCATTGCGATTGCGGCGTTCAACTCGCGCTGCCGGTTCTGGAGTCTTGCGAGTTGCTGTTCTGCTCGTTTGATCGCTTTCTGCGTCATTGTTTGACCACTCTCTAACGTCGTGAGCAAGTTCTCACACGGACATTGGACATCATGCCGCTGACGTAAAGAATGCCATTACGACACAGCCCGTCTGGTGTCCGCCTATCCCGCCCAAAATGCCCGCCTACGGCCCTTTCCCCACTTAAGTGCACTCCTTGTGCCGAGTGCTTGCGACACACTCTCCTCAATAGAGCAGGGTGCGCGCTCTTCGACGAAGGGCGCACTTAACGCAACGGTTGCGCCGTTTCCATGGCGCGCGAAGACAACGGAGAGCCCAAGATCATGGCTATCGCGTCTATTGCAGTGCAGCGGGTACAACGGGGGAAGGGGCAATCTGCTGTGGCCGCAGCTGCCTATCGTGCAGGCGAGTGTATCGTCGATGAGAGGAGCCGACAGACGCACGACTTCCGTCGGAAGGGCGGAGTAATGTTCTCGCGCGTGGTGCTGCCTCCTGGTGCCCCCGAGGAGTTGGCGGACCGCCAAATCCTTTGGAATGCCGTTGAAAGGAAGAACGTCCATCCGAGGGCAGTCGTCGCGCGCGAGATCCGGCTGGCTTTACCTGCTGAGCTCTCGGAAGCGGAGCGTCTGCAACTGGTCTTGAGGTTCGCCATCGAGATCTCTGAGGAGTACGAGATTGCGGTCGACGTTGCTGTCCATGCGCCGTCGAGGGGCGGCGACGCCGACGCCCGAAATTTTCACGCGCATCTGCTCTGCACGACGGACCGCATCACCTATAACGGGCTGGAGAATAAGGTCCGGGTACTTGACGCTGTTGCTCGGGATCGCGACCCGCAGGCCCGGGGGTTGAAGAATCCCGTGGAGCGGATGCGTGAGCGCTGGGCGGCGCTCACGAATGAGTATCTCGCACGTGCCGGCGTTGCGAGCCGCATTGATCATCGAAGCTACGCGCGTATTGCCGCCGCGAACGGTACACAAGCCAAGCTACCCACGTACCACCTGGGCCCGACGATGACCGCGCTTGAGCGGCGAGGGACTGCAACAGCGGTGGGCGATTACAACCGGTTGGTGCTGCTCCTCCGGGAGACTCAGGTCCAGAGAGATGAGACGGATCGGGAGGTAGCAGAAGCAGAAAAGCATCTTGAGGGTCTGAAGCAGGGCATGCATCAGATTTCGGTAGACGACCTGCCTCCGGCCTCTAATCGGCCGCAACCCTACGCGATCGGCTTCACGATTGATGATGCGGGTGCGGAAGAGGGCGATGACTTTCGCCCTGGATAGTGCAATAAGCGGCGCGAAGGAGCCGGCGGATAAAGGCCAGCGCTGCGCTCAGATCGTCATGTGTTGATGTTCAGGCGCACGATCGCAACCGTGCGCCTGAGTAGGGGTCCAACCGCTACGCGTCGGATCTCTCTGGGGCCCGCATCCTGGCCGCCAGATTTGCCGCGCGGTGATGCGTGTAGCGCATCAGCATCCGCACGTCCTTGTGGCCGGTGACCGTTGCCACCTCGGTGAATTCGAAGCCGAGCTCGAAGAGCCGCGATGTTCCTTCATGTCGCAGGTCGTGCCAGCGGAGATCCTTCAGCACAGTGGGGTCCGGTTCGGTACCCTCGGCGTGGCACTCGGCTTCGTAGATCCTGCGTGCCCGGTTCATCGCGCGTTTCCAGGCGCAGGCGAGCGCGCTGGTTGTGATGCCGAAGACCGGACCCGAGCGCTTCCTTCCGAATCGCAGCAGGACCTCGACGGCGCGCTCGGAGAGAGGGACCGAGCGGCGTTCCCCGTTCTTCGTGTCGGAGTCCGGCAGGTCCACGACACAGCTCTCCAGGTCGACGTTCTCCCAGCGGACCCGCAGCAATTCACTGCGTCGCATCGTCGTCTCGATCGCGAAGGTGAAGAGGAAGAGCAGGTCATCTGAACGCGCCGGGCGGATGCCGGCCGGTAGAGACGCTTCCGGATCAAGCGCGCGCTGAAGGTAGTGCTCCTCGTCTTTGGCCAGTCGGCGTACGCGCCCGCGCCCGGCTTTCGGCTTGCGCGCCTGTTGGAACGGATTGGCGGCGAGATCCTCGTATCCCCAATCGCGGATCGCATGGCTTACGATCTGCTGCAGCAGGGTGACTTCCCGGCGGATGGTATCCGGCTTGACGGTCTTCAGGCGCGTCGTCATCCAGGCCTGCACCTGCTGCCGCGTGATGGCAGAGAGCGCGTGATCGCGCAGGGGGTGCCCGCCGTCGCGGACATCCCGGAGCCACCGGTTGATGCGGGTGCGCTCGCTCTCGGCTCCGCGGTGGTCCGGGGTGACCGCGTCACGGTACAGCGCGATCAACTCGCCGAGCGTTGTGTCGTCCGAAGGACCCCGCAGCGGGGCTGCCGCCTGGGCGGCGGCGAACGGTACCGGCGTCTCGACGGGGACGTTACCGACAGCCATGCCCCGGTCGAGGTCCGCTTCGGTATGGCGCGCCCAGAGTTTTGCCTGCGTCTTGCTCGTGAATGTTCTGGATAGCTCGGGTTGGCCGGTCCGTCGGATGCGCGCCCGCCAGCGACCACTGCCTTTCTTTTCGATCGTTGCCACGTCAACGTTCCTTTCCGTTGGTCGACATGGCGAGAGTGTTCAACGGCGGGGGCTCGCAAGGGATGCCTTAAGAAAAGGCCAACTGTCCCCAAATTGTCCCCAGCGTGTCCCCGGAACGAAAAAGGGCTTGCAGCACTGCTGCAAGCCCTTGATATTTCTGGTGGACGCGGCTGGGATTGAACCAGCGACCCCTGCCGTGTGAAGGCAGTGCTCTCCCGCTGAGCTACGCGTCCGTAGAGGGCAGGATTGTAGGGAGGCACTGTGCCACTGTCAACGGATGGTTTTTCCGCCCGTCACGCGCTCTGCTAAACTACCGCGCTCGCTGAATAATGCCCAAATATCAAGGAAACGCACAGTCCATGACCCTGAAGACCCGTTTCGCTCCCAGTCCTACCGGTTACCTGCATATCGGCGGCGCCAGGACGGCGCTGTTCTCCTGGTTGTATGCGCGCAAGCACGGCGGAAGCTTCGTGCTGCGCATCGAGGACACGGATCTGGAACGATCCACGGCGGAGTCGGTGAACGCGATTCTGGAGGGTATGACCTGGCTGGGGCTGGATTACGACGAAGGTCCGTTCTACCAGACCAAGCGTTTCGATCGCTATCGGGAGGTCATTGACCGGCTGTTGAAGGAGGGCAAGGCCTACAAGTGCTACTGCTCGCGTGAGCGGCTGGACAAGCTGCGCGAGGATCAGCTTGCCCGCAAGGAAACGCCGAAATACGACGGCCACTGCCGGGATCTCGACGCGCCGCCGTCCGACGATGCACCTTATGTGGTTCGTTTCCGCAACCCTCAGGACGGCCATGTGGTGGTGGATGACAAGGTTCACGGGCGGGTGTCGTTCAGCAACGGCCAGTTGGATGACCTGATCATCGCCCGCACCGACGGCACGCCTACATACAATCTCACCGTGGTGGTGGACGATATGGACATGGAAATCACCCATGTCATCCGCGGCGACGATCACCTGAACAACACGCCACGGCAGGTGAATATCCTGCAAGCGCTGGGCGCCACGCCTCCGGTCTATGCGCATGTGCCGATGATCCTGGGGGAGGACGGCAAGCGTTTGTCCAAGCGCCACGGGGCAGTCGGGGTCATGAGCTACCGGGATCAGGGTTACCTGCCGGAGGCGGTGTTGAATTACCTGGTGCGGCTGGGCTGGTCCCACGGTGATCAGGAAATCTTCACGCTGGACGAAATGGTGCAGTTGTTCGACATCGACAACCTCAACGCCAAGGCCTCGGCGCTGAATGTTTCCAAGCTGGACTGGCTCAATCAGCATTACATGAGGACGCTGCCGGCGGCACATGTGGCGCGGCATCTGAGCTGGCACATGGGGCAGCGGGGCATCGACCCGGCTGCCTCGGGGCCCCGGTTGGAGGATCTGGTGGTTGTCCAGCGTGACAGGGCCAAGACCCTCGTGGAGATGGCCGACGCCAGCGTGATGTTCTACCGGCGGCCGGAGGGCTACGACGAGAAGGCTGCGCGCAAGAACTTCAAGCCAGAGGCTGTGCCGGTTCTGGAAGCGCTGGCCGGTGGCCTGGAGCAGGAGACCGAGTGGGCACCGGAGCCGCTGCACCGGGTGGTTCACCAGGTGGCCGAAGACCTGGAACTGAAGCTCGGCAAGGTGGCCCAGCCCCTGCGGGTGGCGCTGGCCGGCGTGCCGGTGTCGCCCTCTATCGACCAGACGCTGGCGCTACTGGGCAAGGACGAGACGCTGGCGCGTATACGTCAGGCGATGGAGTGGATTCAAGCACATCCTCAGGGGTAGTTGACAGGGTAGGGGGGCGTGACTAACATACGCCTCTCGATTTTCGGGGCCATAGCTCAGCTGGGAGAGCGCCTGCATGGCATGCAGGAGGTCGGCGGTTCGATCCCGCCTGGCTCCACCAGATACGCCGAAGGGCCAGGATTCAGATCCTGGCCCTTTTTCTTTACCGGGAGCTTCCTTCTTCTTCCTCAGGCCTGCCGTTCGCTCCCGCCTTCGGATACCTCTGGCTCTCCCACGGCCCACTCGCGGGGGAAACGGCGGATCTGATAGCAGGTCCAGGTGCCGACCATCAGCCCCACCGTGGTGAACAGGAATGCGGAACGGAAGTCGCCGGTGGTTTCTATCAGCCAGCCGGCCACTGCGGGCCCCACGAACTGGCCTGCAGCGAAGAAGACCGTGGTGAAGCTGAAGGCAATCGGGATATAGCGCGGGGCGACCTGGTCGGTGCTGCTGGCCTGCACCAGCGCGAAGGTACCGTTCAGCGCGCAGCCCATGATCAGGAAATGCAGGAAGAACATGGGCAGCGACTGGTCCACCAGCGGCAGCACCATGGCCATGGTCACGAGCGCCATGGCGGTGGTCAGCGCGTTGCCGCGGCCCCAGTGGTCGGAGAGGGTGCCCCAGGCAGGGCCGGACACCACGGACAGCAGTCCCATCATTGCCAGCAATTGCCCCGCGGTGTGTTCGGAATATCCCGACTCGACCATGAAGCTCACCATGAACACCACCTGGACGATATAGGTCATCCCGATCAGTCCGTAGGCGGTAGCCACGATCAGAACCCGCGGATGTCGGTAGATCCGCCATTTGTCCGCTGACGGCGGCGCGGCACTGGATACGCTGCGTGTTCTCGGGGGATCGCGCAGCACGCTCAGGATCAGCACGATGACAGCGATGGCCATGGTGGCGAAGAAGGCCCAGCTGAGCCGCCAGCCGTTATGACCGAACAGCGTGTCCAGCCAGGGCACAAGGAAGCCGATGATCAGTGTGCCGAAGCCCACACCGGCAGTCATGCAACCGATCACGAATCCCCGTTTTTCCGGAAACCAGGCGGCAAGCAGGGAAACCATGGGCGCGAAGCTGAATGCCGTTCCGAACCCCAGCAATGCCTTGAGGAAGAGCAGGAGCGGATAGGCCGAGGCCATGCTCAGCCCCGCGAAACCGGCTGTTACCGTGACCAGCCCGAACACCACCGTGCGGCGCGGTCCCCAACGGGCGGCGGCTGCCCCGCCAGCCAGCACGAACAGCATGTAGCCCAGCGCTGTGACCGTTCCGAGCGTTCCCGCCTGCTGGTAGCTCAGGCCGAGCTCCGCACGCATCGGCGGCAGCAGAACGCCGAACGCCAGCCGCGCGAACACAATGACGACCAGCGAGGTCAGCAGAGCGCAGAGAACGGTCAGGAAGATATTCGGGCGGGGTTCTGCTTCCGTCACTGTGATTCTCATGGAGTCGTTGTCGCAGCAGCCGGACATGGCCGGCCGCCGGTGAAAGCTTCCAGTCCGGGGTGGAAGTCGAACAATGCCACTATGGACAGCCTTATTTTCCTGGCGGTAATGTCCCGGGAGTCCTTCAACCGGGAGACGTTATGTGAATCTGCCCCTGACTTGGTGGCAAGCCATTTTTCTCTGGCCAGGCATGGCCTTTCTGGACTGGTTGGCCAGGAATCATCCCATCATTGTGATTCGCTACGGTTTTGGTTTCACCGTGGAGTCCTATGTCTTCTGGTCGGGGGTTATTTCAGCGGCCGTGTGGATAGCGGGAATCCTGCTGTGCATGACTTTGTGGCGCGTGCTGAGAAGACGCAGGGAATAGTTGTACATAAAGTTGTACATCTCCACTTGATTTCATCAAATAGCTGTACTAATATTGTACACAGCTTAACGGATTCAAGTGCCCTGACAGATGAGTGTTGTTCTTTAGCTGAAAGTCTTCTCGCGTTGGCGCACCCTGTCCCCTAGTGAGCGCCCCCCGGCCCCCTCCCCAAGCGGCCGGGTTTTTTTTGCCCGGCGTCCAGAAAAGATAGGCAACAATGTATGTGCCTGCAAGCGTGCTCTCGGCGCGGTCACCCGCACAGCGGCGCCGAGGCATGAGAATACGTCGGCGAAGTTCAGTAAGGGCTTCAGGCTTTGCCGAGGTCGCGGCTGGAAGCGCCGGAGGGGGGTTGACCCTGGGGGCCATAGCCGGAATCTTCTTCCGGGCTGGTTCCGCGCAGGACGTGCAGCAGTTGTTCGTTCTGTTCCAGGCTTTGGCGAATGACGCTGCCGTTGGCTTCGTTGATGAGCTGGCATTCACGCAGCTCAGCCAGCAGGGCGGTCCAGTCTGCCAGGAGGTTCCTCCCATCCGTCTGTGACTGTAACCATTCCTGCATCCCTGCCTTGTCGTCACTACACCCTGCGTCGCCCACGGCTTGACGGCGCTGTTCCTCCAGCGCTCCCACATCCTGAAGAAGACGGGTTTTCTCCGCGAGCAGGGGCTGGAGTTCGGCTTCCCGTTTTTCCGCCACTGCCTGCTGTTCTTCCAGCAGTAAACGCTTCAGCGCAGCGACCTTGTCGGCCAGTGCGTTGATCAGTTCGTTCGGTGTGGGGGCGGCCGGTGTCGGCATGCTTACCTCAGCAGGCCTTCCAGGTCGGCAAACTTGTTGGCGATGCGGTCCGCATCCAGCGGGTAGTTGCCCTCGGCAATGCTTTGCCGGATGGCAGCCACCTTGTCCATGTCCACGTCCGGTGCATTGTCGATGCGCTCGCGCACCGCCTGCAGCCGGTCCGACATGGAGGCCTGGTCGGCAGCGGTCGCCGGCTGTTCGGGCGATTGTCCACCACGCTGTGCCTGGGATGCCGTCCCGGGCTGCTTGCCGCGCATGGCGTCGCTCGCCAGCGGGTTGGTGGTCCTGCTTCCGCCATCTATGGGGTTCGTCATTACACGCTCCTTGGCCCGGTTGACCGCTGCCGCCCGACGCGGTTGTGCGACGGGGAACGGTTCTTGATAACTCTATCGACAGCAGCGAAACAAACTTTAGCTTTCATCAAGCAGGCCTTTTCCACTTGCCTGCCAGTGTATCAGTTATCCACTTCACATCGTCACCCGTACTCGCCCCTGGCCGGTGATTTCGCCTTCCACGACACGATCCGACCGTGGGTTCCGCACACGGATCCGCTCCCCCAGCGTGCCGTCTTCCAGCGCGGTGCCCTGCATGGTGATGCGTGCGGCGCCGGCCTCTGCCAGGACGGTGACCGTCTGACCGCGCGTGACAAGGCGCGGTGCGGCCACCATGGACGGGGTCAGCACTTCGCCGGGGCGGCTGGGACGGCGCATTTCCATCCCCAGGAGCTGTTCCAGGTCGGTGTAATAGCCTTGGGACAAGTTTCCGGTGTTGGCTTCCACCAGCCGCAGGTCGGCTTCGCGAATCCGCTCCCCGCGGCCCAGGCTGCGGGCCGTGGTGTAGACGTCCGCGTAGCTGTTGATCCGTGCGGACACGTAGATCGTCCACGGCCGGGGAGAGGTGCAGCGTACACCGATTGTGGTGCGGCCGCCGTTCTGCTGTCCCGGCGAGCGGAAGGCTTCCAGTGGCGTGTCGCATTTCTGTAGTCGCAGCCGGGAATCCAGCCGGCCGATTTCCACATCGGCCCGTTCGTGACCGGCGACGATGGTCTCTTCGGCAAAGGTGCGTGCCGTTTCCCGGATACTGCTCAGGGACTGGATTTGCTGGGCCGCGACGGAAGGCGTCAACAGGCAGAGCACCGCCACGGCGGTAGCGTGTCGGAAACCCGTCGCTGTCAAAAAACCGACTGCGCGAGTTGTGATCCCTGTCTGCTTAATCCCTGAATGCATTGCGCTAGGCTTTGCCATGTCTGCAGTCTCCAGCCCACCGGGCTTTGTATCCGATGTTCAATCTGCAGAATGCGTGCCAGCACCGGCTTCAAGTAACGGCAGACGCTGCCGATAACGGTGATAACCAACACTAGGGTGGATGAATAGCCATGTCCGGGATAATGGATAGCGTCGATCAGCGCACCAACCTTGCAGGCCAGAACAGGCTGGAACTGTTGTTGTTCAATCTGAACGGGGCGCAGATTTTCGGCATTAACGTGTTCAAGGTATGCGAGGTTATTCGCACGCCGCGGTTGATCCGCATGCCGCATGCCAATCCGGTGGTTACCGGCGTGGCGCACATTCGTGGCAACACCATCGGCGTCATCGACTTGAGCCTGGCCATTTCCGGCCGACCCTTGGCCGATATACAGGCCTCGTCCGTGATCGTTACCGAGTACAACCGGAGCACGCAGGGGTTTCTGGTGCGCGCGGTGGACCGTATCGTCAACCTCAACTGGCAGGAAATCATGTCGCCGCCCTCCGGTGCCACCGGCTCGGCCTATCTCACCGGTGTCACCCGGGTCGACAACCGGATGGTGCAGATCATCGACGTGGAAAAGGTCATGGCGGAGCTCCAGTCCGTGCATGGTGCAGGCGTGGTGGCCGATTCCCTGACCACACATGAGGGTGCCGACCAGCGCCATGTGCTGGTAGTGGACGATTCCGTGGTGGCGCGGCGCCAGGTGAAGGATGCGCTGGACCGTCTTGGGTTGTCCTCCACGGTTGCCAAGAACGGAGAAGAAGCGCTGAACCTGCTCAAGGAGTGGTCGCGCGATCCCGAGGGTACGCCGTTCAATAATCTGCTGATGATCATCTCCGACATAGAAATGCCCCGTATGGACGGCTATACCCTGACCACGGAAATCCGCAAGGACGCCCGCCTCAAGGATCTGCACGTGCTGCTGCATACCTCGTTGAGCGGGATCTTCAACAAGGAGATGGTCACCCGTGTCGGAGCAGATGATTTCCTGGCCAAGTTCGCGGCCGATGAACTGGGCGCCAAGGTGGTCGCCCGGCTGGAGGAGGCAGCCGCTGCCTGAGCGTTGCCGAAATCGGTTCCGTACCAGCGCGGCGCCCGTCGCGGCAGGTGCCGCGCGGGCGTCGATGTCGTTGCAGGGGCTGCATCCCGCGGGCAATTGCGGCATCCTCTCGCCCGTGAACGTTTTCCCCGGGCGGAGGGAAGCTCAAGCCAAGACGAGGCAGGTGTGACCAACCATATAGAACCGGAGCACTACAAGGCGTTTCGACAGTTTCTCGAGCAGTCCTGCGGTATCGTGCTGGGCGAAAACAAGCAGTACCTGGTCAGCAGCCGCCTGGGGCAGCTCATGCAGCGCGAGGGCGTGCCGCATCTGGGGGAATTGGTCAATCGTATCCAGAACCAGAGTTGGAACGGCTTGCGCGGTCGTGTCATCGAAGCGATGACCACCAACGAAACCCAGTGGTTCCGCGACTCCTATCCGTTCCAGATCCTGCAGGACGTGCTGTTTCCGGAGTTTCTCAAACAGAAGAAGCAGCATCTGCGTATCTGGTCCGCAGCCTGTTCGTCCGGGCAGGAACCCTATTCCATGAGTATTGCCTTGCAGGAATTCCTGCTGCGTGGGCAGCGTCTGGAGGCAGAGATTCTGGGCACCGATATCTCTCCCGCCATGGTGACCCACACGCGGCTTGCGCGCTATACCACCAGTGCCATCAACCGGGGTCTCACCCTGGAGCGCCGGCAGCGCTACTTTCGTGAAGTGGAGCCGGGAATCTGGGAAGTGCGGCCGGAGATTCGCAGCCGGGTGCGCGTGCAGCAGCACAACCTGCTGGAGAGCTATGCCGCGCTGGGCCGCTTCGATGTGATCTTCTGCCGGAACGTACTCATCTATTTTTCCGCGGAATCGCGGGAAGACATCCTGCGCCGCATGTGCCAGTTGCTGAACCCGGGCGGTTACCTGATCGTTGGCGCGTCCGAATCCCTGGCCCGGCATGCCGGCGAGCTGGAGATGGTGCGTACGCACGGCGGCGTGATCTACCGGCTGCGCAGCGGCACCAGGAAAAACTGAGGGGGGGCAGGCCAAAGCTTGCCGCCCGGGGCGGCAAGCCTTTGCCGCCTTGCCGCTGTCAAACTTCCGTCCTTTCGGTTATCGGCATCGCCTCCGGTAACTTTAGCCCCCATCCCACCGGGCTCCACGCCTACTGATTCCGCCATTCTCCGCAATCTGGCATAGCGATTGCTTGGAACGTGACCGAGCTACAAGCGAGGTCCGTCATGAGCATTTCTTTCGACAAGGCATTCGGGGTCCAGGCTGCCGCGCTGAAGCTGCGTGCGCAGCGCCACGAAGTGCTGGCGGAAAACCTGGCAAACGCGGATACGCCGAACTTCAAGGCCCGGGACATGGACTTCAAGTCCGCCATGGAGCAGGTGCAGGGGGCGAATGCTTCCGGGCAACTCGGCATGACGCGTACGCATGCTTCACATATGCAGGCAGGTAGCGGCAGCGGTGGTACCGGCGGTGAACTGCTCTATCGCGTGCCGTTCAACCCGTCCCTGGACGGGAACACGGTGGAAAGCCAGGTAGAGCAGGCCAAGTTCGCCGAAAACAGCGTGAATTACCAGGCAAGCCTGAATTTTCTCGGTGGCCGCATCACTTCGCTGATCGGCGCCATTCGGGGGGAGTAAAGAGCGATGTCCCTGTTCAAGGTGTTTGAAACCGCAGGTTCGGCGATGACCGCCCAATCCCTGCGTCTGAACATGACGGCCAGTAACCTGGCCAACGCCGAAACGGTGTCGGGGACGCCGGAAGGCGCATACCGGGCCAAGCAGCCTGTGTTCGCCGCGCTGATGCGCGATGCCGGTGGCGGCCTGCCGGCCGGCCCGCGCGGCGTGCAGGTGCGGGATGTGCTCGAAAGCCAGGCGCCCAACCAGGCGCTGCATATGCCGAGCCACCCTGAGGCAGACGAAAACGGCTATGTCTACCGCTCCAACGTCAACACGGTGGAGGAGATGGTGAACATGATCTCCGCCTCGCGTTCGTACCAGAACAATGTGGAAGTCATGACGACGTCGCGGGATCTGCTGTTGCAGACCCTGCAACTCGGCCAATAACAGGATAGAGACAGATGTTCGATCTGAATGCACTCAGCGGTGGTAGCGGAACCGGGAGCAACCAGCAGCCCAAGGGCGCCCAGGGCAACAGCGAACTGGGTCAGGAGCAGTTCCTGAAGCTGATGATTACCCAGTTCCAGAATCAGGATCCGTTCCAGCCGATGGAGAGCGGGGAATTTCTCGGGCAGCTGGCGCACTTCACCACGGCCAACGGCATCACCGATCTGCAGAAGTCCTTCGACAAGTTCGCCGGCCACATGATGACGGACCAGGCCCTGCGCGCTGCGCCGCTGGTGGGGCGGGACGTCCTGGTGGAGAGCGGCCATGCCTATCTCGGTGACGAACAGCCGCTGAAAGGAGTCGTCAATCTTCCGTCCGGTGTCGAGCAATTGACGGTGAAGATTCACAACAGCGCCGGGGAATTGGTGAAGGAACTCAACCTGGGGCAGCAGCCGGCCGGACAGATCGATTTTTCCTGGGACGGGAAGAACGCCAGCGGCAAGGAGTTGCCCGCGGGGACGTACAAGGTGAGTGCGGAGGGCTTTAGCAACGGCAAGGTCACCGGCTTCGACATCCTCGCCAGTGCCCGTGTCACCAGCGTCAGTCTCGGCAACGACGGTGAGGGACCCACCTTGAATCTGCAGGGGTTGGGCGAGAAGAAGCTGTCTGCGGTCAGACATATCCAGTAAACGGAGAATAATTCCATGTCATTCAATATCGCATTGTCCGGTCTGAACGCGGCGTCGTCGGATCTGAATGTCACCGGTAACAACATCGCCAACGCCGGCACCGTGGGGTTCAAGAATTCGCGCGCGGAGTTCGCCGATGTCTTCGCCACCTCGCAACTGGGTGTCGCCAGCAATGCCATCGGGCAGGGCGTGCGGCTGAATAACGTCAAGCAGATCTTCACCCAGGGCAATTTCGACTTTACCGGCAATACGCTGGACCTGGCGGTGGACGGCAACGGCTTCTTCCGCATGAGTGACGGCGGCGCACTGAGTTACACCCGTGCCGGGGCGTTCGAGCTGAGTCGTGACGGCTGGATCGAGAATGCCCAGGGGCAGAGGCTGACCGGTTATGTGGCGACGCCGGATGGCAATCTGACGGGAGCGTTGGGGGATCTACGTGTGGATACCGGAAACGTGGAACCCCAGGCCACCACCGCCATGGGCGTGCAGGCGAACCTCGACGCGCGGGCCGAGCAGCCCACGCTGGCTTTCGACCCGGACAACCCCCAGACCTACAATGAATCCACCTCCACCACGGTGTTCGACTCGCTGGGGCGGCCGCATCTGGCCACGTTCTACTTCGTCCGCGGCGATAACGCGAACGAGTGGGAGATCTATACCGACATCAACGGCGAGACACTGGGTCCGACCGACGTCGTGTTCAACGGCGACGGTTCCCTGGACACGGTGGACGGCAACAATGATCCCAACGTGAACTTCCTGTTCAACGCCGGCACGACGCCGGGGCTGGGCGGCGCCGAGGACATGGCCGTCGAGGTGGATTTCGGGCGGCTGACCCAGTTCGGTACGCCGTTCAGCGTATCGGGTCTTCCCCAGGACGGTTTCACCGCCGGCCAGTTCAGCAGCCTGGATGTGGACAAGTCGGGAATGATCTTCGCCCGCTACACCAACGGCCAGAGCCGTGTGCTCGGCCAGGTGGCGATGACGCGCTTCCCCAGCCCGGAAAACCTGACCCAGCTCGGTGAGAACAGTTGGGCCGAGAGCTTTGCGTCCGGTGCTGCGCTGGTCGGTACGCCCGGTGGCTCCGGCCTGGGCACCATCCGTTCCGGCGCGCTGGAGGAATCCAACGTGGATATCACCCAGCAGTTGGTGAAGATGATCACCGCCCAGCGGAACTTCCAGGCCAACGCCAAGATGATTTCCACCCAGGACCAGATCACCCAGGAAATCATCAACATCAGGTAATGAGGCGGGCGCGGCGTAGAACCGCCGCGTCCGAACCGGAGAACCGCCATGGACCGTTTCGTCTATCTGGCCATGACCGGCGCCAAGCATTCCATGCAGGCGCAGCAGCACAACAGCCATAACCTGGCGAATGCCAATACGCCGGGCTTCCGGGCAGACCTGGATCAGCTTATTTCCCAGCCGGTCCGCGGTCCCGGCCATGACAGCCGGGTCTATGCCTCGGAAACGTCCGTGGGCTGGGATTTCAACCCGGGCACCCCGATGCGTACCGGCAATGACATGGACGTGGCCGTCAAGGGCGAGGGCTGGATTGCCGTCCAGGCCCCGGATGGCAACGAGGCCTACAGCCGCCGCGGCGATCTGCGGGTGTCCAGCCTGGGCGTGCTGGAAAACGGCGCCGGCCAGCCGGTGATGGGTGAGGCCGGTCCGATTGCCATTCCGCCGGCGGACAAGCTGGCGATCGGCGAGGACGGCACGATCAGCATCGTGCCCATGGGGCAGCCGGCGGACAACCTGGTGGTCCTGGACCGCATCAAGTTGGTCAATCCGCCGGTACAGGAACTGCAGAAAGGGCAGGACGGGCTGTTCCGGCTGCCTGATGGCGAGATCGCCCCGGCCGATGCTGTGGTGCAGATCGTCCCCGGTGCGCTGGAGAGCAGCAACGTGAACACCGTGGACGCGCTGGTGAACATGATCGATCTGTCCAGACAGTTCGAGACGTACGTGAAGATGCTGAGCAAGGCGGAGGAAAACGACGCCGCCAGCAGCCGCCTGCTGCGCATGCAGGGTTAGGAACGAAGAGGACACTAGGATGAATCCAGCACTTTGGGTGGCAAAAACGGGCCTGGACGCGCAGCAGACGCGCATGCAGGTGGTTTCCAACAACCTGGCCAACGTCAACACCACCGGTTTCAAGAAGGACCGGGCCGTGTTCGAGGACCTGATCTACCAGACGGTCCGCCAGGCGGGCGGCCAGAACACGCAGGACACCATGCTTCCCACCGGGCTGAACCTCGGTACCGGTGTACGCGTGGTGGCGACCGAGAAGAGCCATGCCCAGGGCAACGTCGTGCAGACGGACAACGCGCTGGATCTGGCCATCGAAGGTAAGGGGTTTTTCCAGATCCTGCAGCCGGACGGCACGGTTGCCTACACCCGGGACGGCTCCTTCACTGTTTCCAACAACGGGGAACTGGTGACCTCCAGCGGTCAGCTGCTGCAGCCGAACATCAACATCCCGCCCAACACGCGGGAGATCACCATCGGCCGTGACGGTACCGTGACCGCCACTGTGCCTGGGCAGGCGCAGCCGGTCCAGGTGGGCAATATCCAGTTGGCGGAATTCATCAATCCCGCCGGTCTGCAGCCCATCGGCGGCAACCTGTTCACGGAAACCGCTGCCAGCGGCGACCCACAACTGGGCGTGCCGGGCCTGAACGGGCTCGGGCAGGTCATGCAGGGGGCGCTGGAAAGCTCCAACGTCAACATCGCCGAGGAGCTGGTGAACATGATCGAGACCCAGCGGGCCTTCGAGACCAATACCAAGGCGATCTCCAGCACCGACCAGATGCTGCAGTTCATCACCAACAACGTCTGATCGGTCTGAACCGGAGGCGCAGTCATGAAACGTTTACTGGGATTTGTCGCGATCGCCGCGTTGTTGGCGGGCTGTGCCAGCGCACCGCGCACGGACAGGGAGCCGGATGCCTTTCCCATGCCGGTGATCAAGGAAGAGCCGCGTCCGGTCAACGGTTCCATCTACCAGGCCGGGCGTGATCGCCGCCTGTTCGAGAACCGTACCGCGCTCCGCCCCGGAGATATCCTCACCGTGGTGCTGGAGGAGGAAACCGGTGCCAGCAAGCAGGCCAGCACCACGATCAACAAGACCAGCGACGTGAACATCGGCGTGCCGCAGATGTTCGGGCGCGACATCACCGTCGGCGGCAACCCGCTGTCGGCATCCGCCAACGCCGATCGTGGCTTCGACGGCAATGGCGGCATGGACCAGCAGAACCAGCTCAGCGGCACGCTGACCGCCATCGTCGTCGACGTGCACCCCAGCGGCAACCTGGTGATCCAGGGCCGCAAGAAACTCACCATCAACCAGGGTGATGAATACCTGACCATCACCGGTCTGGTGCGGCCGGACGATGTCCTGCCGGACAATACCGTCTCCTCCACCCGGGTGGCCAACGCGCAGATTGCCTATACCGGCACCGGAGCGCTGGCTGACAGCAACCAGATGGGCTGGCTGAGCCGTCTGTTCAACTCGCCGATCTGGCCGTTCTGAGGACTGACGCCATGCAACGCATTCTTCTCTCCGTGATCTTGTGCGGGCTGCTGATGGTCTCGGGTACCGCGCCGGCCCAGAACGGCGAGCGCATCAAGGACCTGGCCGCCGTTGACGGTGTCCGTGCCAACCAGCTGGTGGGGTACGGCCTGGTGGTCGGCCTGGACGGCACCGGCGACCAGACCACGCAGACGCCGTTCACCGTGCAGAGCATTCGCAGCATGCTGGCCGCCCAGGGCGTTCAGATTCCGGGCAACGTCAATCTGCAGACCAACAATGTGGCCGCAGTCATGGTTACCGCCGATCTGCAGGCCTTTGCCAAGTCCGGCCAGACCATCGATGTCACCGTGTCCTCGCTCGGTAACGCGCGCAGCCTGCGCGGCGGTAACCTGCTGATGACGCCGCTGCGCGGTGCCGACGGCGAGGTGTACGCCATCGCGCAGGGCAATCTGATCGTCGGCGGGCTGGGCGTGGAAGGCCGGGACGGCAGCCGCATCTCCATCAACGTGCCCAGCTCCGGCCGCATTCCCAATGGCGCCACCGTGGAGCGGGAAGTGGAAAACCCGTTCGCCCTGGGCGATGCCATCGTGCTCAACCTGCACACACCGGATTTCACCACGGCCCGCCGCATGGCGGACGTTATCAATGACAACCTCGGTCCGCAGACCGCCAGCGCCCGCGATGCGGTTTCCGTGGCCGTGCGCGCGCCGGCCAATGTGGATCAGCGTGTAGGCTTTGTGTCCTACCTGGAAAACCTGCGGGTCAGCCCGGGCGAGGCACCCGCCCGCGTCATCGTCAACTCCCGCACCGGAACCGTGGTCATCGGCAGCCATGTGCGGGTGAACGCGGCCGCGGTCACCCATGGCAGCCTGACGGTGACCATCTCCGAGGACTTCGACGTCTCCCAGCCGGGCGCGCTGGCGCCGGGCCAGACTGTGGTGACCCCGGATACCGATATCGAGGTGGTGGAAGAGCGCAACCCGATGTTCCTGTTCGGACCGGGAGTGGAGCTGCAGGAAATCGTCAACGCGGTGAACCGCGTAGGTGCTGCTCCGGGCGATCTCGTTTCGATCCTGGAAGCGCTGCGCCAGGCCGGCGCCTTGCGTGCCGAACTGATCGTGATCTAGCGCGTAGGGTGCCCAGAGCGCAGCGATGGGCACCGAGTGATCGAGGTTCCTTGAAATGACGGCCGTCCATACGCCCAACATCTTCGACAGCGGTAATACCGCGAGCTTGCGCCGCGGGCTGCAGAACCCCACGGAGGACAGTCTCCGCGAGGTGGCAAAGCAGTTCGAATCGCTGTTCGTGCAGATGATGCTGAAGAACATGCGCTCGGCCACGCCGGGCGACAGCCTGTTTTCCAGCAGCCAGAGCGACCAGTACCGGGACCTGTACGACCAGCAGTTGTCCCTGTCGATGAGCCAGGGGCAGGGCTTCGGCATCGCGGAGATGGTGGAGCGACAGTTGCGGGAGCAGGCCGGGCTGGAAAACCGGGGGGTGCCGGGTGGCAAGTCCATCGCCGACTATGATCGCCGGATTTCCCCGATGCGTATTCACCAGATGCAGCCCGAGCAGGTCGCGGAGGAGGCGCCCGCCGACGCAGGACGTCCGGGTGCGGAGGCCGCGAACCGCCCCGGCGGCAAGGGCTCCGGCTGGGATACGCCGGAGGATTTCATCCGCGACGTCTGGCCCGCCGCCAGGCGTACGGCCGAAAAGCTGGGTGCGGACCCCCGCGCCCTGGTCGCCCAGGCGGCGCTGGAAACCGGCTGGGGGCAGCATGTCATCCGCCGGGCGGATGGCAGTAGCAGTCACAATCTGTTCGGCATCAAGGCCACGCCTGGCTGGGGCGGCGGCCGCATCAACGTTCCCACGCTGGAATACCGCGGCGGTGTACCGCAAAGGGAAATGGCCGAGTTCCGGGCCTACGATTCGCTGGAGCAGAGTTTCGAGGACTATCTGCGCTTCCTCAACGAGAACCCCCGCTACGCGGGCGCGCTGAAGGTCAGCAATGACCCCAACGCGTTCACGGCCGAGCTGCAGCGCGCGGGTTACGCCACCGACCCGCGGTATGCGGACAAGATCCAGAGCATCATGCGGGGGTCGCGCCTCACGAATACGCTGGCGGAGCTAAAGGAAACCCCGCCGGTGACGACATCTATCTAGTGGCGTGGTCGGCGGCATCAATGAAGCCGCGCGACACCAGGGAGTGCAAGGACCATGGCAAACATCTTTTCCACCAGTATCTCCGGCCTGCTCGCCGCCCAGCGCCAGTTGGCGACCACGTCGCATAACATTTCCAACGTCAACACGCCGGGCTACAGCCGCCAGCAGGCGCTGCAAAGCACCCGGCCGCCCACCGCGGGCAGCAACGGTTTCCTCGGTACCGGCGTGCAGACCGATACCGTACGCCGGATGTTCGACCAGAGTCTGGAACTGTCGCTGCGCAACAATACGTCCGAATTCGCCCGCCTGGACATGCTGGCCAACTATGCGGGTCGCGTGGACAATCTGTTGGCGGACAAGGAAGCCGGTCTGTCACCGGCGCTTCAGTCCTTCTTCAACGCTGTGCAGGACGCCGCTAACGACCCCACCTCCACGTCGGCACGGCAGGTGATGCTGACCGAGGCGGAAAGCCTGGCGGCACGGTTCGAGCTGCTGGATAACCGTCTGACCGAACTGGAGCGGGATGCCAATGATCGTATCGAGCGCACTGTCGAGGAGATCAACACGCTGGCCGATTCCATCGCCCAGCTTAACCGGGAGATCGTCCAGGCACAGGGTGCCACCGGTCAGCCGCCGAATGACCTGCTGGACCAGCGCGACACGCTGATCCGGCAACTGTCGGAGAAGGTGGGTGTGCGCACGGTTGAGGAAGCCAACGGTTCCATCAACGTGTTCGTCGGTAACGGCCAGACACTGGTGGCCGGTGACCGTGCCAACTCGCTCACCACGACGCGCAGCGAGTACGATCCCTCGGTGGTGGAAATCGCCTACCAGCGTCCCGGTTCGACGCCGGTGAACGTGACCAGGGCGCTTTCCGGGGGCGAGATCGGCGGGCTGCTGGAGTTCCGCGGCAATATTCTGGAGCCGGCCAGGAACGACCTCGGCCGCGTGGCCACCACCATCGCCACCACCTTCAATGAGCAGCACCGCCTGGGCCTGCAGTTCGATTCCAACCCGCCCGGACTTGGGCAGGATTTCTTCACGCTCTCGCCGCCCCAGGTGCTGCCGAGCCAGTTCAACGGCGGCGGCATTGCCGGCAGCCCGGTTGTGGCCATCAATGCGGAGAACGTGGGCGATCTCACCGGCGCCGAGTACAGCGTGGCCTACAATGGCACCGACTGGACCATGCGGCGAGGCTCCGACGGCCAGACCTTCACGCTGGACACCACCGGCCCGCAAACCATCGACGGCTTCGATATCGACGTCAGCGGCATTACCGGTGCCCAGGACGGCGACACCTTCCTGGTCCGGCCCACCAAGCAGGCGGCCGGCAACATGGGCGTGAATATCCAGCGGCCGGACCAGATCGCGCTGGCCAACCCTGCCATCGGCGGCGAGGTGACGGATGCCAGCGGCGAATCCATCAACACCGGTAGCGGGAAGCTGGATCGCATCACCGTCAATTCGGACAGCGTCATGAACCTGGCGGCGGGTGATCTCGAGTTCACGTACGACGCGGGCGCCCAGGCATTCCAGGTCACCGGCCCCGGGGGGTTCACCGCCACCGTTCCTTATGATCCGGCCACCGACGGCAACGGTCTGACCGTGGACTCCGGTTTCGGCGGCTTCGGTGATCTGAGCTTCCGCCTGTCGGGTACGCCGGCCGACGGCGACCAGTTCAGCATCAGTCTGAACCGCAACGGTGTCGGCGACAATGGCAATGCCCTGAAGCTGGGGGATCTGGCCAACCAGCCCATCGCCAACGGTGGCAAGGCCACCTACCAGGAGCTGTACGGCAGCGTGGTCGGCAAGGTGGGTACCGAGACGCTGCGCGCCAACACCAACCGTGATGCCCAGCAGACCCTGCTGCGCCAGGCCGAGCAGGCGCGGGAATCCGTGTCCGGCGTCAACCTGGAGGAGGAGGCCGCCAATCTGCTCAAGTTCCAGCAGATGTTTCAGGCCAATGCGCAGGTGATCACGGTCGCCAATACGCTGTTCGATACCATCCTGTCCGCGGTGCAGAGGTAAGCCATGCGCATCTCCACGAACCAGCTCTCGCAGATGAGCACCAACAGCATCCTGGACCAGCAGGCGCGATTGCTGAAGAACCAGCAACAGCTCGCCACCGGCCGGCGTATCCTGACGCCGTCGGATGATCCTGCCGGTGCCGCCCGGGTGCTGGATCTGGAAAAGTCCATCAAGAGCGTCGAGCAGTACAACCGCAATCTGGATCGCGCCGAGCTGGCGCTGCGTACGGAGGAAACGTCGCTGGAACAGGCGGGCAACCTGGTCCAGCGCATCCGCGAACTGACCGTCCAGGCGCTGAACGCCACGCAGGATGGCGGCAACCGCAAGCTGATCGCCGCTGAGATCAACCAGCGGCTGGATGAACTGGTCCAACTCGCCAATTCAACCGACGGCAAGGGCGAGTACCTGTTCGCAGGCACCAATTCTCGCACCCAACCGTTTGCACTGGAGGGCGGCGGTGTGACCTACGCCGGTGATCAGACCCAGCGGTCGGTGCAGGCGGGAGCCACGCGGCAGATCTCCACCAACCACACCGGTTACGAAGTCTTCATGCGCATGCCGGTGGGCAATGGCGAATTCACGGCTCTGCCAGGTGACGCCAATACCGGCACGGGCGTCATCGACGGCGGGCGGGTGCTGGACCGCGGCACGCTGTTTGCCGGCCCGTACAGTATCGCCTTCGCTGACAACGGCGGCGATCTGGAGTACACGGTGTTCGATCAGAACGGCGATCCGGTCACCGGGCCGGCGCAGTACGTGCCGGGCGAGGCCATCACCTTCGATGACCGGCAGGTAACGATCAACGGTACGCCGGCCGACGGCGATACTTTCGACATCGAGACGGCGGGGTTCCGCAGCCTGTTCCGCACAATCTCCGGCCTGGCCGACGCGATGGAACAGGGCGGCCCCAGTGAAAGCGCGGCCGACCGCGCACGGTTCCTGAACGTCGGCGGCAGCGCGCTGACCGATCTGGACCGCGCGCTGGAGCACCTGCTGGACATCCGCAGTGAGGTGGGCGCGCGGCTCAATACAATTGACACTGAGCGCGAGGCCAACGCGTCGCATCTGCTGGATCTGAAAGGTGCCAAGTCAAAAATCGAGGATCTCGACTACGCCGAGGCGATCTCCGAATTCAATCTTCGTCAGGTGGGCCTGCAGGCCGCCCAGCAGAGCTACGTCCAGATCCAGGGCCTCAGCCTGTTCAATTTCCTGTAGGGTACGCACCACTTCCCAACCTGGTCAGGGCCGCAGGGTGGATGGAGGCGAAGCCGATATCCACCGGTAGGTGTAGGGTGTGCACCACGACGAGGAGCGCACCGTTTCCCGGGCATTGGCCGGTGCGTAAGTCGCATGCTTGCACACCCTACGCCTGAATCTTGTCGTCTGCTCGGGCGTGCGCCCGACGGTAGCAACCGCTGCGCGGTTACTCCCCTACCGCTGAACCAGTGACCGGGGAAGTCGGGCAGGGAGGTAATCGCCGCCAGACGATCGCCACCGATCCGGTCGCCAGGCCGGACAAGGCCTCATCGCTGCATGTGCTCCCGCAAATTTGCCAACCCCGTCACAAAAAAATTCATCTGATCCCTAAAGTCCCCCCTCCTTGAGCCGTTAACCCCCTTGAACCAAGAATTCCAGCATCGCTGGAGCAGACGGTGCCGGGCACCGGGTTAACATCAGGAGTGGGAACAATGGCTCAGATCATCAACACCAACGTGCTGTCGCTGAATGCCCAGCGCAACCTCACCAGCTCGCAGGGGGCTCTGGCCACCAGCCTGGAGCGTCTGTCTTCCGGCCTGCGGATCAACTCCGCCAAGGACGACGCCGCCGGCCTGGCCATCGCCGAGCGTTTCACCTCGCAGATCCGCGGTCTGAATCAGGCTCAGCGGAACGCGAATGACGGCATCTCCTTCGCCCAGACCGCCGAAGGCGCCCTGGGCGAGATCGGCAACGCGCTGCAGCGTATCCGCGAGCTGGCTGTGCAGGCCGCCAACGACACCAACTCGTCGTCGGACCGCCAGGCTCTGAATAACGAAGTCTCGGAGCTGATCAACGAAGTCAACCGTATTGCCAACTCCACCCAGTTCAACGGCCAGAACATCCTGGACGGCAGCCTGGAAGAGCTGGTTTTCCAGGTGGGTGCGAACCGCAACCAGACCATCAGCGTCACCGGCGTGAACTCTCTGGGTACCAACCTGGGCGCGGGTGTGGTCGAGGGCGGCACCTTCGATCTGAACGCCATCGGTGGCAATGACGACGGTACTTTCGCAGCGGGCGACCTGACCGATGTCTCCGTGAACGGTGTCAGCATCGACCTCGGCGATGCCGCTTCCATCTCCGATGTGGTCAACTCGATCAACGCCAGGTTCGGCGAAACCGGCGTGCAGGCGGTCCGTGCTGCCTCGGTGGAGACCGACGGTCTGGGCTTCACGGCTCCCGGGGCTGGTGAGACCGGTACGATTTCCATCAATGGCGTCGACATCGCCGTCGATGAGAACTCCGATGCCGATTCCGTGGCCGAGGCCATCAACGCCCGTTCGTCGCAGACCGGCGTGACCGCGGAAGTGGACGGCGGGGACATCGTGCTCCGCTCCAGCTCGGACATCGAGGTCGCTTATGAAGGCGACAGCGGTACCTTCGCGGGCCTCGCCGCTGCTGGTGAATCCAACAAGTTCGTCCGCGGCATCGAGCTGCAAGGCGACGTGGGCGCCACCATCGAAGTCGGTGGCACCGATGCTGCCGCGCTCGGTCTGGATGGCGTCGCTACCGAAGACTTCACCGTCAACGGCATGAGCGTCCAGACCCGCAGCGATGCGTCGGACGCGATCCGTACCGTGGATCTTGCCCTGCAGCAGGTGAACGGTCTGCGTGCCGAACTGGGTGCGGTCCAGGTCCGGTTCGAGTCCACCATCGCCAACCTGAGCGTGGGCTCGGAGAACCTGTCCGCCGCCCGTTCGCGGATCCAGGACGCCGACTTCGCCGCCGAAACTGCCGCGCTGACCCGTGCGCAGATCCTGCAGCAGGCCGGTACCTCGGTGCTGGCCCAGGCGAATGCCGTGCCGCAGAACGTGCTGGCCCTGCTGGGCTAGCAGGACCGGGTTCGGTAACAACCAGGGGCGGCACTGCGAGTCAGTGTCGCCCTTTCGTGGTTGGAGGACACAGGCATGGAAAAGGCAGCCCTTACCCTGTTGACGCCCGTTGCCGTGGGCGTCAAGTCCAGCGTCACGGAAAAGGAGCGGCAGGATCAGCAGTCCGTGCGCGAGATCGACATCCGGCAGGCGAAAGCCATCGAGCCGATCGAGGTCGAGGACGTGGAAGCCGCGGTGCGTGATATCAACGAGTTCGTGCAGACCGTGCAGCGGGATCTACGCTTCTCCGTGGACGAGAATTCCGGCCGGACAGTGATCACGGTGCTGGATTCGGAAACGCAGGAGATCGTGCGGCAGATTCCGCCGGAGAAGCTCATGGCCGCTGCCGAGAACATTGAGCAGTTGCGGGGGCTGCTGTTCGACGCCGAGGCGTGATGCGGCGGCGCGTGTAACCGGCGTTGGCAGCATTCTTGCTGCATGGCCACGCAACAACGAAATCGGCGCCGCACGGCCCGGAACCCCGGCCAGCCCGGTGCGCGAACAGGAACGGCATTGCCGGCAAGCGGCAAACCTCTGCAGTAGGGAGTAGCGCAGATGAGTGGTATCAGTTCTCTGGGAATCGGCTCCGGCATCGACGTTCGCGGCCTGGTGGATCAACTCGTGGCGGCGGAGCGCGCGCCGCAGCAGAACCGGATCGACCGGCAGCAGCGCCAGATCGAGACCCAGCTTTCCGCGCTTGGGCAAATGCGCAGCGCCCTGGCCACCTTTCAGACCAAGGTCCTGGAGCTAGGCAAGCAGGGCAGCTTCATACGCACCAGCGCCAGTTCCTCCAACAGCGGTGCCGTCGCGGTCAGCGCCGACAAGAACGCGGAAACCGGCAGCTACGATATCCAGGTCAACCGGCTCGCCCAGGCGCAGAGCATTGCCTCCGGCGCGTTTGCCAGCCGGGATGCGCCGCTGGGCACCGGCACGCTGACCTTCCGTTTCGGCGCTGTCGAGCAGGACGAGGACGGGAACGTCACGGGTCTCCAGCAGAACCCTGATCGTGCCACCCGAACCATCGAGATCGACGCCTCCAACAATTCCCTGCAGGGTATCCGCGACGCGGTGAACGGGGCCGACATCGGCGTACGCGCCAACATTGTCAACGACGGCAGCGGCGAACGGCTGGTGTTTTCCTCCACCGAGTCGGGCGCGGACAACGGGTTTTTCATCGACGCCGAAGGCAGCGCCGCGCTGGAACGCCTGTCCTTCAACAGCGCGAGCACCGAGAGCACGCTGACCCGCCAGGGCGTCGATGCCGAGTTCACGCTGGACGGCCTCGCGGTCACCCGGGCCTCCAATAGCATCGACGACCTCATCGACGGCGTCACCTTCACGCTGAAGGAAGTCTCCGAGACCCCGGCGAGCATCAGCGTGAGCCGGGACAACAGCGGTGCCCGCGCCGCCATCGAGTCCTTCGTGCAGGCGTTCAACGCCATGCAGGGCGAGATTCGCAAGCTGACGAACTACGATCCCGAAACCGAGCAGGCCGGGCCGCTGAACGGCAACGCCATGGCCCGCAACATCATCAGCCAGATACGAAACACCCTGACCAGCCCGGTGGCCGCGCTGGAAGGCCGCAGCGTCCGCTCCATGGCGGATATCGGCATCCTGACGCGGCGTGACGGCGGGCTGGAGCTGAACGCCGACCGGCTCGACGAAGCACTGGAGCGCGATCCGGAAGCGGTCGCCGCGCTGTTCAGCCCCACCGGCATCATTGACGGTCAGGGCTTCAGCTATGACAGCAACCGCTCCACGACGGAAAGCGGGCGCTATGCCGTCAGCGTTTCCCAACTGGCGACCCGCGGGCGCTTTGATGGCACCGACATCGGCACGGATCCGATCACCATTGCCGATGGCGACAACACGTTCCGGATCAGCATCGACGGTACCCGCTCCGAGGTGCTGACGCTGCGTGCCGGTACCTATGAATCGCCGGATGCGCTCGCCCGCGAACTGCAGGCGCTGATCAACGGGTCGGACCAGTTCAGGGACGAGGGCAGGAAGATCTCGGTGAGCGTGGATCAGTCCACCGGCGGCCTGTCCTTTGTCTCGCAGCGCTACGGCAGCGAGTCGGCCGTTGCATTTTCGGCGGTGTCCGCCGGCCTGAATACGGCGCTGGGTATCGGCGGCGGCGCATCCACCGATGGCACTGACGTCCAGGGTAGTATCGGCGGTGTCGCCGCCGAGGGCTTCGGTCAGTACCTCACCGGCCAGACCGGCGCCACCAACGGCCTGAAGCTGAAAGTGGACGGCACGCAGACCGGTGATCTCGGGCAGATCACGTTCTCCCGCGGACTGATGGGCGGGCTGGACAGCATTATCAACAACATGATCAGTTCTTCGGGTACCTTGCGCAGCCAGACCGATTCTCTGAGCGGTCGGCTGGAGCGTCTGGGAGGCGACCAGGAGCGGCTGGATCGCCGGATGGGCCAGGTGGAGGCGCGTTACATTGCGCAGTTCACGGCCATGGACAGAATGGTCGCGCAGATGAACGAGACCAGCCAGTTCCTGACCCAGCAACTCGCGACCCTTCAGAACCGGACGCGATGACCGATAAACCGGGTATGACAACCCGGCGTAAGAGGTGGCGGTAATGTACGGAAAGACGGGACTGAGTGCCTATCAGCAGACCAGCAATCAGGGTGCGCACTACGCGGACCCGCATCGCCTGATCGAGATGCTGATGGAAGGGGTTCTGGCGCGCGTTGCCAGTGCCAAGGGGGCCATGATGCGCAAGGAAACCGCGCTCAAGGGAACCGAGATCGGCAAGGCGATTTCCATCCTGGACGGGCTGCGCGTGAGCCTGGATACGGAAAAGGGCGGAGAGCTGGCCGACAATCTGGCGGCGTTGTACGCGTACATGCAGCAGCGGCTGCTGGAAGCCAACCTGCGCAACGAGGAACCGCTGCTGGACGAAGTGGCTGGCCTGATGCGCGAGATCAAGGCGGGCTGGGACGGCATCCGGGAACAGGCAACCGGCCAGTCCAGCCCGGCAGACGGCGCCGGGTTACAGGTTTCCGGCTGATGGGGCGCACGCTGATGCACACGGACAATCACGACGCCGACGAACGCAAGCAGACCGCTCGCCGATTGCTGGGCGCTACCGAGGAAATGCTGCGCGCCGCCCGCGGCGCCGACTGGACGGTGATGGCGGAACTGGAGGCGGAGCGCCAGCGGCTCGCGCATGCGCTGTTCGCGACCCCGATTCCCGCCGAGGCCGTGGTCACCGTGGAATACTGCGTCTCGCGCGTGCTGGAACTCGACCCCGAACTCCATACGCTGGCCGAGTCGGCGCGCCGTTCCTCCGCGCAAGCGGCCAAGGACGTTCGAACCGGACGTCAGGCCATGGACGAATACCACCGTTTCTCGCGCTGACCGCCGCCGCGTTCTCTCTGGCACAAAACCGTATCGACCCCGGCCCCGCCTGATGGCGGGGCTGTCAATTTCCAGACGCGCCGCATCCGCAACGTCCTCTGGACGCCAAAACACCGGCGCCCGATCGATTTATTGTGATTCCCGTCAAAAAATCGGCGCTTTCGTGTTGACCCCCAAACCGTCGCAACTTAACGTCACCCTCGGCAATACCAGACATCAACAGCAAATAACACGAATGGGGTGGGGTAGTGGTCCAGGTACTCGTCTGCGACAGTAACCGAGATCGAGCCGTGGCGGTGGAGGCCGTGCTGGGTTTCATGGAGCATGAAGCCGTGGGCATCGCTGACGAGGCGGAACTGACGACGGCGCTCTCGACGGCATCCGAACCTGCCCTGGCCCTGGTGGCCGGCACGGAGGAGGATGGTCATTGGGAAGGCATGCTGGAAACCATCGCCCAGTGTTCCCCCGATCTCCCCGTCTTCTTCATGGCCGAGCAAGGACGGCCGCATCTGCGGGCATCCGACCGGTCGGCCAATTGTCTGGGCAGCCTGAATCTGCCGCTGAAGCATGGCCAGTTCGAAATCGCCCTGAAACAGGCCATGGCCCATAATGCCCGCCGCCGTGACAAGGCAGGCCGGGCCCGCGGCGGGCGCCAGCGCATGGTGGGACAGAGCGTCCCCATGCAGCGCATCCGCCGCATGATCGACCAGGTGGCTCCGGCAGATGCGAATGTGCTCATCCTGGGCGAGTCCGGTACCGGCAAGGAAGTGGTGGCGCGGGCCATTCATGCGCAGTCCCAGCGCCGGGACAAGCCGTTCGTCCCCATCAACTGCGGCGCCATCCCGCCGGACCTGCTGGAGAGCGAGCTGTTCGGTCACGAGAAGGGTGCGTTCACCGGGGCCTTCAGCGCGCGCCAGGGGCGTTTCGAGATGGCCCAGGGCGGCACCATCTTCCTGGACGAAATCGGCGACATGAGCCTGCACATGCAGGTGAAACTGCTGCGTGTGCTGCAGGAGCGCACCTTCGAGCGGGTGGGCAGCAACAAGCCCATCAAGGCGGATGTGCGCGTCCTGGCCGCCACCCATCGCAACCTGGAAGCACAGATCAAGGACGGCCAGTTCCGCGAGGACCTGTTCTATCGCCTGAACGTGTTTCCCATCCATATGCCCGCCTTGCGGGAGCGCCCCGGTGACATTCCGGTGCTGGTGGAGGAACTGCTTCGCCGTATCGAGTCGGAGGGGCGCGCGTCCGTCAAACTCACGCCTGCCGCCTTGTCCGGGCTCAGCCGGCACGACTGGCCGGGCAATGTGCGGGAGCTTGCCAACGTCATCGAACGCCTGGCTATCCTGCACCCTTATGGCCGGGTGGAACTTGGCGACCTGCCGGAGCAGTTCCAGGAAGCGTCCATGGAGCAGGTGCTGAGCGAGCTGGACCGGGAATCGCGCGCCTCGGACCGTTTCGAGGTGGTCCCGGTGGAGGATATGGCTCCCGCTCCCGCTCCCGCCACGGCGTCGCAGACCGCGGCTGTCGACTGGCAGAATGGCGGTATTGATCTCAAGCAGCACCTGGCCGACCTGGAAGAAGGCCTGATCCGCGATGCCCTGGACGCCGCCGACGGCGTGGTGGCGCAGGCTGCCAAGCTGCTGGCGCTGCGGCGCACCACCCTGGTGGAAAAGCTCCGCAAATACGACATCCAGCGGCCTTGAGTGCTTCCTCAAGGAAGCACTCAAGGCCGCCACTCCCTGTTCCTCCTGTTTCCTGGCTGGCACGCCACCTGCATGACCGTCTCCAGACAACCACAGGCTGACCGAAAACCGTCAGTCAGCGCCTGGAGGAAGCGATTGTGTCCCAACCCGCCATACTGCTGATCGCACCGGATGAAGTCGTTCGTGAGCGCCGACGCGAGGTGCTGTGCCGTAGCGGCTACGATACGCATGCCGTGTCCAGCCTGGATCAAGGGCTGCGGCTGGCCCGCGAGCGGCGGTTCGCGGTCGCTCTGGTGGATCCGGCGGGGGCCAGCGACTGGCGACTGCTGGCGCAACGATCCGGCGCGCCCCGGGTGATCCTCACGGTGGCCGGCGGTTCGGTGCGCGAGGCGGTTCGGGCCATCCGCGAGGGGGCTGTCGATTTTCTGACGGACCGCGACGAAGATCAGTCGTTGCTCGCGGCGGTGGAACGTCAGATCGGCCAGGCCGCGCCTTCCGGGCTGGTGGCTTGCGATGCAGCCACGCGGGAGCTGATGGAACTGGCCGTCCGTGTCGCCGAACGCCCGGTGACGGTGATGCTCACCGGCGAGAGCGGTACCGGCAAGGAAGTCTTCGCTCGCTATATCCATGAACATTCGCCGCGTTCCAAGGGGCCTTTCGTCGCCGTCAATTGCGCGGCCATCCCCGAACAGATGCTGGAAGCGGTGCTGTTCGGCTACGAGAAGGGCGCATTCACCGGCGCTCACCGTACCCATGCCGGAAAGTTCGAGCAGGCCGCCGGCGGCACTCTGCTGCTGGACGAGGTCTCGGAAATCGACCTCAACCTGCAGGCAAAGCTGCTGCGGGTGCTGCAGGAACGCGAAGTGGAGCGCCTCTGCGGTCCTGCCCCGATTCCCACCGACGTACGGGTGATCGCCACCACCAACCGCGATCTTCGCGAGGAAGTGGCCGAGGGACGCTTCCGTGAGGATCTGTACTACCGGCTGCAGGTGTTTCCGCTGCAACTGCCGCCGTTGCGCGCGCGCAAGGACGACATCGTGCCGCTGGCGGAAGCCTTCGTCGGTCGCCATTGCCCGGATCCCGCGGCGCCGCCGGCGCTGGACGAGGTTGCCCGCCGTCGGCTGCGCTCCTATAGCTGGCCCGGCAATGTGCGCGAACTGGAGAACGTCATCCAGCGGGCGTTGGTGCTCTGCGCGGACGACCGCATCGTCCCCGATGATCTGCGTTTCGATCCGCCCCGCCAGGATGTGGCGATGGCCGAGCCGGAGTCGCTGGACGACAAGCTGAAGGACCGGGAGCACCGGCTGATTCTGGCCACGCTGGAACAGCAGCAGGGGAGCCGCAAGGCCACCGCCGAGCAACTGGGCATCAGTGTGCGTACCCTGCGCTACAAGCTGCAGCGCATGCGGGAACTGGGGCTGAGCGTGCCCAACGGGCACAGAGCGGAATATGCCTGAGACGGGACGGCCGTCACGGCAAGCGTGAGAGAGGTCTGATATGAACGGGGTTAACAACGTCAGTGCGGCCATGCGTATGCTGCAGGAGATGCAGTCCATGGCCGGTCAGGCGCGCAACGACGTCGACAGCAATGTGGCCGGCGCGGGCGATGGCGGTTTTGCCGATGCGCTGAAGACCGCTATTCACCGCGTCAACGATTTGCAGCAGACGGCTGGCTCCAACGCAGATGCGTTCGCCCGGGGGGAGGATATTCCGCTGACCGAGGTCATGGTGTCCATGCAGCAGTCCCGGGTGGCATTCGAAGCCACCAAGCAGGTCCGCAATCAATTGGTCGAGGCCTATCAGGCCATCTTCAACATGCCGGTCTGACGATTGGTGACGAGGACGTATCATGGCTGAATCCCAGGCTTTGGCCCCGACCCAGTCCGGCGGCCTGACGACTGACATGGAAAACCGGGGCGCGACCCGCTCGCGGTTCTTCGACGATTTCCTGAGGAACGGCAATCTCCGGCAGGTTGGTCTGATCGCCGGGCTGGCGGCGGCCGTGGCCATGGCACTGGGTCTGTTCTTCTGGGCCCAGCAGCCCAGCTACCGTACCGTGTACTCGAGCCTGCCGGAGGAAGAGCGCGCCCGCGTCGTCGAGGCGTTGCGTACGGCGGACATGGACTTCCGGATCGACCGGGATACCGGGGCCATTCGCGTTCCCTCGAACAGCATCCATGAGACGCGCCTGTTTCTCGCCGGCCACGGCCTGCCGCGCGGACAGGGTGTGGGGTTCGAGTTGCTGCAGGAGGACCAGGGCTTCGGCACCAGCCAGTTCATGGAGAACGCCCGTTTCCAGCGCGCACTGGAAACCGAACTGGCCCGGTCCATCATGAGCCTGGGCGCGGTGGAGAATGCCCGCGTCCATCTGGCCACGCCGCGGGAGACCGTGTTCATCCGCGAAACCTCGCAGCCCAGCGCTTCCGTGGTACTGGCGTTGCAGGGCAACCGCACGCTGAACCGGCAGCAGGTCCAGGCCATTGTTCATCTGGTCTCCAGCAGCGTTCCCAATCTCACTGAAGACCGCGTCTCGGTCGTGGATCAGCGCGGAAACCTGCTGACCCGCGAACCGGATTCCGACTCCCTGGGCCTGTCCGGTCGGCAATTCGACTATCAGCAGCGGGTCGAGTCCACCTATGTGCGCCGCATCGAGGATCTGCTGGCGCCCATCGTCGGTCAGGGCCGGGTGAAGGCCCAGGTCAACACCGTCATTGATTTTTCCCATCAGGAAAGCACGCAGGAACTGTTCGACCCCGATTCCACGGTCATCCGCAGCGAGCAGGTGCTGGAGGAGCGTCGCGACCGCAGCGACATGGCCATGGGCATTCCGGGTGCGCTGACCAACCAGCCGCCGGGCGGTGGCCAGATCGGGGGTGAGGAGGACGAGGTCTTCAATCCGGCCGGGCTTCCCTTCAACCTGACCAATTCGGCCACGCGCAACTACGAGGTGGGGAAAACGGTGCGGCACAGCCGGCAGGCGCCGGGTGGCATCCAGCGTCTCACCGTGGCAGTGCTGGTGGACCAGCCGCTGGTGGAAGGCGCGGACGGCGAGATGGTGCGCGAGCCCATGGCCCAGGAGGAACTGGAGCGCCTCACAGCCTTGGTGCAGGACGCAGTCGGCTTCGATGCCAACCGCGGCGACAACGTCAATGTGATCAGCGCCGCATTCCAGGACATCGGCGTGGTGGATGATATGCCGGCCGTACCGTTCTGGGAGCAGCCCTGGACGCAGGACATCGGTCGCTGGCTGGTGTCCGGCCTGCTCGGTCTGGCGCTGATCTTCATGGTGATCCGGCCGCTGGTCAATGCCCTGGTGGGCAAGGGGACGGTGGGTAAGGAGAGTGACGATGCGGACGCCGGCAGGCGTCTGGCGGCCGGGCCGGCTGAAGACGACGCCAGACGCCTGACCGGGCCGGACGTGGCCAGCGGCAGTATCGAACAGTACATCGAGCAGGCGAATGTCCCTTCTGCGCACAAGGAGCGCCTGGAGGCAGCCAAGGAACTGGTGGAACAGGAGCCCGCGCTGGCGGCCAACGTGATCAAGAACTGGTTGAGCGAAGATGAGCGATAACCCTGCGCCCAAACTCAGCGGCGCCGAGCGCGCCGCGGTGTTCCTGATGAGCCTTGGCGAGGACGCCGCCGCATCGGTCATGAAACACCTGGGACCGAAGGAGGTCCAGGTGCTGGGTCAGGCCATGGCCTCGGTGCAGAACGTGACCAAGGACAAGGTTAACAGCGTCATGGACGACTTCGTGACCACCGTCACCCAGCAGACATCGCTGGGCATCGGCAACACCGACTACATCCGTTCGGTGCTGGTCAAGGCGCTCGGCGAGGACAAGGCCGGGGGGATCATCGACCGCATCCTCATGGGCGGCAACACCCGGGGCCTGGAGCAGCTCAAGTGGCTGGACGGCAAGACCGTGGCCGAAATGCTGCGGCTGGAGCACCCGCAGATCATTGCCATCGTGCTCGCCTATCTGGATTCCGACCATGCCGCCGAAGTGCTGGCGGAACTGCCGGAGCGCAACCGGCATGACATCCTGATGCGGGTGGCGACGCTGGGTGGCATTCAGCCCGCTGCGCTGCAGGAGCTCGATGAGATCATGGAGCGCCAGTTCTCGGGCAAGCAGCGTATCAAGTCGTCCTCCATCGGCGGCCTGCAGGCGGCGGCCAATATCCTCAACTACCTGGACAGCAGCGTGGAAAGCCCGCTGATGGAGCAGGTCTCGGAGGCCGACGCCGAACTGAGCGAGAAGATCCAGGACCTGATGTTCACCTTCGCCGACCTGGGCGATGTCGACGACCGCAGTATCCAGGCGCTGCTGCGCGAAATCAGTTCCGAGCTGCTGGTGCTGGCTCTGAAGGGCGCCGACGATACCCTGAAGGACAAGTTCCTGAAGAACCTGTCGCGGCGCGCGGCGGAGATGCTGCAGGACGATCTGGATGCCCGCGGCCCGGTGCGTGTCAGCGAGGTCGAACAGGCGCAGAAGGAGATCCTGGCGGTGGCCAAGCGCATGTCCGATGAGGGCACGATTTCGCTGGGCGGTGGTGGAGACGAGTACGTCTGATGGCGATCACGCAGATCATCCGGGACGAGGATGTCCGTCGCGATACGGTGAGCCGCTGGAAGCTCCCGGATATGGGCGAACCCGAGTACGAGCCGGATTTCCACGAGGCCCGTGGCCACGCGACTGAAGAACACGAGGCGCCACATCAGGCACCGCGTCTGCCGACCGCCGAGGAACTCGAGCAGATCCGGCAGGCCGCGCATGACGATGGACATGCCGAGGGCCGTGCCGCGGGTTACCAGGCCGGTCTGGAAGAAGGGCGCAACGCGGGGCGCGCGGAGTACGAGGCCAGGCTGCAGGAACTGGACACCCAGCTCGACACCCTGCGCTCGCAACTGCAGGCCCTGGCCCAGCCGCTCCAGCAACTGGATGCCGATGTCGAGCAGCAACTGGCGGAACTCAGCCTGGCGGTGGCCAGACAGGTCGTGCACCGGGAACTGCAGACCCAGCCCGGCGAAGTGCTGGCGGTCATTCGCCAGGCGGTGGCCTTGCTGCCCATGTCGGCGCGTGACATCCGCATCCACGTCAACCCGGACGATTTCCGTTTCCTCTCCGACAAGGGGGCCGGCGGCGAAGAGGCCGCATGGCGACTGGTGGAAGATGCCTCCCTGGGGCGTGGCGGCTGTGTCGTCAAGGCGGAGAATTCGCAGATCGACGCCACCGTGGAGCGGCGCCTGAACCAGCTTGCCAGTCAGGTGCTGGGGGGAACCCGGAACGAGGATGCCCGGTCCTCCGGCGAGGAGCGTCCCGAATGAGCAGTGCCACAACTGATCGCAAGAGCCGGCTGCTTGCCGGGCTTCAGCATCGCGAGCAGGCGCTGGAGACGCCGAAGCTGGTGGTTACCGGCCGCCTGCGCCGGATGATCGGTTTGACGCTGGAAGCCGAGGGTTGCCAGGCGCCGATCGGTGCCCGCTGCACGGTGAGTTCCCCCGGCGGTACCAGCATCGAGGCCGAAGTTGTGGGGTTCGCGGGTGAAAGCCTGTATCTCATGCCCACGAGTGACATCCAGGGACTGACACCGGATGCGGTGGTGACGCCGCATGAAGGGATCTACGAAGCCCCTGTGGGTGACCATCTGCTGGGACGGATCCTGGATGGCGCCGGCCAACCGCTGGACGGCCGGGGTCCGTTGCGGGCAACCCGGCGCATGCCGTTGCTGGGCCGTGCGGTCAATCCACTCTCCCGGGCACCGATTCGCAGGCCGCTGGATGTCGGCGTGCGCGCGATCAACGCATTGCTGACCGTCGGGCGGGGTCAGCGCATGGGGCTGTTCGCCGGCAGTGGCGTGGGCAAGAGCGTGCTGCTGGGCATGATGACCCGCTATACCGAGGCCGATGTGGTGGTGGTCGGGCTGATCGGCGAGCGTGGCCGGGAAGTGAAGGAATTCATCGACGACATTCTGGGAGCCGAGGGCCTCAAGCGTTCCGTCGTGGTGGCGGCCCCCGCCGACGCATCACCGCTGATGCGCCTGCACGGGGCCATGCAGGCCACCGCCATTGCCGAGTATTTCCGCGATCAGGGCAAGCAGGTGCTGCTGCTGATGGATTCGCTGACGCGTTTTGCACAGGCGCAGCGCGAGATCGGCCTGTCCATCGGCGAGCCGCCAACCACCAAGGGTTATCCACCCTCGGTGTTCGCCAAGCTGCCGCGTCTGGTCGAGCGTGCCGGCAACGGGGCGGAGGGCGCGGGCTCGATTACCGCTTTCTATACTGTACTGGTGGAAGGTGACGACCAGAACGAACCCATCGCCGATGCGGCCAGGGCGATCCTGGATGGTCATGTGGTGCTGACCCGGCGACTGGCCGATGCCGGCCACTATCCGGCCATCGATATCGAACAATCGGTCAGCCGTGCGATGATCAATATTACCGAGGATCGGCACCGGGCCCTGGCCCAGCGGTTCAAGCAGCTCTACGGGACCTACGAGCAGAACCGGGACCTGATCAGCGTCGGCGCCTATCAGCGAGGCAGCGATGCGCGCGTGGATGAGGCCATGGAATACCGTGATCGCCTGACCACGTTCCTGCGGCAGGATCTGCGCGAGGCGGAAACCCTGGACGACAGCCTCGCCGGCCTGCAGTCCCTGTTCGAAGACTGATGGCTTTACAGAAAAGTGAAGAAGAGAGGGCACGATGAAGCGCCTCAAGCGGATGGAGACCGTTCAGGGGGTTCTGGGCGAGAAGGCGGAACGCGCTGCGCGGGAAATGGCACGCGTGGGCGAACAGGTGCAGCACGAGCGTGAGCGGCTGCAGCAGCTCGAGGATTTCCGCAGTGACTACCTGAACGGTGCCGTCAACCGGGAAGGGGCGGCCATGGATGCCTTCCGGCTGCGTGATTTCAACGCCTTTATCGCCAAGCTCGATACCGCTATCGCCCAGCAGCAGAAACACCTTCGGGAACTGGAGCTGCAACTGAGCGACAGCCGGCAGCAGTGGCAGCAGGAACAGAGTCGCGCCGATGCGGTAGGCAAGGTTGTGGACGGCTACCGCACCGAACAGCGCCGCAAGGACGAACAGGCGGAACAGCAGCGCAGCGACGAGCTTTCCATGCAACGCTACTTCCGCAAGTAGTTCCCGTGCCCGCCCGCGACGACGTTGGCCCGCCGTTTGCTTTACAACCGTACACGATGACCTCACACGGGGGATAACCCATGCAAGGCCTGAATCTGCTGCAGTCGTTCCTGGGGAGTCTCGGGGCCGACAGCCTGGACGCCGCAACGCTCAAGGACCCGGAAAACCGGGCCTTCCTGGACGCGTTGCTGGAGTCGGATGCCTTCCGCGATGCCGGGCTGACGCTGGAGGATCTGGAGGCCTGGCTCAGTGGCGAGGGCGGCAAAGACTTGCCGCTGGACGCGGAAGAATTGCCGCAGTTTGCCATGGACATGCCGGTGGAGCTGGCGGAGTCGGATGACGAGGGCCATGCGCACGAGGCCCTGCTGGCCATGCTTTACGACGCGGTGGAACCCGAGACCACCATGAAGGGGAAGGAGCCCGGCCAGCAACTGGCCGCCCGCCTGGCACTGCTCGAGCAGGTACAGCTGCGCCAGCAGTTGCAGGCTCAGGCGGTGGCCGTCGATGCCGTGGACGTGGACGACACCCTGTTGGCCACGCGACTGGAGGGGGGCGGCGCAGCCGTCCTGCAGAGCTATTCGCAGACCGCGCAGCTGCTGGAAGGCACGCCACGGGCGGGTACACCTTCATACACCGTACACACCGCCATGGACCGCCCGGGTTGGGGGCAGGCCGTGGGTGAGCGCCTGATGGTGATGGCCGGGCAGGGCGTGCAGCAGGCGCGCATTCAGTTGAACCCGCGCGAGCTCGGGCCGCTGGAGGTGAACATCTCGGTGAAGGACGACAAGACGTCGGTGGTCTTCACGGCCCAGCACGCCGTCACCCGCGAAGCGCTGGAAGCCGAAATCCCGCGCCTGCGGCTGATGATGCAGGAGAACGGGCACGGCGAGGTGGACGTGGACATCTCCCGTGACCAGCAGCAACAGGCACAAGGTGACGCCGAGGAGCGTGACGGTGACGGCGCCTGGGGGCAGGGCGACGAGCACGACGAGGAGCAGCAGGCCCAACCCCTGGAACCCAGAGGCCTGGTGGACCATTACGCCTGAGCCCGGGCTCAGGAAATCCGCTCCCGGGCCGATAGCCTTTCTGCATAGACGCGTAGAATGGTCACCTGGACGAACGCCCCGCGGAGGGCGCGTTCCGGATCAAGCGGTAGAGGACACCCATGGCGGGGAACAAGCAGAAAGGCGCAAGCAAGCTCATCATCATCCTGATTCTTCTGGTTTTCGTGCTCATGCTCACCGGAACCGGTGCGGCGCTGTACCTGGCTGGCATATTCGACGGCGGCGATGACGTGCCCGCGGCGGCCGTTGTCCAGTCCGGTGATCAGGCGTCATCGGTCCCCCAGCCTCCGCCGGGTGGCCCGCCGATCTACCAGGAACTGGAGCGCCTGACCGTGAATCTGGGGGCCGGACAGGGTGGCCGGGTTCGCGTGCTGCAGACCACGGTGCAGGTGATGGCGCGCCAACAGCCAACGCTGGACGGGCTGAACGATCACATGCCCATGGTACGCAACAGCCTTATCCTGCTTTACAGTAGTCAGGATTACGACGAACTGCTGACGCGGGACGGCAAGGAATCCCTGCGCGAGCAGACCAAGGCCGAGATCAACGACATCCTGACGCGGCAAGGCGTCCCCGGCGAGATCGAGGGCGTTTTCTTCACCAGTTTCGTGATGCAATAGCGATGGCGAACCAGGACATACTCTCCCAGGACGAGATCGATGCGCTGCTTCATGGCATCGACGACGGGGATATCGGCGACGAGGAGCCGGTAGACCCGTCGCAGGCCCGTGCCTTCGATTTCCAGAGCCAGGAGCGTATCGTCCGTGGGCGCATGCCCACGCTGGAAATGATCAACGAGCGCTTTGCGCGCCTGTTCCGCATCGGCCTGTTCAACATGCTGCGACGGACGCCGGAAGTCTCCGTAGTTGGCGTGGACATGATCAAGTTCGGCGAGTACGTCCACACCCTGTTCGTCCCCACAAGCCTGAATATCGTCCGCATCCATCCGCTGCGCGGCAATTCGCTGTGCATCGTCGACCCCAAGCTGGTGTTCGTGCTGGTGGACAATTTCTTCGGCGGCGACGGACGCTACTACACCAAGATCGAGGGCCGGGAGTTCACCAGCACCGAACTGCGTGTGGTGCGCATGGTACTGGACCAGGCGTTCGCCGACCTCCAGGAAGCCTGGGCCCCGGTGCTGCCGGTGGAGTTCGAATATTCCAGCTCCGAGGTCAATCCGCAGTTCGCCAACATCGTCAGTCCCTCGGAAGTGGTGGTGGTCTGTCGCTTCAACGTGGAACTGGACGGTGGGGGCGGGGAGTTCCACGTCACCATCCCGTACACCAATATCGAACCCATCCGTGAGCAACTGAATGCCGGTGTGCAGAGTGACCGCAACGAGGTCGACGAGCGCTGGACGCGTTCACTGCGGGAGGAGATGAAGGGTGCGGAGGTGGAACTGAGCAGCGTGCTGACCGAGGTCACCATCAGCCTGCGGGATCTGCGCCGGCTGAAACCGGGGGATATTATCCCCTGCGAGATACCGGAGATGGTCACGGTCAAAGCCGAGGACGTGCCCATATTGCGCGGCCGCTATGGCGAGTCCGAGGGGCACGCCGCGATCAAGATTCAGGAACAGGTACGCGTGGAGCATGATTCGCCGCTGGTACCGAGGAGCAAGAAATCATGAGCGAAGGCAACAAGACCAGCGAAGAGCAGCAGGCGGCGGACGACTGGGAAGCGGCCCTGGCCGAGCAGGAGCAGGTGGAGGCGGGGGAGGAAGCCGCGAAGCCTGCGGCCGATGGTGGCCAGGAGAAGGGCGGCGGCGTACGCCGGGCAGGGTTGGAAGGCCTCACGGACGAAAGCAACGCCGAGGGCGACGAGAATGTGAATCTCGACGTGATCCTGGATATTCCCGTCACGCTGGCGATGGAAATCGGCCGCACGCGGATGAGCATCCGCAACCTGCTTCAGCTCAACCAGGGGTCGGTCGTGGAACTGGACCGGCTCGCCGGCGAACCGCTGGACGTGCTGGTGAACGGTACCCTGATCGCCCACGGAGAAGTGGTGGTGGTCAACGAGCGCTTCGGCATACGCCTGACCGATGTGATCAGCCCCTCGGAACGGGTGAAGAAACTGAAATGACGTTACGCCGACGCCTCTTCGTCCTGTTGCTGGTCCCCGCCGCCAATTTTCTGGCGGCCACGCCATTGCTGGCCGAGGAAGCGACGCGGCCGGGCGTCGATACCACGGCGTTGCTGCGCGTGACCGTGGGGCTGGCCGTGGTGCTGGCCGTGATCGTCGCGCTGGGCTGGCTGATCCGGCGGCTGCAGGGGTTTTCCCATCACGGCACCTCGCAATTGCGCGTGCTGGGCGGTGTCTCGGTGGGCACGAAAGAGCGCGTCGTGCTGCTGCAAGTGGGGCAGCAGCAGCTACTTCTGGGGGTTGCGCCCGGGCGGGTACAGACTTTGCATGTGCTCGATAAACCACTGGAGGACGCCGGGAACCGCCCCGGGTCCGGAGCTCCAGGGGCGGGACAGCACGGTGGCTTCCAGAACCGCTTGCGCGAGCTGATGCAGCGCCAGCCCGGAAAGCCGGACGCCTGATCCCTTCCCCTCCGGCCGTCCTCCCGATAGTTGATTATCGAGGACGGTCGCCAAGCAATGTCATTCAGCTTTCTTTCGATTTGCCGCAAGGCGTGGCCCGGCGTGCTGCTGCCGGCGCTGCTGTTCGTTCCCACGCTGCTGGGCGCCCAGGTGGGCGGGCTGGAAGCGGTCACCGTGCAGGACACGGATCAGGGCACCACCTACAGCATCAGCCTGCAGGTGCTGTTCCTGATGACCATCCTGACGCTGCTGCCGGCAGCGCTGCTGATGATGACAGCGTTCACGCGGATCATCGTCGTGCTGGGTATCCTGCGCAATGCCATCGGTACCGCGCAGACCCCGTCCAACCAGATCCTCCTGGGCCTCGCGTTCTTCCTGACGCTGTTCGTGATGTGGCCGGTGTTCGAGCAGGTCTACAACGACGCGGTACAACCCTACATGGCCGAGGAACTGCCGGCCGATGACGCCCTGCAGGCGGCTATGACGCCGTTCCGCGATTTCATGTCCAGCCAGACCCGCCAGGAAGACCTGGCCATGTTTCTGCGCATCTCCGGCAACGGCCCGGTGGAATCCATCGAGGACGTGCCGTTCTCCGTGCTCGTGCCGGCGTTCATGACCAGCGAACTGAAAACGGCGTTCCAGATCGGTTTCATCCTGTTCCTGCCGTTCCTGATCATCGACCTGGTGGTGTCCAGCACGCTGATGTCCATGGGCATGTTGATGCTCTCGCCGATGATCATCTCGCTGCCGTTCAAGATCATGCTGTTCGTTCTGGTCGACGGCTGGTCGCTGATCATGGGCACGCTGGCAGCCAGCTTTCTGACATAGGAGTTTCCCCATGAGTCCCGATTTTGCCGTGGAGATCGGCCGCGAGGCGCTGTACGTCGCGGTGCTGCTGGCCGGTCCGATACTACTCAGCGCCCTGATCGTCGGCGTTCTGGTGGGCATGTTCCAGGCCGCCACGCAGATCAACGAGCAGACCATGAGCTTCGTTCCCAAGCTGGGTGTGCTGGTGCTGGTGCTGTTTCTGCTGTCGCCATGGATGCTGGCCACGCTGGTGGATTTCACCCGCTCCCTGTTCCTGAACGTGCCGGGCTGGGTGAGTTGAGTCGCGTGCGGGTCCGTCGCTGATGGTCATTACCACGGCCGAGATCATGGCGTGGATCGGCAGCTTCATGTGGCCGTTCGCGCGGATGGGCGCGATGATGTTCGCCGCGCCGATCTTCGGTAATACCCAGGTCTCGGCGCGCATACGCCTGCTGCTCGCCGTCGCGCTGACGGTCGCCGTGATGCCGGCGGCCGGCAGCGCGCCGGCGGTCGAGCCGCTGTCCGTCGAGGGACTGCTGATCATGGTTCAGCAGGTGCTGATCGGGCTGTCCATGGGGTTGCTGATCGGCATGGCTTTCCAGAGCGTGGCAATCGCCGGGGAGAGTATTGCCCTGACCATGGGGCTGGGCTTCGCCACCATGGTGGACCCGCAAAGCGGGCAGTCCACGCCGGTGATCTCGCAGTTTCTCATGGTGGTGATCACGCTGCTGTTTCTCGCCATGGGCGGGCACCTCATGCTGATCGAACTGGTGGCGGCCAGCTTCGTCTCCGTGCCCGTGGGCACCGAGGGGCTGGGGCAGGGTGACTACGTGCTTCTGGTTGCCTGGGCCTCCCAGATGTATGCCGGTGCGGTGCTGATCGCGCTGCCCGCCATCATCATGCTGCTGATCGTCAACGCGGCCCTCGGCGTGATGACCCGCGCCGCGCCGCAGATGAACATCTTCTCGGTGGGCTTTCCCGTCACCATGACGCTGGGCTTCCTGCTCATACTGACGCTGGTCATTCCCTCGCTCCCGCGCCGTTTCTCCGCCATCTGGAGCGACGCCTTCAACACGCTGAGTCGCATACTGGGGCTGTAATCATCTGTCACCCGCCGCCGGTGGCACGGTTTCTGCCTTACCTCCTGTCAGTCTCCTTGCTGCCGGATTTCCGACATGGCTGAAGAAAACGAGAACGGCCAGGAAAAAACAGAACAACCAACGCCCAAACGACTCCAGGACGCGAAGGACAAGGGCCAGGTTCCCCGATCGAAGGAACTCAACACCACCGCGATCATGGTACTGGGTGCGGCCGGTCTGCTGGTGTTCGGCGGTTACATGGTGACCCAGTTGTTCCATGTCTTCGATCTGGCCTTCACGGTCGGCCGCGACGACATCTTCGATCCCGAGGCGCCCACCCGGTATTTCCGGCGGGCCATTGCACTGGGGCTGGGGGCGGTTGCGCCGTTTGCCGTGCTGATGTTGCTGGCCGCCCTGATCACGCCGGCGCTGCTGGGCGGCTGGACGTTCAGCGGCAAGGCGCTGCAGCCCAAACTCTCGAAGATGAACCCGGTGAAGGGGCTGGGTCGGATGTTTGGCCCCAAGGCCGCCATCGAGCTGGCCAAGGCCATCGCCAAGGTCACGGTGGTGGGCGGGGTCGGCGCGATCCTGGTCTGGACGATGCAGGGGCAGATCACCCAACTGGCCCAGGCCGAACTCGGGCCCGGCCTGCAGCAGGGCGCCACCATGTTCTTCTGGGCATTCCTTGCGTTGTCCAGCGCGATGATCCTGGTCGCCCTGGTGGATATTCCCTACCAGCTCTGGGACCACACGAAAAAGCTGAAGATGACGCGCCAGGAGGTCAAGGACGAGTACAAGCAGACCGAAGGCAAGCCGGAAGTGAAGAGCAAGATCCGGCAACTGCAGCAGGAGATTGCCCAGGGCCGGATGATGGAGAACGTGCCCAAGGCCGATGTGGTGGTGACCAACCCCACGCACTTTGCCGTCGCCCTCCAGTACGACCAGAAGACCATGCGCGCTCCGCGGGTGGTGGCCAAGGGTGTCGGCGACATTGCGTTGAAAATCCGCGAAATGGCGGGTGAACACCGCATTCCCGCTTTCGAGGCACCGCCGTTGGCACGGGCCTTGTATTACACCACCGACCTGGAGCAGGAAGTGCCGGCGGGACTCTACCTGGCGGTGGCCCAGGTGCTGGCATACATCTACCAGCTGCGCCATGCCCGGCGCTATGGCGGGGAAAAGCCCCAGCGGCCGAAACCGCAATTGCCGGAAGAGTTCATCAAGTACACCCGGGCGGCCGGATGGCAGCCGGGGGAGGCGCCGGGAAACTGACACCGGCGCCATGAAGCCGACGCCGGTCTGGCGGCTGGCGACGAACGCGACCAGGTCCGGGAGGACCGCCAGGAGCACCAGAGCACATGGCCACTGCCGTCATGAACAACATCAGGGAACTCAGCAGGAACGGCCTGGGAACGCCGTTGCTGCTCATGGCCTTGCTGGCCATGATGATCCTGCCCATGCCGCCGCTGGCGCTGGACATGCTGTTCACCTTCAATATCGCGCTGTCGCTGGTGATCATGCTGGTGGCGGTGTACACGCCGCGGCCGCTGGAGTTTGCGGTATTCCCGACCGTGCTGCTGGTGGCCACCTTGCTGCGGCTCGGCCTGAACGTGGCATCCACCCGAGTCGTGCTGCTGGAAGGACATACCGGCACCGACGCCGCCGGTAACGTGATTCGCGCCTTCGGCGAATTCGTGGTGGGCGGCAACTACGCCGTGGGCCTGGTGGTGTTCGGCATCCTGGTCATCATCAACTTCGTGGTCGTCACCAAGGGTGCCGGCCGGATCTCCGAAGTCAGCGCCCGGTTTACCCTGGACGCCCTGCCGGGCAAGCAGATGGCGATTGACGCCGACCTGAACTCCGGTCTCATCAACCAGGACGAGGCCCGGACCCGCCGTTCGGAAGTGGCGCAGGAGGCCGATTTCTACGGTTCCATGGACGGTGCCAGCAAGTTCGTCCGCGGCGATGCTATCGCCGGCATCCTCATTCTGTTCATCAACATACTCGGCGGCCTGGCCATCGGCCTGCTGCAGCACGGCATGGAATTCAACGACGCCGTGCGTACCTACACATTGCTGACCATCGGCGACGGCCTGGTGGCGCAGATCCCCTCGCTGGTGTTGTCCACGGGCGCCGGCATCCTGGTGACCCGTGTTTCCTCCTCGCAGGATATGGGCGGGCAGGTGCTGAACCAACTGTTCGGCAATCCCAAGGCGCTGGCGATCAGTGCAGGCGTCATCGGCACCATGGGCCTGATTCCCGGCATGCCGAACCTGGCGTTCCTGACGCTGGCCGCGGCCTCCGGAGGGCTGGCCTGGCACATTCACAAGAAGAACCAGGTGCAGCCGGAAGTGGAAACGGTGGCCGAGCAGCGCTCCCGGGCAAGGAAGGAGAAACCGGACGAGGACGAACTGCCGGTGGCCGAGCAGAGGGATCTGTCCTGGGACGACGTGCCTCCGGTCGATGTGATCGGTCTGGAGGTCGGCTATGGGCTGATTCCGCTCGTGGACCGCAACCAGGGCGGGCAGCTGCTGACCCGGATCAAGGGTGTTCGCAAGAAACTCTCGCAGGATCTGGGCTTCCTGGTGCAATCGGTGCACATCCGCGACAACCTGGATCTCGCGCCCAACGCCTATCGCATCAGCGTCCTGGGTGTTCCGGTGGCGGAAGCGGAGATCCAGCCCAGCCGGGAACTGGCGATCAACCCGGGCGGTGTATCCGGCCAGATTTCCGGCACCGCGACCCGGGATCCGGCCTTCGGCTTGGATGCCGTGTGGATCGACCAGTCACAGCGCGACCAGGCACAGACCATGGGCTACACGGTGGTAGACGCAAGTACGGTGGTCGCCACACACCTGAGCCAGCTCATCCAGTCCAGTGCCCATCAACTACTGGGGCACGAGGAAACCCAGAAGATCCTCGACATGCTGGCACGCTCCCAGCCCAAGCTGGTGGAGGAGCTGATCCCCAATATCCTGCCACTGAGCGCGGTGGTGAAGGTGCTGCAGACGCTGCTGGAAGAACGTGTTCCGATCCGCGACATGCGGACCATCGTCGAGACGCTGGCGGAAAACGGCCATCGGACAAAGGATCCGGCGCAGCTGACCATTGCCGTACGCGAGGCGTTGGGACGAATGATCGTCCAGAACGTGAATGGCATGCGCAAGGAGCTGCCGGTCATCACGCTGGACCCGCAGTTGGAACAGATATTGCTCAATGCTGTTCAGGGCAATGGCGAGGGCGCCGGTGGTTTCGAGCCGGGCCTGGCGGACCGGCTGCAGCGCTCGCTCAGCGATGCGGCGCAACGGCAGGAGAACCTGGGGCAGCCCGCCGTATTGTTGACGGCGCCGCAACTGCGGCACTGGCTCACGCGATTGACCCGGCACAGCGTGCAGAGCCTGCACGTGCTCTCGTACAACGAAGTGCCGGATGAAAAGCAGGTGCGCATCGTCGCTTCCATCGGTCGCCAGGACGTGGCCGGCGGACCGGGCCGCTAGACCGGCCCATGACCAGGAACTGGGAATCGGGGCGTGACAGCACTGCGCCCGGATCCGAACGGGAAGGTTAAACATCATGAAGATCAAGCGTATCTTCGCGCAGGACATGCGGCAGGCCATCAAGCGGGTGCGGGAGGAACATGGGCCGGATGCGGTCATCCTCTCCAGCAAGACCGTCACCGGTGGGGTCGAGGTGATCTCCGCCATCGACTTCGACCAGGCAGCGGTGGAGGCGGCGCTGATGAACGAACGCCAGTCCAGGCAGGAGGCCGCCAGGACACCGACACCGCGTGCCTCCAGAACCGTCGGGGCGCCGGAATCGCAGCGTTCGTTCAGCGAAGCGCTGGAGCAGGCCAGGCAGCCCGCGCGCCAGGCGCCGGCACCCGACCGTCAACGAATTGACGTTGCGGTTGACGATGCACTGGAAAGCGAACTGGAAAAAGCCATCGCCGGCGCCTTTGCCTTCCCTGAGGAGAAGCCGGCGGCAAGGAAAATGGCGGCAGGCAAAGAGCCTGTCCCCGACAAGGTGCGCGCCCGCTCGGTCCTGGCGGATGTCGAATGGACCCAAGAGCCGGCAATCCGCGAGATGCAGAGTGAAATCAAGACCCTGCGCAGTCTTTTCGAGAATCAGCTCAGTGTTCTCGACTGGCAGCAGCGGGGCCAGCGGCATCCCGCCCGGACATTGCTGCTCCGCCAACTGACGGAAATGGGCTTCGGCCCGGATGTGTGCCGCAAGCTGGCCGAGCGCGTCACCGAAGGGGTGAAACCGGAGGTCGCCTTGCGTCAGGCTCTGGCCATGGTCGCCCGCCACCTGCCGGTGACCGGCGACGATATCGTCGAGCGTGGCGGCATCATTGCGGTGGTGGGTCCGACCGGGGTCGGCAAGACCACCACCGTCGCGAAGCTCGCGGCCCGGTTCGCGCTGCGCCATGGCCGCCGTCACGTGGCGTTGGTGAGCACGGACAACTATCGTATCGGCGCCCAGGACCAGTTGCGCAACTTCGGCCGCATTCTCGGCGTGCCGGTGCAGACGGCCGCCAATGCCGGTGAACTGGCCAGGGTGCTGGACGATCTGCGCGACAAACGCCTGGTGCTGATCGATACCGCCGGCATGAGTCAGCGGGATGTCCGCCTGGCGGAGCAGTTCAATACGCTGCGTCATCAGAAGGCGGTTGTACGGAGCTACCTCGTGGTGTCCGCTAACACCCAGCTGTCCTCGCTCAACGAGACAGCGAAGGCGTTCAAGAGGGCGGGCCTGGCCGGGTGCGTGATCACCAAGACCGACGAGGCCACCAGTCTTGGCGGGGTGCTCACGATGCTGCTGCGCCAGCGCCTGCCCGCCGCTTATCTCGGCACCGGCCAGCGAGTGCCCGAGGATCTGCTTCCGGCCCGCAGTGATAAGCTGGTGCAGAACGCACTGGTGTTGGTGGAGCAGCATCACCAGGGCGTTGATGACGAGGAACTGGCGCTGGCCTTTGGCGGCCAGCAACCGCCGCAGGCCTGAGTGTGAACGGGTCGGTGGCAGCAGACGGCGCTAAGCCGGTACAAGAAGCAGACATGGCGGCAACCGGCCGGAGCCGGGGCCGCGGCAGGGGTGATGAATGGATCAGGCAGCGGGGTTGAGACGAATGGCGAATCCGCGTCCGGTGAAGGTGATCGCGGTGACCAGCGGCAAGGGCGGTGTCGGCAAGAGCAGCGTATCGGTGAATCTGTCCGTGGCGCTGGCACGGTCCGGGGCGCAGGTCATGCTGATGGATGCCGATCTGGGCCTCGCGAACGTCGATGTGTTGCTGGGGATCAGCCCGCGTTACAACCTCTCCCATGTCATCGACGGTGAAGCCAGCCTGGAAGAAGTGCTGGTGGAAGGCCCGGAAGGCATCATGATCGTGCCGGCATCCTCGGGCACCAAACGGATGGCCGAGCTCGGTCCGGCCGAAAATGCCGGACTCATCCACAGCTTCAGCGAACTCAATCATGACGTGGACTACCTCATCATCGATACCGCTGCCGGCATCGCCGACAGCGTGATCAGCTTCGCCCGCGCGGCCCGCGACGTGCTGGTGGTGGCGCTGGACGAGCCGTCCTCCATCACCGATGCCTACGCATTGATCAAGGTGCTGAACAGGGACTACGGTGTCAGAAAGGCCCATGTCGTGGCCAACATGGTGTCGGGAAACCGGCAGGGGCAGGAACTGTTCGAGAAGCTCTCGCGCGTCACCGGGCGTTACCTGGACGTGACGCTCGATTTCCTCGGCAGCATTCCCGCCGACGACAGCCTGCGCAAGGCAGTACAGCGGCAGAAGCCGGTGGTGACGGCCTATCCCGGCAGCCCCTCCGGCAAGGCGTTCGTGGAGTTGGCGCGCCGGGTGGACCGGCTGCCCTCGCCCACCGAGGTGGAAGGCCATCTGGAGTTCTTCCTGGAGCGCCTGGTGCGTTACAGCAGCGGTCAGGGGGAGTTGACCGAATGAAAGTGCGAGCGGCAGCCTATCAGGCGGTAGAGGCCCAGAAGGCAAACGACCTGGTGGTGGGGAACGCGCCGCTGGTCAAGCGCATCGCATTGCATCTTTCCGCCCGTCTGCCGGATACCGTGCTGCTGGATGATCTCATCCAGGCCGGCATGATCGGGCTGCTGGAGGCCTCCCGGCAGTTCGACCCCACCCAGGGTGCCAGTTTCCAGACCTACGCCGGCATCCGCATTCGCGGCGCCATGCTTGACGAGATCCGCCGCATGGACTGGACCCCGCGCTCCGTGCACCGCAAGAGCCGCGAAGTGGCCGGGGTCATTCGCGAGATCGAGCACCGCACAGGGCGCGATGCCAGGGACAGCGACGTGGTGCAGGCCCTGGGCATCTCGCTGGAGGAATATCATCAGATCCTGCTGGACAGCAGCGTTTCCCGTATGTTCAGCATCGACGAGGAAGACCCCGATACCGGCGAGACCCGCGAGCCCGCCGGCAATGCCCCGGAACCCGTAACCGAACTTGAGGACGCCGCTTTCCGGCAATCGCTGGCGGATGCCATCCGGCAACTGCCGGAGCGGGAGCAACTGGTCATGTCCCTGTACTACGAGCAGGAACTGAATCTGAAGGAAATCGGCGCCGTTCTCGGCGTCAGCGAATCCCGTGTCAGCCAGATCCATGGACGCATCATGCTCAAGTTGCGGGGCCATCTGGCCGATTGGACAGAAGAACAGTAACCGGAAACTGCCCTGATCGGCACCGATGCTCCTTAAAGTGCGCTCTGTTTGGCAGAAAGCCGGCCCTGAACCGGGCATTCTCGTGCCCTGACATACTGTGCGCCCTCTCGCCAAGTTGACCGGAAAAGGTGATTGAACGTGAGTCTGGACAAGAACATGAAAATCCTGATCGTGGACGATTTCTCCACGATGCGGCGGATCATCAAGAATCTGCTCAGGGATCTGGGGTTCAACAACACGGTGGAAGCCGACGACGGCAATACCGCGCTGCCCATCCTGAAAAAGGGCGGTATCGATTTTCTGGTGACCGACTGGAACATGCCCGGCATGACCGGGCTGGACCTGCTCAAGGCGGTGCGGGCCGAACCCGATCTCCAGGGCCTGCCGGTGCTGATGGTGACCGCCGAGTCCAAGCGCGACCAGATCATCGAGGCGGCCCAGGCCGGCGTGAACGGCTACGTGGTCAAGCCGTTCACGGCGAATACGCTGAAGGAGAAAATCGACAAGATCTTCGAGCGTATCGAGGCCGGCAGCTAGGACGGGTGGTTCATGAGCAAGCAGACAGAACAGCAGGCCATCCTGGAGTCGGCGCGCGAACTGGTCGCGAAGCTCGAGGAAGGCAATACCGACGGTGTCCAGGAGCATCTGGATCACATCACCCGGCTGCGGGAGACGCAGCTTTACCAGGAGCTGGGCCAGCTCACGCGGGAACTGCACGAGGCCCTGAAGGCCTTCAAGGTCGATACCAGGCTCAGCGAGATTGCCGGTGAGATCCCCGATGCCCAGGACCGCCTCACGCATGTCATCAACATGACCGAGCAGTCCGCGCACCGCACGCTGACCGCCATCGAGGAAAGCCTGCCGATGGTGGACGACATCTCCGGCAGGAGCCGTGAGCTGCTGGAGCGCTGGGAACTGTTCCGCAACCGCAAGCTCTCCGCAACGGAATTCCGTGGGCTGAGCAAGGACCTGGAGCGTTTCCTTGGCAATGTCCAGCAGGATGCCGGCAAGGTGCAGACCCATCTCACCGATGCCCTGATGGCGCAGGACTACCAGGACCTGACCGGCCAGATCATCCGCCGTGTCATCAATCTGGTGCAGGAAGTGGAGTCGGGCCTGGTGTCACTGATTTCCCTGGCTGCGCCGGGCAGGGGTGATGAAAACGCGATGCCTGCCGATAAACCGGTTACCGACAAGCCGAAGACGAAGAAGAAGTCGTCGTCGGTCAGCGAACTGGAAGGGCCGCAGGTCCCGGGCCGCGAATCCGATGGCGCGGTCAAGGGGCAGGACGAAGTCGACGACCTGCTGTCCAGCCTCGGTTTCTAGATCTCGTCCCTCCGTCATGGACATGGCGGGGGGAGGACCGTAACAACAGGGTGTGGCATGGCTATCGATACCGAAGACGATATCGTTCAGGACTTCCTGGTGGAGTCGCGCGAAATACTGGAGGCCCTCGGCGGCCAACTGGTGGAACTGGAGCAGCGCGGCGACGACCGGGATTTGCTGAACGCGGTATTCCGTGGCTTTCATACCATCAAGGGTGGCGCCGGCTTCCTGTCGCTGGACGCGCTGGTCAGCGTCTGCCACCGCACCGAAGATCTCTTCAACCTGCTGCGTAACGGTGAACGTACCGTGACGCCTGAGCTGATGGACCATGTGCTGAGGGCGCTGGATGTGGTCAATGATCAGTTTGACAGCCTGGAAGCGGGCAGGGAGCCTGCGGACGCGCCGCCGGATCTGCTGGCCGCACTGGAACAGTTGATCGAGACCGGTGAGGTCGAGGGTGGCACTGCCCCCGCAGCCGCTGCGGACGGTGATGAAGAAATCACCGATGATGAATTCGAACAGTTGCTGGACGCGCTGGACGATACGGCCGAGGACGGCAAACCGGCGGCGCCCGGCAGGCAGCCGGAGACATCCGCTGACGCCGACGACGGTCAGGCCGGAGACGAGATCACCGAGGACGAGTTCGAGGACCTCCTCGACCAGTTGCACGGCAAGGGCAAGCACGCCGGCAAGCCGGGCAAGACGCTTGCCGGCGCGAACGAGACCCCGGCGGCCCGGAAGCCCGAAGCGTCCGCCCCCCGGGGGGAAGACGACGGCCTGATCAGCGAAGATGAGTTCGATCAGCTGCTTGATCAACTGCACGGTGAAGGCAAGGGACCTGGTGCCGGGAAGACCGGGGCCGGTGCAGCCGCGTCGGCTGCCGCCAAACCGCCGTCAAAACCCGCCAGGCCCGAGCCGAAACCCGCCACCAGACCTGCCGCTGGCGCCACCACGGCCGGCAGTACGCCGGAGCCCGAGCAGGACAAGGCGGCCCCCAAGGGCGAGACCTCGGTGCGGGTGGATACCGCCAAGCTCGACGACATCATGAACCTGGTCGGTGAGCTGGTACTGGTGCGCAACCGCCTCAGCACGCTGCGCGCGGAGCTCGATGACGAACGCATGGGACATGCGGTAGGCGACCTGGAACTGGTGACCTCGGATCTGCAGGCTGCGGTCATGCAGACCCGCATGCAGCCCATCAAGAAGGTGTTCGGCCGGTTCCCCCGTCTGGTTCGCGATCTGGCCCGCAGCCTGGGCAAGGAGATCGAACTGGAACTGCGCGGCGAGGAAACCGACCTGGACAAGAACCTGGTGGAAGCCCTGGCCGACCCGCTGATCCACTTGGTGCGAAACTCCTGCGACCATGGTATCGAGACGCCGGAGGACCGCCGCGGCACCGGCAAGCCGGCAACCGGCAAGCTGATGCTGTCCGCCGAGCAGGAAGGCGATCACATCCTGCTGGTCGTTGCCGATGACGGCAAGGGTATGGACCCGGAAGTGCTGCGACGCAAGGCGGTGGAGAAAGGCCTGATGGACGAGGAATCGGCGGCCAGGCTGGACGACGGCGACTGCTTCAACCTGATCTTCCATCCGGGATTTTCCACCAAGGAACAGATTTCCGACGTGTCCGGACGCGGCGTGGGCATGGACGTGGTGAAAACCCGCATTTCCCAGCTCAACGGCACCATCGACATCGACTCCAGGCTTGGAGTCGGCACCACGCTGCGGATCAAGGTGCCGTTGACACTGGCCATCCTGCCGACGCTGATGGTGACGCTGGACGGCCGCAAATTCGCCGTGCCCATGTCGGTGGTCAGCGAGATCTTCGAGCTGGACATGGAACACACCAAGATGGTGGACGGCCGCCGCGTGGTCATGGTCCGCAAGAAAGCGATGCCATTGTTTTTCCTCGACCGCTGGATACAGCGCATCAAGGGTGCCTGCAGCGACGGTGCCTCCGGCACGTCGCCCGAGGAGCAGCAGGTGGTGACGGTGGTGCTGGGCAATCAGCCCATCGGCTTTGTCGTCGACGAGGTGCTGGGTCTCGAGGAAGTGGTCATCAAGCCGCTGGGAGCCATGCTGCAGGGACTGCCCGGTCTGGCCGGGTCGACGATTACCGGCGACGGCAGGATCGCGCTGATCATCGACATCCCCAGTCTGGTGAAGTCCTACGGCAGTTCGATGTAGGTCAGGGAGGCCGTCTTGCAGAAAGTCCGCGTACTGGTCGTCGACGATTCCGGTTTTTTCCGGCGCCGTATCCGCGACATGCTGACAGCCGACCCCGGCATCGAGGTGGTCGGCGAGGCATCCAATGGCCGCGAGGCCGT
>JBJHBJ010000025.1:0-58970 GCA_050485425.1 Ectothiorhodospiraceae bacterium | reverse complement strand
CGAACAGGCCCGCGGCACCCATGCCACCGCCCACGCACATCGAGACCACCACGTACCTGGCGCCCCGGCGCTTGCCCTCGATCAGCGCGTGCCCGACCAGACGGGCGCCGGTCATGCCATAGGGATGGCCAATGGAGATGCTGCCGCCGTTGACGTTGTAGATAGACGGGTCGATGCCGAGATGGTCTCGGCAATAGAGCACCTGGCAGGCGAACGCCTCGTTCAGCTCCCAGAGGCCGATGTCCCCGATCTTCAGGCCGTGCTGCTTGAGCAGTTTGGGAATGGCGTAGATCGGGCCGATGCCCATTTCCTCCGGGGCGCAGCCGGCAACCGCCATGCCACGGTAGATACCCAGCGGCGCCAGCCCGCGCTGCTCGGCGAGCTTGCTGTCCATCAGTACGCAGGCGGAGGCGCCATCCGACAGCTGGCTGGCATTGCCGGCGGTGATGAAACCGCCCTCGATCACCGGTTTCAGGTTCTGCAGGTCTTCCAGCGTGGTCTGCGGCCGGTTGCCCTCGTCCTTCGACAAGGTGACTTCCCGGTAGGACACCTGCCTGGTTTCCTTGTCCATCAAGGCCTGGGTCGCCTGGATCGGAACGATTTCCTGATCCAGCAAACCCTGTTCCTGGGCTGCTGCAGTCCGCCGCTGGGATTCCAGCGCGTACTCATCCTGCTGTTCGCGGCTGATGTTGTACTTCCGGGAGACGAATTCCGCGGTCTGCAGCATGGGCATGTAGGCGTGCTCGGCCTTGGCGATCACGTTGGGATCGGCCTCCGAGGCCACCCATTCCATGTACCGGTTCTGCACCGCAGAGATATTGTCCTGGCCGCCGGCCAGCACCACCTTCATGCCATCGCCGGTAATCTGCTTGGCGCCGGTGGCGATGGCCATCAGGCCGGAGGAGCACTGCCGGTCCATGGTCTGCCCGGACACCGTTGCAGGCAGTCCTGCCGCCAGTGTCGCATTACGCGCCAGGTTCATGCCCGCGGTGCCGGCGGTCAGTACCGCACCGATGACCACATCGTCGATCTCGGCGCCGTCGATGCCCGCCCGGTCCACCGCGTGCCGCATGGCGTGCCCCATCAGCGTGGGCGACTTGATGTTGTTCAGCGAGCCCTTGAACGCGCGGCCGATGGGCGTGCGCGCCGTGGATACGATAACGGCCTCACTCATGGTGCTTTCTCCTCCTCGCCCGGCTGGCGATTATTGTCGTGAAAACATGAAACGCTCCCGGCAAATGCCGGTCGTGGCACTACCGGAACGGCCAGTCGGCAAAGCACAACCCCTGGGCAGCCATTTTCTCCAGCAGCACGGAGCGATCCCAGTAGCCGTGCGGATTGCCGCGCAGATCGGCGTAATCGGCCAGGCGCTGGCAGACTTCCCCGACTCCGACCGTATCCGCCCAGAACATCGGGCCTCCCAGATAATCCGGAAAGCCGTAGCCGTTGATCCACACCGTGTCGATGTCACCCGGCCGGTAGGCAATCCCCTCTTCCAGAATACGCGCGCCCTCGTTGATCAACGGATACAGGCAACGCTCGATGATTTCCTCATCGGAAATACTGCGGCGGCGTTCGATGCCGAAGCGTTCCGCCAGTTGTTCACAGAGTTCCGGCACAGCCGGATCCTCGACCGGCTTGCGCTCTTCGTAACGGTAATAGCCGGCGCCGGTCTTCTGGCCATGGCGCCCCTGGTCCATCAGTGCCTGCACCACCGCGCGGTAGGATGGATCCTCCGGCAGGCCGCCGGCGGCACGGTGTTCGATCACTACCTTGGCCGCCACGTCCACGCCTGCCAGGTCGATCATCCGGCACGGCCCCATGGGCAATCCCAGGGACTGGATCGCGCGGTCCACCTGCGACGGTGTGGCCCCCTCCATCAGCAGGAACTCGGTCTCACGCAGATAGCTTTCCAGCATGCGGTTTCCGATGAAGCCGTAGCAGACTCCGGACACCACCGGCACCTTGCCGATCCTGCCGGCGAGCTGCATGACCGTGGCCAGCACCTCCGGTGCGGTCTGCTCGCCCCGAACCACTTCCAGCAAGCGCATCACATTGGCCGGACTGAAGAAATGCATGCCGAGCACATCGTCCGGGCGGCCGGTGGCACGGGCCAGGCGGTTGACGTCCAGGGTGGAGGTATTGGAGGCGATGATGGCGCCGGGCTTGCAGACCTCGCCCAGGCGCTGGCAGACGGTTTCCTTGATCTCCATGTTCTCGAACACCGCCTCGATCACCAGATCGCAGTCGGCCAGCTCGGCGTCGTCCAGCGTGCCGCGGAGCAGTGTCATGCACGCGTCCACCTGGGACGCACTCATGCGACCCTTGGCGGCGCCGGCCTCGTAGTTCTTGCGAATCACGCCAATGCCGCGGTCCAGCGCGGCCTGCTCGGCCTCGACGATGACCACCGGCAGACCGGCGCTGAGGAAGTTCATTGCAATGCCACCGCCCATGGTACCGGCGCCCACCACACCCACCCGCTTCACCGGGCGCAGTTCGAGGTCGCGCGGCAGGCCGGGGATCTTGCGCGCCTCGCGCTCGGCAAAGAAGCGGTGCCTCAGCGCCGCCGACTCGCGGGACTCACGGCATTCCTGGAACAGTCTCGCCTCCAGCTCGACACCCTGATCGAACGGCAGCTGCACCGCCGCCTCCACGCACTGGATGATGCGTGGCGGACCGGGATTGCCGGTAGGCCGCTTCACCAACCGCTCCCGCGCCTGCCGGAACAGCCCGTCCGGCACCGTGGCCGGCTCGACGTCGCGCCGACTGGCGCGCGGCAGGGGCTCGTTCCGCTCTGCCACCTGCTCGGCAAACGCCACTGCCCCCGGCAACAGTTCATCGTCCGGCAAATCGTCCACCAGCCCACACGCGATGGCGTCCCGGGTGCTGATCGGGCGACCGCCGAGGATCATGTCCAATGCCTTTTCGGCCCCCACCAGGCGCGGGAGACGCTGCGTCCCTGCCGCCCCTGGTAACAGACCCAGCGTCACCTCGGGCAAACCCAGCTTCGCGGTCGGTACCGCGACGCGGTAGTGGCAAGCCATGGCCAGTTCAAGCCCGCCCCCCAGTACCGTGCCATGCAGGGCGGCGATCACCGGCCTGTCCAGGGCCTCGATCATGTCCAGCGTGGTGTGGAATCCGGAAATCTCGAAGTCCGGCGATTCGAACTCACTGATATCGGCGCCGGCCACGAACGTGCGTCCGGCGGCGTAAAGCACCACCGCGCGGATGGCCGGATCCTCCCGGACCTGGCCAACGGCGGCCCGCAAGCCATCCCGCACCGAGCGCGACAATGCGTTGACCGGCGGATTATCGACCCGGATCAACGCCGTGGCGCCCTGCCGCTCCAGCGTCACAACATCGCTCATGGCGGTACCTCCTGCACACTCAGCCCGGTAGCTTGCTTACACATCAGAGATGTCTGCACAACATATCATGCCAGCGAGGTCGCGGTTGTCATTTGAGCAAGCGGCCGCTAGAGTCTGAAATACCGATACTGACGAGTCATCTCTCTATGGAAGGAGATATGTGATGCCCGACACGATCCTGCCTCAGTCAGAATTACGCGAACTGCGCCGGCTCTGCTCCAACCCTCTAATCGAACTCGGCTCCACCCTGCGCCCCAAACACTTGGTATGCGTACAGGGCCACACAGTCAGCCATGACTCGACGCTTGTTCTCAGGTTCCCTAGTAATGAATCGGCGAATTCCTGGAACAAAATGCACGAAGACCGGATTCGTGTCGGAGGGCACGTGGTAACCGTCGCCTTGGCAGTTGCAGTTTGGGTCTCGGCCGGCTCTGCCAAAGCGGCCATAATTGCTGGAGGTTCTGCCTCGATTCTTAAGGACGAGGCACAAGCAACAGTTTGGTACCCAAAAGTCGCCAGAGGCTGGTCAATATCAAGAAAGTTCCGTTTCCGATACCAACAGTTCCCTCATCAGTATCTCAACGTGAGACTCACCGACCTCATCTTCGACGAACGAGGCGAGGAGCGAGATCAACAAGTCTACGGTAGCACGCGCGTTCAAGTTGGCGGACCGTTCGGAATTCCTCCGGACGTGGCGGAGCGACTGATCAACGATCTTCCGGATTTCGAGGAACACGAATTCGCTGGGCTTACATAGCTGACCATTGGGTCTGGAGCCGTACACCACGAGTGGCCCAGCTTTATGCCCTCAAGCTGCGGGTGATACAGCGGTATTACCGCGACGAAACGCTCCTCCATTGAAGTCAAGCAACTAACTGGACTGATAATGTGGCGGTTTATCGTGTTCGTCGGCTTGTTTGCCGCAACGTTCCTGAGTGTATCGATGATCAGGGACAGTCTCTGGCCTGGCGCCCTTGATCAGTTGGAAAAGACGCTGACGGAAGCGGACTGGGAAGATTGCACGGTCACCGTATCAAGGAAACACGATTCACTGCTTGAACTGAAAGTTACCGCAGACAGGCTGTCAGTTGTCACTGAAATCTATAAGGAATCGCTTCGAAGAGAATCTCGGGAAAACAGTGGGAACGCGTTTCTCGCAGACTCGTTGAACCGACGACAGGACGGAGGCTACTACGCCACGTTCACGAGTCTCACAGTCATCAGCGAGCAACCACACGGCTATCTGCTCCGCGCCAAGGCTTGTGAGTTGGCTGACCATGGGCAAAAGGGCGAGGCGCCATCCTGTACGCCGCCGGTGCGGGAAATAGACTGTCGTTCGCGTATTCGATAATCAACCGGTATTTCGCCCGTGGCGGTGTCGCGAGCCGCCACAGGTAGAACCACGACCTGCGGCGCCTTGCTCCTGGCCACGATCGAAAATCGGTCTCGAGCGCGAACGCGGGGAATTAATCAGTGTTTCCCTAGCTCCCAGCGCCAGCCTTTCTGGTCGAGCGCCTGCTGCAGTTCCGTGGCAACCCGCGTGACATCCGCGACAGGCCCGCGCAAGCCCAGTTCCAGTTCGAAATTCGGAGGGCACCAGCGGGGCAGACAGGAAATGCGGAGTTGCGGGTAACGTTCGGTGAAGAGCTCCAGCGTGGGCGTCATGTCGCTCTCACGGACGTCGTAGACGGTGATGACGGCCTCGGTGCGGGAGCCGCGGGCGTGCAGATGCGGGTACAGGGTGTCCAGCACCCATTCGATCATCGGCCAGGCCATGTTCGGGAAGCCGGGAACGAAATGATGATGCCGCACGGTGAAGCCGGGAATCCGGTTCACCGGGTTGGGAATGATCTGCGACCCCCTGGGGAACTCCACCATGCGGATACGTTGCGGCGAGCCGCCCGGCCCGAACTGTGCCTCGAGTTCCCGCAAGCCCTCCGGGTGCACCTCCACCGGGACACCGGCGGCTTCCGCGGCGCACTGCCGGGTGCGGTCATCGGGGGTACCGCCGATGCCGCCGAAACTGAACACCACGTCGTTGCTGTCCAGCGTTTCCCGGAAGGATCGGGTCAGACGCCCGGGGTCGTCGCCCAGGTAACGCGCCCAGCTCAGTTCCAGTCCGCGCGCGTCCAGCAGTTCGATCACCTTGCCGAGGTGACGGTCCTGCCGCTTGCCGGACAACAGTTCGTCGCCGATGATGACGGCGCCAAAACCATCGGGTTGGAAGGGGGTGGTCACGGGCAGCGCTCCTTCTCAGTTCTCGCCCAGCAACTCCGGCAATTCCGCGATGGAGCGGATCTCGAAATACTCCACGCGGGGCAGGTGGTCCGGCCAGGGAATTCCCAGCCGGTTGAGCCAGACCGCCCGCATGCCGAACTGCGCCGCACCCAGCACATCCGTCTCGGGATCGTCCCCCACATGGGCGGTCTGGTGCGGCGCCAGCCCAAGCGTATCCGCCGCCGCCTGGAACATCCGGGGTGACGGCTTGGCCGCGCCGACATGAGCGGCCGAAATGGTGGCCCGGAAGTAATGGCCGACACCGATGGTGGCGACGTCGGCATTGCCGTTGGTCAGGGCGACCATGGGGAAGCGCCCCCGCAGCGACCCCAGTGTCGGGTGGGTTTCCTCGAACAGGTTCACCCGATTGCGTCCCTCGAGGAACACCGCCAGGGCTTGTTCGGCCGCCTCCGGCCCATAGCCGCAGGCGTCGGTGGCCAGCCGCAGGGTACGCAGGCGCAGTTCACCGAGATTGTGGACGATGTCCGGGTCGTCCGTGAGTACCTGCTTCCTCAGCCGCAACATGGCTTCCCGGTCATAGCGCTGGGCGACCAGGGGATAGTGCTCCCGGAAGAACGCAGCCATACCCGCTTCGGCGCGCTCGATGACCTGATCGAGCGACCACAGCGTTTCATCCAGGTCGAAACTGAGCGCGCGGACGGGATGCAGACTCATCAGGACGACTCCTGTTCCAGTTGTCGCCAGAGACAGGTGCCGCCCGCGGCCTTGTCCAGCCGCTCCAGCCAGGCCTGGTGGGCTTCGGTTTCCGCTGTCGTGGGATCCACTACCCGGAGCCGGGGGCGGTCGGACGGCAGCCGCCGCGGCCCCTTCACCCGAGGGCCGCCGCCACTGTCCTCCGACTCCTCGCTCCCCAGCGACAACGCGCCCTGGCCGCCGGTCATGGCCAGGTAGACGTCGGCGAGAATCTCGGCGTCCAGCAGGGCACCGTGCAACTCGCGATGACCGTTGTCGATGCTGTAGCGCTTGCACAGCGCATCCAGGCTGTTGCGCTGGCCGGGGTGCATGGTGCGCGCCATCACCAGCGTGTCGGTGATCGTGCAGATATCCGCGACCGGGGCCAGCCCGCGATCCAGCAACCGGAATTCGTAATCGATGAAACCGACATCGAAAGGCGCGTTGTGGATGACCAGGTCGGCGCCACGCAGGAATTCCAGCAACTCGTCGACGATATCGTGGAAACGGGGCTTGCCCTGCAGGAATTCGTTGGTGATGCCGTGCACCTCCATCGCCCCCGGATCCACCTCCCGGTCCGGCTGCAGATAGTGGTGGAAGGTGCGGCCGGTCTTGCGGCGGTTGACCACTTCCAGGCAGCCGATCTCGATGATCCGGTGGCCCTGGCTGGTCTCCAGGCCGGTGGTTTCGGTATCCAGTACGATCTGCCGCATGTCGCCGCCGACTCCTCTATCCTTTGAACCTTCGTGATCAGGCAGACATCTGGTCAATGCCCTGGTTGGCCAGCGCGTCTGCCTGCTCGTTACCGTCATGACCGCTGTGGCCCTTGACCCATCGCCATTCTACCCGATGGCGCTGCACCTGCGCGTCCAGTTCCTGCCACAGGTCAGCGTTCTTGACCGGTTTGCGCGACGCGGTTTTCCAGCCGCGCCGTTTCCAGTTCGGCAGCCACTCCGTCATGCCCTTGCGAACATATTCCGAGTCCGTGACAAGCAGCACCGAGCAAGGCCGCTTCAAGGCCTCCAGGCCGCGAATCGCTGCCATCAGTTCCATACGATTGTTGGTGGTGAGGGGCTCGCCGCCGCAGAGGCGCTTTTCGTGCCCGTTCCACCGTAGCAGCACCCCCCAGCCTCCGGGGCCGGGATTGCCACGGCAGGCACCGTCACTGAACATTTCCACACGTTTCATTGGTAGTTTCGATTGACCCTTGCAACGGACACGGTAGCATTGGGCAGCATGATACACGTCAATCCGCTACCCGCGTTCAAAGACAACTATATCTGGCTGCTCAGGCGCGATGGCGACCGCCGCTGCGTGGTGGTCGACCCGGGTGATGCGCGTCCGGTCATCGCCGCGCTGGAGTCCGAAGAGCTGACGCTGGATGCAATCCTGATCACCCATCATCATCCGGACCATACAGCAGGCCTGGGCCGGCTGCTGGAACGCTGGCAGGTGCCGGTATTCGGCCCCGCATCGGAGAGCATCAACGGCGTCACCCGGACCCTGAGAGAGGGCGATACCGTGTTTCTTGAGGCGCTGGATCTGGAACTTGGTGTGCTGGACGTTCCGGGGCATACCGCCGGCCACATCGCCTTCCACGGCGACGACATGCTGTTCTGCGGCGACACCCTGTTCGCGGGCGGCTGCGGCCGCCTGTTCGAGGGTACGCCCGCGCAGATGCATCATTCGCTGGAGAAGCTCTCGGCCCTGCCCCCGTCCACCCGTGTCTATTGCGCGCACGAGTACACGCTGGCCAATCTGCGTTTCGCGGTTCAGGTCGACCCCGATAATGCTGCCCTGGAGGAGCGCCTCCGGCGGGTGGAACGCCAGCGGGAAGCCGAGGAATGTACACTTCCGTCGACGATGGAAGAGGAACTGCAGACCAACCCGTTCCTGCGGTCGGGTGACATAAACGTGAAACAGCGCGCAGAATCCAGAGCCGGACACCGGTTGAATGGCCCGGTGGATGTCTTTGCCGCAGTCCGGGCATGGAAGGACGCGGGTTAAAAAAAAGCGACCGGTGAACCTGCCGACCACGGCAGATTCACCCTCGGAGGCTGGCAGAATCAGCGCCACCTCCGACTGATACGCTTTCCGGGCGTATCACTTCAGCTTCAACCGGGGGGCCCAGCGGGCCAGTACCTTGACGATCAATTCGCCCCGAGAAACGGGCGCCCGTTTGCCTGTGTTCGTGCATGGCGCCGTGCTCGGAGGGAGTCAATACATTGAGCTTCAGGAACTTGCTGCTGATCACGGCATCGTGCATGGCTTTGAGCGCATGTGCGCAGCTTCCGCTGGGAGGCGACCATGACGGTGATGACCAGCACGACAGCACAGACAAGCGCACCGCCTTGTGGCCCGAACACATGGAACCGCCGCAGGCGCTGACCGCCGAGGCTCCATCGGCGATGGCGGCCCAGCCCTCACCCTATCCCGACGACCTCTGGGCACGCATGCGGCACCGCTTCGACATGCAACCGGTGGTGAACCAGCGGGTCGCCGCGGAGCTCGCCTACTACAGCAGGCACCCGCGCTACATGGACCGGGTTGCTGAACGGGCCACGCCCTACCTGTACCACATCGTCTCGGAACTGGAGGCTCGCGACATGCCGGCGGAGCTGGCGCTGCTGCCCATCGTCGAGAGCGCCTACCAGCCGTTTGCCTATTCCCACGGCCGGGCCGCCGGCATCTGGCAGTTCATTCCGGGCACCGGCCGCCATTTCGGCCTGAAGCAAACCTGGTGGTACGACGGCCGCCGTGACGTGATCGCCTCCACCGAGGCAGCACTCACCTACCTCGAGAGCCTGCACCAGTTGTTCGACGATGACTGGGAACTGGCACTGGCCGCCTACAATGCCGGGCAGGGAACGGTCATGCGGGCCATACGCCGCAACGCCCAGCAGGGGCTGCCCACCGATTACTGGAACCTGCCACTGCCCCGGGAGACACGGCATTACGTCCCCCGGCTGCTGGCGCTGCGGACGCTGATCGACGATCCGCAACAGTTCAGCATCGAGCTCACCAGCATCCCGAACGAACCCTATCTGGGCGTGGTCGATGCCGGCTCGCAGATCGATCTGGCCCTGGCCGCCGAACTCGCCGAACTGGACCTGGATGAGCTGTACATGCTGAACCCGGGCTTCAACCGCTGGGCGACTGATCCCGAGGGCCCGCACACGCTGGCCCTGCCGCTGGACCGCATCGACACTTTCCAGGCCCGGCTGGCCGAAGTCCCGGAACACGAACGGGTCCGTTTCCAGCGCCATCAGGTGCGGTCCGGGGAGACACTGAGCCAGATCGCGCGGCGCTACCGCACCACGGTGTCGGCGCTGCAGGAGACCAACAACCTGAACGGCCACGTCATCCGCGCCGGCTCACACCTGCTGGTACCGACATCCAGCCGCCCGGTCGAGCAGTACACGCTCAGCGCCGACCAGCGTCTGCAGGCAACGCAGAACCGCCAGCGCAATGGCGGCCAGCGCGTACAACACACCGTGCAGCGCGGCGATACGTTCTGGGGGTTGTCACGCCGGTACGGCGTGGAAGTCCGGCAACTGGCGCAATGGAACAGCATGGCCCCGGGGGACACGCTGCGTCCGGGTCAGCAACTGGTGGTTTGGGTGGCAGGCAACGGCGCGGCCCAACAGGCGCAGGCGCCCGTCATGCAGCGGGTCAACTACACCGTGCGGCAGGGCGACTCGCTGTACCGGATCGGCCAACGGTTCCGCGTCTCGGTGAACGACCTCCGCCGCTGGAACAACCTGCCTGAAGGCCGCCACCTGCAACCCGGCCAGCGGCTGACGCTGCACGTGGACGTGCGCGCCCAGAGCGGGGGCAGCATCTAGCCAGCCGCCCCTGCCAGAACGCGGGACAGACGTTTTGAGCCGCGCCTGGTTGTGGGCGACTACTTATGCTCGGGCAACGTGATGTTGAGCTCGAGGATGTCGTAATCGCCTTCCTTTTCAAGCTGGATGTGCACGGCGTCCCGATCCACCTCCACGTACTTGCGGATGACCTCCAGCAGTTCCTCCTGCAGGGCGGGCAGGTAATCCGGCCCGCCTCGAGTGGCCCGTTCGCGGGCCACCAGGATCTGTAGCCGCTCCTTTGCGACCTGCGCGCTCTGCTTGCGCTGGGAGCGGAAATATCCGAGCAGATTCATGTGTCAGCTCCCGAATAGACGGCCGAACAGCCCCTTCTTCTGGGCTTCCAGGAAACGGTGCGGGCGCTCTTCGCCCAGGAAGCGGGCAACCGCGTCCTGATACGCCTGGCCGGCATCGGTACCCTCCTCCAGGATGACGGGAATACCGGCATTGGAGGCATTCAGAACCGCCTTCGACTCCGGGATGACGCCAAGCAGGTCGATACCGAGGATCTCCCGCACGTCGTCCAGGCCGAGCATCTCGCCCTGTTGTACCCGCTCGGGGGAATACCGCGTCAGCAACAGATGCTCCTGCACCGGCTCCAGGCCCTGCGCGGCGCGTTTGCTCTTGCTGGACAGTATGCCCAGCACCCGATCCGAGTCACGCACCGAGGACACTTCGGGGTTGGTCACCACGATCGCGGTGTCGGCATGGTACATGGCCATCAGGGCTCCGCGCTCAATGCCTGCCGGCGAATCGCAGACGACATAGTCGAATTCCCTGGACAACTCATCCAGCACCCGCTCGACGCCGTCGTCGGTCAGCGCATCCTTGTCCCGTGTCTGGGAGGCGGCCAGGATGTAGAGGTCACTGACCCGCTTGTCCTTGATCAACGCCTGGTTCAGCGTTGCTTCTTCATTGATCACGTTGACGAAGTCGTACACCACCCTACGCTCGCAACCCATGATCAGGTCGAGATTGCGCAGGCCCACGTCGAAATCCACCACTACCGTCCGATGTCCGGCCTTTGCCAGCCCTGTCGCCAGCGCCGCACTGGTCGTGGTCTTGCCCACGCCCCCTTTGCCGGAGGTGACCACAACGATCTTTGCCACTGTCGCGTCCTCCAAGAAATTGTCGCTAAAGCCCGCTGATATCCAGACTGTCCTCGACCAGGCTGACCTGAACCGGGCGCCCGATCAGCGTCTCGTCGAACTGCTCGCTGACGCTGTAGGTGCCGGCCACCGAGACCAGTTCGGCTCGAAAACCCTGACAGAAGATCCTGGCACTGGTATCCCCTCGCACGCCTGCCAGGGCGCGGCCGTACAAGGTGCCGTACACGTGAATGTGCCCATCCGCCAGCAGTTCCGCACCGGGGCTGACGGATGACAGTATGATCAGATCGCCGCCGCGTGCATAGAGCTGCTGACCGGAGCGGACCGGCTGACGTATCACCAGGCTGGGCGAGCCATCCGGACTCTGCGGCTGGGTCTCGCTGGTGCTCTCGCGCTTGCGCGAACTCCCGCCCGAGGCGTCCGCCCCGCCGCTGAAGACGCCGAGTCCCGCGGTTTCCGCCGCCTGAGCCCAGCGTTCGTCACCCCCCCGGATGCCGACGGGCAGGAACTCCCGCGCCCGCAACAGCCCGACCAGACCGGCCAGATCCAGATACAGGTCGGTATCGGCCACCGCTTCCACGTCCAGCACGACGGGGAGGTGGCGAAAGAAATCGGGAGCTTCCTGCATTTTCCGGTCCAGCGCTTCGGCCAGGACCTCCACGGAGGGGTTCAGTAGGCGGAGCATGGTCAGGGTCATCATGCGCCCCTTGAGCTCCAGTGCCGGTTTGTTACCTGATGATCGACTCATCCCTGCCTTTGTGTGTTGTCTATGCGGGCGGGCGTGCTCCGACACGGCGATCACGGAGCGGCGCGCTGCGCATACGGCCGCAGCGAATGCGCCTTTATAGCGCGCGGGGCGCCCAGGCTTCAAGGCGTCGTTCTGCGACGACGTCGGCGGAACGCGACATCCGGACGGGCTACGCAAGCCGGGTGCCGCCTTCAACGAGGCCGGCACCCGCGCGCTGCACCGGCCTCAGGACGGCAATGACCGACTCCTTCAGAGGTCTGCCAGCAATCGATTGACGCGTTTCACGTAGGCCGCCGGGTCATCCAGTTGGCCCCCCTCCATCAACAACGCCTGTTCGTAAAGCACATGGGCCCACTCTTCGGTCCGGCCTTCGTCCTCCAGCGACTGGAGCCGCCTCACCAGCACGTGATCGGGGTTGATCTCCAGGCTGGGCTTGCCGGTGGGGAACGGATGACCGGCCGCCTTCAGCATGCGCTGCATGCTCAGAGCGAACTCGTGCTCACTCACCACCAGGCAGGCGGGGGAATCGGTCAGCCGCCGGCTCACGCGTACCGCGTCCACGCGCTCGTCCAACGCCTTCTTCAACCGCTCGACCAGCGGTTTCAGGGCTTCTTCCGCCTGTTCCTGCTCGTCCTTCTGCTGCTCGCTGGCTCCCAGCTTGTCCAGGTTCAGCTCCCCCTTGGCGGCGGACACCAGCGGCTTGCCGTCGAACTCGTTCAGGTAGGACACCAGCCATTCGTCCACCGGGTCGCCCAGCAACAGCACCTCGACTCCGTGCTTGCGGAACACTTCCAGGTGCGGGCTGTTGCGCGCCGCCGTGAAGCTGTCGGCGGTCACATAATAGATGGCCTCCTGGCCTTCCTTCATCCGCCCGATATAGTCAGCCAGCGAGACGGACTCTTCCGACTGGTCGCCGTGTGTGGAAGCGAAGCGCAGCAATTTGCCGATACGCTCGCGATTGCCGGAATCCTCGGCGGGACCTTCCTTCAACACCCGACCGAAGGTCTTCCAGAACTCCGCATAGGCTTCCGGCTGGTCGGCCGCCAGCTTGTCCAGTTGGTCCAGCACACGCTTCACGCTGGCGGAGCGGATACGGTCGATCTGCCGGTTGTGCTGGAGAATCTCGCGGGAGACGTTCAGCGGCAGGTCGTCCGAATCGATAACGCCGCGGACGAAGCGCAGGTAGCGCGGCATCAGTTTCTCGGCGTCGTCCATGATGAACACACGCTTCACGTACAATTTGACGCCGTGGCCGCTGTCACGATCCCACAGATCGAAGGGTGCCCGCTTGGGGATGTACAGCAAGGAAGTGTAGGTCTGGTTGCCCTCCACCTTGTTGTGCATCCAGGTCAGCGGGCCTTCGAAGTCGTGGGCCACGTGCTTGTAGAACTCTTCGTATTCCTCGTCGCTGATCTCGCTCTTGGGCCGCATCCAGAGTGCGCTGGCCTTGTTGACGGTCTCCTCGCCGGCCGGCTCATCGTCATCGCCGGACTTCTCTGCCGGCATGCGAATCGGCAGGTCGATATGGTCAGAGTAGGTACGGATGATCTGGCGCAGGCGATAACCATCCAGAAACTCGTCCGCATCGTCCTTCAGGTACAGCGTCACCGTCGTGCCGCGGGACGGCCGCTCCGCGTTTTCGATGACATATTCGCCGTCACCCGACGACTCCCAGCGCACGCCTGCCTCGGAAGGCTCCCCGGCCTTGCGGGTTTCCACCACGACCCGGTCCGAGACGATGAAGACGGAATAGAAGCCCACGCCGAACTGACCGATCAGGCGCGAATCCTTCGCCTGGTCCCCGGACAGGCTCTGCAGGAACTGCCGGGTGCCGGACCGCGCGATGGTGCCCAGATTCTCCTGCACCTCCTCCCGCGACATGCCCACGCCGTTATCGGAAACGGTCAGGGTCCGGGCCTCCTTGTCGAAGGACACCCGGATGGCCAGTTCGCCGTCGCCCTCCAGCAGGCTCTCGTTCTGCAGGGCCTGAAAACGCAGCTTGTCGGCGGCATCCGAGGCATTCGAGATCAGTTCCCGCAGGAAGATCTCGCGGTTGCTGTACAGGGAGTGGATCATCAGATCCAGCAGTTGTCTGACCTCGGTCTGGAATTCCCGGGTCTCTTTTTGTGCGGCAACGGTCATCGTCGGTGCTCCGTCCTGCTCATGGTTTCGAATAAGCCCGGGCGAACGCCCGCGCGACGCGCAGCGTTGTCCGGGCGGCAATACTTCTGTTACGGGACACGAGTGTGAAAGACTCAATGGGAGCCAACGCCGGTATTTTCAAGACCGCAGGCGGTGTGGTGGAGGCAGCCAGGCCGCTTTATGATGCAACCGTAGCGTTTCCCATCCGCACGGACGCCCGGCGAGAATCCTGAGAGGTGGATGAGTGAACCTGTCGACCGTGATGTTGATCATCCTGCTGGAGGCCATCATTCTGTCCCTGGCTGCCGTGGGCGTCATCACCTGGTGGCTGTCGCGGCGCTCGAGGCAGGCGTCCGGCAGCACCAGGCCGGCCCCCCCTGCCGAGAACGACGAACTCAGCCTGCCGGAGGATCTGCACCGCCAGACCCGTCAATACCTCAAGGATGAGCTGGAACGCACCCGGTCACTGCGGCTGGGACCGGGCAGCCAGATTCCGGTGGCACCGGAAGTGCTGGAAGTGCGGATGATTGCACTGGAGGCGGAACTGAAGGCGCTGGACGTGGCGAACCGGCCGGACGCGGCGTGGCAGACGCTGGCCGCGGAACTGACACCGCTGGCGGAGTCGCTGAAAGCCTCCGCAACCACCGGCGCCCCGGAGGCCAGCGAGGAGCAGGAAACGGCGGACCGGCAATGACCCGGCCCGCCGGGCAGTCACCTCAGAAGAGATCGGGCGTGGTCACCGGATCCACGTTCTCGCGACCGCTCTTCAGTTCCCGGGCAGTAATCCACTCCCCCGTCACCATCTGCTTGTAGCCCATGCCCGGCCCCACCATCGGGTAGACGCTGGCGTCGGGGTCGATCATCACCTCGAGGAAAGCCGGGCCGTCGAACTCGACGAATGCCTTCAGGGCAGACGCGACATCGCCTTTGTCTGACACGCGCCGGGCGAACTGGAAGCCGTCGGACTCCGCCGCCTTGATGAAATCCTTGCGGTGCAGGGTCTTGTCGGTGCCGGAGAAGTTCTCGTTGAAATAGAGCCGCTGCCACTGGCGCACCATGCCGTCGCCCTGGTTGTTCAGCAGCAGGATCTTCACCGGCAGGTCGTAGTTGGTGACCGTCTCCAGCTCACCCAGGTTCATGCGGATGCTGCCGTCGCCGTCGATGTCCACGACGATGCGGTCGGGGCAGGCGAACTGGGCGCCGATAGCGGCCGGCAGCCCGAAGCCCATCGTGCCCATGCTGCCGGAGGTCAGCCACAGCCGCGGCTCCCGGAAATCGCAGTACTGGGCCGCCCACATCTGGTGCTGACCCACGCCGGTGCTGACGATGGCCCGACCGTCGGTCAGCCGGCTCAGTTCTTCCACCACGTAATGTGGCTGGATCAGTTCGGACTCCCGGTCGTAGTTCATCGGGTGATTGCGGCGCAGTTGCTGCACATGCTTCACCCAGGGCGCGAAATCCTTGCCGAATTCGGCCTTCTTGCCATAGGTCAGCAATTGCCGCAGGCTGCGGCCGCACTCGCCCACGTGGGCCCACTCCACCAGACGCACCTTGCCGATCTCGGCGGCATCGATGTCGATATGCGCGACATGCTCCGCCAGCGGCGCGAACTCCTCCACCTTGCCGGCCACCCGGTCGTCGAACCGCGAGCCCACGGCGATCAGGAAATCACAGTCTTCCACGGCATAGTTGGCGTACGCCGTACCGTGCATGCCCAGCATATGCAGGCAGAGGTCGTCCTTGGTATCGATGGCGCCCAGCCCCATCAGCGTGGTCACCACGGGAATATTGAACGTGCGGGCGAACTCGGCCACGTCCCTGGATGCATTGCCGTTGATGGCGCCGCCGCCGACATACAGCAGCGGGCGGTTGGAATGCTCCAGCAACTCGAAGAACTGCCGGCACTTGCGTTCCGACAGCTTGGCGGACTTCAGCGAATCCATGCGCTGGCGGTAGCCGCGTATCTCCAGCAGGCCCTCACCCATGAATTCGCCGACCCAGTTCTGCATGTCCTTGGGAACGTCCACCACCACCGGTCCCGGCCGCCCCGAGCGGGCAACCTCGAACGCGGTGCGAATGGTTGACTCCAGCTGTTCCGGCCGGGTCACCAGGAACACGTGCTTGGCGCAGCTGCCCATGATGTTGACGATGGGCGCTTCCTGGAAGGCATCGGTTCCCATGGCGCCGGTGGGCACCTGGCCGGTTATGGCCACCACGGGCGTGGAATCGGCCATGCAGTCGCGGATCGGGGTGACCGTGTTGGTGGCACCCGGTCCGGAGGTCACGAGGAAAACGCCCACCTTGCCGCTGGCCCGGGCATAACCCGCCGCCATGAAACCGGCGCCCTGCTCGTTGGCCGGGACGATCAGCCGCATCGGATCCTCGGTGCTGTCCCCGCGGTGCGACTGGTTGTAGCGGAAAATCGCGTCATAAGTCGGCAGAATCGCGCCCCCGCTGTAGCCGAAGACGGTATCGACGCCCTCGTCGGCCAGCACCTGGATAATCATCTCGGCACCACTCATGGTGTTGCCGGCTTCGGGGTGTCGCTTTCCTTTCTGTCTACTCATGGGTATCAATGCCAGTTGATAATGGACGCCTCTGCCAGGATGGCGTCCGTGATGACGAATGCGGTGTGCAACGTGGTAGCCTGCCCAGGATCCGCGCGGACCATCCACACCACCCGCGCGGCGGGTAGCCGTACACTATAAGGTGCCGGTGGACGGGCGCACAAGCTTTAAGGAAGCGTTGATTAATTCCCGCGCTCGCGTTGCGGCCGGATTTTTCGCAATGCGAGGCGCGGTGCTCAGCGCCGTGGTTATTCCTCGTCGTCGAACCGCAAGGCCGCGGAATTGATGCAGTACCGCAGCCCGGTGGGCTCCGGTCCATCGGGAAAGACGTGTCCCATGTGCGCTCCACACCGGCTGCACATCACCTCCTCCCGGCGCATGCCCAGGCTCAGATCCTGCTCCACGTCCAGCGCCCCATTACTGAGCGGCTGCCAGAAACTCGGCCAGCCGGAACCGGAATCGTATTTCGTCACCGAGCTGAACAACGGCTGCCCGCAGCAGACGCAGGAAAACGTTCCCTTGCCCTTGAAACTGTTGTACTTGCCGGTAAACGGTGGTTCCGTCCCCTTCTGCCGGGTGATGCGGTATTGCTCGGGCGTCAGTTCCTGTCGCCACTCCTCGTCCGTTTTGCGAACCCTGCCCATGTTGGCCTCCGAGACATCGTTCACACTGAGCGCTGGCTGAATCATCGGTGGCGCCCGCCGAAGCAGGGCCGACCGGATCCGGTCTCCAGTTATACTGGCATGCCCGCGGCCGCCACTCACACATTCTTTTGGCAGCAGTGACACCGACAAGAACGCACGGCATCCAGCAGAAAGGATAGTCTGCATGACCATACGTCCGATTGAGAACCCGGTTCGCCTGGCGCAGAGCGAGATCAACAAGGCTCTGGATCAGGCGGCGGCGGCCATCGATGCCCATGAACAGGATCAGGACGACGTCCCGCCCTGGGAAGCCTGCCGCACGCATCTGGAGGAAGTGCGTGGCGCCGTCATGATGCTGGACATCCAGGGCGCGGTCGTGCTGTGCAACGAATGCCTGGGCCTGATCGATTCGCTGGAGGCCGGCAACAGCCTGTCGCGCGAGCAGGGTCTGGACCTGCTGATGTACGGCCTGCTGCTCCTGCCCCGCTACCTCAGCCGGGTCTCCGAACAGAAACGCGAACTGCCGGATACGCTGCTGCCGACCCTGAACGCCCTGCGTGGCATGCGCCGATCGTTCCCGCTGCCGGAGTTTCATTTCGCCGCCTTTCGGCGCGTGGACCCCACGCTGCCCGAACTTGCGGACCCGAACGCCGTAACCGTCGAAAACCTTGATGAAACCGGCCGCCGGCTCCGACTCATGCTGCAGATCGGCCTGCTGGGCCTGTTCCGCAGCCCTGATTCCCAGGTCCATGCAAAGCAGGTCCACCGGGCGCTGGTGCGCATGGGAGAAGCCTTTGGCGACACCGTCTGCGGCCGCTGGATGCGGCTGGCGGCGCGGGCCTTCCATCCGCTGGTAGCTCAGAAGATCACGGCCGACATCTCCATGCGCCTGCTGCTCTCCCGCATCGACCTGCATACCAGGGCCTGCATGCTGCAGGGACTGGAGGGCCTGGACAACCGCCCCCCGGAGCTGGTCAGTCGCGGATTGCTCTACTACACCATGCGTGGCAGCGAACATGACGATGACCTGGCCGCCCTCAGGGAGCGGTTGGGCCTGTCGGCCGGCGTGGCGCCGCGCGCTCTGGTGGAGCACGAACGCGAGGCCATGGCCGCGCCCGACCAGAGCGTCATGGAAGCGGTCACCAAGGCCGTCAGAGAGGAGCTGGACCGCCTCAAGGACGTGATCGAATCGCTGAGCAGGCTGAGCAGCATCACCGCGTCCGAGCGCAAGGAGCTGTCAGGACAGTTGTCCGACATGGCCGGCACGCTGACTGTCCTCGGCCTGTCGGAACTTGCCGCGTTGCTGAAACGGGAGCAGACCCGGCTGGGCTCGCTCAGTGACAGCGCCGGCAGCGAGCGACTGACCGAAATCCTCGCCCACGCGGCCGAGACACTGACCGAAGTGGAAGAACAGATCTACACGCTCTGCAACCCCAGCCGCGTCGGTAACCGCACGCCGCGGCCCAGGCGGCTGATGGAGGCGCAGCAGCAGGTGCTGGCCGAGTGCCTGAACAATCTGCAGCGCATCCGCAAGGCCCTGGAGTACCTGAACGGCGATCTCGACGAAGGCGAGGATCTCAGCCAGATGGGACAGCCGGTGACGGAAATCGTCGGCAGCCTGCGCATGCTCGGCAATGAAGCCGCGGCCGGCATCATGCTCCGTTGCGGTCAACAGTTGCAGCAGTTCGCCGCACACCCGCGGGATCTGGACAGGATCGATGCCCTGGCCGACGCCCTGGCAGCGGTGGAATGGTTCCTGGAGGGACTGATGGAGGGCATCGACGACGGCGAGGAAGCGCTGGATCTCGCCAAGGAAGCCCTGAAGTCGCTGGAGAGCTCCCCGAAAGTATCCTGATCACCTGCCGCATCCCGGTGGCGAACCGCTCCGCGCGCAAGCGCCCTGGCGTTGCCATGCCTCAGTGGCAATACTCGGGAAAAGGTTGGACAATGGCGACCCGTTTCCGCCGCGCCCGGCTCGCCGGCCAACCAAGGAACCGCCATGAGTGAAATCATCCTCATCAACGTCTCCGGTCAGGACAAGCGGGGACTGACCTCGTCCCTGATGGGCATCCTGGCCGAATACAACGTGGGCATCCTGGACATCGGCCAGGCCATGATTCACGACACCCTGTCGCTGGGCATGCTGGTCAAGGTTCCCGACCAGGCCAAGCTGTCGCCGGTGCTCAAGGACGTGCTGTTCCACATCCACCACCTGGGCATGCAGGTCCGCTTCACGCCGATCAGCGAGGAACAGTACGAGGAGTGGGTCCGCGGAGCCGGCAAACCCCGTTACATCTTCACGCTGCTCGGCCGCCGCATCGAGGCCGACCACATCGCCCAGGTCGCGGCGGTCATCACCGAGAACGACCTCAATATCGAGGACATCGTCCGGCTCTCCGGCCGCGAACCGCTGTACAAGAACAGCGGCCAGCAGAGCCGGGCCTGCATCGAGCTGACCGTACGCGGCCAGCCCGTGGACCTCGACGCGATGAAGCAGCGCTTCCTGGAGATCTCCCAGCAACTGGACATCGATATCGCCTTCCAGGAGGACAGCGTCTACCGGCGCAACCGCCGCCTGGTGGTCTTCGACATGGATTCCACGCTGATCCAGCAGGAGGTCATCGACGAACTGGCCAAGCATGCCGGCGTCGGCGAGGAGGTCAGCCAGGTCACCGAGGCGGCCATGCAGGGCGAAATCGATTTCCGCGAAAGCCTGCGCCGCCGGGTCGGCCTGCTGGAAGGCCTGGACGCATCGGTGCTGGAGACAGTGGCGCAAAATCTCTCGCTGAGCGAGGGCGCTGAACGCCTGATCCGTACGCTGAAGGGCTTCGGCTACAAGACCGCGATCATCTCCGGTGGCTTCAGCTATTTCGGCCGCCACCTGCAGCAGAAACTCGGCGTGGACGACGTGCACGCCAACGAACTGGAGATCCGCGACGGCAAGGTCACAGGCAAGGTACTGGGGCCGATCGTCGACGGTGAGCGCAAGGCGCTGCTGCTTCGGGAACTGGCCGAGCGCGAGGGGCTGCGGCTGGAACAGACCATCGCCGTGGGCGACGGTGCCAACGATCTGCCGATGCTACGCCTGGCGGGGCTGGGTATCGCCTATCGGGCCAAGCCGCTGGTCAAGCGTAATGCCCGCCAGTCACTCAGCACGTTAGGCCTGGACGGGATTCTCTACCTGATCGGCATCAAGGATGCCGACGCCGTGGAAGAGGTCAGCCGCGAACAGGCATGAACGAGGCGTCGGTGCCGCCGCACAGCAAAAACCCCGCTGCGGTCGACCGCGCAGCGGGGTTGTTCGTTTCCTCGTCCGCAAAAGGGCCAGACGGGGCCACCGACGCGGTGCGGCTTTTGGCCGCCCGGGTCGATTGCCGCCAAAGGCCCTTTTAGACCTTTTCCTTGATACGCGCCGCCTTGCCCTGGCGATCGCGCAAATAGTAGAGCTTGGCGCGGCGCACGTCGCCCCGGCGCTTGACGGTGATGCTCTCGATCAGCGGGCTGTAGGTCTGGAACACCCGCTCCACACCTTCACCATGGGAGACCTTGCGCACCGTGAAGGCGGAATCGAGTCCGCGGTTGCGCTTGGCAATCACCACACCCTCGAAGGCCTGGAGACGCTCCCGGGTACCTTCACGGACCCGGACCTGCACCGTAACGGTGTCACCCGGCGCAAATGCCGGGATTTCACGGCCGATGGCCTCCATCTGTTCCTTGTTCAGTTCGTCGATGATGTTGCTCATGCCTTTATCCCCTGCCCGTGTCCACCGGAGACGTCCGGTGGGATCGGTGTTCCTCAATGAATTCATCCAGCAACCGGCGGCTCTCGTCGTCCAGTTGCGACTGCTCAAGCAGGTCCGGCCGGCGTAACCAGGTCCGGCCCAGCGCCTGCTTCCGACGCCAGCGGGCAATGGCCCGGTGATCGCCTCCCAGCAGAACCGACGGTACGCACATGCCGTCGATCTCTTCCGGACGGGTGAAGTGCGGAAAATCCAGCAACCCGTCCGTAAACGAATCTTCCTGCGCCGAATCGGCGTGGCCCAGCACGCCCGGCAGCAGCCTTGCCACTGCATCGACAACCGTCATGGCCGGCAGTTCGCCGCCACTGAGCACGTAGTCGCCCACGGACAGCTCTTCATCCACTTCCGTGGCCACCAGGCGTTCATCCACGCCCTCGTAGCGGCCACAAAGCAGGATCAGCCGATCCCTTGCGGCGAGTTCCCGCACCAGCGGCTGATCCAGCCGGCGGCCCTGCGGGCTCAGGTAGATCACCCTGGCGCCATCATCGCGCGCCGCCCGGGCCCGCCGCAGCGTCGTGCGCAGTGGTTCCACCTTCATGACCATACCGGGGCCACCGCCATAGGCCCGGTCATCCACCGTGCGATGCCGGTCCGGGGCATCGTCGCGGGGATTCCAGGCCACCAGTTCCAGCAGGCCCTGCTCGACCGCCCGGCCGGTGACGCCCCATTGGCCGACCGCGGAGACCAGTTCCGGAAACAACGTGATCACGTCGATCCGCATGGCGCCTCCAGCGATCCGTCAACCCGCATATCTCAGCACCGTTCCACCGAAGCTGCGGCCCGCTCGCCACGGACGGCGGTGAGATGTGCGGGCTAGAATTCCGGATCCCAGTCCACCTCCAGCCAGCCGGAGGCAAGATCCACCCGTGTCACGTACTCCCCGACCACCATCGGGATCAACCGCTCCCGGTCTCCATGCACGACCAGAACATCGTTGGCGCCGGTCTGGATCAGGTGATCCACGCGGCCGAGATCAACGCCATCCACGGTGCGCACCCGAAGCCCTTCAAGATCCGCCCAGTAGTACTCGCCTTCCGGTAACGGCGGCAGGGTATCGCGATGCAACGCGATCTCCCGGCCCCGCAAGGCTTCGGCCTGCTCGCGCGACGCCATGCCCTTCAGCCGCGCCACCACCGACTTGCCCTGCATGCGCCCGTCCGCCAGCTCGACCGCTTCCCAGCCGTCCGGACCACTGACCAACCAGCGCGAATAACTCAGAATGCTGTCGCGTGGCTCGCTGAAGGACTGGATGCGCACCCAGCCCTTCACGCCATGGGGCGCTCCAATGCGCCCCATGATGACCAGCCGGGTCTGGTCGTCCACGCCACCCGGTTGCACGGCAGCCGTATCAGGCTTCGCCGGCAGGCTGCGCCTTGCGCGCCTGCTTGATCAACTGCTCAACGCGCTCGGAAGGCCTGGCGCCCTTCTCGAGCCAGTGGTCCACGCGCGCCAGATCCAGGCGCAGCGGCTCGTTCTTGTCCTGGCCACCCGGAACCGGGTTGAAAAAGCCCAGCTTCTCGATGAACCGGCCATCGCGGGCGTTGCGGCTGTCAGTAACAACCACTTGATAGAACGGGCGTTTCTTGGCGCCACCACGTGCGAGACGAATGGTAACCATCGTGTTGAATATCCCCTGACGGTGTCCGGAAAGCGGCTTTCCGCTGATTCGGTGAACCGCGCATTGTACTGAAAAAAGTGCAAATGTGAAGCATGGATGCTGTCCGGCAGGGCGTTGCGCGATTCCCTCAGCGCTCTGCCGGCCGCAGATATTCGCCGGCCAGCCCGGACAGCTCGTTCAGGCAGTCCTCGATCGAACGCCCGCTGGTCTCCAGCATGACGTTTGCGGTGCGGTAGTAGGGTTCCCGCTCCGCCAGAATCCTGCGTAGATCCTCCATGGCCTCGTCGTTGTCGCCGGCCATGGGTCGCAGGTCACCCTGGGAAATCACCCGGGACATGTGGTCCTCCGGCAATGCTCGCACCCAGACCGTGCGATAACTGGCGCGCAGCAGCTCGAAGGTCTCCGGCTCGGAGACCAGGCTGCCACCGGCCTCCACCACGGCCAGCGGATGACTGTCGATGACCCGCTGCAGGGCCTGGCGCTCCAGCCTGCGGTAGGCCTTCTGCCCGCCCAGCGAGAACAATTCGCCCAGTTCCATGCCTCCCATGCGCTCGACCATCTCGCCCAGACGGATGAAAGGCACGTCGAAGCGGGCCGCCAGTCGCGCGCCCAGCGTGGATTTGCCGGCACCGCGCAAGCCAATCAGGGCGATGCCCCGGAGCGGTCCCTGGTGACGGGAGAAATGCTTGCTGAGCAACTCATAGGCGGCCTGTTCGTCCTCGGGGGACAGGCGCTGCAGCATCTCCACAAGCGGCGTGAGACGCAGTCCCGGCTCATTGCGGCCGGGCAGCAATTCGCGAAAATCGACGTCCATGGCATAGGCAATGCGCAGCAGCACCGCGATAGACGGATTGGCAGCCCCACTTTCCAGCTGCGCGAGGTAACGTTCGGAAATATCGGAGTGGCGGGAGAGATCCTTGCGGGTCATGCCGCGCCGGGCCCGGATCGCGCGCACCCGCTCGCTGATCAGCGCCAGCTGCCGATCGATATCCTCGCTCCATTCCCGTTCCGGCCTTGCAGCCCCGCCGGCTGACCTTGCCATCTCGCTTGCTCCCCCGCTGTCCCGACGCAGTCTGCACCGCGTGCAGTTTAGGGAAACGCGCCGCAGGACGCTACAGACCGATGTGGGTCTGCAGCAGCTCCGGCTGCTTCCGCAACGATTCGCTGGGGCCGTCGAACACCAGCTCGCCCTTGACCATGATCATGCTGCGATCGCAGAGATCGATCAGCACGTTGACGTTCTTGTCCACCACCAGGGTCGCGATCCCGGTGTCCCTGATGCTCCGGATGACCGACCAGATCTCCTTGCGGATGAGCGGCGCCAGGCCCTCGGTGGCCTCATCCAGGATCAGCAATTCCGGATTGGTCATCAGCGCACGGCCGATGGCCAGCATCTGCTGCTCGCCGCCGGAGAGGTTGCCGGACATGTGGCTGATGCGTTCGGCAATCCGCGGAAACACCGACAGCACGCGATCCAGATCCCACTCGCGCCGCCCATCCACGCCGGGGCGCGCGGCCATGACCAGGCTCTCCCGCACGGAGAGGTTCGGGAACATGCCACGCCCTTCCGGCACGTATCCGATCCCCTGGCGGATGATGGCGTGGGTCTCGGCACGGGTCATGTCCTGGCCGCGGATGCGCACCGTTCCGTGGCGTGCCCGGGTCAGACCCAGGATGGAACGCAGCGTGGTGGTCTTGCCCATGCCGTTGCGGCCCATCAGACACACCGTCTCCCCACGATGCACACGCAGGTTGACGCCGTGCAGGACATGGGACTCGCCGTAGTAGGTATGCAGATCCGAAGCCTCGATGATGCATTCACCGGTGGGTGCGTTCCGCGGCGCCATGGATTCCGTCACCTGTTCTCGGGGAACTGCCATCAGTATGCCTCCTCGCCGTCGCCCAGATAGGCCTCCTGCACAGCCGGGTCGCTGCGCACCTGGTCCAGCGGACCACTGGCCAGGACCTCGCCGTTCACCATGACCGTCAACGTGTCGGCGATGCTGAACACCGCGTCCATATCATGCTCGACCAGCACCAGCGGGTACTCGGCGGTCAGCCGCTGCAGCAGGGCAACCAGGCGCTGCGATTCCTCCTGCCCCATGCCTGCCATCGGCTCGTCCAGGACCAGGAAATCCGGCTCCGTGGCCAGCACCATGCCAATCTCCAACTGCCGCTGCTCGCCGTGACTGATCGCGCTGGCGGGGGTGTCGGCACGGTGACTCAGGCCGCACAGCTCCAGACCCTTTTCCGCCAGTGCCCGGACGCGCTGGTAACGGCCTGCGGGCAGGAAGAAGCGAAACGAGTTGCGCAGTCGTGACTGTGCCGCCAGCCAGCAGTTCTCCCGGCAGGTGAAGCTGGGGAAGATGTTCGTGCGCTGGAAGCTCCGGCCGATGCCGATTTGCGAAATGCGGTTCGGCGGCATGCCGGTGATGTCCCGCCCACGGAACAGGATCCGGCCCTCCGACGGCGGCAGGTGGCCGGTGAGCATGTTCACCATGGTGCTCTTGCCGGCGCCGTTCGGCCCGATGATGGCATGCACTTCACGTTGCCCGACGGTTATGGAGACATCCTTCACCGCGGTGAGGCCGCCGAAACGCTTGGTGAGGTGCTCGGTGCGCAATACCACCTCAGTCATGCTTCACCTCCACCGGACGCCCTGCGGCGGACTCCCCGGACTGCGTCCTGGCAGAGGACCGGCGCTCCAGCCTGTCCGCCACCCACATCACGCCGCCGGCAATACCCTTGGGCAGCACCAGCACCATCAGGATCACCACGACACCCATCGGCAACTCCCAATAGCGGGTCATGCTGGAAAACCAGAAGTGCAGCCCCTCGAAGGCGAACGCGCCGAGGATGGGCCCCCAGAGCGTACCGAGCCCGCCGAGTATGACCATGATCAGCACTTCCGCCGACAGGTGCCAATTCACCTGGCTGGGGTCGATGAACTGGTACTGGGTGGCCGAAAGCACGCCGGCGAAACCGGCCAGCGTGCCGCCAATGACGAACGCCGCCAGCTTGTAGTAAAGCGGGTTGTATCCCATGGCCCGAACCCGCTCCTCGTTCTCCTTGATGCCGAACAGCACGCGGCCGAACGGCGCCCGCAGCATGGTACGCAACAACAGATAGACGAGCAGCAGGGAGATCAGCGTGACGTAGAACAGCGTGACGCGGTCACTGAGATCGATCAGCTCCCGGCCGAACAGCTCCACGGTGGGCGCACCGAACAGATACGTGCCGTCGGAACCGCCGGCGAAGTCGGAATCGTGGAAGATATAGTAGATCATCTGCGAAAAGGCGATGGTGGCCATGATGAAGAAAATGCCGTGGGTGCGAATGATCAGCAGTCCCATCACCAGTGCAGCGAGCGCGGCAGCGAGCACCGCGGCCGGCAGCATGATCCAGATACTGCCGGCGTCCCACTCGGGTGACACCATCACCATGGTATAGCCGGCAAGCCCGAAAAAGGCGGCGTGGGCGATACTGACCATGCCGGTCACGCCCACCAGCAGGTCCAGGCTCACTGCCATGATGGCCAGGATCATCACCGAGGTGAGCTTCTGCAGCCAGTAATCGTAGCGGTCACCCACCAGCATCTCCCCGAACACCGGGTAGAACGCCAGCAGCACCATCAGCGCCAGCAGGAAAACTTGAACGGAACGTGGCAAGGATCTCATTGAAACGGTTCTCCCGGGCCGTCAGGCGAACAGGCCGCGTGGTTTCCACAGCAGGACGGCAGCCATCAGCGCGTAGACCACGGCGCCGGCAAACTGCGGTACCAGCACGGTGCCCCAGGTGTACACCAGCCCCACCATCAACGCGCCCAGGAACGCCCCCTTGATGGAGCCGAGACCACCGATCACCACCACGACGAAACAGATGATGAGGATGCTGTTCCCCATGCCGGGGTAAACCGAGCTGATCGGCGCCGCGATCATGCCGGCGAAGGCGGTGAGAGCGGCCCCGGCAGCGAACACCAGCGTGTACACCCAGCGGATATTGATGCCCAGCGCCGAAACCATTTCCCGGTTGCTGGCGCCACCACGCACGATCATGCCCAGCCGGGTCTTCTGGATCAGCAGGAACATGCCGACGGCAATGGCCAGGCAGACCCCCGACACGAAGAGCCGGTACGTGGGATAAGCCAGATGCTCGGTCAGCATGATGCCGCCGCGCAACATCTCGGGGATGGGAACGCCGTGCACGTCATTGCCCCAGATGATGCTCTGCATGGCATCGAAGATCAGGATCAGCCCGAAGGTGAGCAGTACCTGGTCCAGATGATCCCGGTCATACAGCCGCTGGATCAGGAAGCGCTCGATCACGATCCCCAGCAGGATCGCGATGGGCAGCCCCAGCAGGATCGACAGGAACAGGTTCCCGGTGTAGGAGGAGATCCAGAACGCCAGGTACGCACCAACCATATACAGCGAACCATGCGCCAGGTTGATGATGTGCATGATCCCGAAGATCAGCGTCAGGCCGCTGGCAATCAGGAACAGCAGCAGACCATATTGAACGCCGTTCATGGTCTGGATCAGGAACAGAGACAGATCCATGGGCTCACCAGCCGCCGAAGCGTGTCGTTAATGTGCATGAAACAGGCAGGAAAGCACCCGCCCTGCCGGCACGCCGACGGGGCGGGCATGACACTAGTTGACGTCTCTCATGGCGCAACCGGTGCCCGGATCTTCCAGCATCTCGTAGGCAATACCGATCACGACGTTCTCGCCATTCTGCACTTCGCGGAGATACATGTTCTGTATCGGATTGTGCGAACGCGACATCGTCATCGCACCGCGCGGGCTGGCCAGCTGGACGTTGCGCATGGCGTGGATCAGGTCATCCCTGGACTTGGTTCCGGCCTGCCTGACACCCTCGATCAGCAGCCTGCCCGCGTCGTAGCCCTGTACGGCGTAGATATCCGGATACTTGCCGTATTCCGCATGGAAGGCCTCGCGGAACGCCCGGTTCTCCTCGGTATCCAGCGCCTCGGAATAATGCAGGGCACTCAGCACGCCCTCGGCAGCAGCACCCTGGGCCTGCAGCGTGCCTTCGGTGATGAACCCGGCACCGATCAGCGGTACGCGGTCCTTGAGGCCGGCCGCGGCATAATCACGCACGAACTGCACCGCGCCGCCGCCGGCGAAAAACACGTAGACGGCATCGGGCTGCAAGGCAGCGATCTCGGTGAGCTGGGCCTGGAACTCCACCTCCGGGAACGGCACGTAGAACTCGCGGGTCACCGTGCCGCCCAGTTCCTCGAATGCTTCCTTGAAGCCGGCCACCGATTCCTGGCCGGCACCGTAGCGCCAGGCCATGGTCACCACGTTACGGTAGCCGCGATCATAGGCTGCATGGCCCATGGCGTAGCCGGGCTGCCAGTTGGAGAACGACGTGCGGAAGATATTCGGTCCGCAGAGCTGTCGGGTGGCGGCATCCAGACCGGCGTTCGGGATGATCAGGATGGTTCCCTGCTGACGAGCCACCCGTACCATGGCCATGGCCACACCGGAATGGACGGTGCCCACCACGACATCCACGTTCTCGCCGGAAACCAGCTGCTGCATGTTCCGGGTGGCACGGCCGGCGTTGGATTCATCATCCAGCGTGACGATCTCGACATCGTAGTTGCCGATCTTCCCGCCGTTCTCCTTGAGCGCCAGATTGAAGCCGTCGGTGATCATTTCGCCGAGCTGCGCGAACGTGCCGGAGTACGGCAGCATATAGCCGATCTTGATGGAATCGGCAGCCGCCTGGCTCAGCGGCAGCATCGAGGCCGCGGCCACACTTGCGCCCACGGCCAGCTTGCGCAGAAACGCGCCGGGTTGCTTGAAAACGGACATGTGCTCTCCTCCGTACGACTCTTCTGGGTTATCTGCTGTGTTGTTGTGACGTCCGCGAAACCCTTTGGAAATACAGGACATCCAGGGCTCTTCTGCACGAACGCTTATGAATTATAATTCACTATTCATGAAAATACAGCGAAATTCTTTTCGCAGCATAAAGCATTATATTTCTTTTCTCCGCGCGGGAAAGCGCTGAAGTCGTCACGCCGCCCCGAGGTCTGCAACGCCGATCCGATACCTGCTTCAGCATACACGGAAGTCCCGTTGATCCAGGTTTCCGTTCCTACCGAAAGAACCTACAAAGCACTGCATTATTCAGAAACCCATTGGAGCGAATAACCGCTATAAGAATCATGAATATCGCTTAACAGGCCGTCTCGTCCACCGGCTTGCAGGCAGCCATGTAGCTCTCCACCCTGCGCCGGCGGTCTTCCGGCCAGGGCAGTGAACGCATGCCGGTCTCGTCATTGGTGGAGTGCACGCACACGTAACGCCCCTCGAAGACGTGCACGCCGTCGGACCGTCGCCCGACGGTACGGAACGTCAACGAGGAACGCCCCAGCTTCTCCACCAGCACGGTGACCTCCAGGACGTCACCCGGCCACAGCGAGCTGCTGATATCCATGCTGACGTGCACGAAGGGGGTGCCAACCCGATGGTCGCGGTTCATCACCACCCAGTCCACTCCGTAGATCTCCCGGAACCAGACATCCAGTGCGCACAGCCCCCAGTCCGGGAAGTTGGCCGTATAGGCGATGCGCGCCGCATCGGTATCGGCCCAGCTGATACGCCGCCGGTAGACCAGCGGCGGGCCGGTCAACACATCGTTCAGTTCAGTAGGTCTCGACATGGAACCTGCCGTTCTCCCGCATCGAGGAACCCAGCGCGGGCCAGTCCAGGCCGTGCTCCCGGCAGATGGCTTCCAGCGCCTCCTTGACGCCGTTCTCCATGCCCTTGAGCCCGCAGATGTACAGATAGGTATTCTCGTCCGGCAGCAGAGCCGCCAGGTCCGCGCTGCGGGCCCGCATGCGGTCCTGCACATACTCCTTGCGCTGGTCTGGCACCCGGGAGAACGCCAGGTTGATGTCGATGAAGCTCTCCGGCAGCTTGCGCAACGGTCCGAAGTACGGCAGTTCCTGCGGCGTGCGGGCACCGAAGAACAGCATGAGCTTGCCGGGTGCATCCGACATGCGCCGGCGGCGCCGTTCGGTCATCGCCCGGAACGGCGCCGAACCTGTCCCGGTGCAGACCATGATGATGTTCGCCTCGGGGTGGTTCGGCATCAGGAAGGTGTTACCGAACGGGCCGGTCACCCTGACCTCATCGCCCTTCTGCAGGTCGCAGACATAGTTCGAGGCAACCCCGGGGTACCGCTGGCCGTCCGCCTCGGTAATCTCCCGCTTGACGGTGAGCGCCACATTGTTGTGGTTCGGTCGCTCGCCGTCGCGGGGGCTGGCGACCGAATACAACCGCACATGATGCGGGCGCCCCTTGGGGTCCTCGCCGGGCGGAATGATGCCGATGCTCTGTCCTTCCAGAACCGGGAACGCCTGGCTGCCGAAATCCAGCACCACGTGATGGATATCCGAGCCGGCCTGGCTCTCGGTGATGCGGTAGTTGCCCACCACCCGCGCCACGGCCGGCGCATCGCGCGTATAGACGTTGATGTAAGGGTGCGCGGCGGAATACGGCGGCACGGCCTTGCCTCCCTGGCCGGCGCGCGCCCGCTGAAGGATTTCCTCCACCTCGTCCGGATCGGTGCCGGATTCAGCGGCATCGTTGGCGGCATCGCCGCTGGCCTCCGCCAGCTCCTCGTCGGTGTATTCGGCCTCTTCCGGGAGTTCGTCCCACTCGAACTGCTCCTCGATGCCGTAGGGCTCCTTCACCATCCGCCAGCTGTCGATTGCCCCTGTCGGGCACGGGGAGATGCAGTCCATGCAGTAGTTGCAGATGTCGGGGTCCACCACGTAATTGTCATCGTTGTGGGTCACCGCATCGATCGGACAGGTCTCCTCACAGGTGTTGCAGCGGATGCACACCTCCGGGTCAATCAGATGCTGGCGTTTCAGGGCCATGAATCCTCCACGCAGCCGGGGCTGCTGTACATGGGACCCGGACCGGCCGGACCCGGGTCCCGCTCGGTCACGGTCAGGACGCGATGCGGACGAACTCGAAATCGCCAGGCTTGCTGTCGATCGCCACTTTCGGGGCAGCAATCCAGCCGGCGTACTGGCCGGGTTCGGTGACCGGTTTCATCAGCGAATGCAGGTAAGCTTCATCATCCGAGCCGGGCAGCCATTCGTCCTTGCGCCGTTCCCAGGTGGCATCGTCGACCACCTCGCCCCGGGGCGAAGTGTGGATTTCCGAGAACTGTCCCATCTGCCGGTTGAAGGCGATGTGCGGAATCTCCAGCGTGAACTCGATGCCGGCCTTTTCGATGACCTTGTTCCAGCGCTTCACGCCGGCCGCGCAGTCCTTCACGTAGTCGTCCCGCAGGCGGGCATTCAACGCGTTCAGCGCCGGCTCCTCCACCCAGCGGAACTCGCCGTCCACCAGCTTCAGCACAGGGTAGACCGAATCGTGCAACTGGTGATCGTCGTCGATCTTTTCTTCCTTGTAGCGCCCCTTCAGACCGGTGGTATAGGCGTTGGCGGCATTGGTGGACATCTCGGAACCGAACAGGTCGGCGGATACGCTGAAGTGGAAGTTCATGTACTTCTGGATGGTAGGCAGGTCGATCACACCCAGTTCGCGTACCCGGTTGACGTCGTGCGGATCGGTGATGCCGGCTTCGTTCATGGCGTCCACGGTCCGCTGCACCACGCGCATGACGCCGGATTCGCCCACGAACATGTGGTGGGCTTCCTCGGTGAGCATGAAGCGGCAGGTGCGGGACAGCGGATCGAAGCCGCTCTGCGCCAGCGATTCCAGCTGGAACTTGCCGTCCCGGTCGGTGAAGAAGGTGAACATGAAGAAGGCCAGCCAGTGCGGCGTGTCCTCGTTGAAGGCACCCAGCACGCGCGGCTTGTCCTCGTCGCCGGAGCGGCGCTGCAGCAGCGCCTCGGCCTCCTCGCGGCCGTCGCGCCCGAAGTAGGCGTGCAGCAGGTAGACCATGGCCCACAGATGGCGGCCCTCTTCCACGTTGACCTGGAACAGGTTGCGCATGTCGTACAGCGAGGGCGCGGTCTTGCCCAGGTGACGCTGCTGCTCCACCGACGCCGGCTCGGTATCGCCCTGGATCGAGATCAGCCGGCGCAACGGCGCCCGGTACTCGCCGGGCACTTCCTGCCAGGCCGGCTCGCCCTTGTGGCGACCGAAGGCGATCTTGCGGTCCTCCTCGGCCGGCGCCAGGAAGATGCCCCAGCGGTACTCCGGCATCTTCACGAAGCCGAAGTTGGCCCAGCCCTTGGGGTCCACGCTGACAGCAGTGCGCAGGTAGACCTGGGATGCCTGGAAGCCGTCGGGTCCCATACTCATCCACCAGTCGATGTACCCCGGATGCCATTTCTCCAGCGCGCGCTGCAGGCGACGGTCACCGGACAGGTTCACATTGTTGGGGATCAGCTCGTCGTAATTGATCTGCTGCATGACATCAAACCCTCTCGTGATTGAATTCGGCCCGCTCGCCGGTGCCGTACAGGCGCAGCGCACCCCGCTCGGCCACGGCATTCGGCCGCTGGAAAATCCAGTTCTGCCAGGCGGTCAGGCGACCGAAGATCTTGGTTTCCATGGTTTCCGGACCGGCGAAGCGCAGGTTGGCCTCCATGCCGGTCAGCGAATCGGGCGAGAAGCTGGCTCGCTCTTCCAGGGCCAGGCGCACCTCGTCTTCCCAGTCGATATCGTCCGGGGCATAGGTCACCAGACCCGCCGCCAGCGTCGCCTGGGCGTCCAGTGGCTTGCCGATCAGTGCCTGCGCCTTCTCGACGCTCTCCGGCTCGCCCAGGAAACGGGTCTGCAACCGGGTCAGGCCGTTGCTCATGGGCAGCGGGCCGAAGTTCGAGGCGGTGAGCAGCAGGGCGGCGGGCGGTGCGTCCGGGTCCTCGTCCTCGAAGACGCCGTCCAGCATGTAGCTGCGGTCGGCCGCGAACACCAGTTCGGCCAGGAACCCGGCAAAACAGCTGCGCGGCGTCACCTGGGTATAGATAGTGCGGGAGGTCAGATCCACGCGCTTCAGCGTGCGCTTCCAGTAGAGCATGATTTCCCGCGCCAGCCAGTGATCGGCATGGTCGTGGAGAAAGCCGTCGTACGCGGCCACCAGCTCCGAATCCCCTTCGCTGCGGAACACGATGGTACCCAGCGTGGCTTCGTTGCTGCGCAGGTGCAGCAGGGCATCGTCCAGCTCACGGCACAACGCCAGCGGCCAGAACCGGTCGCCCTGGGACTCCATGCCGGCCACGTCCGCCGGTACCGGCTCGGCCGGGGTACGCAGCGTGATGGTGGCAATCCGCTTCTGCCGGTTCATGTCCACTGTCAGGTGACCGTAGCGAACGCTGTTCTCGCCGATCTCACGCTGCAGCGGGTTCAGCTTGACGCCGGCGGCACCGGCCGGGCGGTCGGATTCCGCGGCCATTTCCGCCGCACGTTCCTTCACCCGATCCATGAAACGCGAGGTCGGGACGCACTCGTCCACCAGCCGCCAGTCCACGGCCCGCTGGCCACGAACGCCCTCCTCCGTGCTGCAGAACACATCCGCCAGGTCGCGGCGGACCTTGCGCTTGTCGACGACGCGGGTCAGGCCGCCGGTCCCCGGCAGCACCGCCAGCAGGGGCACCTCGGGCAGCGAGACAGTGGAGGAACCGTCATCGGCGAGCAGGATGTAGTCCGTGGCCAGGGCCAGCTCGTAGCCGCCGCCGGCCGCCGTGCCGTTGATGGCGCACAGGTATTTCTGCCCGGAGAATTCCGTGGCGTCCTCGATGGAATTGCGGGTCTCGTTGGTGAACTTGCAGAAATTCACCTTGTGGCCGTGGGTGGCCCCGCCCAGCATGCGGATATTGGCTCCGGCGCAGAAAATCTTTTCCTTGGCCGAGGAGACCACGACCGACTTCACTTCCGGATGCTCGAACCGCAGCCGCTGCACGGCGTCGTTGAGTTCGATGTCCACGCCCAGGTCGTACGAATTGAGCTTGAGCTCATAGCCGTCGAACAGCGTGCTGGTCTCGCTGACGTCCAGCCGCAGCCAGGCCGTCTCACCATCCACCTGCAGTTTCCAGTGCCGGTATTGCTCCGGGCTTGTTTGAAAATCGATCATCTCCTCAATCCTCGCGAGTATTGCACTATTGTTCCTCAGTTTGTGGCATTATAATGCAACATATCGTTAAGGCAAGTGGGCTTTTTGCACTATAAGTCAGTTTTCCAGGAACCTGCCGGTTCCAGGTACGGGAAGGACAAGCCAGCACCGCGCTCCAGCAGGAAGCGCTGGTGGGCGTTCAGCCACGGCCGCAATGCCAGGCCAGGCACCGGATCGGGATCCCGGGCCAGGGCCGATTCGCCGTGCTCCAGGGCCATGGCCACCAGCCGCGCCGCCGCCCGCGGCCTGCCCATGCGCCGCTTCAGGTGCGCGTTGGCCATCTGAATCAGCGCCTGCAGCACCTGTGCCTGTGGTCCTTTGCGACCGGTTGTGTGCCACAACGCCTCCCAGGCCTCGTGGCACTCCCACCAGTAGCCGTGATTGAACAGATCGCAGCCATAGGCATAGCAGTGTGCACGGCCGTCCGGGGTGTCCGTGTCGATCCACCTGCCGATGCCGCCGTGACCGTCGGCATCGGTGAGCGGATGCGGGTCCGAACCGGGCAGATAGCGGTACGCGGGCAGCGGCAGCGAGGTCAGCCGCCGCACCGGCGCAGGCTCAGACAGTCGCCCGCTCATCGTCCAGCACCTCCGCGGCAAAAGCCGCAATCAGCCGCAACAGGTCCTCAGGCTGATCCCGGTGCACGGCATGCCCGCAGTCGGGTAGCAGCACGCGCCGGGCCGGGCTGCCCAGTTGCCGGCAGATGGCGTCCACCTGGGCAACCGTGCCGTATTCGTCCTGTTCGCCCTGGATCACCAACGCGGGTATCTGCACAGCCGGCAGGAACTCCTCGAGATTCCAGTGCCAGAAGTCGGGATCCAGCCAGGCACGGTTCCAGCCCCAGAACGCGCAGTCCACGTTGTCGCCGTGATAACGCGCCAGCCGGTCCCGCAAGCCCTGGCTCTCGAATGCCTGCCTGGCGGCGCGGATGCTGTCCACGCAGACCTGTTCGTTGAAGACATGGGCGGCGAGTGTGGCCACGGCCCGCACCCGCGGGTCCCGCACGGCACCGGCGTTGATCAGCGCGATCGAGCCGCCGTCACTGTGACCCACCAGCACGGCCCGGCGCACGCCGGCGGCATCCAGCACGGCGGGCAGCACGTTGATGGCCTCGTCGTGCATATAGCTCAGCGGACGCGGCACATCGACCGGGTCGGAGCCACCGTAACCGAAACGACTGTAAGCCATCACGCCAAGGCCCGTGCGGTCCGCCAGCCGCCGGGGAAAATCCCTCCAGAGTTCAACGCAACCCAGCCCTTCATGCAGCAGAACCAGTGTCGGCGCCAGCTCGGGGCCGGGACCGAACCAGGCATACTCCAGCCGCCCGCCGTCCACCGTGAGGCAGTCGGCGTCGGCGATCATGCCCCCTCGTCCTTCTGCCGCAGCCGGAAACGCTGAACCTTGCCGGTGGCCGTCTTCGGCAACGCATCGATGAACTCGATCCAGCGGGGATACTTCCATGGCGCCACCCGGCTCTTGACGAACTGCTGGAGCTCGTCGCAAAGCGCGTCGCTGGGCTGGAAACCGTCCTTGAGCACCACGTACGCCTTCGGCTTGACGAGCCTGTCGGCATCCTCGTGGGAGATCACCGCGGCTTCCAGCACCGCATCGTGCTCAATCAGCGTGGACTCCACCTCGAAGGGGGAGACCCAGTTGCCGCTGACCTTGAGCATGTCGTCGGAGCGGCCGCAATAATGGAAAATGCCCTGCGCGTCCTGGTAATACTTGTCACCGGTCCGGGTCCAGGGCCCCATGAAGGTGTGCAGACTCTTGGCACGCTGGTTCCAGTAACCGTCCGCGGCCGTGGGTCCGCTGATCAGCAGTTCCCCGACCTCGCCCTGCGGGACCGGCTGGTCGTTTTCGTCCACCAGGCGGGCGGAGTAGCCAGGCACCGGCGTGCCGGACGTTCCGTAATGCACATTGCCCGGCCGGTTACTGAGGAAAATGTGCAGCATCTCCGTGGATCCCACGCCGTCCAGGATTTCCGCGCCGAAACGCTGCTCCCAGCGCTTGCCCACCTCCGCGGGAAGCGCCTCGCCGGCGGAGATGCAACGCCGCAACCGTTGCGAGCCACTGTCGCGGCCGTTGGCGGTGTCGGCCAGCACCGCCGCGTACAGCGTTGGCACCCCGCAGAAGATGGTCGGCTGCTGCTCCCGCATCACGCGCATGACGGCAGCGGGCGTGGGCCGCTCTGCCATCAGCACGGCAGTGGCACCGACGCCGAACGGAAAACTCATGCCGTTGCCGAGCCCGTAGGCGAAGAACAGCTTGGCGGCCGAGAAAATCACATCGTCCTCGCGGATATCCAGTACCTGACGGCCGTAGAGCTCCGCCGTGCAACGCAGATGGCTGTGCAGATGGCGTACGCCCTTGGGGTTGCCGGTGGAGCCGGAGGAATAGAGCCAGAAGGCCACGTCGTCGCTGGTGGTGGGCGCCGGCTCGAAGTCCGTGCCGGCATCGGACATGAGTGCCGACAGCGACTCCCGTCCGTGAGCGGGTTCGCCATCGACAATCACATGCCGGAGCGCCGGCAGGCGATCGAGCAGCGGCTCCACCTTCTCGTACAGCGGACCGCTGATGAACAGCGCCTTGGCACGACTGTCACCGAGAATATGGCGGTAGTTCTCGGTGGTTAGCAGGGTATTGATGGGAATCGGCACCACACCGGCCTTGATCGCCCCCCAGAACAGGGCGGGAAACGCGACGGTGTCCAGCATGATCATGGCAACGCGGTCTTCCTGGGCGAGCCCAAGACCGGACAGCAGGTTGGCGACGCGGTTGACACGCTCCGCCAACTCCCCATACGTGTAGCTGCCGGAATCGTCGATCACCGCCGGCTTGTCCCCCCGCCCGTTCTGCAGATGGGCATCGATGAAATCGGTGGCGGCGTTGTAGTCTCGCGGAAACTCCGGGCCTGGCGCCGGTGTCTCCGGCACGCTGGATGCAGCGGCGTTCATCATGGTCTCCTCCAGTCACCGGGCGGCTGCACCTGTTGTGATTGAATGCGGTGCCGGGGCGCGCTCCGGAATGTGGTGTTCAGTGGTTACGTGTGAATTCGATCTGGCCTTCCGGCAGCAGATAGAGAATCAGCGCCTCGCCCTCGCTGACCGTGGGATAATGGGCACTGTCCGGCGGATAGACGTGCCAGCCCGCGGCGTGGCCATCGAACAGGGCATCGCCCCGGGTCGGCATGATCAGGTCGATCTCGCCCTGCGGATGGCGGTGGTGTGGCCCCGCGCAATCACGCATGCGCACCACATCCACACTGAATCCGTGCGTCTCCGGGCCGGGCTTGATGACCCGGCCGAACTGGATGCCCCCGGCTTCGCGATTGCACATCCAGCCACTGGCTATGGCGGCGTGACAAGCCGACTCGATCTGTTTGAACACCTCGCTGTCCGGCGGGAAGCGCCGGTTCAGCTCCTCGCCCAGGGAAGCGTCCAGGGGCTTGCCGGCGATCTCTCCGGTCAGCCGGGAAATCAGCTCACGAAAGGTCTCGATCTGCATGATGCTATCTCCTCGTCACTCACGCGTCGCGCTTTCTCTGGTCGAGCGCTTCACCAGCCTCGCAAGACGCGGCCAGCAGTGAATGATAGTGCATTATTTATCAGTATAACCGCATTGGCGAGGAAAAAAATAGCATATTCCGCGTAATAAAATGAACTAAAGTTCCGCACGCCCGAAGCTAGAATGCACTGGCCGGACATTGCCACGAAAAAAGCCCGGGGGTGGGGCAGCCCCGGGCTTGGCGAACATTCAGGAAAGCGCAGTAACCAGCCTGCGGAAAGGCGTGGGCGAAGCGTCACATGGGAAAACCGCCGGGTGGCATCCCGCCCGGCGGGAATCCGCCCCGGCCGCCCATCTGGCGCATCATTTTCTTCATGCCACCCTTCTGGAATTGCTTCATCATCTTCTGCATCTGCTTGAACTGCTTCAGCAGCCGGTTCACGTCCTGCACCTGCGTGCCGGAGCCGGCGGCAATGCGCCGCTTGCGCGAACCGCTGATAATATCCGGCTTGCGGCGCTCATGCGGCGTCATGGAATTGATGATGGCCACCAGCCGGCCCACATCCTTGTCGTTGACCTGCCCCTTGACCTTCTCCGACATCTGCCCCATTCCCGGCAGCTTGTCCATCAGGCTGCCGATACCACCCATCTTGCCGAGCTGCCCCATCTGCTGGCGGAAGTCCTCGAGATCGAAGCCCTTGCCGCTCTTCAGCTTGCGGCTGAGCTTCTCCGCCTCGTCGCGATCGACACCCCGTTCGACTTCCTCAACCAGGCTGAGCACATCGCCCATACCCAGGATGCGCGATGCCACGCGCTCGGGGTGAAACGGCTCCAGCGCCTTGGTCTTTTCGCCGACGCCGAGAAACTTGATGGGCTTGCCGGTCACGTGGCGGATGGACAGTGCGGCGCCGCCACGGGCGTCGCCGTCGGTCTTGGTGAGGATGACACCGGTCAGCGGCAGGGCCTCGTCGAAGGCCTTGGCCGTGTTGACCGCGTCCTGGCCGGTCATGCTGTCGACAACGAACAGCGTCTCCACGGGATTCAGCGCCGTGTGCAGCGCCTGCACCTCGGCCATCATCGCCTGATCCACATGCAGGCGACCCGCGGTATCGACCAGCAGCACGTCATGGAACTGCCGGCGGGCGTGCTCCAGCGCGGCCGCGGCAATAGCCGCGGGCTTCTGCTCGCCGGTGGAAGGGAAGAAGTCCACCTCCACTTCCGCGGCCAGCGTCCGCAACTGGTCGATGGCCGCCGGCCGGTAGACGTCGCAACTGACCACCAGAACCTTCTTTTTTTCCCGCTCGCGCAGGAAACGCGCCAGCTTGGCCACGCTAGTGGTCTTACCGGCACCCTGCAGGCCGGCCACCATGACGACAGCCGGAGGGCGGGAGGACAGATCGAGGGCATCGTTGGATTCGCCCATGACCCGGACCAGCTCGTCCTTGACGATCTTCACGAACGCCTGCCCCGGTGTCAGGCTGCGCTTGACCTCCTCGCCCAGTGCCCGCTCTTTCACATCCTTGATGAATTCGCGGACCACCGGCAATGCCACGTCCGCCTCAAGCAGAGCCATACGGACTTCCCGCAGTGTCTCCTGCAGGTTTTCCTCGGTGAGCCGGCCCTGCCCCCGAAGCCGTTTCATCACGCCGTCCAGGCGCTCACTCAGATTGCTGAACATGCTCATAAACCCCTGTGCCACCGCACCTGATCATTGTGCGCGATCAGAACATCCACGCCCCGCAAATTCAAGCATCCACGCCCGCGGGCTTTGCCGGGACAGCCTTCTGTGCCATCATCGATGGGCTGGATCCCTCCTGACGCCCTCAGGGAACTACCGGTGCAAACCGCCCCTTAACGCTAGAATGCCATGGATCATGTCGGTCTGATCGTCATCACCATCGTGCTGTACCTGCTGGCCGCGGGCAGCTTCTCTGCACGGCTGCTGACTGCGGGGAACGGAGACGTCAGCCTGTTGCGGCCGGCCGCCATGGCCATGGGAGGCCTGGCGGCGCTGATGCACGCCCTGCTCCTCTACGGTCAGGTGCTCGGTGGCCCCAGGCTGGACCTGAGCTTCTTCAACGCGGGCTCGCTGGTGGCCTGGCTGATGGTCCTGCTGGTCCTGCTGACGGCCGTGCGCAAGCCGGTGGAGAATCTGGCCGTGCTGATCCTGCCCGTGGGCGCACTGACCCTGTTCCTGGCATCGGTACTGGGTGGTCAGGGCGTGATACGCAGTCCCTCGGCAGCCGGCGTCGAGACTCATATCCTGGCCTCCATGCTCGCCTACAGCGTGCTAAGCGTGGCAGCCGTTCAGGCGCTGCTGGTGGCGTTCCAGGACCACCAGTTGCGTAACCGCCATCCCACTGGCCTGGTACGGCTGATGCCGCCGCTGCGCATCATGGAAGACATGCTGTTCCAGATGCTGTGGGTCGGTTTCGCCCTGCTCAGCCTGTCACTGCTTACCGGCTTCGTCTTCCTCGACAACATCTTTGCCCAGCACCTGGTGCACAAGACCATCCTGTCGGTGGTGGCCTGGCTGGTATTCGCCACACTGCTGTTCGGACGCTGGCGCTTCGGATGGCGGGGACGCATCGCCATCCGCTGGACGCTGGGCGGTTTCGTCGCCTTGATGCTGGCCTATTTCGGTACCAAGCTGGTATTGGAACTCATATTACAAAGGTAGGCTGAAACCGCCGTGCCAGACAGCACCGCTCCGGAATTCCGCCCGTGAACGAGATCCCCCTGAGTGCCCTTTTCACCATCCTCGGGCTGCTGATCATTCTGTCCGGCTTCTTCTCCAGTTCCGAAACGGCGCTGATGACACTGAACCGGTACCGGCTGCGGCACCTGGCCAAGGCCGGCCACCGGTCGGCAAAGCTGGCGGCACGCCTGCTGGAGCGCCCCGACCGGCTGATCGGCGTCATCCTGCTCGGCAACAACTTCGTCAACATCCTGGCCGCTTCGCTGGCCACGGTGATCGCGCTGCGTCTGTACGGCGAGGGCGCTATTGGTGCTGCGTCGCTGTTGCTGACTCTGATCATCCTCATCTTCGCCGAGGTGGCGCCGAAGACCTTCGCAGCGCTGCATCCGGAGCGCCTGGCCTTCCCCTTCTCGTGGCCGCTGGCCGGCTTGCTGAAGGTGCTCTACCCGATCGTGTGGGTGACCAACGGCATCGCCAACCAGTTGCTGAAACTGGGCGGCGTGGATATCGCGCACCGCGGCGCGGAAAGCCTGAGCCGGGAGGAGCTGCGTACGGTGGTGAACGAGGCCGGGTCGATGATTCCGCGCCGCCACCAGAAAATGCTGCTGAACATCCTGGACCTGGAAAAGGCCACCGTCGAGGACATCATGGTGCCGCGCAGCGAGATCGTGGGTATCGACCTGGAAGACAGCTGGGAGGATATCGTCGCCCAGCTCGGCAACAGCCAGCACACCCGCATTCCGGTCTATCGCGACAGCATCGACGATGTGCTGGGGGTGTTGCACATGCGCAAGGTCATCCCGGACCTGATCAAGGGCAAGCTGGACCGGGAACAGCTGGAAGCACGCATGAAGACGCCCTATTTCGTGCCGGAGGGCACCCGCCTGCACACCCAGCTGATGAACTTCCAGCGCAGCAAGCGCCGGATCGGCATGGTTGTCGACGAATACGGGGACATCATGGGGCTGGTGACGCTGGAGGATATCCTCGAGGAGATCGTCGGCGAGTTCACCACCGACCCGGCGGCCGGCTCACGCCACCTGCGGCCACAGGAAGACGGCAGCTACCTGGCCCAGGGCGGCATCAGCGTGCGCGAATTGAACCGGGCGCTGGACTGGCAGTTGCCCACGGACGGCCCGAAGACGCTGAACGGCCTGGTGCTGGAACATCTGCAGGCCATCCCGGAGCCGGGCACCAGCGTGAAGATCCACGGCTATCCGGTGACCATCGTGCAAACCCAGGACAACAAGGTGAAAACCGCGGAGATCCGCCCCATCCCCCGCGGCAAGAAACGCAGGGCGTCCTGACGGGACACCAGTCCCTAGCCCCGGCGCCAGGACGTACCCTGCGGGCCGTCCTCGATCACCACGCCCTGGGATTGCAACTGATCGCGGATGGCATCGGCGCGGGCGAAGTCCCTGGCCTTGCGCGCCTGCTGGCGCTCCTCCAGCAGAGCCTCGATCTGCGCGGCATCCGGCCCGGCAGCGCCGGCGTCCGCCTGTTCGCCGCGCAGATAGGCTTCCGGATCGGTCTGCAACAGGCCCAGCACGCCGCCCAGTTCCCGAAGCATGCCGGCCAACGCTGCCGCCCGCCCGGCGTCGGACTCCCGGCTGCGGTTGATCTCCCGCGCCAGGTCGAACAGCACGGCAATGGCCACCGGCGTGTTGAAGTCGTCGTCCATCGCCGCCAGGAAACGCCGACGGTATTCCTCAACAGCTGTCCCCTGCGTCGCACCGGCAGTTTCCAGCCCACGCAGCGCCAGGTACAGGCGCTCGGCCGCGCCCACCGCCTGGTCCAGCGCATCCACCGTGTAGTTCAGCGGGCTGCGGTAATGGCTGGACAACAGGAAGTGCCGCACCGCCTCCGGCCGGTAACGGGCCAGGATATCGCGCACGGTGAAGAAGTTGCCCAGCGATTTGGACATCTTCTCGTCGTCGACGCGCACGTGGCCGTTGTGCATCCAGTAGTTCACGTACGGGTGCCCCGTGGCACCCTCGCTCTGCGCGATTTCGTTCTCGTGATGCGGAAACTGCAGGTCCAGGCCGCCGCCGTGGATGTCAAAATGGTCCCCCAGCTCGCGGGTGGACATGGCCGAGCATTCGATGTGCCAGCCGGGACGGCCGCCACCCCAGGGCGAAGGCCAACTGGGCTCCCCTTCCTTCGCCCGCTTCCACAGCACGAAATCGCCGGGGTGGCGCTTGGCGGCCTCGACATCCACCCGCGCGCCGGCGCGCAGGTCCTCCAGCCGCTTGCCCGAGAGCTTGCCGTAGTCCGGAAAGCCGGCGACATGGAAGTACACATCGCCGTTGTCGCCCTGGTAGGCCAGTCCCTTGTCGAACAGCCGCCGGATCAGCTGCTGCATGTCCTCGATGGCCTGGGTGGCCCGGGGTTCGGCGTCGGGCGGCAACACGCCCAGCGCCTCGGAGTCCTCATGCATGGCCTGGATGAACCGCGCGGTCAACGCGTCAGGGCTGATATCGAGTTCCCGGGCGCGGTTGATGATCTTGTCGTCCACGTCAGTGATGTTGCGGACGTAGGTCACCGCATAGCCGCTGTGCCGGAGGTAGCGCGCTACCACGTCGAACACCACCAGCGCCCGGGCATGCCCGAGGTGGCAATAGTCATAAACGGTCATGCCGCAGACATACATGCGCACCTTGCCCGGTTCGATCGGCCGGAAGACGTCCTTGCTTCTTGTCAGGCTGTTGTATATCTCCAGCATTGCCGCTCCACTCCCGGGGGACCATTGTTCAGGCGCGACATGGTAGCCGAAAGCCGGCCAACCATGAATCATTCATGATGCCATGCCCGGCAAGTGCTCGTTGCAGGGGAAGCAGATCAACGCCGGTGCCTTTGCACACGCGGCACAGGCACGTATATCCTTCGGCGAGCACTCACAGACTGGTTTGACGGAAATGTCCGCGAGCCGGTCACGACCAGGGAAGCCCCGATGAAACCCGTGCTGTTCATTTCCGACCTGCACCTGGACACCAGCCGGCCGGCCATTGTCCAGTTGTTCCTGGAGTTCCTGCAGCATCGCGCCAGCCAGGCGGAAGCGCTCTACATCCTGGGCGACTTCTTCGAGGCCTGGATCGGCGACGACGCGGTGCCGCCTGATCATCCGGTGATCGCGGCGCTACGGGCGTTCACGGAGGCCGGTGTGCCGCTCTACGTCATGCGCGGCAACCGGGATTTCCTGCTGGGCCGCGTCTTCGAGGAGCTGACCGGCGCACGCCTGCTGGAAGACCCCACCGTCATCGACCTGGGCGGCGAGCCGGTCCTGCTCATGCACGGGGACAGCCTGTGCATCGACGACGCCGAATACCAACAGTTCCGCACCATGGTGCACAACCCGGAGTGGCAGCGGCAGTTTCTCGCAATGAGCATCGAGCAGCGCCTGGCGCTGGCAAAGCAGGCACGCCAGGAGAGCAGCAGCCGGAACAGTCAGTTGATGCAGGGTCAGGAACAGATCATGGACGTGAACCAGGGTGCCGTGGAGGCCGTCATGCGGGATCATGGGGTGGTGCGGCTTATCCACGGCCACACCCATCGGCCGAACGTCCACCGCTTCGCCATCGACGGCACCCCGGCAACACGCATCGTGCTTGGCGACTGGTACGACCAGGGCAGCGTGCTGGAGTACAAGGACGGCGAATACGATCTGCAGCAGATCCCGCTGAGTCGTTCCTGAACGCGCCCTGCACCGGCTTCAGCCGGACCCGGACTGCATTCCCCTGGCCAGCAGAGCGCTGAAGCGCGCTTCCCAGGCTTCGGCGGACTCCTGCGGCCAGGGGCCGAGTTCATACCAGCGCCGCGCCAACTCGTGCAGCCGCTCCGCGTCGGATTCATCATCGGCCTGATGGCGCAGAGACGCGCTCAGCCGCTCCACCTGCAGCCGCATGCGCAGTTCCCGGTCTTCGGCCGGCGACGCCTCTCCCAGCAGCAATTCCAGCTGCACGCAGAGGACACGGCGTGCCTCGTCTGCCTCCCGTAACTCTTCCGCCGGGAACCCGTGACCCCGGCGCAGCAGCTCATTGGCGCGCTCCCAGCGCTCATGCAGGGTATCCAGGGCCTCGAACGCCGCATTCAACCAGCCCGGTTCGTCCTCCGCTGCCGAGCCGTTCTTGCGCTGTACCGCCAACTCCAGCTCGCGGACATCCGTGGCAGCCTGCTGCAGCATCTCGATGCGTTCGGCCCAGACGCGTTCCCGCTGCGCCGCCAACGCGTCCAGCAGCGCCGACTCCGCGGCATCGAAACGTTTCCTCAGGCTTTTGCGCACCGACCCCGGATAAGCGGAAAAATCCCGCCGCAACTCGGTCAGCAACGTCTCCAGCCGGCGTTCGTCGCGTTCCCTGCCTGCGGCCTGCTGCATGCGTTCACAGAAGGCCTCCGCCTGTTCAAGCTCTTCCTGCCGGCGCTCATCCACGGCGGCATGCTGTTTCCGCAGGGACTGGAACACCTGGTCGCAGGCGGCGCGCAATTCGCGGTGCCGGCGGTGCTCCTCGCCCGAAGGTAACGGCGGCAATTCCCGCCAGCGGGCCTGAATCTCCCGCGCCCGCCCCGCGGCGGCGGGGAGGTTCTCCTGTTGCGCCAGGTCGCGCGCTTCGTCCAGCAACTGCTTTTTCACATCCCTGACCGCATGGCGATGCTCGCCCAGCGCTTCCCCCAGGCGATCCATCGCCTTGCGGAACCGCCGTTTCACGCTCCGGGAGGCCTGGGGATCCACCGGGCTCGCCTGTCGCCACTCGGCCTTGGCCGTGGCATGGATGCGCTCCAGGTCCGGCAGCGACGCACCGGCAAGATCGCCGTTCCTCAGGAAATCTTCCAGTTGGGCACAGATACGCTCCCGTTCATGGAGGTTGTTCTGCCGTTCCAGCCGCTGGCTTTCGATCCACTCACGGCAGTGCTCAAAAGCGGCGTCCGCCGCATGCTGGAAGCGCTCCCACAACGCGCGGGTCTCTCTGGAATCGGAACCGCCCAGCGCCTTCCATTCCTGCCGCAACCCCTGGATGGCTTCCAGTTGGGCTTCCGGAGCCATAGGCTGGTCGGCCAGCTGCTGCATCCGGTCGCACAGGGCCTCCTGTTTGGGAAGCACGGCGAACCGGCGCCAGTCCTGCAGTTCCTGTACACGCGCCGAGAGGGGGCGCAGTCGTTCCTCGACCTCATGGTGCTCCCGGCCCGGCAACCCCTCCGCCTTGTGCCGCAGCCGGTTCAGCAACCGGCGGGCGCGCCGCAGATCGCCGTCCTGCAGCGCCTGCTCCACTTCCGGGAGCATGGCCTGGACGGCCTGCCGGACCGGATGCAGCCGGGCCTCCTTGCCCTCGACGGCGTCACCTGCAGCGGAAACGCTGCGTGCAGGCGGCTTACCGTTGCTGGCATCGCGCTCCCTGGCCTGGCGCAACAACGCGGGCTCCGGCAACCCGGTACGCCAGGGAAGCTGGCGCAGCTGTTCCGCAAGGTGGCGCGCGTGCGCCGGGTTCTCCCGTTCGGCAGGGTCGTCCAGCGCCTCCAGCATGGCGGCGACGCTGCCCTGGTGGCCGAACCAGGACAGCATGTCCTCCATCCAGTGCCGGAGTTCCTCCCGCGCCTTGCGGACACCGCTCCTCAGTTCCGCGGGGATATCGCCGTCATCCGGCAGGCTCTCCCCGGTGTCCAGTTGATGCCGCACCCGCTCGACGGTTTCGGCATCCGGATGGACGATTCCGGCCCGCAGCGTCTGCAGCGCCTCCAGTTCACTGCGCCAGGGGCGCTCCCGTTGGGCCAGGTTATGCCGTCGGTCCAGGGCCGAGGCCAGCGCCTGGTCAAAACGCGCGCGTAATGCATCGGGTGCTTGCAGCGGCAGCGCCTGCCAGCGGTTACGGAGCCGTTCCACCGCGGCTTCCAGCTTGTCCAGCGACTCGCCGCCGAGCGCTTCGGCCTCAATGCAGAGCTGTTCATGGGCCGTGCGTGTGGCCGCGGCGGCGGCCTCGGCCCGCTCCAGGGCATCCAGACGGTGCCTGGCCTCACGCGCTACGCGGGCGTCCTTGCCCCGGCATTCCCGCCAGACACGCTCGAGCGATTCGCGCCCTTCCAGCCTGGCCACGGCGCGTTGCCGCACACGGGCGATACGGTCATGAACCGCCACCTCCTCCAGCAAGCGCTCCCCGCTGACCCTGTCGACCGCCGCCAGACGGACATCCATCTCCCGGCCATTGCGCGCCAGGTAGGCAAGCAACACCGAGTCGCTGCTTTCGGCGATGGCCGCCAGCCTCCGCTCCAGGGGCACGCCTTCCCCGCCCGCTGCGAGCAGTTCCCTGAGACGGCCCGGATCGGGATCGGGATCCGCGAGCAACGCGTCCAGCTCGGCTGCGGGGCTGGGAACGGAGGACACCCGCTGCGCCGGCGATACGCCGGGGCGTGCGTCCTTTTTTCGCTTGAGTATGCGTTTGAGAATCATGGCGTCAGCCTGATGGCTCGGCAAGACAGGGACACGCAGCGTGGCAGACTGCAAACCCGGTGTCTCACCATGTTAGAGCAAAGCAGCAGCTCTGCAGAAACGCCGGGCGGATGCGGGAAAGCAATCGCGCCGGTGGAGAGAACTATAGCGCTTCCAGCAGCTCCGGCGCGTGAATGCCGAAACCCTGGGCGTAGTCGACTCCGAGTTCCCGCAACGCCTCCAGGCTCAGCGCATCTTCCACGAACTCCGCCACGGTCCGTATGCCCATGGTATGCCCGACCCGGTTGATGCAGTCCACCATGCTGCGGTTGACGGCATCGCTCCCCAGGTTGCGCACGAACTGGCCGTCGATCTTCAGATAGTCCACAGCCAGCGTGCGGAGGTACCCGAAGGATGACAAGCCGCTGCCGAAATCGTCCAGTGCGAAGCTGCAGCCCTCTCGCCGCAGCGTGGCCATGAAATCCGCGGCGCGGTCGAGGTGGCGGATGACGGCGGTTTCGGTAATCTCGAAACAGAGCCGCGCCGGATCGACGCCGGTAACATCCAGCTCATCCAGTATGTGCTGCAGCATGCCGGGGTCGTTCAGGGACTGCCCCGACAGGTTGATCGAGAACATATCGATGCCGTCCAGCCCGGGATGGAGCCTTGAGATGGCCTCCAGCGCAAGGCTGACGATCACCCGGTCCACCGCCGGCATCATGTTGAAGCTCTCGGCGGCGGGGAGGAAATCCCCCGGCGAGACCAGCATTCCATCCGGCAGTTCAAGGCTGGCCAGCAGTTCGGCCTTCACCGGCAGACGGTTATTGATGGCGTGGATGCGCTGAACCCGCAGACGGAAACGCCGCTCGTCGACCGCCTTCTGCACCTGCGCCACCCAGGCCACCTGACCGTAGCGGCGCTCCAGCATGGCATCGTTCGGCGTGGCGACGTGGACGCAGTTCCTGCCCATGTCCTTGGCCAGTGAGCAGGCTGCGTCCGCCGCGGCCATGGTTTCAGCCGCGGTGCGGCTGCCTTCCACCGGCGCCAGGCCGATGCCCGCGCCCTGGCTGAACACGCGGTCAGCCCAGACGAAACGAAAATTGCTCAGCTCACTCGCCAGATTCTGTGCCACGACCTCGGCTTTCTGCAGGTCGCAGCCCCGGAGCAGCAACGCGAACTCGTCGGCGCCCATGCGCGCCACCACGTCGGCCTCGCGCACGCGCCGCTGCAGCAGGCCGCCGACCTGGCGAAGCATCTCGTCGCCGGCACGATGACCGCAACTGTCGTTAATGAGCTTGAACTGGTCCAGATCCAGGTGCAGCACGGCGTAATCGATACGCTGCCGCCGCGCTACCTCGTGCGCGTCGCGCAGGCGATTCTCGAATTCGCGCCGGTTCAGCAGGCCGGTAAGTTCGTCATAACGGCTCTGGTAGGAAATGGCATTGGCCATGCCGCGCAGCTCTGTCACATCGCGCAGGACCAGCACGACCCCCTGGGCGACGTCACGCTCATCGGATATGGGCGACCCGCTCAGCTGCACGGAAGAGCACCGCCCGCTGCCGCGGGCCTGCAAGGTGAGGTCATTTTCCCACCGCAGGGGCTTGCCGGTCTGCAGGCACTGGGCCAGCACACGCTCGGCGATATCATCGCCATCCGGTCCGCGCAGAATCAGCACATCACCAAGCTCCCCGCCAATGGCGTCTGTTCCGGGCCACCCCATCAGGCCGGCGGCAATGGAGTTCACATACTTGATGCGGCCCCGGGTATCCACGGTGACCACGCCATCCCCGATCGACTCCAGCGTGGCCTGCACCCGGGCCTTCTCCGCACGCAGACGGCGAATGCTTTCCTTGAGACGACGGCTGACATCCAGCGCATGCTGCCAGATCCTGCCGGAGCGGACAGCAGCGGACATGAGAATGACGCAGGCCAGCAGCAGGGGAAGCACCAGCGGCCAGTGCTGCGGCGCCGTCACCAGCACCCAGCCCACAGGCAGCAACTGCAGCGGTACGGCATGGGCCATGTAGGCAGGCAGATAGACACCCATGGAGGTGATGCCCCCGAGGGAAAGCAGCCCCAGCACCATGCCGACGAAGAGGAAATCCATCTCGTGACCGGTGCGCGCGGCAATCCACAGCAGAGGGAGCCAGGCCAGCGCCTGGATGAACCCGCCGACCGCGGCAACCTGGCCCCAGCGCAGCAGCGCCCTGCCCTGTGGCCTTTTCCGGCGAACGTGAACAACGGTGCCGAGACGCACGACCGCCACCAGTACCAGTACGAGCAACCAGCCCACTACCCAGCCGGCAGGCGCACCCCTGCCGAGAAACACCAGCGCAGTCGCCACCCCCACCAGCAGGGAGGTGACCATGCCACGATGTATATAGCGGTAGAGTGTTTCCAGATGAGCGGCGACATACTGACGATACGGCGCCCGCCGGTAAGACCAACGCAACGCCACATCCTCGCTGTCGGTATCCGCCGACTGCCCCACCCTGGAACTCATGTTATCTCCGATGCTCCGCACGTGCGTCATGCTGGCGAAGCGGGCGGCTTGTTGTTATCGAGACCCGCCCGCATCACAGGCGGAGCGGTTTCGTACGTATGCGGTATGAGACGGGGGATCAGGGCGGGGAAATATCGATTGCGTCACAAAACAGGGCATCAGGCGCCCGGCGCCGCAGCCGGAAGCCCGCAGGCAGCGAGCGGACCGGCTGCGCGTAACGCCCTGCCGGGCCTAGCGCCGTTTACGCGCCGCAGCCACTTTAAGACGGAGGGCGTTGAGCTTGATGAAGCCCTCGGCGTCCTTCTGATTGTAGGCGCCGGCGTCATCCTCGAAGGTGGCGATGCGGGCATCGAACAGACTGTTGGTGTCGGACTTGCGGCCGACCACCGAGACGGCGCCCTTGTAGAGCTTCAGCCGTACCACACCATTGACCACCTGCTGGGTCTGGTCGATCAGCGCCTGCATGGCCTGGCGTTCCGGGCTGAACCAGTAGCCGTTGTAGATCAGCTTGGCGTAACGCGGCATCAGTTCATCCTTCAGATGGGCCGCCTCACGGTCCAGCGTGATCGATTCAATCCCTCTGTGCGCCTTCAGCAGGATAGTGCCGCCGGGCGTCTCGTAGCAGCCACGGGACTTCATGCCCACGTAGCGGTTCTCCACCACGTCCAGTCGGCCGATGCCGTTGTCGCCGCCCAGCTTGTTCAGCCGGGCCAGGATCGCTGCCGGACTCATGGTCTCGCCGTCGATCGACAGGCAGTCGCCCTTCTCGAAACCCAACTCGATATAGGTGGGCTTGTCCGGCGCCTGTTCCGGGCTGACCGTCCAGCGCCACATGTCTTCCTCGGCCTCGGCCCAGGGATCTTCCAGGATGCCGCCCTCGTAGGAAATGTGCAGCAGGTTGGCGTCCATGGAATAAGGAGAGCCGCCCTTCTTCTTGCCCTCGATGGGAATTCCGCGCTTCTCGGCATAGGCCAGCAGCTTCTCCCGGGACAGCAGATCCCATTCACGCCACGGCGCAATCACCTTGATGCCGGGCTCCAGGCCGTAGTAACCCAGTTCGAAACGCACTTGGTCGTTACCCTTGCCGGTGGCACCATGGGAGACGGCATCGGCACCGGTCTGGCGGGCGATTTCCACCTGGCGCTTCGCGATCAGGGGGCGGGCGATGGAGGTACCCAACAGGTACTCGCCCTCGTAAATCGCATTGGCGCGAAACATCGGAAAAACGAAGTCGCGCACGAATTCCTCGCGCAGATCCTCGATGAAGATCTCCTTCACCCCCAGCGACTGCGCCTTGGCCCGCGCCGGTTCCAGTTCCTCGCCCTGGCCGAGGTCGGCTGTGAAGGTCACCACTTCGCAGCCGTAGGTGTCCTTGAGCCATTCCAGGATGACCGAGGTGTCCAGCCCACCGGAATAGGCCAGCACGACTTTCTTCACGTCACTCATTGCAGCAGCGCCCTCATGCGTAGCGATGATGTGGGGAAACGGATCGACCCGCGCTTGCCTTTCCCCGGAAAATAACGGGCAATGATCGGCTCTGACGCTATCAAGTGCAAGAATGACCTGTGCGGAGGCTTGCGGAACGCCTACCCTTCACAGGTTGCCGCACAAGCCTGATAGAATGGCGTTACAAATCCAGAAAATGATACACGCCAGCGACGCGACAGCGTCGACCATTCATCCCGGGAGGATATTCATGCCCCAGCAAGCCAAGGCCGTCGTATGCCGCGAATGGAACAAGCCGGTGACGGTGGAAACCATCCAGGTGGAAGACCCGAAACGCAACGAAGTCATGGTTCGTATGCACGCCTGCGGCGTTTGCCACAGCGACCTCTCGGCCACCACCGGTGTCATCGCGCTTCCGCCTCCCCTGGTGCTGGGACATGAAGGTGCCGGCGAGGTCGTGGCCGTGGGCGAGGGCGTGACGGAGTTCGCCGTGGGCGACCGGGTGATCAGTTCCTTCGTCAGCATGTGCGGCCAGTGCGGCTCCTGCCAGTCCGGCCGGCCGGTGCTCTGCGACACCGCCTCCAAGGCGCTATGGACCCTGCCCGACGGCACGTTGCGCACGATGGACGGTGACGGCAAGCCGCTGAATATCTTTTCCGGCTGCGGCGTCATGGCGGAATACGCCACGCTGCATGTGAACAACGTGGTCAAGGTCACGGAGGACGTGCCGCTGGACCGCGCCGCGCTGGTCGGCTGCGCGGTGATGACCGGCGTCGGCGCGGTGTTCAACACGGCCGCCATGCAGCCCGGCGCCACCGCCGCGGTGTTCGGCGTGGGCGGCGTGGGCCTGAACGCGATCCAGGGCTGCCGCATCGCCGGCGCACGGCAGATCATCGCGGTGGACATGTCGGAAGCCAAGCTGGCCACCGCCAGGGAGTTCGGCGCGACACATACCGTGCTGGCGGATGAAAACGCTGCCAAGGCGATTCGCAAGCTCAGCGGCGGCGGCGTGGATTACGCCTTCGAGTGCGTCGGCCGCGGCAGCGTGGTGGAAACGGCTTTCGCCAGCCTCGGCAAGGGCGGTCTGGCGGTGATCGTGGGCGTCGCGCCCCGCGACGACAAGACCTCGGTACGCACGCTGGCGCTGCCTGCGGAGGAAAAGGGTATCAAGGGCAGTTGGTTCGGCTCGGCCCGCCCGCGGCACGATTTCCCGAAACTGTTCGGGTTGTATTCCAGCGGCGCGCTGAAACTGGACGAACTGGTCACGCATCGCTACAGCGTCGACGAAGCCGCGCAGGCCTTCGCCGACCTGGAGGCCGGCAAGAACGCCCGGGGCGTGATCGTCTTCGACACCATGCGCGGGTAACCCTCCCACGATTCGTAGGGTGCCCAGAGCGCAGCGATGCGCACCGTTGGGTGGCTTCGTTCCGGCCGACGGCGGGATGTTTGCTTCCGGACACGCCGTAAATACGTCCCTGTAGGCTTGTCGGCGAGGTCCCTCTCGCCGACAGTCCGGAAGCAAACATCCCGCCATCGGCCTGGGTTCGATGGCGCGGCAGTATCCGGCGAAGCCGGATTGATGGATATCGGCTTCGCCTCCATCCACACTACGCCGGAACCACCTCTTGAAGCTGCCGCCGAAGCAAGGCCGTGGGTGGTGACATGCCTGCGGACTGTCGGCCGGAGGGGCCGAAGGCGCCGCGAATGCCTGGAGCGGCCGGGCCACCCGGCCGACAAGCCCCCATGGGTGAGGCCGATCAAGGGAAAGCACTGCTTTCCCTGGCCGAACGGGCTGGCCACGGATGGCCAGCCCTGGCCCTGCAAGCGTTGCATGGAATGCATAGCGCCGCAGGGGTTCACGGCGTGTCCGCAGGCATGTCACCATCCACGGCCCGATCGAAGCCCACAAGCACCAACTGCCCCATGGTGCGCATCGCTGCGCTCTGGGCACCCTGCTTCGTGATCAACTTTCCGGGGCGAGCCTTTCGAAGGCGTGGACGCCCGCCCTGAAGGCCTCCGGGATCGGTGCCGGCCGGCGCTCTGCGGGATCGGTGTAGACGTAGGTCATCCTGCCGCTGATCAGGTGCTCGTCGCCGCGGAAGATCTCGATGCGGAAGTCCATGCTGCTGCGGCCGAACCGGGAGATGCGCACGCCGACGTCCAGCATGTCGTCGTAACGGGCGGACGCGTGGTAGTCCAGTTCGGCATGGGCCACGAACAGGTCGTCGCCGCTCACACCCAGGCTCCCGTCCGAGCTCTCCTTGAGCGTCCGGAAGTATTCCGTCAACGCCACATCGAAAAAAGTCAGGTAATGCGCGTTGAAGACGACCCCCTGCATGTCGGCTTCCGCCCAGCGAACCCTCAGGGTGTGGAGAAATCGAAAATCTTCACGCGCCATCGCACTCGGCTCCTCGTCGTCGTTACCGGCTGAAGGAAGCGCCGTGCGTCGCCGTCCCGGGTCACGGGCGAAGACACCGGCACCTGCAAACTGCTGCCGGAGTGTACGCATCTTGCCATGCACATTGCCACGTTCACGTTGGGCTGGTGCTGCCCGGGCGGGTACACTGCTCGACCGGCGCACCGATGAACACAGGGGAAAAACGCATGCTCTACCAACTGGATGACCGTCGGGTCGAACGACAGGGCGAGTGCTTCATCGCACATAATGCCACCGTGATCGGCTCGGTCGAGCTGGGCAACAACGTCAGCGTCTGGTTCAACGTCGTGATTCGCGGCGATACGGACAGAATCGTGATCGGCGAGAACAGCAACATCCAGGACGGCTCCGTGCTTCACACCGACCCGGGCCTGGTCCTCGATATCGGCCGGAACGTGACGGTGGGCCACAAGGTGATGCTGCATGGCTGCACCATCGGCGACAATAGCCTGATCGGCATCAACGCGGTAATCCTGAACCGCGCGGTCATCGGCAAGAACTGCCTTATCGGTGCCAACACGCTGATACCGGAGGGCAAGGAAATTCCCGACGGCTCCCTGGTCATGGGCTCGCCTGGCAAGGTCGTGCGACAGCTATCGGACGAGGAAATCCGCATGCTGGCGCACTCCGCCGAACATTACGTGGAAAACGGCCGCCGCTACCGCACCGGACTGCAGCCGCAACAGGACTGAACGCCGCCTGCTGCAGCACATCAAACCGCCAGACAGGGTATACTCCGCTCCCCGACGACCGACAAGAGCCTATGTAATGGACCGATTGACCATTACCCGCCCGGACGACTGGCACCTGCACGTCAGGGATGGCGACGTACTGGAAGATGTCGTGCCGTTCACCGCGGCGCGGTTCCGGCGTGCCATCATCATGCCCAACCTGACACCGCCGGTGACCCGTCTGGCCGAGGCGCGGGCCTATCGCAACCGCATCCTTGCGGCGGCCCCGTCCTCCAGCGGTTTCCAGCCGCTGATGACGCTGTACCTCACGGATAACACGCCGCCTGACACCATTCATGAAGCGGCCGGCAGCGGGATCGTTTTCGGCGTGAAGCTGTATCCGGCCGGTGCCACCACGAACTCCGATGCCGGCGTCACCGACCTGGCGCGCTGCTCGGAGACGCTCACCGCCATGGAAGAAGCAGGCTTGCCATTGCTGGTGCACGGCGAAGTCACCCACAGCCACGTGGACATCTTCGACCGGGAGACGCGGTTCATCGAGGAGCGCCTGGCGCCGCTGGTGGACAACCACCCGCACCTCAAGGTGGTGTTCGAACATATCACCACGGCCGCGGCGGTGGACTTCGTGCTGCAGGCACCGGAGCGGGTTGCCGCCACCATCACGCCGCAGCACATCCTCTACAATCGCAACCACATGCTGGTGGGCGGTATACGGCCGCACTACTACTGCCTGCCGATCCTCAAGCGGGAAGGTGACCGGGAACGCCTGCTGGAAGCAGCCACCTCGGGCAACCCGAAGTTCTTCCTCGGAACCGACAGCGCACCACACGCCCAGGGCGACAAGGAGACCCCCTGCGGATGCGCCGGCTGCTTCTCCGCCTGCGCGGCGCTGGAATTCTATGCCGAAGCTTTCGAGTCGGTGGGCAAGCTTGATAGGCTGGAGGCCTTCGCCAGCCATCACGGCCCCGACTTCTACGGCCTGCCCAGGAACCGGGACACGGTGACGCTCATCCGGCAGGACTGGCAACTGCCGACGGACTACCGCTTCGGAAAGCAACGCGTCGTTCCGCTGCGGGCGGGTGAAACACTGCACTGGAAACTGGCCGGCTGACCCTCGGGATGACGATGCAAGACGACAACTACCTGGACGACGACGCCCTCAACGCCGCCGGTGAAGACACCAGGCCCAGCGCGATATCGCGACGGTTCCGCAGCTTTCTGCCGGTGGTGGTGGACGTGGAAACCGGCGGGCTGAACCACCAGACCGATGCACTGCTGCAGATCGCCGCCGTGATCCTGCGGATGGACGACGGCGGCCGGCTGACCCGTGGCGAGACCCACACATGCCACGTGAAACCGTTCGACGGCGCGAATATCGATCCCAAGTCACTGGAAATCAACGGTATCGACCCGGACCACCCCCTGCGTATCGCCTACAGCGAGCAGGATGCGCTGGGCCGCGTGTTCAAACCGATCCGCCAGGAAATCCGCGACACCGGCTGCACACGGGCGATCCTGGTAGGCCACAACGCGACGTTCGATCTCAACTTCCTCAACGCCGCCGTGGCCCGCGCAGGCATCCGGCGCAATCCGTTCCACCCCTTCGGCAGTTTCGACACGGCGACCCTGGCCGGCCTGGCCTACGGCCAGACCGTACTGGCGAAGGCGCTGCGCGCCGCCGGCATGGGCTGGGACGGGGAATCGGCGCACTCCGCGATCTACGACGCGGAGAAAACCGCCGATCTGTTCTGCGAGATCGTCAACCAGTGGGACACCCACATCGGCATTCCGGGCTGAACACGAAAAAGGGCGGGAAACCCGCCCTTTCTCCCTGCAGCACTAACGCCGCCTCAGGTCTGCTTGGCTGCAACCGCATCCTTTACCAGCGTCTGCAGATCGCCCGACTCGTACATCTCCAGAATGATGTCGCAGCCGCCGACAAGCTCGCCGTTGACGTAGAGCTGCGGAATCGTCGGCCAGTTACCGAATTCCTTGATGCCCTGGCGAATGCGCTCGTCTTCCAGTACGTTCACGTAGGCGAACTCAACCTCGCAGCCGGCCAGCGCCTGGGAAGAGCGCATGGAAAACCCGCATTGCGGAAATTGCGGCGTCCCCTTCATGAACAGGATCACCGGATGGGCTTCCACCTGTTCCTTGATCGCCTGCTGAATCTCGTCCATCAAAACAACCCTCTTGCACGCTGGCGCCGACGGCGCCTGTTGATGTGCCTACTAGTCTAACGCGTCCGTCAAACGGCGCACAGAGCGGTTGAAAGTGCGGCTTAGGAACGCCATTCACCCTACTGGGGACGGGCCGGGAGGATTCCCAAGGCTTCATATTGCATGCGCAGCAAGCGCTGTTAGACTCATGGGGCGCTTGCCCCAAGGCGCGTCGCGCCCCGCGTGGCCCCCGTTCCAAACCTGCCGGGTCGCCGGCCAGGCAGGATAATACGCAACGGATTCAACGCTTTTGAGCACCAGATCAAGGAGTGCAGCATGAAGCACGAGCTACCCGAACTGCCCTATGCGAAGAACGCACTGGAGCCCCATATCTCCGCCGAGACGCTGGAGTTCCATCACGGCAAGCACCACAAGGCCTATGTGGACAAGCTCAATGACCTGATTCCGGGTACCGAGTACGAGAATCTGTCCCTGGAAGACATCATCAAGAAGGCCTCGGGCGGGCTGTTCAACCAGGCCGCGCAGGTCTGGAACCACACCTTCTACTGGAACTGCCTGAGCCCGAACGGCGGCGGCGAACCCAGCGGCGAGCTGGCCGACGCCATCAAGCGGGACTTCGGCTCGGTGGACGCCTTCAAGAAGGAATTCACCGACAAGACTATCGCCAATTTCGGCTCCGGCTGGGGCTGGCTGGTGAAGAGCAAGTCCGACGGCAAGCTCTCCATCGTCGAGACCGACGATGCCAAGACCCCGCTCACCGACGACAGCGTGGTTCCCCTGCTCACCTGCGACATCTGGGAACACGCCTACTACATCGACTACCGGAACGCCCGTCCGAAGTACATGGAAGCGTTCTGGAACCTGGTGAACTGGGACTTCGTCGCCGAGAACCTGAAGAAGAGCTGATTCTTCGGCTTAAGTCGGTAATGATGCGAGCCCCGATGGACGACCCATCGGGGCTTTTTTTGTGTTCGGGACAACTGATGGTTGCAAGAATAGACAGACCTGTATATTCTTGCCGGGAAACAAGACAGACTTGTCTGTTTTTATAACCGCAACAAGGAGCAACCCGATGAACACCAAGATCGCTGCCGCCGCAACGCTGATGATGCTGGTCGCCTCTCAGGGCGCCTTTGCCGCTTCCACTGTGCAGGAACGCGTCCAGGAAGACGTCTGGGCCGCCGGCATCGAGCCGCGCCCGATGGAAGGCACCCGTTTTGTACGTACGACCTATGCCGAACCGGCCAATCAGGCCGAGGCCGACGCCATTGCGTGGGGGTTGATCCAGCCGCAGGTGGCGACCGTAACGCCGGTGCGTGTGGTGCACGAGCCCGCGCCAGCTGTGACGCCCACGCTCGAATTCGCCGATGTGTGGCTGGGGCTGGAGCCGATGACACTGAGCTTCCGTAGCGAGGCGGCCGGCGATCCGGTCAAGCGCGTCAACTGATGTCCGCGACTCACCGGCAACTGCGCTGTGTCAGTTGCCGGTGATCCACCCTCGCCGTATAATTCCCGCTTTCCGGCAGCCCCGCCTCGGTGCTGCCGTTTTGTTTTCGGGAGATCGGTGGCATGCAGCAAGCTCTGATGCGGACGTACGGTCGGCTTCCAGTGAGCTTCGAACGGGGCGAAGGCGCCTGGCTGTGGGACGAGCACGGCAACCGCTACCTCGACGCGCTGAGCGGCATCGCCGTGTGCGGCCTGGGGCACGCCCATCCGGCAGTCACGCGGGCCGTCCAGGAGCAGGCCGCGCGGCTGCTGCATACCTCGAACCTCTACGGCATCCCCGTACAGGAACGCCTGGCGGCGGAACTCTGTCGTTTCAGCGGCATGGAGCGCGTCTTCTTCTGCAATTCCGGCGCGGAGGCCAACGAGACCGCCATCAAGCTGTCCCGCCTCTGGGGCCATTCCCGCAACGTCGACGTGCCCACCGTGCTGGTCATGGAGAACGCCTTCCACGGCCGCACCATGGCGGCCCTGACCGCCACCGGCAATCGCAAGGCGCAGCAGGGTTTCGAGCCGCTGGTGGAGGGTTTCGCCCGCATCCCCTTCGATGATCTCGACGCCGTGGATCGGGCGGCCCAGGATCACCCTGGGGTGGTGGCGGTGCTGGTGGAGCCGGTGCAGGGCGAAGGCGGGATTCGCGTGCCCACGCCCGGTTATCTGCGCGGTTTGCGGGAACGCTGCGACGCCAACGGCTGGTTGCTGATGCTGGACGAAGTGCAATCGGGCATGGCCCGGACCGGCAGTTGGTTTGCCTACCAGCAGGAAGAGATCCTGCCGGATGTGCTGAGCCTGGCCAAGGGACTGGGCAATGGCGTACCGATCGGCGCCTGTCTGGCCCGGGGCGTCGCCGCCGACCTGATGCAGCCCGGCAGCCACGGCACCACCTTCGGCGGCAACCCGCTGGCAGCCAGCGCCGGGCTGGCCGTGGTCGACACCATCGACCGCTACGCCCTGCCCGCGCGGGCGGCCGAACTCGGAGAGCGGCTCCGGGCAGGTTTCCGGCAGCGGCTTGAAGATGCGCCGGGCGTGGTCCACATTCGCGGCCGGGGGCTGATGCTCGGTATCGAACTGGACCGTCCCTGTGCCGAACTGGTGAAGCAGGCGCTGGCCGCGCGCGTTCTGATCAACGTGACTGCCGAACGGGTGGTGCGCCTGCTGCCGCCGCTGATTCTCAGCGACGCCGAAGCCGACGACCTGGTCGACCGAATCAGCACCCTGGTCACGGACTTTCTGAACCGCTCCCCCACCGCAGGGGAACCCGGCAGCTCCTGAAGCTATAACCGACTGAGGTACGTGCCATGCGTCCCCGCCATTTCCTGACCCTGAACGATCTCGACCGCAAGGAACTGGACTTCGTGCTGCGCCGCGCACGCGAGTTGAAACGCCTGCAACATGAGGGCGTCCTGCACGAGAGCCTGCGGGGCAAGGTGCTGGGCATGGTGTTCGAAAAATCGTCCACGCGAACCCGCGTTTCCTTTGAGGCCGGCATGGCGCAGTTGGGCGGAAGCGCGGTGTTCCTGTCCCCCCGCGACAGCCAGCTTGGCCGCGGCGAACCGGTGGAGGACACGGCCCGGGTACTGTCCCGCATGCTGGACGTGGTCATGATCCGCACCTTTGCCCATGA
>JBJHBJ010000024.1:0-60148 GCA_050485425.1 Ectothiorhodospiraceae bacterium | reverse complement strand
GGCGCAGGGCATGGGGAATGCGCTCATCGTCGATGGCGCGTGGCGCGGTCTTGATCGCGTTGCCGGCCCCGGCGGGCAGATCGATGCCCTGTTCGCGCAACAACCCGCGCAGCGCATTAATGCGCGCCGTGCGCGCAGCCATCCACTGGGAGCGGATACGGTGCAATCCCTGGATGGCCTGTTGCTCCTCGGTTTTGACCGGCACCTCCAGCATCTCGCCACAGCGGGCCGCTTCGAGCAATGCGGCGGCGTCGGTCCGATCGGTCTTGTTGCGCCGACGGTAGGGGCGGACGTACTGCGCGGGCAACAAGCGAACCGCGAAGCCGAGCCGCGAGAGTTCGCGCCCCCAGTCATGGGCCGTGCCGCAGGCTTCCATGACCACGGTGGCGACTTCGCGGTTCTGGAAGAAGCGCTGGAACTGGGAGCGGCTGAGGCGCTGACGCTCGATGATCTTCCCGTTGCCGTCGGAGACGGCGACCTCGAAGACGGTTTTTGCCAGATCGACGGCGATAGTCATACTGGTAGCCATGGGCTCCTCCTGTTCTTCATTGCTGAAAGCACCACTTCCAGCATGGCACCTGGATGCCGAATAAGAGGGCGGGAGGAGTCCATTCCATCACTGCAGGTGACGTTTGACCCGCCACCCACTTTTGCGGCAGCAAAAGTGGGCGTCGCCTCAAACGCACCTGAGCTCAGGCGTTTTAGATTTTTCTTATGACCGAGACCGAGGAACAACGCAGAGAGCGGGTCCTTGAAGAACTCAAGGGAAAGAATGTCGCCCACTACTCAGTCATGCTAGCCGCATACATCAACGCACGGATTGACGCTAATAAGGCGATCTTGGCCTTTTCCTCAGCGGGCATCGGTTTTCTAATCGCGATATCGAGCAAACTTCAGCAATTAGGGTTTTGTGCAAAGACCGTCTATGTTGGAGCGTTGATTGCTTTCTTTTTCGCCGCTTGCTCGACACTTGTCGTGTATGCCAAGAACGCGAACGCAATAGAGTCATACATCAGGAGCGAGAAAGAAAAAGAGAACGATTTTGAGCTGAAAAAATGGAAGTACATAAACTACATATTGTTTGCCGCAGGGTTGGCCTTGCTGCTGGTATTTGCGGTTCTTGTAATATTTTGAGGTTAAATCTGTAATTGTCGCCTTTTAGGTGGACGCGGTGAATTATCAGCCTGTTTTCTGTTTTTTCGTGCCCTGTGTCGCTATAACTAGCTTTAGATTTCGGGAGAGTCGATGATCACCCTAGATAGTTTTATTGCATTAATGGAATCTCAGGGTCCTATTTCAGAGGCGGAGAAGAAGGAGCTATCGGATCATTGGGAGCAAGCTATGGAGGCCGCATTAAGCGCAGGTGGTGCAATGCCCGGTATAGGATTTGCGTCACCCACTCAACGAATTAATGCTTTTCTAGCCGTTTGTAGGCACCTAGATCAAATGATTGGTGAAGGCCGTATTGATATTGCTCAATCGCAGCTAGCAATAAATATATTGCGCCTTTCCAATAAGAAGTTTAACAAGGCAGTAACCATGTTTGATCTTCGTAGCAATAGATTTAGTATTTCTGCCCAAGCTGAATTACCCCATTCTGCGCAGGAATACCTAGCTGGTATTCTTTACATAGGCCGCTAAAATCTAACCAGTCGCGTCGCGGACGCGCTAGAGCACGCCGGTGCGCTTTGCCGTTAGCGCTTGAGAACGAGGAGGGTGCATTGTCCTATATAGAAGAAAAAATCAATGAACACCCGTCCCTTTCCAGGGCGGAAGAGGTGCGCTCACTCCTAGATGTTCTCGAGGAGTTGGATCTGAGCACAGAAGTTAGAGAGTCATTGCATCGGTTACGTCGAGTTATTGACCTGTTTCTAAATCAGGTCTCCTCGGCGGATCCAGAACTCACATCTTTCCAAGCGCTTAAAAGTGCAGATCAGCAGTTTTCGAAAATCAAACAGGAACTGACGCAATACAAATCAAATAAAAATGCCAACCATATAACTAACGCGTCTACCGCAGCAGATAGTATTCTATCCACTGCGAGAGCGCTGTGGATTCCGGCCGTAGACCTTGATCTCGACCAAGTGCGAGACGCAATAAGCTCGTTTAGAAAATCGGTAGGTCAAAATGCAAGATATGCAGAACAAGAACTGGCAGAGACTCGTAAAGCCATAGAGAGCCTACGTGAGGAAGCTAATGCGCTGAAAAACTCAATCAGGGAACAAAAATCACGCTTAGATTCAGTTGTGAACGAATTTCAATCACAGTTTTCTAAAGCGGAGGAGGCACGACGAAGCGAATCCGCTAGCGTACTTAAAGAGGAGGAGGGAAAAATGGAGCAGCTACGCTCCAGTTATGAAGAAAAATTTGAAGCGTCTATAGAAGGTTCCGAGACAAGGTTCAATAGTATCTCAGAAAATCTAAGCGCCAAGGCGGGTGGTATCATATCGGAAATCGAAAAATTTAAAGAAAAGGCAGAACGCCTTATACATGTAATAGCGAATACCGGAATGGTCGGGGGTTGCCAGCGCGTTGCAAATGAGGAACGAAAAGTTGGGCGCTTTTGGGACGGCGTTTCCTTGCTTTCGCTAGCTGGGATGGTTGGGTTTGCAATCTATGCCTTTCATGGAACATTCGATGATTTTAATCCAGGAGTGTTTTTGGCGCGATTTGGTGTTGTCTTGACATTTGGTGCACTGGCTGGGTATGCAGCGAGGCAGGCAGACAAGCATCACAAAGTGGAGAGAAGGAATAGACGCGTTGAGCTTGAACTTGCGTCCATCGATCCTTTTCTTGCTGAATTGCCAGACGAGGAAAGAAATCAAATAAAAGCGGCTGTAGCCGATCGATTGTTTGCGAGAGAAGATCTTCAAGGTGGAAGCCTCCTTAGCGAAGTCAAGAACAGGCAGGCAAAAGATAAATAAATGTAAGTCGGCACGAAATGCGCTAACAAAAGCGTCAACGCGGACCGGCTTTTCCGCTGTGACCTTGCCCCGGTGAATTGGGCACCTCTTCATTTCTGCGATTGATGAGGTGTGACATGGCAGGAGCTAGGGAGCTAGAGGACACCCATAAATTGGAAAGCCTGGAATTGGAAAGCCTGGGGCGCGCCGGTTCCCAGTTTGTTCGCTCCTTCACCCCGTCCCATACTTCGTCCCGAAGCGGTAAACGCGCGTCCTTGTAATGATTTACCTGGAAAAGCAGGTTCGTGCGCAGCGGCAGGCCTGGCTGTCGCTATTCCAATCTCTTGGGAAACCGTTGGATGCTATGTGGCGAGCGGAAAGAGTCTGCGGGCTTCGCCGCTGCCGCGGATGTATCGCTGATGGAGGTGCTCGGCCAGACGGCGCAGGGAGTGCATTGTGCCGATGGCAATGCCGAAGCGTTGGCCGCGCCGCACGGTTTTCAGATAGGCCTCGGGGTCTATGCCCAGCCGGGTGAGAATGGGGGGCAGGTTCGCCGGGATGTGGCCGCGTTTGTCTTCTCGGACGGCGCGCCCGCTCCAGTCGACGAGTTGCAGGTAGTCCGTGAAGGAGAAGGGGAGGACTTGGGGACACCCATATGCTCGGTCACTCGACTATCGCACGGCAACCGCTCTCTCTGGCTTGTGAATCCAGCAATCCGATGATCCACCCGCGCACGGCCGCGATGGCCGGCTCCTCAAGTCGCTTAGGCGGGTAGACGAGCTGGAAGGGAGCGGCCTTTATCTCAGGGCCGAATGGCTGGACCAAGCGCCCCTGACGAAGCTCCTCCTCAATCAGATACCGGCTCATCAGGGCGACGCCCTGGCCATCCAGGGCAGCGGCAATGCTATGGGTCTCGTCGGAGAACATCAGCCCGGCGCTGACGTCGAGCCCCGGCACCTGGACCTGGCGCTGCCAGGCCGCCCAGTCCAACGGTGCGGGTGGAGAGAAGTGAAGCAGCGTGTGGCGCACCAGTTCGGCCGGTTCACGCAGCTTAAGCACGGGGCTGCAAACGGGTACGAAAACATTGTCGAACAGCTTCTCCGCGACCAGCCCGGGCCAGGGGCCTTCGCCATAGCGAATCGCCATGTCGGCGACGACGCCATCCAGGGCGACCCTTTGGTGTGAAACCTGAATGCTCAGGTCGATCTGCGGATGGGCATCGCGCAGCAGGCAGACCCAGGGCAGCAGCCAGCGCGCGGCCACGGCCGGTGTGGTGGAGAGCGTTACTGCCTGCCGCGCCGGCGGACGGCGCAGCTTGGTCACCGTCTCGGCGATGGCATCGAAGGAGTCGCTCAACACACTGAGCAGCGCCTGGCCCTGAGTTGTCAGCACCAGCTGCCGAGGCCGACGCACGAACAGGGCCACCCCCAGGCTCTCCTCTAGCTGGCGTATCTGATGGCTGATCGCCGTCGGCGTGACCGAGAGCTCCTCGGCAGCCCGCTTGGCGCTGAGGTGGCGCGCCGCTGCCTCGAAGGCGCGCAGGGCGGAGAGCGAAGGGAGTCGTCGCGGCATCATGGCTGAATTTTATTTTCCAGAATCGAAAAAGAATCGTCGTTTGTCGACCCACGAAGCTTCTGGCCTGATGGCGTTAGTCGTCAAGAGGCGGCTGAAAGAAACTCACCTGGAAAATGCCATCAGAATACAGGAGCCACCCATGACACGCTTACTTCACCTTGATGCCAGCCCACGCCCCGGTCGCGCCGGCACCCATGACCACGGCTCGCATACTCGCCGGTTGACCCATCACTTCATTACTCGTTGGAGGGCTTTGGAACCGGATGCCGAGATCGTCTACCAGGATATCGGCGCCACCCCACCCCAGTTGACCAGCGTCGAGTGGATCGAGGCCGCCTTTACGCCCGAGAAAAGTCGCAGCGAATCCATGCAGGCAGTGCTTGCCGAGAGCAACGCGCTGGTCGATGAGGTGGAGCAAGCCGATATCCTGGTGCTCGGCGTACCGATGTACAACTTCGGCCCGCCGGCCGCGTTCAAGGCCTGGATCGACAACATCGTTCGACTGGGCCGCACCGTCGATTACGACCCGCAATACGGCAGCCACCCCCACCTGCCGCTGACGCACTATATTCCGCTACTGGCCGACCGTGCGCGCCACGCGGTACTGCTCTCATCCCGTGGCGATCACGGCTTCGACCCCGGGGGACGCCTGGGCGAACTCAACCATATGGAGCCTGGCGTACGCACTGCCTTGCAGTTCATCGGCATCGCTGGCTTTCATAGCATCGCCATCGAACATCAGGAGGAAGGTGGCGAGGCGCTGGCGGCCTCGACCAAAAGCGCCCTCGAGCGCATCGACCGGCTGGTCGAGCAACTGCACGGCGAGGTCACCGCCAAGCGCCAGCTGCAACTGGCGTGACGACGGCCCTTCGATGCCGAACACCGGGGCGCATCACGCCCCGGCCTCATCCCTGTAGGAAATATGAAATAGGGGACACCCATAATCTGTACATCCCCCGTGGGGCGGCCGAACGGGACTCACAGCGTCCGGCTAAAGCTGGGCCGCCTGGATGTGCATCCAGTCGAAGTCCCGCGTCCGGCCCAGGGACACCCAACCCTCGTTTTCCCAGATCTGCCAGAAGGGCTCGCAATCCGGCTGGGCCAGCCGGGCGTTGGTACTGTTTGAACGCAGCCCGTTGCGGGACGGATCAAAATCAATGGCAATCCCCCAGGAGTGCATGGACCATCGTTGGCCGCCTCGCATCCGCCGTACGTTGAAGCACCCGCCGAACAGATCTAGACCCAGTTCCCGGCGCGCCTGGGCATCGTAGGTTTCCGCAATGCGCTCGAAGCAACGCCCGGCAGAATCCCGTACCTCGCTGTGAACGGAGATCCGGCGCACTGTCTTGGTTTGGTCCCAGGCGATCCGGAGGGGGTAGGGCAGATCCAGCAGCACCTGATTGGCCCCCACAGGGCCGAAAAACCGCTCCACCTCCGCTTGCCGCGGCCAGGCCTGGGCAGCATCGGCAGTGATCAACGTCTCATCCTGCCCCCGATCCCGGTCCGGAAGGCGGGCTGGCTTCCCGCCGAGTCGTTCCGCGTACACCTCGAAGGCGAACTGGGTCTGTGGCCCGTACAAACCATCCACAGCCCCTACCTCGATACCGTCCATCCGGCAAATGAGCTGCTTTGCAGCCAGCACCCGACGTGCGTTGGGCCAGGAACGCGGCGCCTTCACCCGGCCAAAGTTCAGCAAGGCCGCGATGCCCTGCATGGAAAGCGGCCCCAGAGTGCCGTCCAGCGCCCCGGAATAGAGCTCCATCTCCTTCATCCGGCGCTGCAGTTCCATATTGTCCATAACGCCTCCGAACGTTTCTCCACAGATTAGCCGCTGACCGGAGAAAGGCCACGGAATGAGCCAGACGCAACTCGGGGAAGCCCATAAACCTGAGGGGTTCGAGCAAGAGACGGGCTATCGTATATGCACGCTTCTGTTAATTCTTGAGGGTTTCAAGTCATGCGGACGATAACACTTCTGATTGTCGGCTTGTTCTTGTTTGCGGCGATAGCCTTGTTCAGCAAGTTGTTCACTAACTACTATCCGGCATCCACGACGTGGGGCCTGTCGGCGTTTCTTGCGATCTGGCTGGCGGCCACGGGATTCAACCTGTGGGTGGGCGTTAGCCACGCCGGATACAGCGTCAGTGAAGAACTCCCGATCATGCTGTTGTTGTATTCGCTCCCTGCGGCTGTTGCTATTGCGATTAAATGGAGGTTTCTGTAGCGCCCGCAGCTAGGGGGCAGCGATAAACCGACAAATCGGGTTATGGAGGGTTATAGGGACACCCATCTTGATACCCATCGTGATACAACCGCGGCAAGCAGCGGCCGATCCCTTCCGGCTAGTGGGCAACAAGTGGGTGTCCCGCATCACTCGCATCATCATTCATTGCCGGCGCGGGTCTTCTGGAACCTGGGGCTCCCCACATTGGCAGCACGGTGATAGAGGTGAATCAAGTCGCTGAACCGCCGTGGTACGTGATCCGTATGCCCAGTGGTGCGGGACGATCGGGGTCGTGAGCCCCGCCCTAGCGGCGAGTTGCTGTTACCGTTGCGTGTCCATGCTCGGCACGCTTGCTCCGACGGCGTGGTCGATCACGTAGCGCCAGGTTCCGTCTTGTTGTCGGCGCACCACTTCTGCAGAGCTTCCGGAAGCGATGACCTCGCCGTTGTCACCGATCAACGCCCAGTCGGCGCGCAACAACGCCAGATCGCCGTGTTCAAGGTAATAATTATTAACGGAGCGCATGGTGCCAGGCGCTTGCAGCAGGTTACTCAGTTCGGTACGGATTGCATTCAGCCCGTGCAAGCATCGCTCGCCGGCTTCGGTTTGCAGCACGGCGTTCTCTTCGTAAAGCGCCGTCAGGTTGTCGATGTTGCGGCTGTTGAAGGCACGAGCAAAGGCTTCGTTCATGCCGCTCGGCGTTGTAACAGTGGACATGGTCGATCTCCTTTTTCGGTTGAGATTGGAAGTCAACCATCCACCAACAGAGTTATCCAAACGGGAAGGACTGAGATGTTTTCGAGTAAGCCTGCCGAGACACGTGCCTTGGATAAGCCGTCACCAAGGCACGCGAGTGTTTGCCCGGTTGAGGATTGGCTGGCATTCCTGGGCCACCGTTGGAATGCGCTGATCCTGTGGCATCTTAAGAGCAAGGCCCGACGGCACGCTGAATTGATGGAGTGTCTGCCAGGTATCACCCCGAAGGTGCTCAGCGAGCGATTGGTAGGCTTGGACCAGCGTGGCCTTATCAAGCGCGAGCCCCTGGCGACGTTTCCGCGAGGCGTGCGCTACGAACTGACACAGCCCGGGAAACGCCTGGTGCTAATCCTTGATCAACTTGAGCTATGGGCGAAAACGGCCAGGCATGGAAGAACCAGAGGACGCTATTGCCAGGGGACGCAGCTCGGGGACAACTAGGCCCATAAACCGCCCCCTGCAGAACTTTAGGGACACCCATATACTAGGTCACATTGCGCTCCAAACGAGCCGCAAATGTCAGCGTTAGGGCCAAAAGCATCCGTTCCTTCCCAGGTGTGCAATGAGCCGATATCCGGATCCTGTCGAGCAGCTTCGCCGAAGCTGGAACGTCAATGCCGAGGCATGGAGCACGGCTGTACGCGAGGGCAGGATTGAGAGCCGGCGCATTGCTACCGACGTCGCGCTTGTTCAGGCGGTGCTTGCCCGCTCTCCCGAACGGGTGCTGGATGTCGGGTGTGGGGAGGGATGGCTCGCACGCGCCCTGGCCGCAGCGGGACTCGCCGTGGTCGGCGTGGATGGTTCGGCGCCCCTTATTGAAGCCGCGCGCCAGCAGGGCGGCGGCACCTTTCAGGTGCTCTCCTACGCAGACCTGGCGGCCAATCCGGACCAGGTGGGCGGCAACTTCTCGGGCGTTGTCTGCAACTTCGCCTTGCTGGAAGAGGACGTGGCGCCGCTTCTCTCGGCACTGCGGCGCGTGGTCAGTCCGAAGGGGAGGCTCTACATTCAGACGCTCCACCCCTGGAGTGCGTGTGGAGAGGCCGTTTACCGGAACGGGTGGCGCACCGAGACGTTCAGCGCCTTTGGCGAGAGCTTCGCGGAGCCGATGCCGTGGTACTTCCGTACCCTTGCCTCATGGGTGGAGGTGTTGTACTCGGCCGGGTGGCAAGTTGCGGAGGTTCAGGAGCCGCTTCACCCGGAGACGGGCAAGCCCTTGTCACTGCTGCTCATCTGCGAAGGTCGAGACAGCGTGGTGGGGTCGCAGCCCTAACCAGGCGCTGAACGTGGACGCGGGGCCATGGGCAAGGGGACACCCATAAACTGAGGAACTGAGGGGACACCCATAAACTGCAGTGCCCCATAAACCACTGCGCCGGCAGGGGCGCCCCGGACTGCGCTACTGATTACGCAGCACTTGCGAAGTCGGCGAGAGGATGTAGCGAACGTCCGGGGCGCCAGTCCAGGCATCGGCTACGGAACGTAGCGGCAGGCTTGTGAACGGCGTGTTGAAGTCGGCCGCAGGAGCGGCTGCAAGCAATTCTCCGGCCCCTGCTAGGAGTTCTTTGACAGCCACGCTGCCGATACCGCTTCCCATCAGCTCCAGGGCTGTGCTGCGCAACATGTCGCCGCGAATGGGCACTTCGTCCCCGGCCAAAGTACCCAATTGCACGTAGCGCAGACGTGGTTCGCCGGCACGGGAACCGCGGTCCTTGGTTGCTGCCCCAAGCACCCGCACGGCAGGTTCGCCCCAGACGAAGTCGAGGACAATGTCGACCCCTTCATCGAACTGTGCACGCAGCGCTCTGTCCGCGTCACCGTCCAAGGTGATCTTCACATCCGCGTTCAGGCGCTTGAGCTTCGTCTCATCACGGCCGACCGCGATGACTTTGTTTGCGCCGAAGTATCGTGCAGTCTGAAGCGCCATGCCCCCCGCAGAGCCGGTTGCCCCGACGACCATTACCGTTTCGCCACGCTGCAGCTTGGCCCGCCGCGAGAGTGCAATCCAGGATGCAAGACCGGCCGTTGCGATAGCTGCCGCGCGTTCGTCGGACAGGTTCTCGGGGACCGGCACCATCATCTCCTTTGTGACGAGCGATTTCTCCGCCATGGAGCCGAATGGCGCCTTTGGGAACAGAAAGTAGACCCGGCGTCCCGTTGCGTCGATACCGACACCATCGACTCCTGGCACGAAACCGGTTGTCGTGGTGCTCGCATAGTGGCTGCCCGATGCCAGTCCCTTCACGATAGGGCTCAGCGCGGCGGCATGTACCGTGACCACGGCTTCGCTGTCACTGGCCTCAGGTTCGCGAAAGTCCTGAAAGGACGGCGGGGTGCCGAATGCATTCACGACTGCTGCTTTCATGGCGGACTACCTCGGATGTGTTCCGGGATCCCCCCTTGGGATCCACTACGCCATGCAATGTAGATACGAATTTCTGAATGATCTATGCTTGAAAATATTGTTTTTGTTCGCGATCGTCCGAGATCCGCATGGATCCGCTTTCCGAAGTTCTCTCTCTGCTGAAGCCCCGCAGCTATATCACCGCAGGTTTCAGCGCTGGCGGGCCATGGGCGCTTACGCTTGACGACTTGGCCGGCCGTATCAAGTGCTATGCGGTCATCGAAGGTACCTGCTGGCTGTCGATGGAAGGTATCGAAGCACCGGTGAAGCTTCAGGCCGGCGACTGCTTCGTCCTGCCAAGCGGTCGGCTCGTGAGTATCGGTAGCGACCTGAGCGTCAAGCCTGAGCTGGCAAGCGAGGTGCTCGACCCCAACCGTAGCGGCGAGATCGTCACCTATAACGGGGGAGGTGACGTTTTCCTGGTCGGCAGCCGCTTCGAAGTGAACGGCCGCCATGCCGAGGCACTGCTGCAGACGTTGCCGCCTCTCATGCAGGTTGCGACCTCGGGTGATCGCGCCAGGCTGAGATGGTCGATCGAGCTGATGATGGAGGAGTTGCGCGAGGCCCGACCGGGCTCTTCACTGGTGGCGCAACAGCTCGCGCACATGATGCTGGTGCAAGCGCTTCGCCTGTATCTATCGGAGCAATCCCGCACCGATGTTGGTTGGTTTGCAGCGCTTGCCGATCCTCAACTGAGCGCAGCTCTTGGAGCAATGCACAGCGACCCGGCGTATCCCTGGACAGTGCAGAAGCTGGCCGCTCGGGCCGGTATGTCGCGCTCAACCTTTGCCGAGCGCTTTCGGGAAAGAACAGGGGAGACACCGATCGCCTATCTCGCACGCTGGAGGATGATGCTCGCCGGGGAAAGGCTCATCCAAGGTCGCGACAAGCTGGCGCGAATCGCGATGTCCCTCGGCTATGAGTCCGAGCATGCCTTCAACACGGCATTCAAGCGCGTTATGGGCATATCGCCAAGGCGTTATGCCCGAGCCGCCGCCCAAGAGCGCGTCGAAAACTGAAGACGCACCGGACAAAGTCATGCATGTTGGCGGAGCAGACCGTGAATCAAAACCTTGTGGATGAACTGATCACTATGATGGAGGAGGATCAGCGCTTGTTGCAGCAACTCTTCAATTCCGGAGAGCTGCCATCCGAGTCTTATCACCCCCGGATGAAAGCTCTGCACGAGCACAATGCTTCCCGCCTGAAAGAGATCATTGGCCGCCACGGCTGGCCCGGCATTTCGCTGGTGGGGGAGGAAGCTGCCAAAGCCGCATGGCTAGTCGCCCAGCATTCCGTTTCAGATCCTGCATTCATGGCGGACTGTGCCGGTCTGCTGGAAGATGCCGTTGCAAGAGAAGATGTGGCTGGCTGGCAGTTGGCATTTCTTCAGGATCGGGTGCGCACCTTGTCTGGCAAGCCTCAATACTACGGCACCCAGTTTGATGTTGATGAAAACGGTTGGCCGATACCGTTCCCTATTGAGGATTCTGCTACGGTTAATGCGCGTCGTGCGCGTCTCGGGCTGAACTCCCTTGAGGAGCGGCAGGAACAAATGATTGAGCAGGAGAGGAAACGCCGTGCCGGTATTCAGCAAACCAGTTGACCTGGCGCACGTGTCCCCTTCTTGACCTGGCTTCGCCAGGGGCGCCTTAAGTTTGAATGCGAGCGAACATGGGAAAGAAGATAAAACAGAAATGGCAGTTGCCCAGGCATGAAGTCACGTGGAACGGCAGTGGTAGTACATCGACGCGCCGCAAGAAGCTTTCAGTGGCATCGCGTGCAGTTGATGACCGCAGCTGGAGTTTTACATTGGTTCATATCCCATCCGGTATTGAGGTCAGGGGCGAAGTTCCCAAAGGAAATTACACGCAGAAGCAGATGCAACAGGAAAGAGAAAAATTGCTGTCCCAGTTGTGGCCCCAGTTGGAACTCAAGGTAGCCAGGTACTTGAGATTGCCGGGTTGGTAATTCGAGACCGGGGGATACCCATGCGAAGGCGTTCCCTTCGCTATGAAATTGGAGCTGGGTGATCCGTTGCTTTTTCGAAAGGAGTTCCTTGAGGGGGTTCGAACGGGTGCCGTGACGCTGGCCTTCCGGCGCTGGCGGAGGCCATCCGTGCGAACGGGCGGCACGTTGCTGACTCCCGTCGGGCTGCTCGACATCACGTCTGTCGAGCCAGTAGCCCCGGATGCCATTTCGGCTGCAGATGCTCATCGCGCCGGCTACGCATCGAGAGAGGTGTTGCTGGATGAATTGCAGCGTCGGCGCGAGGGCGAGATTTACCGGATTGAACTTGGACCGCTGCGTCCGGATCCGCGAATCGCGCTGCGCGAAACGCGGGCTGCCACAGACGGGGAGTTCCGCGATTTGCGGGATCGACTAGGCCGATTGGATGCGCGAGCCTTGGAGGGCGCGTGGACCTTCCGGACGCTGGAAATCCTGAACTCCCATCCAGGGGTTCGTGCAGGGGATCTGTGTGGTCTTGTCGGTCAGGAAAAGCAGCGATTCAAGCGCAACGTGAGGAAGTTGAAGAACCTCGGGCTTACCGAGAGTCTCGGGACAGGTTACCGCTTGTCACCGCGCGGCGAGGCGCTGCTCGACTTCCTGCGTGCGGAGACGAGCAGCAATGCCACACGATGACATCGCTTGCAGCGGACGACTCGCTAGGAGAGAGTGGGGGACACCCGCAAACTGGATCCTCTTGTGGCCGAGCCCCCCGGTGCCGTTCACCGATTTCGGCGACGCCCCGCGCCACGGAGTTCGAACGTGGGAATTACCCGGGTCATGAAGGCTGCAACCATAAAGTTATTCGCGGTAATTTCGTTTCTCGCGGCGCTGGCCGGGGCGATTGGTTCGACAACTCATGAGGGTTGGCTGACCGTCTGGCTCCTGCTCTTTATATTCGTTGGTGTGCCAGTCTTGATCTTGGCGTGGATTGATCTTGGCTCGGCGTTTCGGAGCCTGGATGATCCAACATCTCTTCAAAAGGGGCTCGGTATCTTGTTCGGTGTTCCCCAGGCCGTGTTTGGAATAACGTCAATTGCCATCGGGCTCTCAATCGTCGCCTGGGTGTTATATAACTCATTGATCGAGGAGCAGTCTCAGTACAGTGGGGGATTTCTGACATTCGGTGTTGGTCCGGCTCTGGTAATCTTCGGCTTCTATTGGGCGCGCGCGGCATTTAAACAGGACGGCAAAGCGGAGTGAACTGCCCAGCGGGCCGCTGAGCTTTGCATCGGATGGAGCGGAACTCGACGTGAGAAAGTATGTGTTTCTGCTTCTACTGCTCGCGAGCGGCGTATCGACTGCACAGGAGCCCGTTTTTCACCTGTGTACGCGCTTTGTTGATACTGTCGCGATGACGGAAGGCGGAGAGGGATGGGAGGTTCATCTGCGCCTCACGGCGGACGGCGCCAGGCAGTTCCGGGTGTTCACGAAGCAGCACGAACAGCGGACTGTCCGAATCAATGCGGGCGACGCAGCCTTTTCCCGGTTCACCGTTTACGCGTCCGCGGGTTCTCGTCTGCGCCGGAGTGCCGACTCAAGGAGCGAGGCTGAGACGTGGGTCAGCCTGCTTCTGGAGCGCCTTCCCGAGGCTCCTTGCGGTCGGAATGAGCAGGAGGCTGTCGGCGACCTCACGGGCAAAACCTGACGAATGTCCCTCCATATCAGGCCCACCAGCTCGATTGCCGTCAGGGGTTAGCATCACAGTGCCAGTCGCCCTCACCATGGATCACCTTCGCCGCTACGCGATCACGCGCAGCCTGTTCAAGCCGACAACCCTGCTGCGTGCCATCACCAGGCTGGGCTTTGTGCAAGTCGATCCGATACGCGCGCCGGCACGGGCGCAGGATTTGACGCTGCGTCACCGTGTCAGCGACTACCATGCGGGTGATCTGGAGGCCCGCTACCCGCGCCTGGCCGTCGAGGAGGACTTTTTCGTCAACTACGGTGTTCTGCCGCGTGGCACGCAGCGCCTTATGCACCCACGGGCGGCACGCACCGAGTGGCCCCGCGCGCGCTGGATGCAGGCGCAGGCCGTACTGGAGTTTGTACAAAGCCGTGGGGTGGTTCACCCGCGTGAAGTCGACGCCGCTTTCGAGCATGGCACGACCAGGAACTGGTTCGGGGGCAACAGCCGTGCCAGCACGCAGCTCCTGGACGGCATGCATTACCGCGGCCTGTTGCGCGTGGCGCGGCGCGAAGCGGGCATACGCCTGTATGCACCGCAGCTCGCTCATGAACGCGACCCGACGGACCCGGACACCACGCTGGACACATTGATCGATGTGGCGGTGGCCAAGTATGCGCCGCTGCCTGCGTCCACGCTCGGCCGCCTGGTCTCGGCAGTAGGTTCTGCAGCGGTTCCGCAGTGGAGGGAACGCCGCCGCGCCGCGCTGGCGCGCGCCAAGGCGCGCCTTCCCCAGGCCACCGTGGATGGTTGCCGCTGGTACTGGCCGGTTGGCGAGAACCCCGGCAGCCGCCGCTACGCCCGGGACGAGGTGCTGGACGACGCCCTGCGCCTATTGGCGCCTTTCGATCCGATTGTCTGGGACCGCGAGCGCTTTGAGCGTTTCTGGGGCTGGGCGTACCGCTTCGAGGCCTACACACCGGCGCCGCAGCGGGTGCGCGGCTATTACGCGCTACCTATGCTCTGGCGCGGCCAGGTCATCGGCTGGGCCAATGCCGCCGTGCGTGACGGGGAGCTGCAGTTGCAGCCGGGCTATGTCGACGGACACGCCCCGCGCGACGCGGGTTTCAAGCTCGCGTTCCAGGAGGAGCGGGTCCGTCTGGAACGGTTTCTCGGACTGTGAACGGCCTGGTGTGCGGGTGGATGCGGCATCTGGGATACACATGTCGCCAGCCACGTATATTCGCCCGGCTCTGCTATAAGACATTTCCACCGGGTGCATAGGTTGCCCTGAACCCGGCCGGCCAGCTCGATTAGGCAGACCGCCGTCTCGCCGGGTGCGGATCTCCGAACCGGCGGGACGGCAGCGCGGGAATTGATCAGCGCTTCCCAAGGCCGACCGGCACCCCGTTTCCGCAGCTTTGGTCTGGCTCCGGAATCGCCCCCTGGTGCTGGCAGTCGCCGTGGCGTTGTGTGAACCCGAATCAATCGATATCGGCCGAGAAGGCCACGTCGCGCCGTGTCTCGAGCGTGTGGAGCCGCTCTTCCAGGGCCTGTTTGATGCCCGTATACGCCGTGCTGCCGAGTGCCAGCCGCAAGGGCGGTTTCACCTCGTCGGCGGCGGCGATCATGGCGTCTACCGTCCTGGCGGCATCGCCCCTGATTTCGAAGCTGCCATCTGCCACGGCACGTCTGACATCGCCTGCCGGCGTTGCGTCATAAACGTCCATCGGTGCTCCGCGCACCAGCCCTGAGGCAAATCCGGTCGCGGTGGGGCCCGGTTCGGCAATCATGAAATCGATCCCGAACGGCGCTACTTCCTGCGCCGTTGATTCGACGAAGCCTTCGATACCCCACTTGGTTGCGTGGTAGAGCGAAAAGTTGGGATAGGCCTTCTGACCGCCTTCGGATGAGACCTGCACGATGCGCCCGCCGCCCTGGGCGCGCAGGTGGGGCAGTACCGCGCGAATCAGTTGAATCGAGCCGGTGAGGTTGGTCGCGATCTGGTGATCGATCTGTGCATCGCTGAGCTCTTCGGCGGCGCCAAAGAGCCCATAGCCGGCATTGGACACCACCACATCGATCCTCCCCATGCTGGCGAAGGCCTGACGGGTGATCTCGTGGATTCGCGGTACGTCGGTCAGGTCGAGTGCCAGCACCATGAGGCGTTCGCCATGTGCCTGCTGCAGCTCGTCCAGCACACCATCCCGCCGCAGCGTGGCGACCACGCGATCGCCGCGCGCCAGCAGGCGTTCCGTCATCAGCCGGCCAAGGCCTGAAGAAGCTCCGGTAATCAACCATGTCTTGCTCATCGTGATGTTCCTTTCCTTCGGGTGGATTGACGAATCCATGGTGGCCCTCTCGATTGGAAAGAAGAAGTGGGCTAATGTGGCATGATCCAGTGAGAGAAATTCACCAATGACCAAGCCGACCCTGGCCGATCTGGACGCCTTTGCAGTGGTGGCCGCCGAACGGAGTTTCCGGCGCGCGGCCGATCTCATGGGTGTCTCGCGCTCGGCATTAAGCCATCGAATGCGGCATCTGGAAGAGCAGCTCGGGGTGCGGTTGCTCCACCGCACCACCCGCAGCGTCTCCCTTACCGATGCCGGCAGCCGGTTTCTGGCGCGGATCACACCGACCCTTAGGGAGCTGAATGCCACGCTGGACACCCTCGCTGACGACCGCGGCGAACCCGGCGGCCTGCTGCGCATCAATGCCGGCAAAGGGGCGGCCCGACTGCTGCTTGCCCATGTCGTCCCTGCATACATGCGTCAATACCCGGCGGTAGAGCTGGACCTTGTCAGTGAAGGGCGGCTCGTCGATATCGTCGAACAGGGGTTCGATGCCGGGGTCCGTCTCGGTGAGGCTGTGCCACAGGACATGGTCGCGGTGAAGCTGGGCAATGACATACGCTTCCTGGCGGTGGCCTCGCCGGATTACCTCCGCCGTTTCGGCACGCCCGACGTTCCCGACGATCTGTACAAACATCACTGCATACGCCAGCGGCTGCCCAGCGGTAAGCGCTACCGCTGGGAGTTCGAGCGGCGAGGGCAGGAGATTGCGATCGACGTTCCCGGCGCGCTGACGCTCGATGACAACGATCTCATGGTGAAAGCGGCGGCCGACGGCCTCGGGATTGCTTACGTTCCTGAAATCCAGGCCAGAGACGGGCTCGCCTCGGGCCAGCTCGTGGCGGTCCTTGAAGCGTGGAGCCCCCCTTACCCCGGCTTGATGCTCTATTACCCCGGGCACCGCCACGTGCCCGCGGCACTGCGCGCCTTCATCGATCTGCTGAAGGCGCCCGACATTCAGGCTGGCATGTGACTGGCCAGAGATACCCACTAAAATAACCCGAGGGCACCGGGGAATGGATCAGATCACCGGGAGCAGGGGCATGGGTGCCGCTGAATAGTAGCGCTGGCCCAACCCTTCGGGCCCGGACCGTCTACGGCCGCTGACAGTGTAGGGATGCCGGCCCGGTCGCTCGGGCCGCCGAGCCGGCGCCACGCCTTGCCAGGTTGCCGAAAGCGGACAACAGCAAGAACGCGGGGGTTGTGCAATGTGTCCCTGGCGCGCATGAATTCCTTTCCGGCACACCTCGGCAACGGTCGCGGACCGTTCGCGGTGGTCCGCTTTCTCGGACTGGTGCTGCTGGGCGCCGGCATCGGCGGTGTGGCGGGACTCTTCGCGGTGGGCTTCGTCTCTGCCCTGCTGTGGCTCAACGACATCCTGCTGATCTCGCCGCGCAGCCGCATGATGTTCGACCGTCCCGAGGTGCTGGTCGCTGCCACGGTGGCGGTGCCGGCGCTGGGCGGGCTGGTAGTGGGCCTGATCCACCGCGCCATCCCCGAGCGTCGGCCGCATACCCCGGCCGACGTGATTGCCGCCGTGCAGACTCGCCGCGGCCGGCTGCCGGCTCGCGCCGGTGGGCTATCGGCGGTGAGCGCCCTGGTCTCGCTGGGTGCCGGCGCCTCGGTAGGCCAGTACGGTCCGCTGGTGCACATGGGGGCGACCCTGGGTTCGCTGGGCGCGCGGTTGCTGCGCCTGGGTCGCTCTGACGACAACATCACCATCGCCTGTGGCGTGGCGGCAGCCATTGCCACCGCCTTCAATGCTCCCCTGGCGGGCATCGTCTTTGCCCACGAGGTGGTGCTGCGCCATTATGCCTTGCGCGCTTTCGCGCCGGTCGCCGCAGCGGCCATCGTCGGCTACGTGATCGCTACCAACGTGCTGGAACGCGGTGCCCTGTTCCACGTCACCGACATCGCCCTGCCGCGCCCCTGGGAGTTCGCCGCCTTTGTCGCCATCGGCGGGCTCGGCGCCCTGGTTGCCGGCGCCTACATGCATGCCATTCTCGGCGCCACCCGGCTGGCCGGTCGTCTGCCGGTGACCCCCACCCTGCGCCCGGCGCTGGCCGGTGCATTGCTGGGCCTGGTCGCGCTGTGGGTGCCGGACATCCTGGGCATCGGCCAGGAAACCCTGCGCTTCGCCACCATCGCCGGCGCCTACGACAGCGGCGAGTTGCTGCTGGTCCTGGTGCTCAAGATCGCCGCTACCGCGCTGTGCCTGGGGTTCGGCTTCAGCGGCGGGGTGTTCAGTCCTGCTCTGGTGATCGGCACCCTGTTCGGGGCGCTGTGCGGCACCCTGGTCGCCGAACTGGCCGGCGTTCCCCCGGAGACCTTCGTGTTCTATGCGGTGTGCGGCATGGTGGCGGTCACCGCGCCAGTGATCGGCGCCCCTCTGACCACCCTGTTGATCGTCTTTGAGCTGACCGGCAACTATGCCCTGACCACCGCGGCCCTGGCCAGCGTGACCCTGGCAAGCCCCATCGCCGCCCAGTTGTTCGGCCGCTCGCTGTTCGATATCCAGCTCCAGGCGCGCGGCCTGGACCTCTCGGCCGGCCGCGGGCGTGCCGTGCTGCAGACGACCCCGGTCACCAGACTCCTGACCCGGGAGTGCGTGGCCCTGCCGCCGACGATTACGGTGGCCGAGGCGATCCAGGCGTTGGGTCGGGCGCGCCGCGCCGAGACCTACCTGGTCGGCGCCGACGGCCGCTACCATGGTTGTGTGCCGCTGGCCGACCTGGAGGCGGCGCGGCAGTCCGGCGAGGCACACCGGCCGGCCGCCGAGTTCGCTGCCGCGGAACGGCCGGTGCTGCATCCCGACACGTCGCTGTGGGACGCCATGGGGCGCCTCGAGGAGGTCACCGCCGAGGCCCTGGCGGTGGTCGACGGCGATGCCGCCTTCCTGGGGGTGGTCTACGAGGCGAGCATTGCCCGCGCCTATCTGCGCCACAGCGACGAACTGCGACGGGAAGAACATGGCACTGGTTAAGGAGCCTCTGATCTATTCCCGCATGTGCGTTGGGCTGGCATGTCTCCCGAGGCCAGGCGTGTTGTACCGTGCTGCAGTCGCCCTGTGGCTGGTGCTGGCCTGCATGCCGGCCGTGGCGGCGGATGACAACGACCCGCTGGTCGTGCTGAGCTGGGGTGGCGCCTACGAACGCGCCCAGCGCGAGGCGCTGTTCGAGCCCTTTACCGCGGCCACCGGCATCCCGGTGGAGGCGCGTCAGTACGATGGCGGCCTGGAGGAGCTGCGCCGCGCCGTGGCCGACGGCGATGTGCCCTGGGACGTCATCGACATGACCCGCAGCCAGGCCATGACCGCCTGCGAGGAGGGCCTGCTCGAACCGCTTTCTCCCGACCTGCTGGCCCCGGCGGCGGACGGCACCCCGGCGAGGCGCGACTTCCTCCCCGGTGCCTTCGGCCGCTGCGCCATCACCCACACCCTGTTCGCCACCGTCGTGGCCTACCGCACCGATGCCTTTCCCGGCACGCGCCCCACCGCGATCGCGGACTTGTTCGACCAGCAGCGTTTCCCCGGGCCGCGTGCCCTGCAGCGCACCCCGGCGGTCAACCTGGAGTGGGCGCTGCTCTCCTACCGGGTGCCCCGCGAGGAGATTTACGGCCTGCTCAGCACCCAGCGCGGCCTGCGGCTGGCGCTGGGCCGCCTGGCCGGGCTCGAGGAGATCCACTGGTGGGAGGATGGTGCCACCCCGCCGCGGCTGCTCGCCGAGGGCAAGGTGGTGATGGCCTCGGGGTACAACGGGCGTTTCTTCGACGCCATGATCAACCGTGACGCGCCGATCGAGATCCTCTGGGACGGCCAGGTCCAGGAGCACGAAACCTGGGCGGTTCCGCGCGGTGCCCCCCGTCCCGAGGCGGCCCGTGACTTTATCCGCTTCGCCACCACCACCGAGCGTCTGGCCGAGTTGGCGAGGCGCATTCCCTACGGCCCGGCACGCCGTTCGGCGGCCGCGCAGGTCACCACTCATCCGCAAAGCGGCGTGGACATGCGGCTGCACATCCCCACTCACCCACTCAACGCTGAGCGTGCCATCGTCAAGGACGAGGACTGGTACGCCCGCACGCAGGCGCGCATCGACGACTATTTCCAGGTCTGGCTGGAAGAGCTGAAAGACACCCATTAGCCGCCCATCGTGCACGTTGACAAACCGGCGTGATCAAGCGCCGGCAGCTGACGTAATTCGCTGCAAAATCGAATAACGTGTAACGTGATGGCGCGTGTCGCAATTGGACTGTGGCCCTCGGGACGGTGCAGGAGTGCCGTTCGTTCATCCGCCGACAGAGGCCAACAATCTAAACAATGGAATCGCTGGCGGGGTTACGTTTGCCTGCCCCACTGACTCGGGCAATCGGTGGGACGCCCTCATCTCGGGGCGTTTTTGCGCGCGTAGCAGGGGGGCTTGGCATTATTGTCCTGTTCGGGATCGTCGCGGCCGTGGTGTACGCCACCGGCGGTACAAAAGCGGCCTACGTCCACCTCGCGTACTTGCCCATCCTGCTATCCGCAACATTATTCGGGGTTATGGGCGGAATCATCGGAGGGGGGATTGCGGGATTCGGTGTTGCCGGACCCCTGATGCCGATGGAGGTGGTCGCGGGGACCGAGCAACCCGTCGCAAGTTGGCTGTTCCGTGCAGGCTTCTTCGTGCTGTTCGGATTCGTTGCCGGTGCAGTCGTTGGTCGTTTACGCCGTCAACTGGAGCAAATCCGCACCGTAAGCCTGATACACCCGGGCTCAGGACTGCCGACCTACCTGGCTCTTGAACAATTGATCTCTGAACTCTTGCGCCAGGAAAGTGGTAGCCAGGGGTACGGCCTGATCCTTGTCGACATCAAGAACTTCGACCAGATCTTCAACACACTCGGGCCGGAGTTCATGCGGCGTATCCCGGCGGCCGTCGCCAACCGCCAGCGATCACTGTATCCGCACACCTGGCAGATCTATCACGTCCATTCGGGCAAAGTCGCCATACTGGTTAACGAGACCAGGTGTCCGACACGGGATCAGACCGACAGAATCCTGGCCCACCTCGGTCGGCCGGTAACCATCGACGATATTCCCATCTACCTGGATGCCGTTGTTGGCGCCGTATCCTTTGCAGCGCCGGATAAGAATGCTGCAACCATACTGCAGCGGGCGAATGCGGCACTCGCATCGGCGCGCCGGAATACGCGCGAGGTCGCGACGTACGAGGAGCTGCCGACGCCGGACAGGTCCAGGAATCTGCGGTTACTGGCAGATGCGTCATCCGCGATCGAGTCCGGCCAATTCGTCCTTCTCTACCAACCGCAGCACCGACTGTCGGACAACCGCATCATTGGAGCAGAAGCACTGATTCGATGGAATCACCCGACGTTCGGCCTGGTCTCTCCGGCACAGTTCATCCCACTGCTCGAGGACACAGCGCTGATTAATCAGCTGACATTCTGGGTGGCGAGAACCGCTATCAGGCAGGCGGCAGAATGGCAGGCAACTGGCCTGGATGTTGCCGTCGCCATCAACGTATCACCCCGAAATCTGAGCGATCAGCAGCTCTCCGACATCATCCTGGACGAACTTCGCCAGCAGCGGCTGAGGCCCGACCGGCTGGAGCTTGAGGTCACGGAATCCGCGATCATCCACGACTCAAAGGAATTGCGTGACAGCCTGAGCGGCCTCAAGGAAGTCGGTGTGTCGGTCTCGCTGGATGATTTTGGTGCTGGCTATACGTCGGTCCGGCACCTGACCAGCCTGCCGATCGACAAGCTGAAGATTGACCGGAGCCTCGTGGATCGCGTGACCAATGATCGCCGGCGCATGCGAATTGTTTCCGCGCTGATTTCGATGGCCAAGGATCTCGACCTGTGCACCGTGGCGGAAGGCATCGAAGATGCCGAGACAACCGCGCACCTGCAGCGGGAAGGTTGCGACATCGGCCAGGGCTTCTACTTCAGCAAGCCGGTGCCGCCAGAGCAGATAGTGCACCAGGTAAAGTGGCCGAACCGGACAACTTGGTGACACCTGTCAACTGCCCATCGTGCGCAAAGGCCGGTGGGTTGCCTTCACGGTTGCCCGGTCTGCGATAATCGGCCTTCGAGACCCACGCGCTATGCCTGTTGATCGTGAAGCGGCCGCAGCGTTTCCGGTCCAGGGTGCATCGACAGGAGATCCAGGATGGACGCGTCACCGCAGTATCGGCAACTGATCGAGACCGCCCGGGAGATCAATCGCAGGGGGCTGGGCCAGGGGCGCTCGGGCAATCTCAGCGTGCGCCGCGGCGATGGTATGCTGATCAGTGCCTCAGGCTGCAATTTCGACGCGATCACTGCCGACGATTTCGTGGCAGCGGACCTCGACGGGAAAGGCCAGGGAGAGCGCCGGCCTTCGAGCGAATGGGCCTTTCACGCGGCCATCTATCGGCAACGCCCGGATGCCGGCGCCGTGGTGCATGTGCACTCCCCCTGGGCCACCACGCTGGCGTGTCTGCGCCGGTCCATACCGCCGTTTCACTACATGGTGGCGGTGGCTGGTGGTCACGATATTCCCTGCGCGCCCTATGCCACGTTCGGCACCGCCACACTGGCCGGGTACGTGGCGGAAGCCTTGCGCCACCGCAACGCCTGCCTGCTGGCCAATCACGGCCAGGTGGCCCTGGCGGGCACCATCTCCGGGGCCCTGGAACTGGCCATGGAAGTGGAATTGCTGGCGCGCTGCTACTGCCAGGCGCTGAGCATCGGGGAACCGGCGCTGCTCACCGAACGGGAGATGGATGGCGTGCTGGAGCGCTTCCGGGGCTACTGGCGCAACGTGCGCGACCACGGGACGCCTTGAGCGCATGAACGGCCACTGTCAGATCCGTTGCGGCGGCGTGCTGCGCCTGCCAATCCGGATGGGCGCATACGCCGGGCTGGCGACGCCGGTCACACGGCTGGACGATCCGCCGCTGCCTCCGGGTTTGCGGACATGGTCGAGGGGTTCCGGGGTCGCTGCTGTCGGCTGTTGGCGCACCCGCCCGGTTGCAGTGCCTCGGCGATTCTGCGGATGTCGGTGTACAGCGGGCGATCGGTGGTGATCGGGGCGGAGAATGTTCTCACCCAATCGCGAAGCTCCTGTGAGGCGGCGCCGAAGCCCGTATTGCTCAGCAGGTCCACACCCTGGGCCATGGTGATGGCGGCGATGGCCTGGATCTCGCGGACCTGCGTGAGCGCCTCGGCGGTCTTGCGGGCGGCGATGGTGCCCATGGTCACCACGTCCTGGTTGTTGGCGTTGGTGGGCACGGACTGAATCGAGGCCGGATGCGCCAGGCTGCGGAGTTCCGCCACGATCGCCGAGGCCGACACCTGGGCTCCCATCAGGCCGCTGTGCAGCCCGGTATCCGTCCCCTGCAGGAAGGCCGGCAGCACGCCGTTCTGACTCTCATCGGTGATGCGGGCGATCATGCGTTCGGTGTGCACCGCGATCTGGGTGACGGCATTGGTCAGGCTGTCGGCGGCGAAGGCGACGTGCTGGCCGAAGAAGTTGCCGCCGTGGATGACCTGGTCGTCCTCGGGGAAGAAGATGGGATTGTCGGTCACCGCGTTGATCTCACGATCAACCACGCCGTTGTGGAAATCGATCACATCCAGGATCGCACCGAACAATTGTGGCGCGCAGCGTATCGTGTACGGGTCCTGCGGGATCGCCTTGCTGTTCCGTACCGGCATCTCTTCGTCAAGCTTTCGGGACAGGTAGTGTCTGCCAGCCGGCATCAGGCGCTGACTCCCCGCCGATAGCGCCAGCAGGCGCCGGTGGGCCTCCTGCTGCCCCGGGTGCGGCCGGACTGCGCCGAGCGCGCTTTGCCATGCTTCCAGCCGGCCGTTCAGGCATTCGGCGTAGGCCACCGTGCAGCGCATGGCCAGATCCACGCAGCGGCGAGCGGCCAGGCCGTTCAGGGCAGCAATACCGGTCATGGCGGCGGTGCCGTTAACCAGCGCAAGCGCGTCTTTCGCCTCCGGATTCAAAGGCGCCCAGCCACGGTCGGCGATGGCGGCCGCCGCGTCCCTGCGCTTGTCGCCGTCCCAGACCTCGGCCTCGCCCATCAATGCCAGGGCAATGTGGGCAAGCGGTGTCAGGTCCCCACTGGCGCCGACGGTGCCCCGGGCCGGGACGATCGGCACCAGGCCGTCGTTCAGCCACTGCGCCAGCAACTCCAGGGTCTGCGGCCGCACCGCGGAATGCCCCTGTGCCAGGGTGTTGAGGCGCACGGCCATGATGGCCCTGACCCAGGCCCTGGGCATGTCCGGCCCGGTCCCGCTTGCCAGGTGATAGATCAGGTTGCGCTGGAGCTCGCCCGACCTGGACGGGTCGATGTGGCGCCCGGCCAGGGGGCCGTAGCCCGTGGTCACCCCATAGATCAGCCGGCGCTCCTCAATCAGGCGTTCCAACTGCTGCCTGCCGCGCTCGGCGGCGGCGAGGACATCGTGCCCGAGGATGACGCGTGCTCCCAGGGCAATCTGCTCGATGTGCCCGGCGTTCAGCGGCGCACCGTTGATATGGATGTTTTTCATGCGGTTGCCTCCCAGCCCCGAGTCTTGCCCGTCGTGGTGGTGGGCAGTTCGTGCAGAAAGCTCCAGCGCGTCGGTCGCTCGGCGCTGGCCAGTGCCTCGTGAGCCCAGGCGCGCAGCGCGGTTTCAGCGTTCCGGGCCCCAGCGCCCGCGACCAGCACGACGGTGGCGCATAGCCGTGGTTCATCGAGCGAATCGTCCAGATGGATGCTGCAGCGCGCGACAAGCGGGTGTGCGGCCAGACGGGATGCCACGTGGGCAGGGTGCACATTTTTCCCCCCCACCTGAACCACCGCGTCCTTGCGACCGGCCGGGCGGAAGTGCCGCTCATCGCTGAAATCCAGTGTGTCCTGCGGCTCGATGTCGATCATCTCACCGCTTTGCGGCCGGTTACGCTGCAGGGTGCTGCCGTTCCAGCGCCAGTAGTCGAACAGCGTGTACGGGGCGTCGGTGTCGAAACGGAAGCCGACACCGGCGGTTTCGGTGGAGCCGTAGATGGACAGCATGCGGTGCAATCCGAGCTCTTTCATGCCCCGGATCAGGTCCGGCGGACAGGGCGATGTGGATGTCACGGCCGAGACGCCCTCGGGCAAGGGCCGCTGGAGTCTCCTGATCTGTCGCCACCGCAGCGGAAAGCCGATGAGCCAGTCGCCCGCGCGAAGATCGCGAGGGGGGAGGCCGGAGATACTGCCCTCCCGGACAACCGGAAGGCCCAGATGCATCGGCAGCAGGACCGTGAACAGAAAGCCATAGATGTGATGTGCGGGAACCAGGGAAACGATCCGGTCCGCATCCTGCAGCAGGGGGGCCAGGGCGAGGATTTCCTGTTCAAGGTCTTCCAGTTGATGCCTGACACGCTTGGGCTGCCCGGTTGTCCCGGACGTCCGGAACGTCACCGCTCCGGTTTCACGCATGCTGGTGGTGGCGAGTTCCGACCACTCTGCGATCCGCCGGTAGCGGAGCAGGTAATCGCCTGCACCGATTTCCTCGATGCCGAAGCGCTCCGCACAGTTCGTGGCCAGGGAGACGATCTCGATGGAGTCGGCGGGCAATGCGTCGCCGCCGATCACCGTGTCTCCATCCCAGCCGGCTGGATTGAGGTCCAGAAGGGCGGTGCCGCGCAACTCGGAGAGTTCTTCGGCGATCAGGCTGCAGATCGCCGGTATCAGGAAGTGATGATCATGTTTCACGGGGCACCTGTTGGAAGGGTGCCGGCCGCCTGCTGCGGCCGGCAAAGCGAGCGCGGGAGTTGATCAGCGCTTGCCTAGATGCGCTTGACGAAGATCCAGTAGCTGTTGCCCACAAGCGCCTTCTTCATGTGGACCTTCACTTTCGTGGGCTTCATCGCGTAGTCGAACACGTATTCGAACATGGTGTTCAGGTCGCCGTTCTGAACGCCCTCGTCAAAACGCCCGCGAAACTCCCTGGAGTTCGTGCACGGGGCGACGTCCTTGAAGAAGTTCTGGCCGATCACGGCCTTCGGGTCACGGCCGGTGATGTCGCCTTCAGCCGCGTTGTACTGAAGGATCTTGCCGGTCTGATCAAGCTGGATGGCGCCGAAAGCAAGCTTGTCGATGTCACCGTCCTTCATGCTGGCCAGGGTGTTGGCGATGTTGTCATTACCGAATCTGACGACTTCCATGACTATCCTCGTAGGTGTGCTGGATGCCGGCGGCAATCCAGGTTGAAGCGCGAAGAGAACAACGTTATCGAACATGATGTACAGTTATTGTACAAATTTATTGTGCAGAATATCCACACGCCGGTAAACAATGTGTGATCGGGGTCACACGGCTGCGTCTTCTTCGTGTTCTTCGCTACCTGCGCAGGCCTGACGTTCTCATCCGGTGCGGCAGGGGATGTGCTACTGTCGGCGCTTCCCTTGTTCTACCTGGAGGCAGGCAGTGAATTACGACGACGTGGTGTCCGGCCGGCGCAGCATTCGGGCTTTCCGGCAGAAACCGGTTCCCCGGAGCGTGATCGAGGAGGTGGTTGCGCTGGCAACGCGGGCGCCGTCATCCATGAATACGCAGCCGTGGCATCTGCATGTGCTGACCGGCGAGCCGCTGGACCGTATCCGGGCGGAGAACACCGAGCGCAACCTGGCCGGCGTGCCGGCCTCGAAGGAAAGTCGCGGGACCGGTCCCTACGAGGGCGCACATCGGCAGCGACAGGTGGAGATTGCCGTGCAGTTGTTCCAGGCCATGGGCATTGCCCGGGATGACAAGGAAAAAAGGCAGGACTGGATATTGCGCGGCTTCCGGCAGTTCGATGCGCCGGTGTCGATCGTTGTCACCTACGATCGCGTGCTGCAGGACGGTGACATCGCGCAGTTCGACTGCGGCTCCCTGGTCAACGGCCTGGTCAACGCCGCCTGGTCCCGCGGGCTGGGTTGTGTGGTCAACAGTCAGGGCATCATGCATTCGCCGGTCGTGCGCAAGCATGCCGGCATTCCGGAGGATCAGGTCATCATGATCTGTGTGGCCATGGGATATCCGGACGAGAGCTTCCCCGCCAACGCCGTGGTCTCGAAGCGCCGCCCGGTGTCGGAGGTGGCGAACTTCATCGGTTTTGATGATGCGGACAGTCCGGTTACAGAAGAGCTGGCGAACGAACTGAGCCGCTGAGGCCACCGTCCTTCCGATCAGGATCCGCTCCGTCCGGGCAGTGAGACGATGGTGCGGCCGTCCTCGCTTCCGGGCTCTTCCTGCTGGGCTGTGGATGCAGGCGCGTCTTTCAGGCAGCGTTCAATCGTTTCTCTGTCCAGCGTCTCGTGTTCCTCGAGTTCCCGAACCAGCCGGTCGAAGGCCTTCCGATGTTCCCTGATGATGGAATCAGCCCGCATCTCCGCTTCCTTGAGCAGGGCGTGAACGGCCCTGTCCACCTGCCGGGCGGCGTGTTCGGAGTGACGCCGGGGCTGGGCAATCTCCCGGCCCAGAAACGGCTGGTCCTCGCTGTCCCGCAGATCCATTGGCCCGAGGTCGGGGGACATGCCCCAGCGCGCCACCATGGCGCGGGCCAGCGACGTCGCCTGACGGATGTCGTCGTCGGCGCCGGAACTCACATTGCCCAGGACCAGCCGCTCCGCTACCCGGCCGCCCAGCAGTACCGCCAGACGCCCGCTCAGGTAGTCCTCGGCGAGGGTTTGCCGCTCGCGCTCCGGCAGTTGCTGGGTGCCGCCCAGCGAGCGACCGCGGGGGATGATGGAGACCTTGTACAGCGGATCGGCGGTCGGCAGGTGGAAGGCCACGACCGTGTGTCCGCATTCATGGACGGCCAGTCGGTGCCGTTCCTCCGGGTGAATGGCCAGGGTGCGGGCGGTTCCCAGCAGCAGGCGGTCACGGCATTCCTCGAAGTGCTTCATTGCCACCTGGTCGGCGCCTTCCCGGGCGGCGGCCATGGCGGCTTCGTTCACCAGGTTGTGCAGGTCGGCGCCGGAGAACCCGGGCGTGCCGGCACTGATGGTGGCCAGGTCCGCGTCCCCGGCAAGCGGTACCTTGCGGGTGTGCACGGCAAGAATGGCCTCGCGTTCCTGGCGGTCGGGCAGGTCCAGGGTCACATGCCGGTCGAACCGGCCGGGGCGCAACAGTGCAGGATCCAGCACGTCCGGCCTGTTGGTTGCCGCGAGCACGATGACCGCGTCGCTGGATTCGAATCCGTCCATCTCCGCCAGGATCTGGTTCAGGGTCTGTTCGCGTTCATCGTGACCCCCACCGACACCGGCGCCGCGGGTGCGGCCGACGCTGTCCAGTTCGTCGATGAAGATGATGGCCGGCGCTGCCTTCTTGGCGGCTTCGAACAAACGCCGGACGCGGGAGGCGCCGACCCCCACGTAAACCTCGATGAATTCCGACGCCGAGATGGAGAAGAACGGGACGCCCGCCTCGCCGGCCAGCGCACGGGCCAGCAGTGTTTTTCCGGTGCCGGGCGGTCCCATCAGCAGCACGCCGTGGGGCACATCCGCCCCAAGACGGCGATAGCGTTGCGGGTCGCGCATGAAGTCTACCAACTCGGTGACCTCCCGCTTGGCGTTGGTGTGACCCGCCACATCGTCGAAACGAACCGTTGGTACGTTCGCCTGCAGGTGAATGCCTTTATCGAGAAAATCCCCCAGGCCTCCGGGACCGCCCCCGACGCCGCCACCAGCCCTGCGGTAGACGAGGAAAAACAGCATGATCAGGAACAGCCAGGGGAGGAAGAACAGCAAACGGCTCAGGCCAACACCCTCGGTATCGGGCTGAACCTGCAGGCTGACGCGTTGCTGTTCGAGGAGTGGTAGCAGGCCCTCGTCGCCGCTGATCGGGACGCGGGTGGCGAACCGTTCACCGGACTGGCCCCCCGGGCCAAGGCTGCGCGGCTGGACCAGCCTTCCCTCGATCTGGTGGCCGCGCATGGTGATTTCGCTGACCTGGCCGTCATGTACCAGGGTTTTGAATGTGCTGTAGGCGATATCGTGGCGCTGTTCCGCGGTCGGTACCGTATGGGCGAGCCAGAAGACCAGCAACAGCATGACCGCGAGCAGCGGCCAGCTATACCAGCCGGGAAGACGGGGTGTCGGCGGTGTAGGCATGGGCGCTGTTTCAACTCCCTGACCGGTCGTTGCTCCCGTTCTGCCTTTGTGCGGCAGGGGGATGATCAGTTACTAACCTTTAAGAAGGTAAAGCCCTGTCTCAGTGGTTTCTGTCGCAAGGTTAGTAATCATCGGTGATTCTCGACGGTTTTTTATTGATTGAACTCAAGTTATCCGCCTGTTCGAAAGCATTGCCGTGTGTCATCCCGGCAGCCTTGGCGGCCATGACCCTGCGCTGATTCTCCTTGCTGAGGAAAATGGGGCGTAGAATGCCCTGTCGCCCCGGATACGGAGGCTTGGCGTGAATCTCGAAGGCAGCCTGTTGCCGGCCGTCCTGCCAGTGCTGGTGTCGCATTGGAACGCCCGCCACAGCGAGGCGATGGCCTGCGCTTGGAGTGGGGGACGTTCAGTCAGATAATAGCTGACATGATCTGCCATTCACCGAGAACACGATAAGGGGAGCCCATGAGCAACGAATCCGCGAACATTATCTACTACGCCCTCACGGATGAGGCACCCGCGCTGGCCACTCGCTCGCTGCTACCCATTATCAGGACGTTCGCCGGTGCGGCCGATGTCGACGTCAAGCTGACGGATATCTCGTTGGCCGGGCGGGTTCTTTCCGCATTTCCGGAGCGGTTGCGCGAGGAACAGAAGGTCGAGGACGGGCTGGCCTTTCTCGGTGAACTGGCGCAGCAGCCGGATGCGAACATCATCAAGCTGCCGAACATCAGCGCTTCCATCCCGCAGCTCAACGCTTGCATCCGGGAGCTGCAGTCCCAGGGCTACGACGTCCCGGATTTCCCGCAGAATCCGAAGAACGAAGACGAGAAGGCGATTCACGATCGCTATGCCAGGGTTCTTGGCAGTGCGGTCAATCCGGTGCTGCGCGAGGGTAATTCGGACCGCCGCGCCCCTCGGGCGGTGAAGAACTTCGCACGCAAGTATCCGCATTCCATGGGCAAGTGGAGCAAAGCCTCACGGACCCATGCGGACTACATGCGCGGGGGGGATTTCTACTCGGCCGAGCAGTCCTTCACCATGCCCCAGGCAGGTGACGTAAGGATCGAGTTTGTCGACAAGGACGGCAACGTCACGCTGAAGAAGAAGCTGCATCTCGAGACCGGTGAAATCATCGACAGCATGCGCATGAGCGTGAAGGCTCTGCGCGCCTTCCTCGAGGAGACCATGGAAGACGCCCGGGAGTCCGGCGTGATGTGGTCGCTGCACGTGAAGGCCACCATGATGAAGGTGTCCCACCCGATCGTGTTCGGTCATGCGGTCACGGTGTACTACAAGGACGTGTTCGAGAAGTGGGGCGATCTGTTCAGGGAACTGGGTGTGAATCCCAACAACGGCCTCAGCAGCGTTTACGAGAAGATCGACAGCCTGCCGCAGTCGCAGCGTGACGAAATCCATCGCGACATCCTGGCGGTCTACGAGCACCGCCCGGAAATGGCCATGGTCGATTCCTACAAGGGAATCACCAATCTGCACATGCCCAGCGACGTGATCGTCGACGCCTCCATGCCGGCCATGATCCGCAACGGCGGCAAGATGTGGGGGCCGGACGGCAAGGCCAAGGACTGCAAGGCGGTGATGCCGGAGAGCACCTACTCCAAGATCTACCAGGAGATGATCAACTTCTGCAAGACCAACGGCGCCTTCGATCCCACCACCATGGGCTCGGTGCCGAACGTGGGCCTGATGGCCAAGAAGGCGGAGGAATACGGCTCCCACGACAAGACCTACGAACTCGAGGCCGACGGCGTCATGCGCGTGGTCGACCACAAGGGACATGTGCTGATGCAGCACGACGTGCAGAAAGGCGATATCTGGCGCGCCTGCCAGACCAAGGACGTGGCGGTACGCGACTGGGTCAAGCTGGCCGTCAACCGCGCCCGCGAGTCGGACACCCCGGCCATCTTCTGGCTGGACCGCAACCGCCCCCACGACATCGAGCTGATCAAGAAGGTGAACTGCTACCTGCAGGAACACGACCTGACCGGTCTCGACATCCGCATCCAGACCTATGAGGAAGCCATCCGCCGCTCCATGGAGCGCATGATCCGCGGCCGTGACACCATCTCCGTCACCGGTAATGTCCTGCGTGACTACCTCACCGACCTGTTCCCGATCATGGAGCTGGGTACCTCGGCCAAGATGCTCTCCATCGTGCCCATGCTCAACGGCGGCGGCATGTACGAGACCGGCGCCGGCGGCTCGGCGCCCAAGCACGTGCAGCAGGTGCAGGAGGAAAACCACCTGCGCTGGGACTCGCTGGGCGAGTTCCTCGCCCTGGCCGTTTCGCTGGACGAACTGGGCATGAAGCGCAACAACGCACGTGCCCGTGTCCTGGCCAGGTGCCTGGACCAGGCAACGGAGAGATTGCTGGAAAACGAGAAATCGCCGTCTCGCAAGACCGGTGAGCTCGACAACCGTGGCAGCCATTTCTACCTGGGCTTGTACTGGGCCGAGGCGGTCGCCGCCCAGACCGAGGACAAGGAACTGGCCGAGCGGTTTGCCCCGGTTGCGAAGGAACTGGCGGAGAACGAGCCGCAGATCATTGAAGAGCTGAGCGCGGTGCAGGGGAAACCGGCGGAACTCGACGGCTACTATCACCCCTCGCCCGAGGTCGCGGACAGGGTCATGCGGCCCAGCGAAACCCTGAATGCCATCCTGGCCAAGGCGGTGAATGCGCACTGAGCCGCGCCGCTATCCGGCCACAACCGTAGGGGGCGCACCATTCCCTGGCATGGGCCGGTGCGCAGGCCTTGCGGCCTGCACACCCTACGCGACTGGTTGGTCAGGCTCGTAGGGTGCTCAGAGCGCCGCGATGCGCACCATTGGTGCGACCGGTGCGCATCGCCTCCGGCTCTGAGCACCCGACGCTTGAACGGGACCGGCGCAGGGGAGTAACCGCGCAGCGGTTGCTACCGTCGGGCGCAAGCCCGCATATCCGTGAGGTTCCGCGCCTCGCTCTCGCCCTCAAGGCAGCGGTATGAACTCTTCCTCGTCACCCGGAACTTTCGGGAACCGGCCTTGCTGCCAGTCCCGTTTGGCTTGCTCGATCCGCTCCTTGCGGCTGGAGACGAAATTCCATTCGATAAAGCGTTTGCCCACGGGGGCGCCGCCTATCAGCGCGATTCGCGATGGCTGCGTCGCCTTCACCACGATGCCCGGCTGGTTGGCGAAGACTGTCATCGACTGGCCCGGCAATTCGGTGTCCTGCGCCGAGAGCGCGCCGGAGACGACGTACACGGCCCGCTCTTCGGCTTCGGGCAGGTTCAGCGTCTGGCCGGCTTGCAGCTCGGCCTCCAGGTAGAGCGTTTCGGAGTACAGCCGAACCGGCGAACTGACACCGTAGGCGCGGCCCATCATGACCCGCACGGGCACGCCGTCGACGGTGACGGTCGGGATGTCATTGCCCGGGTAATGGTGAAAGGCCGGCTCCGTCTCTTCGTCCGGTTCCGGCAGGGCCAGCCAGAGCTGCAGCCCGTTCAGGACATGCTCGGAGGCGGTGATTTCCGGCCGCTCGCGCTCGGAATGGACCATGCCGCGTCCGGTGACCATGAGGTTGATGTCTCCCGGACGAATGGGCTGCAGGCTGCCCAGGGAGTCCCGGTGGAGGATCTCGCCTTCGAAGAGATAGGTCACCGTGGCGATACCGATATGCGGGTGTGGGCGGACATTGATGCCGCTGCCGGCCGGGAAGCGCGCCGGCCCCATATGATCGAAGAAGATCCACGGTCCCACCATCTTCCGCTGAGCCGTGGGCAGGAGTCGGCGCACGGAGAAGCCGCCCAGATCCTTCTCCCGCGGCTTCAGAACCATTTCCACCGCGCCGCACGGCGAAAGCGTGGCCTCGCATGGCTGCTCGGTCTGTTCCAGCGTATTACTCATTGCATGGTCCCTCTGTGATATTCAGCGCATGGCCTTCAACGCTTTCGCCCACTTTTCCAGTTCGTCCAGCATCGCCTGTGCGGAGTTTTCATGGTGCGAGCCAGGGATGAACCGCTTGTCGTCGTCGAGCTGTTTCCAGGGCATCTGGATCATCACGCCCTCCGGTATGGGCATCATCTTGAGCGTGGTCACCATCAACCTGGACATCTGGGCCGATCGCAGGCCGCCGGAGGCGCCGCCGTAGCTGACGAAGGCACACGGCTTGTAGTTCCATTCAGCGTAGACGTAATCCAGCGCGTTGATCAGCGACGGTGGCGCCGAGTAGTTGTACTCTGGGGTCACGAACACATAGGCATCCGCGGACGCGATGCAGCGGGACCAGGCCTTGGTGTGTTCGTGCTCGTATTTCTGCATGCGCGGGTGCTGCGGTTCGTCATAGACAGGAAGATTGAAATCGGCCAGATCAACCAGCCTGCATTCGAACTGCCCCTGCGCATCGGCGAAGGCATGAAACCACTCGGCGACGGTGGGACCGACGCGCCCGGGCCGGGTGCTGGCAATGATGGTATGAAGCTTCAGGGTCATCGGGGCTAATCCTCTGGGCAAGATGCGGTCGGGAACTGCCGGATGGCCGTCGCGGCCACCCGGCAGACGGGGCGCTATCTGGCGGCCGCCAGCGCCTGGTCGATATCGGCGAGTATGTCATCGATGTGCTCGATGCCGATTGACAGCCGCACCATGTCCCGGGTCACGCCGGCTGATTCCAGTTCGGCATCGTTCAGCTGCCGGTGGGTGGTGGTGGCCGGGTGGCAGGCCAGGGATTTGGCGTCGCCGATGTTCACCAGGCGGGTGATCAGCTTCAGCGCATCAATGAACTTCGCGCCGGCTTCGGCGCCGCCCTCGATGCCGAAGCTGAGCACGCTGGCCGCGCGGCCGTTCATGTATTTCTTCGCCAGCGCGTGGTCCGGGCTGCCTTCCAGGCCGGCGAATTTCACCCAGCGTACCTGCGCGTGGCCGTTCAGGTGCTCGGCTACCTTCTGTGCGTTCTCGCAGTGGCGGTCCATGCGCAGCGGCAGCGTCTCGATGCCCTGCAGGATCTGGAATGCGTTGAAGGGCGATAGCGCCGAGCCGGTATTGCGCAGCGGTACCACGCGGCAGCGGCCGATGAATGCCGCCGGCCCCAGCGCCTCGGTGTAGACCACGCCGTGGTAGGACGGGTCGGGTTCGTTCAGCATGCGGAAGCGTTCCTTGTGCTCGGCCCAGGGGAACTTGCCGGAATCCACAACCACCCCCGCAACCGTGGTGCCGTGGCCGCCCATGTACTTGGTGAGCGAGTGGATGACGATATCCGCACCCTGTTCGATGGGACGCCACAGATAGGGTGTGGGCACGGTGTTGTCCACGATCAGCGGCACACCCCTGGCGTGGGCGATTTTCGCCATGCGCTCGATATCCACGACGTTGCCGGACGGGTTTCCCACGGTCTCGCAGAACACGGCCTTGGTCCTGTCGTCGATCCTGGACGCCAGGTTGTCCAGGTCGTCATGGGAGATGAAGCGGACCTCGATGCCCCGGCGCGGCAGCGAATGGGCAAACAGGTTGTAGGTGCCGCCGTAGAGCTGGCTGGTGGTGACGATGTTGTCGCCGACCTCGGCGATGGTCTCGATGGCATAGGTGATGGCCGCCATGCCGGAACTCACCGCCAGACCGGCGATGCCGCCTTCCATCTCCGCCACCCGTTGTTCCAGCACGGCATTGGTGGGGTTCATGATGCGGGTATAGATGTTGCCTTCCACCTTCAGGTCGAACAGGTCCGCCCCGTGCTGGGTGTTGTCGAAGGCGTAGGACGTGGTCTGGTAGATGGGCACCGCCACCGCCTTGGTCGTGGGGTCGGGGCTGTATCCGCCGTGAACGGCAAGTGTTTCCAGTTTCATCGGGGCTCCTTGGTCTGGGTCTGACGGCCCTTGTTCCGGCGGACTATCCGGCTGGGCCTCACATTATGGATTGATAATAACTATGAAATTAATCGCATCTGTTCATTGGAAGCTATTGCGGGCATGGACTACAACTTATAGCGGACCTGAGTGAATGCGTGATGCTTCGGCCATGGAGACCGTGCGCCTTTTGCAGCGTAGTCAAGCATCCAGCAAGTCAACAGTCCGAATCAACAGGGATGTGCGGGATTGCCCGGGATCAGGGATCGGTTTACTCGACGCAGCAAAAGAGATGGAGTGAGAACGATGGCCGCTAACCCCAAAGACGTGGGCAAATGCCCCGTCATGCATGGTGCCCAGACAACAAAGCGCGGCAACGGTACGACGAATGTCGACTGGTGGCCGAATCAGCTTAATATCAGCATCCTTCACCAGCACACGTCGGAATCCAGCCCGATGGAGGGGGATTTCGATTACCGCGAGGCGTTCAAGAAACTCGATTATCAGGCGCTGAAAAAGGACCTTCACGACCTGATGACCGATTCCAAGGAATGGTGGCCGGCGGATTTCGGCCACTATGGTCCTTTCTTCATCCGCATGACCTGGCATGCCGCCGGAACCTACCGAAGCGGTGACGGCCGTGGTGGCGGCTCCACGGGCAACCAGCGCTTTGCCCCCCTCAACAGCTGGCCGGACAACGGCAACCTGGACAAGGCCCGTCGCCTGCTGTGGCCCATCAAGCAGAAGTACGGCGACAGTATCTCCTGGGCCGACCTGATCATCCTGACCGGCAACGTGGCCATGGAGTCGATGGGCTTCAAGACGTTCGGCTTTGGCGGCGGCCGGGAGGATATCTATGCGCCGGAGGAAGACATCTACTGGGGTGCCGAGAAGGAGTGGCTGGCGACGAGTGACAAGCCCAACAGCCGTTATTCCGGCGACCGCGAGTTGCAGGTTCCGCTGGCCAACGTGCAGATGGGTCTGATCTACGTCAACCCGGAAGGCCCGGACGGCGAGCCCGACCCGCTCAAGGCCGTGCACGACATTCGTGAAACCTTCAGCCGCATGGCCATGAACGATTATGAAACCGTGGCGCTGATTGCCGGCGGCCACACCTTCGGCAAGACCCACGGCGCGGCGCCTGACAGCAACCTAGGCCCCGAGCCCGAAGCCGCGCCTCTGGAGCAGATGGGCCTGGGCTGGAAGAGCAAGTACCGCAGCGGCAAGGGCGATGATTCCATCACCAGCGGCCTGGAAGGCACCTGGACGCCGACCCCGACCAAGTGGGACATGTCCTACTTCGACGTGCTGTTCCGCTACGAGTGGGAGCTGACCAAGAGCCCAGGCGGTGCTAACCAGTGGATTCCCAAGAACGTCAGGGACGAGGACATGGTGCCCATGGCGCATGATCCGTCCAAGAAGGTGCCGCCGGTCATGCTCACCACGGACCTGTCGCTGAAACTGGATCCGGATTACCGGAAGATCTCCGAGCACTTCCACAAGAACCCGGAAGAGTTCGCCGATGCCTTCGCCCGAGCCTGGTTCAAGCTGCTGCACCGCGACATGGGGCCCAAGGTCCGCTATCTGGGCCCGGAAGTGCCGCAGGAAGACCTGATCTGGCAGGATCCGGTGCCGCCGGTCGACCACGAGCTGATCGATGCCAAGGACATTGCGAACCTGAAGCAGCAGATCCTGGGTACCGGTCTGTCCACGGCCGAACTAGTGAAGACTGCCTGGGGTTCCGCCGCCACCTTCCGTGGCTCCGACATGCGGGGCGGCGCCAACGGCGCCCGCATCCGCCTGGCGCCGCAGAAGGACTGGGAAGCCAACGAACCGGCGCAATTGCGGAAGGTGCTGGGCAAGCTGGAGGAAGTCCAGAAGGCGTTCAACGGTGCCCAGTCAGGCAACAAGCGCGTGTCGCTGGCCGACCTGATCGTGCTCGCCGGCAATGCGGCTATCGAGGCAGCCGCAAAGAAGGCAGGTCACAACATCGAGGTGCCGTTCCAGCCAGGCCGGACCGATGCCACCGAGGAGCAGACGGACGCGGAATCCTTCGAGGTGCTCGAGCCGGAGGCGGATGGTTTCCGCAACTACATGAAGGCGCGCTACGTGATACCGGCGGAGGAAATGCTGCTGGACCGTGCTCATCTGCTGACCCTGACGGCTCCTGAAATGACGGTGCTGGTGGGCGGCATGCGTGCGCTCGGGGCCAACGTCGGCAACTCGACGCATGGCGTCCTCACCGACCGTCCGGGAGCGTTGACCAACGACTTCTTCGTCAACCTCATGGACATGGACACGGAATGGAAGCCGACCTCCGACGATGCGGAGGAGTTCGAGGGTGTTGACCGGAAGACGGGCCAGGCCAAATGGACCGCAACCCGGGTCGATCTGGTCTTCGGCTCCAACTCCCAGCTTCGGGCGTTGTCCGAGGTCTATGCCCAGAACGGCGCCCAGGAGAAGTTCGTCAGGGACTTCGTCAAAGCCTGGAACAAGGTGATGAACGCGGACCGCTTCGATCTGGCGTAATCACTGAACCACTACAGATCAAACGGGGGCAGCCTTCGTGGGCCGCCCCCGTTTTTTCTGCCAACCACCGGACAGCCGTATCGCGGGGTGCCCGGTGATGCGCGACCGGGGCCCGGGTTACCGCTCCCACACCTCGATATGTCCGCGCCGACTCACCGCGTATCCCCGGTCGCCGATCAAGGCCCGTTCCAGGCCGGTTTCGCGCAGAAACGTCCCGACACGCCGGCGTTCCGCCTCGCTGCACGCAGCCAGTGCCTGGTCCGCGCGCCGCAGTACGTAGATGAGGTAGGGTTCCACGCCCGCCTGAACCGGTACGCTCCGGAATTGCGTCTCCACCAGGCCGATGTAACGCTGGTGTGGTTTTTCTGACACCGGTTCGCCGTCCTTCGGCTGCGTCCGTTCGATGTGCGCGTCCATGAACGCCAGCTTGTCGGTCAGTTCGGGGAAGATCTCCCCGGCGATGTGGGCGAGCAGCGGTTTCAGCGTTTCCGGTATCCGGTCGTCCGGTACGAGGTCACTGCCGTAGTCGGGGAACTCCGGCACGTCCAGCTCGGGGGCCGTCATGCGCTCCACCCAGCGGAAGACCCTGGGCGCCTTCACTTTCATGATGCCGGCCGGCACCGGGTCGCGGCCGAGGTGGGCGAACAGCGGGCCGATCATGCCGTAGTCGGCGATGGAGGGGCGGCCGCCGAGCAGGTAGGGGTGGTGGGTGAAATGCGTGTCGAGGATGCCCAGCAACTGCTCGTACGACTGTTCGATGGCCGGAATGGTGTCCGCGGTCACGCCCAGTCGTGGCAGGTAGCTGTTCATGCGGTCCATGATCTTTTCCGCCTGCGCTTCACCGGCGCGGGCGGCGAAGGCGCTGCGCAGGAAGTCTTCCTGCTGCTTGCGGTAGGTCCAGCGGTAATGCATGGCGTGGCGCAGCATGCCCTGCATGCCGTAGTACTGGATGATCACGCCCAGCACACGTTGCAGCGGGTCCGTCGGATAGGCGGGGTAGGGCACGCCCTGTGCCTCGAAATGATCAATGACGTCCAGGCTGTCCTGGATGATCCCGCCTTCCGGCGTTTCCAGCACCGGGATGATGCTGCGGCGGATCGCCGGCATGATGCGGTCGGTGTAGTCCGGGTGCCCCGGCGGCAGTTCGGTGTAGCCGATGCCCTGGGTGCGGAGGTAGCAGCGGGCTATGCCGGTGTACAGGGAGTGGGGCACGCCGTAGAGCACGTGGCCGGTTTGCCGTTCGGGGGTATTCATGCCGTCAGTGTTTCCTTTACTTTCCCGTGAACACCGGTTTGCGTTTTTCCACGAAGGCCGCCGCAGCTTCCTTGTGATCGTCGGTCAGCATGCACAGGGTATGGTTGCGTGCTTCCTGGTCGAAACAGGCTGCCAGACTGCCACCGCCTTCGGCCAGGGCCAGGTTCTGCTTGATCCTGCCCAGGGTGATGGTGGGGCCGGCGGCCAGTTCGGCGGCCAGGGTGCGGGCTTCGCTCATGACCTGGTCGGCAGCAACGGCGCGGGTCACCAGACCGATCTCCGCTGCCTGTTCGCCGCTGAGCAGCGGGGAGAGCAGGTAGAGTTCGCGGGCCTTGGCGGATCCGAGAATCTGCGACATGAAATAGGTGCCGCCGAAGTCGCCGGACAGGCCTACCTTGGCGAAGGCCGTGGTCAGCTTGGCGTCGCTGGCGCAGATGCGGAAGTCGCAGGCCAGTGCCAGCGACAGGCCGGCGCCGGCGGCGGAGCCCTCGATGGCAGCAATGGTGGGCTTGGGCATTTCGTGCAGGTAGCGGGAGGCGCTCATGCGGTCGCGCAGGTTGTGGATGCGCTCGCCCACCGACATGTTCTGGCCCTGTCCCTCGTTCATGGCTTTCACATCGCCGCCCACGCAGAAATGGCCGCCGGCGCCGGTGAGCAGCACGGCGCGCACCTCGGGGTCATCCGCCGCGGCGGCGGTGGCGTCGCGCAGCGCGAACACCATGTCCGGCGTCATGGCGTTGCGCCGTTCCGGGCGGTTCAGGGTGAGGACGAGCAGGCCGTCCTGCATCTCGCGTTTCAGCAGATCCGTCATGGTTGTTGTCTCCGGTTCATTGCTTGTGTGAGTGCCTTGCCGTCTACCAGGTGTCCACGAACGGCCGCTTGCGGCCGGAAAGCGGCGGGCGCAGATGCGCCGAGCGCAGGCCGCCCAGAATCCAGTTGCGCGTTTCCACCGGGTCGATCACGGCATCGATTTCCAGCGTGGACGCCGCGGAGATGGCCTTGCCCTTTTCGTAGTAGTCGGCCAGCAGTTTCTCGTACAGCGCCTGTCGCTCGTCCGGGTCCTCCAGCGCGTCCAGTTCGCGACGGAAGCCCAGTTTCACCGCACCCTCCAGGCCCATGGGCCCGAACTCGCCGGTGGGCCAGGAGATGGTGAAGAAGTCGTCGTAGGCGCCGCCACCCAGCATGGCCTGGGCGCCCAGGCCATAGCACTTGCGCAGCACCACGCCGAACAACGGCACACTGATCGAGCGGGCGGTGACGAACATGCGGGAGACATGGCGCACCAGGGCGGTTTTCTCCGCTTCCGGCCCGACCATGAAACCCGGCGTGTCGCACAGGGACAGCAGCGGGATGTCGAAGGCGTCGCAGAGCTGCATGAAACGCGCGGCCTTGTCTGCCGCAGGGGCGTCGATGGCGCCGCCCAGGTGTTTGGGGTTGTTGGCCAGCAGGCCGAACGGCCGGCCCTCGATGCGGATCAGCGCGGTGACGATGCCGATGCCGAACTCGCGGCGCAGTTCCAGCACCGAGCCTTCGTCGGCCAGCGCGTCGATGACGTCGCGGATGTCGTAGACGCGCAGGCGGTTTTCCGGTACCGCGTGGCGCAAGCGGCGCTGGTCCGGTGCCGTCCATTCGTCGACCGGGCCCTGGAAGTAGCTGATGTACCGTTTCGCCACGGCGCAGGCTTCCGCCTCGTCGCGCACGCGGATGTCCACCACGCCGTTGCGGCTCTGCTCGTCGATGGGGCCGATGGCTTCGGGTGGGTAGACACCCAGCCCGCCGCCCTCGATCATGGCCGGGCCGGCCATGCCCAGGTTGGTGCTTTCGTCGGCGATGATCACGTCGCAGCAGCCGAGCAGGGCGGCATTGCCGGCGAAGCAGCGGCCTGAGACCACGCCCACCAGCGGTACCTGCCCGCTCAGGTCGGCGAATTTCGAGAACGTGCCGTTGGAGATGCCGGCATAGGTGATGCGTTCGGTGTCGCCGGGGCGGCCGCCACCGCCTTCCGGCAGCAGGATCACCGGCAGGTTCCATTCGCCGGCCAGGCTGAACAGCCGGTCCAGCTTGCGGTGGTGGCGCTGGCCCTGGGTGCCGGCCAGCACCATGTAGTCGTAGACGGCGAATGCGCAGCGTGACTTGCTTTCCTCGAACTGCGCGCTGTTTACCGTGCCGAAGCCGGTGACCACGCCGTCACCGCTGGTGTTGCGCACCAGATCGTCCAGCGAGCGCCGCTGGCGCTGGGCGGCAACCGCCATGTCGCCGTATTCCAGGAAGGTGCCGTCGTCGCAAAGATCGGCCAGATTCTCCCGGGCGGTGCGATGCCCGCGGGCATGCCGCTTGGCGACCGCCTCAGGCCGGTTACCGTCCAGGCCGAATGCGCGGCGTTCCTGCACGTCGCGCAGATCCTGGCGGAGGTGGTCCAGGTCTATCGTCGCGGCATCCGCTGCCTGGGTGCCGGCGTCGTCGCCCGGCTCGATGGCGACGATGGTGTCACCATCCATTACCGTCTGGCCGTTGGCCGTCAGCACGGCCTGTATGATGCCGGCGCAGGGGGCAACGATGACGTGCTCCATCTTCATGGCTTCCAGCACGGCCAATTGCTGTCCGGCGCGTACGGTTTCGCCTGCTTCCACGCTCAGTTCCAGCACGGTGGCCTGCATGGGAGCGCTGACTCCGCGCGTGCCCGGCGGGAGTTCGACGGTTTTGTGCTGCGGTTCCGACGCGGCCGGTTCGGCATCGAAGAACAGCGGGGGCTCCATCTCCGCGGCGGCCTCGGCGAGTGCTTCGGCGTGCTGCTCGATGTAGCGGGTGGTGACCTGGTTTTGCTGCACTTCCGCACGGGCAAGCAGGGCGCGCAGCCATGGCAGGTTGGTGTCCAGGCCGAGTATGCGGAATTCGCTCAGCGCGCGTTCGCCCTTTTTCACGGCTGCGGTGAAATCCACTGCCGGGGCGTGCACGACTACCTTTGCCAGCAGGCTGTCGAAACGGGCGGAGCTGCGGTAGCCGGCGTAGGCGAAGCCGTCCACGCGGATGCCGGCGCCGGTGGGCGGTTCGTACACGCTGATGGTGCCGCTGGTCGGAGTGGCGGCGGCCGAGGCGTCCATGCGTTCCATGTTCACGCGGAACTGGATGGCGTGGCCCCGGGGCGCGGCGATGGTGTCCTGATGGATGCCGAGCTCTGCCAGTTTGCGGCCACTGGCAATTTCCAGCTGTAACGCCACCAGATCGACACCGAAAACTTCCTCGGTCACCGTGTGTTCCACCTGGATGCGGGGGTTGGCCTCAATGAAGTAGAACTTCTCGCCATCGGCGGCATCGGCATCCAGCAGGAATTCGAACGTGCCCAGCGAACGGTAGCGCTCACTCTGCGCCAGCCTGAGCGCACGTGCCGTCAGCGTCTCGCGGTCCGCTTCGCTGAGGGTCGGGCTCGGCGCAATCTCGATGACTTTCTGATGGCGTCGCTGCAGGGTGCACTCCCGCTCGCCGAAGTGCACGCAGGCGCCGCTGCCGTCGCCGAGGATCTGTACTTCCAGGTGGCGTGCGGCCGGCAGGTAGCGTTCCACGTAGACATCCGGATTGCCGAATGCGGCCTCGGCCTCCGAGCGGCAGCGCGACCAGGCCTGTTCCAGATCCTGTTCCCGGGTGACCAGGCGCATGCCGCGGCCACCGCCGCCCGCCACCGCCTTGATCAGCATGGCCGCGCCCGCGGGCAGTGCCCGGAAGAACCCGGCGGCCTGCTGCAGGCTGGTTGCACCGCCTGTGCCGGGCAGGGTGGGTATGCCCAGTTCATCGGCCCTGGCCCGGGCGGCGATCTTGTCGCCCAGCAGGCCCAGGCAATCGGGTGTGGGGCCGACGAAGCGCAGCCCGGCCGCCTCCACGCGCCGGGCGAATTCCGCGTTCTCCGAGAGAAAGCCGTAGCCCGGATGGACGGCGTCAGCGCCACTGTCCCGTGCGGCCTGCAGCACGGCATCCATGTCCAGGTAGGCGCGGGCGCCGGTGCCGGGCAGCGGCCGTGACTGGTCCGCCCGGCGCACGTGCAGGCTGTGTTCGTCGTCCCCGGCGTAGACTGCCACCGTGGGAATGCCCATTTCCGCCGCGGTTCGCGCAATACGCAGCGCGATTTCACCGCGGTTGGCGATCAGCAGTTTCGTCAGGGGAGGCGGGGGGCTGGCAGCGCCCGGCGATCCGTTCGTCATCCGGTGAGTCCTCGTTCTTGTAGGCCTGGTGCAGGTGCTGACGGTCGCCTCGGCGCTGCCAGTGGAAACCCTCTGTTCTTGTTTGGCTGACGTTTGTCAGGCTAGAGTAGGGTTCAGCATTGGTCAAGCGTGCCGGGCGGCTGGAAAAGGCCCGGCAAGCAGGTGCCGGGGGCGTTTCTTTTTCAGTCCAGGCAACTGTGCTAGCGTCGATTTCGACACGTCACCAGGGTGGGAAAGCGATTGGAAAACGGCAAAAAACGGGACGGCACGCGGTCTCCTGAGGACGAGCAACTGGAAGAGGCCGTTGTCGAAGGCGTGCAGAACTCGGCCTTGATCGAGATGCGCCGGGAGCAGATCTGCGAAGCCGCGCTGGAGCTGTTCCTTCAGAAGGGGTTCGCCTCCACGACCATTCGCGACATCTGCGCGAAATCCGGTGTCAACCAGGCCAGCATCTACGACTACATCGCCAACAAGAACGACATACTCCGGCGCCTGCTGAACAAGCTCTGGTTCGGACGGGATGTACCGACACTGACCGAGCGGCTGGACCAGGACGATGGCAGGCCGTTAGAAGAACATGTGGCGGGCTACCTGAAGGATGCCTGGAGCAAGAAGCGCAAGGGCACGCTGCTGGTCTACCGCTCCGTACCCTACCTGCAGCCCGATGACCGCAAAGCCATGTGGGCCAGGGACCGGGCGGTGATCGAATCACTGGGCGCGCGACTGCGCGAACTCACCCGCCTGCCGGACGACGATCCCCGCGCCGAAGTCATGGCCAACCTGATTGTGTTCCTGGCCGCATTCGCGCCGATGCGTGACTGGCTGAACCGTGATGTGGATGACGAGGTGATCCTGCGCACTGTCTCCGCCGGCGTCGCGGCCATGATTGACCGGCTGGCCGAGGAAGCAGAGAGCAGGCCGGCGGGGAAGCGCCGGTGAGTTCGGGCTGGCGCCCGACGGTAGCAACCGCTGCGCGGTTACTCCCCTACGGTAGATGTCCGTAGGGTGGACGGAGCGTAGCGATATGCACTGGAATCCCCGGCAAGAACCCGCGTAGGGTGCTCAGAGCCGAAGGCGATGCGCACCGAAAGCCCGGAATGGTGCGCATCGCTTCGCTCTGAGCACCCTACGGCAACCCCATGCCGCGCGCGATATCCATGCCGGTTTCCGCCATCCGCCGGGCGCGGGCGCCGTCTCTTTCCGGGTCTGCACTGGCACTGCTGACGTTGCCCGCCGCAGCGCGTGCCGCAACTCCCTGAATGATTGCTGCACTTCGGAAAAAGGCGAACGCGAGGAAAACAGGCCACTCCGGGATGCCGGGACGTCCGGTCTGTTCGCAGTAGCGCGCAACCATCTCATCCTCTGACGGCAGTCCTGATCCAACCAGGTCATGCGCGCCCGGTAGGTCCTGCGGCAGGCGGTAGTGCAGGCAGAGGTAGGCCAGGTCGGCGAGCGGGTGGCCCAGCGTGGAAAGCTCCCAGTCCAGCACGGCGATCACGCGGGGTTCCGTGGGGTGGATGATGGTGTTGCCCAGGCGGTAGTCGCCGTGGACGATGGTGCTCTCGTCTGCCACCCCGGCGGTGTGCTCCAGCAGCCAGTCGCGCAGCGCGTCCATGGCCGAGTAATCGAAGTCAGCCGGCAGCGCCTCTTTCGAGCCCTCGTACTGTGATGCCCAGCGCCTGGTCTGCCGCTCCAGATAATTCTCCGGCCTGCCGAAGCCCTCCAGCCCCGCGGCGCGCCAGTCCACGCCGTGCAACCGCGCCAGCGTATCCACCAGCGAGCGGGCCAGGGCCGGCCGCTCGGCCCGGGGCACGGGCCCCATGGCCGGAGACGGGATGATGCGGCCATCCACGTGTTCCATGACAAAGAACTCGGCGCCGATCACATCCGGGTCGTCGCAATAGGCCAGCATGCGGGGGACGGGGACCGGGGTGTCGGCCAGTGCCTGCATCACCCGATGTTCGCGGTCTACGGCGTGGGCCTTTGGCAGCAGCTTTCCGGGCGGCTTCTTGCGCAGTACCAACCGCCTGCCGGTGACCGTGGACAGCATGTAGGTCGGGTTCGACATGCCGCCCTGGAACTGCCGGACGGTCAGGCCGTCGGCGGCTTCCGGCAACGTCCCGCACAGCCAGGCTGCGAGTGCGTCCGCGTCGATCCGGTGGGCCGGCAGCGGTTCGACGAGTTCGGGTGCTGCGCTTTCCGTGTTGTCGTTCATTGCGCTGTTCCTAGAGCGTGGGGCGGGAATCAGTCAGCGCTTCCCTGGAGGTCCTGGAAGGCTGGTGGGCGACGCTCGACAAAGCTCTGCACCCCTTCCTTGAAGTCGAATGTGGAGAAGCTCCGGTCCATCTCCTCGTCGGCGATGGCCAGGGATTGCGCGAAGCTCTGGCTGTACGCAGCCCGCACCTGCCGTTTCATGATCGCCACCGAGCGGGGCGACACCTCGTGGGCGAGGGTGTGCGCAACGGTTGCCACGTGCTCCATCAGCGCATCGCCGGGCAGGGCCTTGTTGACCAGGCCCATGGCCTGTGCTTCCGCACCGGTGAACTTCCGCGACGAAAACAGTAGATCCAGCGCGTGCGCTTCCCCGACCAGCCGCGGCAGCAGCCAGGCGATGCCGTGTTCGGCAATCAGGCCGCGGGCGGCAAAGGCGGTGGTGAATTTCGCCGCTTCATCCGAGAACCGCAGGTCGGCATACAGCGTCAGGATCAGGCCGATGCCGGCGCAGGGGCCGTTGATGGCGGCGATGATCGGTTTGGGGCACTGGTAGAAATAGCCGAAGCGTCCGGGGTAGGTGCCGCCCAGGTCCGGACCCGGCGCGTCCGGGAAGCGGACGTCGCTGGGGTTCAGCGCTGCGCCGCTACCCGCCTTGCCCTGGTCGGCCGTGCTCTGCAGGCCTCCCATGTCGGCGCCGGCGCAGAACCCGCGACCGGCGCCGGTGATGACGATGCATCGGCAGTCGGGATCCATGCCCGCCCGGCCCACGGCGGTGCGTACTTCATCCGCCATGCGGCCGGTCCATGCGTTCAGCCGGTCGGGACGGTTCAGCGTGATGGTGGTGACGCGATCCTGCGTCCGCACGGTGATCTGTTCGTAGTCGCTCATCCGGCTTCTCCTCCGGCCGAAGGCCGTCTTGTCTCGCGGGTCTTGCATGAGCCCGCCAGGTCGGCTGACGTTTGTCAGGATTCCTGCATACTAGAATTGGTCTGTGGCATCGGTCAATGCGCTGTCGTGGCTCCGCCTCACCGGGAGTCGACGCGACAATTGCCGGTTGACAGCGTGTTGCCATCCGCCGTAGCGTTGACCTGACAAACGTCAGCCTAGCGCTGAGCGACCCCGTGGACAGGCGGGGCACAAGAACGGAGGAGGCAGCCGAATGATGTGTTTGGCAGCGCGGGAAATTGCCGTTTCCGGGCGCGGTTCGTCATGACGCCGGACGAGGCGGCGGCCCATCTGGTTTGCACCGATCCCCGCTTCGAGGTGACCGAGGCCGACATCCGGGGCGTGCGTTACCGGGTGTTCCGGAATGCCCCGCCGCATCTCCGGGCCCTGCTGCAGCACGCCGGTTCCGCCTACGACGGCGGCGACGTGCTGGTCTATCGGGACGAGCGCTGGAGCTACCCACGGTTCTGCGGCGAGATCTGCCGCGTCGCCAATGCGATGGCGCGAGATCTGGGCGTGCGCCGTGGGGACCGTGTCGCCATTGCCATGCGCAACTACCCCGAGCTTCCCATCCTGATACTGGCGGTCAGCACACTGGGCGCGGTGGCAGTACCGATGAATGCCTGGTGGTCGGAAGAAGAGCTTGCCTACGCCATCGGGGACAGCGGCGCCAGACTGGTGTTTGCCGACGGGCCGCGTCATGAACGCATTGCCCCTTTCGCCGACCGGCAGGGCCTGCGGCTTTTCGCCGTGCGGGATGTCCAGGGCGAACATAACTACGCCGATCTGCGCGATGGCGACGCCGCTGACCACTGGCCCGAAGTGCCTATCGACCCGGACGATGATTTCGCGGTGCTGTATTCCTCGGGTTCCACCGGCCGCCCGAAGGGTGTGGTGCTGACCCATCGCGGCGCTATCTCCACGGTGTATTCCTGGGTGCTGACCCGGGCCATGGCGCCGTTGGTGGATGGTGCCGTACCGCCTTCCGGACGGCCGCTGTCCTGGATGGTGGCGACACCGCTGTTCCATGTCACTGCGCTTCACGCCGTGTTCCTGCAGGGCCTGGCCAACGGGGCGAAGCTGTCGCTGTTGTACAAATGGGATGCGGAGGAGGCGATCCGTGTCATCAAGACAGAGCAGGTGAACCGTTTCGTCGGCGTGCCCACCCAGTCGGCGGACCTGATGGAAACCACCCGCCGGCTGGGGGAAAGGCTGGAGACGCTGGAATACATCGGTGCCGGCGGTGCCAAGCGGCCGGCGGCGCAGGTGGGTCAGCTCGCCGAGGCGTTCCCGCATGCGGCCGTCTCCACCGGCTGGGGCATGACCGAAACGAATTCGCTGGGGATCACCCTCGGCGGCCCGGAATACCTCAGTAATCCCGGAACGGCGGGTCGGTTGACGCCGCCGTTGCAGGAAATGCGCATTGTCGATCCGGCTGGCAAGACGCTGCCTCCCGGCGAGGTAGGAGAGCTGCTGGTGAAGAGCCCCGCCAACATGCGCTGTTATCTCAACCAGCCCGAGGCTACGGCGGCGGTGCTGCGGGACGGTTGGCTGTATACCGGGGATCTGGCGCGGGTGGAGGAGAACGGCTTGGTCACCATCGTCGACCGCATGAAGAGCATCATCATCCGCGGTGGCGAGAATATTTCCTGCCTGGAGGTGGAGGGCGCCCTGTACCAGCACCCGGCAGTGGCGGAAGCCTGTGTGTTCCCGGTCCCGGATGCGCGGTTGGGCGAGCTTGTCGGCGCGGCCGTACAGCCGAAACCCGACACCGCGCTGACCGAACAGGAACTGACCGACTTTCTGGCCAGGCGTATCGCCCGATTCAAGATTCCCGAACGGGTCTGGTTCCGCGATCAGCCGCTGCCGCGTGGGGCCACGGACAAGGTGGACCGCCGCGCCCTGCGTGCGGAGTGCCTGGCGCCTGATGAAAGTCCACCCGCGCGCCGCACCGGCAACCAGTCGCGTGATCACAGCGGGCCGCCGGGGAGTCGTGCGGCCGGAAAAGGAGCCTTGCAATGAGTTACGAGTTCGTCACTACCGAGCGGCAGGGGCAGATCCTGGTCGTCACCATGAACCGCCCCGACGTGTACAACGCGATGCACGCGCCGATGCACCACGAGATGTCCCGGGTCTGGGACGAGTTCGCCGCCGACCGGGATCTGTGGGTGGCGGTGCTGACCGGTGCTGGCGAGAAGGCTTTCTCGGCCGGCAACGATCTCAAGTACACCGCCCAGGGCGGCAAGGGCACGCCGCCACCGACGGGCTTCGCCGGGCTTTCCACCCGTTTCGATCTGGAGAAACCCATCGTTGGGGCCGTCAACGGCTTCGCCATGGGCGGCGGCTTCGAGACCGCGCTCTGCTGCGACATCCTGCTGGCCGCCGAATCGGCCACGTTCGCGCTGCCGGAGGTGAAGGTGGGGCTGTTTGCAGCGGCCGGCGGCGTGCAGCGGCTCAGCCGGCAGATCGGGCGCAAGGCGGCGGTGGAAATGATGCTCACCGGCCGTCACGTCGGCGCTGCCGAAGGGAAGGAGCTTGGTTTCGTCAATGCCGTGGTGCCCAGCGACAAGCTGATGGAAGCGGCCATGGAGAAGGCGCGGGAGCTGTGCGCCGTGTCGCCGTCGTCGATCAAGGCGACCAAGCGCATTCTCAATGGCATGGACGAACTCGAACGATTGGAGGCGGCCCTGCAGCAGAGCAAGCAGGTCATGACCGAACTGCGCGATACCGAGGATTTCCGGGAGGGCGTCAACGCCTTCGTGGAAAAGCGCAAACCGGAATGGAAGAACCAATAAGCGGGGGCTGCTGGGATGGCGATCCATCTGCGACAGATCTGCCTGGTTGCGAACAGGCTGGCACCCGCGGTCGAGGATCTGCGGGCGGTGTTTTCCACGCCCGTCTGCCATGTCGATCCCGGCGTGGGCAAGTTCGGCCTGGAGAACGCGCTGCTGGCAGTCGGCACCCAGTTCCTGGAAGTGGTCGCGCCGCTGCGTGAAGGCACCGCCGCCGGCCGCTTCCTGCAGCGTCGCGGCGGTAACGGCGGCTACATGGTGATCTGCCAGGTGCCGAGCCTGGAGGAGCAGGCCGCTGTCCGCGCCCGCGCGCAAGAGAACGGCGTGCGTGTGGCATATGAATCCGATCGTGGTAGCTGGAACATCATGCAACTGCACCCCGCCGACATGGGGGCCTCCTTTTTCGAGGTGGACTGGGACGAGCAGTCCGATCCCGCCGGCAACTGGCAACCCGCCGGCGGTACGGAGTGGATGGAGGCGGTGAACACCGAGGTGGTTTCCGCCATCGTCGGTGTCGAACTCCAGAGCGGCGATCCGAGGGCGCTCGCGGAACGCTGGTCCGCCGTGGCCGGCGTGCCGCTGGAGGACCGGGATACCGGGCCGGTATTGCCCCTGGCCAATGCCGAGCTCCGATTCATCCGGGGCCACAGTGGACTTGCCGCGGTGGACCTGCGGGTGGCCGACCGGGATCGTCTCCTGGAACAGGCCGAGGCCCGAGGTGCCAGCGTGTCCGACAGCCAGGTTCTGATCTGCGGAACCCGATTCAATATCCTGCGCTGAGCCCGAACCGGCCCGGCGCATCATTAACCGGAGGAAATCCTGTGAAGCGTGAACAACCCCATGACGACATCAATAACCTGGTCATGTCCGAGAAGAACCGGCCGCTGCTGGAGAAGGTGATCCGGCACATCGAGGAGAACGTCGACCCGATCACGGAAGAGTTCTTCCGGCTGGGCGAAGGGCGTGCCGAGCGCTTCAGTTATGCGCCGGGTCAGTTGGAGCTGCTGGAAGAGGCCAAGGCCAAGGCCAAGGCGTCGGGGCTCTGGAACTTCTTCCTGCCGAATTCCGAGACCGGGGAAGGGCTTTCCAACCTGGACTATGCCTACATCGCTGTTGAGCTGGGCAAGAACCCGCTGGCGTCCGAAACGCTGAACTGCTCGGCGCCGGATACCGGAAACATGGAAGTCCTGGAGCGCGTGGGTACGCCGGAGCAGAAGGAAAAGTGGCTGAAGCCGCTGCTGGAGGGGAAGATCCGCTCCTGCTTCGGCATGACCGAGCCCGACGTGGCGTCCTCGGACGCCCGCAACATCCACACCCGCGCGGTGCTGGAAGGCGATGAATGGGTGATCAACGGCGAGAAGTACTACATCTCCGGCGCCGGCGATCCTCGCTGCAAGATCATGATCTGCATGGTGAAGACCAGCCCCGATGCCGAGCCTTTCCGCCAGCAGTCGCAGATCCTGGTGCCCATGGACACGCCCGGAGTCAAGGTGCTTGGCCCCATGCACGTGTTCGGCCATGACGACGCCCCGCACGGTCATATGCACATCAAGCTGGAGAACGTGCGCGTGCCCAAGGAGAACATCCTCTGGGGCGAAGGCCGCGGTTTCGAGATCTCGCAGCTTCGCCTCGGTCCGGGCCGTATCCACCACTGCATGCGCTCCATCGGTGCGGCGGAACGTGCGCTGAACCTGCTGCTGGAACGTGGCACCAGCCGTGAAGCCTTCGGCAAGCGCATCATCGACCTGGGCAAGAACATGGAAACGGTGTCCCGTGCCCGTATCGAAATCGAGGCCATGCGCCTGATGGTGCTGAAGGCGGCCAAGGCCATGGACGTGCTGGGCAACAAGGAAGCGCGTATCTGGGTGTCCATGGTCAAGGCCATGGTTCCCGAACGGGCCTGCCGGATCATCGACGAGGCCATGCAGGTTCACGGCGCAACCGGCGTCAGCCAGTGGTCGCCGCTGCCCGAGATGTACATGAAGCAGCGCACGCTGCGGCTGGCCGACGGCCCGGACGAGGTGCACCACAACGTTGTCGCCCGTGCCGAAGTGAAGGCCTACCACGCGCTGAATTCCTGAGGAGGACGAGGGATCATGGTGGAAACGAAACTGTTCGACCTGAGTGGCAAGGTGGCGTTGCTGACCGGCGCCTCCAAGGGCATGGGGCGGGTCATGGCGGAAGCCCTGGCCTCCCATGGCGCCACGGTGGTGATCTCCGCGCGCAAGCAGGATCAGCTCGATGCGGCGGCAGACGAGATCAACAAGGCATGCGGCGCCCGGCGCGCCCATGCGGTGGCGGCGAATGCCGGCCGCAAGGAAGAGCTGCAGGCGCTGGTGGACAAGACCCACGAACTGGCAGGGCCGGTGGACATCCTGGTGGGCAATGCCGGCGTGAACGTGCACTACGGCAACATCTCGGAAATCCCCGACGAGGCCTACGAGAAGACCATGAAGACCAATGTCCAGGCCAACCTGTGGCTGGCCCGGATGGTGGTTCCGGACATGATCGCCAAGGGCTCGGGGTCGATGATGTTCACCTCCAGTGTGGGTGCGTTCAAACCGTCGCTGACCCTGGGGCTGTATGGCACATCGAAGCTTGCCCTGATCGGCCTGGTGCGAAACCTGGCGCTGGAATACGGACCCCAGGGCGTGCGTGCCAATGCCATCTGCCCGGGTCTGATCCGCACCGATTTTTCCAAGGCCCTGTGGACCAATCCCGATGCCGAGGAACGGGTGAATTCGCAGATCCCGCTACGCCGTCTGGGCGAGCCGGAGGATTTCGGAGGCCTGGCGGTGTTCCTGGCTTCCGATGCCAGCGGTTACATGACAGGGCAGGCGCTGACCGTCTGCGGCGGCAGCAATATGTGGACCTGAGCCGGGAGGCAGCAGCATGGAGATCAAGGACCGCATTATCGTGGTAACAGGCGCGGCCGGTGGTATCGGTCGCGCCCTGGCGCATCGCTTCGCCGAGGCCGGGGCGAAGCGGGTGATCTGCGCGGACATCGATGGCGAGGGCGCCCAGCGGACCGCGGACGAGGTGGGCGGCATCGGCCGCAAGGTCAATGTGGCCTCGGAAGCGGAGCTGGAAGCGCTGATCGATGACACCGAATCCCAGGTCGGGCCCATTGACCTGTTCTGTTCCAACGCCGGCATCCTGATGCGCGGCGGGCCGGAAGTGCCCAACGAGGACTGGCAGCGCATCTGGGACATCAACGTCATGGCGCACGTCTATGCATCGCGGCACCTGGTGCCGCGCATGATTGCCCGGGGCGGCGGCTATCTGCTGAATACGGCGTCCGCCGCCGGCCTGCTGTCGCAGGTGGGTTCGGCGCCGTATGCGGTCACCAAGCATGCGGCCGTTGCGCTGGCGGAGTGGTTGGCGCTGACCTACGGCGACGATGGCATCAAGGTGTCCGTGCTGTGCCCGCAGGCCGTGCGCACCGAGATGACCCGCGGCAAGGAGGACAGCGTCGCCAGCATCGACGGCCTGCTGGAACCGGAGCCGGTGGCGGAGGCATGCCTGAAAGCCATTCAGGAAGAAACCTTCCTGGTGCTGCCGCATCCGGAAGTGCTCGACTACATGCGTCGCAAGACCGAGAACTACGACCGCTGGATCGGCGGCATGCGGAAGCTGAACCGCCGCTTCAATAGTGCGCGGTGAAAGCACTGAATGGCCGGTTCCGCCCGTGGGTTTGTTTCGCTAGATGAAATGGTGTTTTAAATTATTGACTTTATCCATGGGGCCGAATAGCTTCGAGGGAAGGTCGAAACAGGCTTCAGCGGACTCAGCCAGCAGGCTGTTTTCGACAACAAGAGCACGTTCACAGTGTTCGATAGAGCGGAGGAGAACATCATGATGAAGAACGTATGGCGTGCGCCGGTGACGGCGTGCCTGGTTGCCGCATTCGGACTATCCGCGGGGATCACTGCAACCGCCCAGGCGGACGACTACGACTGGCCGCGGATGCTGCGTATCGCCACACCGGGTACCGCCAGCGGCAGCTTTGCATCCACCAACGGCTGGAGTCCGATTCTCCAGAGCCAGACCGGCATGACGGTGCGTGTGGTGCCGGAGGACAGCGAACCCACCCGCTACACCCGTCTGACCCAGCGCAAGGAATTCGACATTGCGTCGATCTCCTCGGCCGAGGTGCGCTTCCAGATGGAGGGTATTGACGGCTACGCCGCCATGCCGCCGAATCCGCTGCGCATCGTCTGGCATCACAACGACACGCCGTGGGCCTTCGTGGTGCGTGGGGATTCCGACATCAAGACGATCTATGACCTCAACCGCGAGGGTGTGCGCGTCTCCCTCTCCTCCCAGTCCCCGCCCATGATGCGGACGGTCCGTGAGGCCCTGCCCCGCTTCCTGGGCATGACGCCGGAAGAGGCCGAGGAGAAGTGGACCTTTGTGCCGGCCGGCAGCTACGTGGAGAACTGCCGCTCGGTCACCGACGGCCGGGCCGACGTGGCGTGGTGCGCGCCGATCAGTGCCGTGCTCTCGGAGATGGAAGGTCATCCGCGGGGCATCCGCTGGCTGGACCAGCCGCTGGACGACACGGAAGCCTGGGCTGGCTGGCTGAGCGTGCGTCCGGCACACGTGCCGGCGACGATCGACATGGGCGTGTCCACGGCCCGTGGCACCGACGGTCTGGTGTCGAACTTCCTGTACTGGGCCACGCCGGATACCGACGAGGACCTGATCTACAACCTCGCCAAGTGGTTCCACCAGAGCCATGACGCGTACAAGGAGACCCACGCGCTGGCAGCCCGCATGTCGCTGGAACACTTCCGCAACTACCTCAACGGCAGCCCGCTGCCGGTCCACGATGGCACCGTGCGCTATCTGCGCGAGATCGGCGCCTGGACGGAAGAGGATGACGAATGGAATGAGGCCGCCAAGGAGCAGGTGGACCGTTGGCTGGAAGCCCGTCGCAAGGGGATGGAGGAGGCCCGTTCCGCCGGCGTGCGCCCGCACTGGGAGGATGAGAACTTCCAGCGGATCATGCGCAAGCACACGGAAGGGCTGGAGATCTTCCGGACCCGACTCTGACCCTGGAGTGAACCCGGGGCTCGTCGAGCGAGCCCCGGGGGGCGGTGCCGGCGGCATACGTCGGCACTGTGCCCGACGTCCTCTGAGCAGCAACGACTTCCCACCCGGCGGAGGGGTCCATGGGACAGACAGCAGCGCGTGAAGAACCGGCGATGCCGGAGCCGCAGGGTGATATTACCCGGCTCGGTAGCCTGTTCAGCTGGCAAAGCATCCTTTTCGTCATCCTGTGCTGCATCGGCCTGGGCATGGGCGTGTTCTACATCTTCGGCTTCACGTTCCAGGGTCAGCGCCTGGTCGAAGCGCAGTATTACTGGATCTTCATCGGCATCTTTTCCGCCGCCGCATTCATCGCCTTGCCGGCCACCAGCCGGGGGCGTGCGAAGGTTCCCTTCTATGACCTGATACTCGCCGGCGTCGCGCTGGGCGTGTGCATCTACTTCTTCATGAACGCCTGGGACATGGTCATCATCGGCTGGACCCACGTCCCGCTGGGCATCCTGCTGTGGGCGCTGATGCTGGAAGTGTCGCGGCGCAGCGGCGGCCTGCCGTTCTTCCTGGTGGTCTTTCTGCTGGGCCTGTACCCGGTGGTGGCGCACCTGTTCCCGGGCTTCTTCGAGGGCATCCCCTACGCCTTCCCCAACACCATCGAGGCGCATATCTTCCGATCGGAAGGGATGATGGGGATCACCACCAAGATCGTGGCCGAGATCATCCTCGGCTTCCTGGTGTTCGCCGGCATTCTGATCGCCACCGGGGCGGGGGATTTCTTCATCGACCTGGCCAATTCCACCTTCGGCCGCTACCGGGGCGGGCCGGCCAAGGTGGCCATCGTCGCCAGCGGCTTCTTCGGCAGCCTGAGCGGCAGCATCTTCTCGAACATCGCCGGCACCGGCACCATCACCATCCGCACCATGAAGAAGGTGGGCTACCCGCCGCACTACGCCGGCGCCATCGAGGCCTGTGCCTCCACCGGCGGGGTGCTGATGCCGCCGGTGATGGGGGCCATCGCCTTCGTCATGGCGGTGACCATCGGCGTGGACTACCGCGTGGTGGTGCTGGCTGCCATCATCCCCTCATTCCTGTTCTACCTGGGGCTGATGATGCAGGTGGATGCCTATGCCGCCCGCGCCGGCCTGGTGGGCATGCCGCGGGACCAGATCCCGCAGTTCCGCCACGTGATCAAGAAGGGCTGGCCGTACCTCTCGGTGCTGATCTTCCTGATCTGGGGCCTGCTGGTGATGCGCTGGGAGTTCTACGCCCCCTGGTACGCCTGCATCCTGATGATCGGCCTGTCGTTCCTGCAGCGCCACACCTGGCTGACGCCGCGGCGGGCCTTCGACACGCTGCGCCAGATCGGCGTGCTGGTCACGCAGACCTCGGCGATCATCCTGCCCATCGCCTTCGTGGTGAGCGCGCTCACCATCACCGGGGTGACCGGCTCGGTCACCTCCGGGCTGGTGGGGCTCGGCGGCGGCAACCTGTTCCTGGTCATCCTGTTCGGCATGGTGGCGTGCTTCATCATGGGCATGGCGGGGCTGGCCATCGTCGCCTACATCTTCCTGGCGGTGACGCTGGCGCCGGCGATCATCAACCTGGGTGGGTTGAACACCATCGCGGTGCACTTCTTCATCGTCTACTACGCCATGCTCTCGGTGATCACGCCACCGGTGGGTGCCGCGGCCTTCCTGGCAGCCACCATCGCCGGCGCAAGGCCGATGCAGACCTCGTTCACCGCCATGCGGCTGGGCATCGTGATCTACTTCGTGCCGTTGTTCTTCCTGTTCCAGCCGGCGCTGGTGCTGCAGGGGGATCTCTGGCCGCTGGTCTACCTGCTGCCGTCGATCGTCGTCGGCATCTGCCTGATCGCGGCAGGGCTGGAGGGCTATCTGATCAAGGTGGGCATGGTCAACAACTGGCTGCGCCTGCCGCTGGTGGCGGCCGGCTTCATCCTGAGTTTCCCGGCCATGACCACCACCCTGATCGGCCTCGGCCTCTCGGCGGTGATCATCGGGCTGGTGTGGATGGAGAACCGCCGCGCCGTGACCGCCTGACAAGGAGCGATTCGGTCTCTCTCCACTTGGGCCGCCTCGGCCGCGCCCTGGGATGCAACGCACCCAGGGCGTTTTTCTTGACGGCGGGTCCAGAGGTGCCACGCTTCCCAGTGAGGGAACGTGGCGTGTCCTCGCGTTTTTCATCCCACGCGAGTGCTCTTCCCTCTCCCGGCCGGGGTGCGCCTCGTTGTGCCTGCCACTTCGGGGGCGCTGCGGATCCCTGCCCAAACCAACCAGAATGCCAAGCGTAGGGAACGCGGCACCATATTGGAGGAATCATGAAACGTGCCTGCCGAAAGTCCATTAGCTTTGTGATAGCAAGTATGTTGGCCCTGGCAACGGGGCTGGTACCCCTGTCTGCCATGTCGGAGACAACAACCTGGCGAGTACAGGCTCACTGGCCGAGTGCCAGTGCTTCGTTCTCGGACAGCCTGGAATTCCTGCGCGACAAGTTGCTGGAGCGGACCGACGGCCGCCTTGAGCTCCAGCTCTACGAGGCGGGTTCGTTGTTCCCCACCGACGAGATCTTCAACGCCACGCGGCGCGGCATCGTGGAAATGGGCACGCTGTCGCCTGGCTACGTGCTGGACCGCTCCGAACTGGCCGGCATTGCCTTTGGTCTTCCCAATGCGTACCGGGATGTCTGGCAGGCCTTGTACTTTTTCCGCAATCTCGGCTTCGAGGAGATGTTGCGCGAGGACTTCCAGCGGCACGGCATCTATTGGGCGACGGACAAGCTGTATGCCACCGAACTGGTGCTGAAGGAGAGGATCGAGAATGCGGATGACTTCCAGGCGCTGAACCTGCGCTCCACGGGAACGCTGCAGCGCTTCCTGACCGAAGCCGGGGCCGCGGCCTCCAGCATCCCCGGACAGGAGCTGTATCAGGCGCTTTCCACCGGCGTGGTGGACGGCGCGCACTGGGGGGCTGTTCAGGGTGCGTCCAGCATGAGCCTCTACGAGGTCGCCAAGTACCACGTGCGCCCGCCGCTGATCATCAGCACTGACGCGTTCATCATCAATCAGGAGGCCATGGACGCGCTGCCCGACGATGTGCGCGATATCCTGGTGCAGACGCTTGATGAGCATTTCTATCTGCGCACAATCCAGTATCAGTATCAGGAAGAAGTCGAGCTCGCCCGCGTTATCGCCGAGGAGGGCGTTCAGCTCATCGAACTCCCGGAGGACGTGCAGTCGGCCATGAACGATGCGGCGGAAACTATCTGGCAGCGCGAGCGGGAAAAGGGCGATCTGGCGGCTGAAGCCGTGGAGCGACTGGAAACGTTCCTGACTGAGCTGGGCTACATGGACTAAAGTCCACTGCAACGCTGGAAAACGGGCCCCGCTTGCCGCATGGTAAGTGGGGCCACATCCCTGTGGAACGGTTCATTACGGAGGAGCAAGGCATGGTCACGGCAATCGTGTTGATGACGGTGGACGGCAAGCTGCTGAACACCCTGGCAGAGCAACTGGCCAACATCGACGGCGTATCGGAATGCTATTCGGTGGGCGGCAGCTACGATCTGGTGGCCATCATCCGCGTGCCCACCAACGAGGCCCTGGCCCAACTGGTTACCGAGCATATCGCACCGCAGGACGGCATCCTCAGCACGGAAACCCTGCTGGCCTTCAAGGCCCATTCCCAGCACGATCTGGAGAGTATGTTCTCGGTGGGTTTGTAGCGGCCGGATGCCACGACTGATCCGGGTGAGTCAGTCAGCCGGGCCTGCGTACCCGTTCTGATTTTGCCCGCCTCCGGCCCTCCGACGGGATGCATTACGTTTCGTCATCGAAGCGCTGTTCGCCGACGTCTCTCGTCCAGCTGTGTCGCATTCGTTCAAGACCCCGCTTGCGTCTCCCCTCAATAATGCAGCCTCCATTCGGTTGAAGAGGGAGAACTCCGCATGCGGCTGATACCCGAGATCTACACCGACCGGGTCTCCGAGTGCAGGCAGTTCTACTGCGATTACCTCGGGTTTTCGGTGGAGCGGGAGATGGACGGGTTCGTGGTGCTGCAACATGCCACGGACGCGGAGTGCAGGATCATGTTCTGCGTTCCCGGTTCCCCGTTTGTCGACCGCATCTTTCATCCGGCGTTTGATGGTGAAGGGCTGATTTTTCAGATTGATACGGATAACGTCGATGCGGACTATGCGCGCCTTCGTTCCCTGCCGGTGACCATTGCGCTGGATCTGGTCGAGGAAGAGGTGAATGGTAGACACTTCACCATCACCGACCCGAACGGGCTACTGATCGACATCGTGCAGGCGGAGCAATGGCCACGGTAAAAATCACGGAACTGTTCGACGCGGCGCTCGCGGCCATGCTGGCCGGGAAAATCATGCCGATCCACAGTGGGTTCGACGCGCAGGCGTTTATCGCAGAGGTCGATGGTAATACGCCCGGCAAGACCTACACCCAGCGCATCGGCATCATTGCGGATGCATTGCATCGCCACCTGCCGCGTGACTATGAAGAGTCGCTGGACGTGCTCACGCGCATTCTCGGTCCCGAGAATCCGAAAGAAACGGGCATGTTCACCAACTACTACTGGATTCTGCCGATTGGAAAGTACATCGAACGATACGGCCTGGATCATTTCCATTTATCGATGAACGCGATTGCCGAGGTGACCAAGCGGAACACCGGCGAGTATGCCGTTCGCCCCTATCTCCGCAGGTACCCCGCGGACGGGCTGAAGCGCATGAGGCAATGGGCTTTGTCCGACAACTTCCACCTCAGGCGGTTGGCCTCGGAAGGTCTGCGGCCCCGGTTGCCCTGGGCGCCGAAGCTTGACGTCTTCATTGATCAGCCGGCACCGGTATTTGAGATTCTGGAACTGCTGAAAGAGGAACGGGTGAGGTTCGTCCGGAAATCAGTGGCGAACCACCTGGCCGATTACCTGAAAGTCCGCCCGGAGCCCACGCTCGAATTGATTGACCGCTGGCGCCGGAGCGACAACGAAGACACGCAGTGGATCGTTCGGCACGCGACCAGAAAATTTGATTGGGCAGGCTAAGGCCTGGTGCGCACCTGCGGTGCACACCCTACCCCGAGATCGAAGCCGTAGGGTGCTCAGAGCGCAGCGATGCGCACCGCCGAAGGGCGGTCCGCTAATGCGGCCAGCCGGTTAGCCCTCGTAGGGTGTGCAAGCCAAAGGCTTGCGCACCCTCACGACTAAGCTGGAGTGGATGCTTTGCTCTGTTTTGCCTACGGCTCAAACATGTCCACGGCGCGACTGCGGGCGCGAACACCCTCGGCGCGGGTGGTTGCCGTGGCAGTACTGGCGGAGTACCGGCTCGCGTTTCACAAGCGCAGCAGGGTGGATGGTTCTGCCAAGTGTGATGCGGCGTATACCGGTAGGCACGAGGACCGGGTCATCGGTGTGGTTTTCGAGATCCCGAATCATGAAAAGCCCTTGCTGGATGCGGTGGAAGGGCTGGGCGCGGGTTACGAGCAGAGGCAGGTGAGCGTGACGTTGGCTGACGGGCAGGAGCGCCACGCGCAGATCTACTACGCGACGGATGTGGATGAATCCCTGAAACCCTATGACTGGTACAGGGAACACGTGCTCATCGGAGCTCGTGAGCACGGATTGCCGGCAGACTACATCGCCTCCATCGAGCTTGTGGAGTCCGCTCCGGATCCGGACCGCGAACGGTGCCGGCGCGAACTGGCCGTGTACCGCTTGCACGAGAGCCGCTAGCCGGATCAGGGCTCCAGTTCGTAGAGCGCCTTGCCGCTTTCCGGGTCGAAGGGCACGGAGTAGTGCTCGTGGACAATGCGCCATTCCCCGTCCAGTTTCCTGCAGCACATTGTGCAGCGCAGCCAGCCGTACTGCTCGCTGCCATCAGGCATGGTTCCTCCGCAGTAGCCGAGGAAATGGCAGAAAGCCAGGTGGCCGGATTTGGCGATGTCCAGTTCGTGCACTTCGAAGCGCATGGCGCCGGGCATCATGTCCAGGCAGGCTTTCCAGTGTTCCCGGTAGCTGTCTGTGCCCTTGAACTGGAATTTGCTGATGGCATCGAAGGCCACCACGTCCGGCGCGTAGCAGGCCATGATGGCGTCAATGTCCTTGGTATGGGAAGCATCAGTCCAGCGTTGGATTAGTCCCCGGATCTGCGCTTCGTCGCTTTTTACCGCTGTTGCCTGACTCATGACCTGTTCCTTTTTTGGGTGAGTTTCCATGGATAGTCGAACGGCCTGAATCAGATTAGACAGGACTTCACGATCGTTCCAGATGGGCCCTCAGCGCGTCGAACTGCCGCAGCGTGCCGCCGCGATCCAGCCGCCAGCCGGGCATATGCTGCAGATCCTCGCGAATGTC
>JBJHBJ010000023.1:0-63269 GCA_050485425.1 Ectothiorhodospiraceae bacterium | reverse complement strand
GACGGTCCTGCAGGTCCTGCAGCAGCCGCGCGTCCAGATCCACCAGGGTAACGTCGTTGGCCTCGCTGGCCAGGTTGTGCGCCAGCGAACTGCCCACCTGGCCGGCGCCAAGAATGATGATTTTCATTGCCCAAGCTCAGTTATGTGCTGAAAAGAATCCGGTTAGCCCTTGGCTCACCGCCTCCAGAAGGCGAACGTGAAAAGCACGAGCAGCGTGAATACTTCAAGCCGGCCGACCAGCATGCCGAACATTGCAAGCCACTTGACTGGTGCGCTGACCGTGGCGAACGAAGCAGCCACTTCCCCCAGGCCCGGCCCGAGCAGGGTAAGTGACGCCACCGTGGCACCAAAGGCCGACTCGAGATCCAGACCCAGCGCCATCATGCTTCCGGTCAGAAGCAGCGCTGTCATGATGTAGAGGCTGTAGAACCCCCAGACGGAACGGGTCACCTCCTCCGGCACCACCTTGCCCCCAAGCTTGATGCTGGTCATGGCGCGCGGATGGGACAGCGAGAAAGTCTCGCGGGCGCCCTGCTTGAACAGCAGCATGATCCGGACAACCTTCATTCCGCCCGAGGTCGACCCGGCACAGCCGCCGACAAATGCCACGACCGCCAGCAGGAGCGGTACAAAGGTCGGCCATTCCGCAAACGTTGCGGTGCCGTAGCCGGTTGTGCTGATAACAGAAACCGTCTGGAACAGGCTGTACCGCAACGACTCAAGCGGGCTCTTGAAGACATGGTGCGCAGACAGGGCAATGGCCACCAGCGCGGCAACGGCGAATATGATAACGATAAATACCCGGAGTTCCGGGTCTCCCAGATAGCCTCGGGCGGAACGTGAGCGCCAGGCCAGAAAATGCAGTGCGAAGTTGATCGAGCCCAGGATCATGAACACGATGGCGATGCTTTCGATGACCGGGCTATCGAAATAGCCGATACTCGCGTCGTGGGTCGAAAAACCACCGGTGGCGACCGTGGTGTAGGCATGTCCCACGGCATCGAAAACGGACATCCCGGCCAACCAGTAGAGCAAGGCGCAGACGCCCGTCAGGCAGACGTAGATATACCAGAGCGAGCGCGCAGTATCCGCAATGCGCGGCGTCAGACGCTCATCCTTCGAGACTCCGGACATCTCCGCCCTGTAAAGCTGCATGCCGCCAACGCCGAGCATGGGGAGCACGGCGACGGCCAACACGATGACGCCCATCCCGCCGAGCCACTGAAGCTGCTGTCGGTGATAGAGAATCGATGGCGGCAACACGTCCAGCCCATCGATAACGGTTGCACCGGTGGTCGTAAAGCCGGAGAAGGCCTCGAACACGGCGTCCGTGAAACCCAGGTGTATGCCAAAGATGAAAGGCAACGCACCGGCAAAACCGAGGATGGTCCAGAACAGTGTGACGACGAGAAACCCGTCTCGTACAGCAACCTCGCGGTGGTGGGAACGGACGGGCAAGTACATGGCCAGACCAACGAGCAACGTCACAACGGCCGAGAAAAGGAAAACGAGCACCTGCCCATCACCGTACAGAACGGAAACGATAATGGAGGGCAGGTATGTGGCACTGAATAGTGCAACCAGCAGTCCAACAACACGTTGTACGGCCAACCAATGCATATCAGGCGCCTGGCGCTTCTTCTTGCACCGTCTTTGTGCGGCAGCGCAGCATACCATGCTGTTCAGAAGAAAATGAAGGAACCGCCGGCTCCCGGCCACGGCCACGGCCACGGCCACGGACGGATTTTCCGCTCTACATGATCACGCCCCGCCACCGTCCGCAAGCGGAGCGCCCCAGTCAGTGATCGTGGTGCTCGTGACGGTCCTCACGACCTTCCCCATGCTCATGCTCATGCTCACGCTCATGCTCGTGGTCGTGGTCGTGGTCGTGGTCACCATCATGGGAGTGGCCGTCATGATCATGGGTGTGGTCATCCGTGTCCGGTAGCGACATGACGCCGACGCCGTGTCGGTAGACCAGTTCCCCGCCGTAAAAGCCCGTCACCGCCAGCGGTGCCGCGGCGAGCACGACCAGCAGCGTGAACACCGTGCCCTCGGTGCGCCGACGACGACGGAGAACCAGCGCTGCCACGGCAAGCAATGCAAATACCGCTGCGGTGAACAGCGCCCAGTTCCGGTGGGTTGTCATCACCGCGTGAGAGGGGCCGTCGTGGGGCACAGTATTGTATGCGTACCAGCCGGTGAGCAGTGTGCCGATGGTGAACAGGATGCCCAGATACAGGTTTGCCCGGCCCACCAGGCGCAACGTGCCTGCCCAGGGCCGGGAACCGGCAAGGAACGCCGCTGCGTAAAGCAGCGCCGACACCGCCAGCAGGCCCAGCGTGAAGTGCACAAAAATGGGGTGCCAGTTGGGAATGATTTCCGGCATTTCCGAATCTCCTTTACCCCGGGCGGCCCTGCCGCCCGGGGACTGAGCGTACTAGTGCTGATGGCCATCGTGGCCGGAAGGCTCGCTATCACGCTCCCGGCGCGGCGCGGACTCACCGCATCGGGCCCGGGTGGTCCGGTCCACCATGAAGCGCGGATTCTCAAGCAAGGCGGCACAACGGTTGTCCACATCAACACTGCCTGCCTGAACGAACATCTGGGGCATATGCGGGACCTGGATCATCTCCCAGCGGTCCTCCGCGGCATGCGGCTCCGGGTTGTCACGTCCAGCATAGGCCCAAGGCGCCTCATCGGCGGCTGCATGTTCCGCGTGGCCTTGATGGTGGTGGTGACGGTGATCTCCGTGATCTCCGTGATCTCCGTGGTTTCCGTGGTTTCCGTGGTTTCCGTGGTCGTCAGCAGCTAATGCGTGCGGGCCGGCAAAGGCAAGCCCGAGCGCAAACAGTGTCGTTGCTATGGTGTGGCGTTTCATGATCAATGTCCTCCGAAGCGGGGTCCCGGCAGCAGCATGTCGTGCTCCAGGAACAGGATGTCGTCACGACGACCGACCGAGCGGTTGAACGTGTGGTCGAAACGCATGCTGATGCCGAACTGCACCCGGGTTTCATGCTCCAGGCCCATATCCCGGCGCAGATCCCCCTGATAGCGCTCGTGGGAGAGTTGCGCCACGGCGTCGATGCCGTTACCGAGCCGCCAGGCGACACTTGGCACGGCAACATAACGGCCTGCGTTATCGAACCCGCGGTAGTCCTGCGCAGCCAGCGTCAGGGCAAGCTGCCAGCGCTGCTGCAGGTACGGGCGGTGCCGATATCGCAGCGAGGCAACGGCTGCGGCACTGTCGGCCCGGGCCCGTTCCAGCGGCGTTGCCAGGCTTTCGCCGTCTTCGCCTGATACCCACATCAGCTGGGTATCCAGATGCCAGAGCCGTTCCGGGTGGCCGCTCAGGTTGAACCGCGACGCCGCCTGCACGGCCACCAGCTCGCCGTCGTCGAGACCGACACGCTCATCCAGGGACTGCACGTCCACCAGCAGGCCTGCGAAGGTCAGCCCCCGGTCGATATCCATCGTCTCCGGCAGGTGATACCGCAGTGCGGCGGAACCGCTGTTGAAACTGCCGTAGCTGGGGTCCCCCGGCGCTCCCTCGGGGCGGGCGATTGCTGCCGCGGACACCGACACGCGGGGAGTGAACCACCAGTCGGCAGCGGCCTGCTCCCCGTACAGGCTGAGCGTGTCGCTGCTTCCCTCCAGGCGCGCGTTGGCAACATGGGTATACGCCAGCAGATCATCATCGCGAACGGTAGGGAAGCGCAGCAGGGTATTGGGCAGGTTGGTTCGCCCCAGCCGCAGTTCCCATTGCCGCCCACCGACACCGGCATAGGCCTGATGCAGGAACAGCGAATCGTCCATCGCCGAATCGCCCAGCGCCTTGAACCCGAAGGCGCCGAAACCGTAGGCGCGATCATTGTGGAGGTGCTTGGCAAAGCCGAACAGCAGACTGGAATCGCCGATGTTCAGCCGCTCGTCGGACGTGGTCCCGTCATCCGTCCTGGAGAGGCTCTCCAGGTCCACGGTCGCCAGTCCGCGGCCGCTGATCACCACTTCCGGCGCCACATGCGGATCGATCTCGAACGCAGCCACCGGCACCGACAGCAGCAGCGCGGTACCGGCCAGCCAGACTCGTTTGCTATCCATGGCCCGCCTCCTCACTGGTTCACCGAGAACGAGGGCACATAGGGCGGATCGCCCATGTCCTCGTACTCCAGCATGGTGATCATGCCGCCCGGGTAGATGCCGTCGTTGCGGTTGTGGATTTCCTTGTGGTCGTGGAAATCCCAGAACCCCGGGTTGTCGCCGTAAACGATGATGTCCACGGTCTTGCCCGGCGTGACCGGCACCGTGTTCAGCCGGATCGGATACGGCAGCGGGTTGCCGTCCTCCGCCACCTTCCAGAACTGGTGGCCGTGCAGATGCATGTGGTGATCCGAGATACCGCCGTTGATCAGGCGGATGCGGATGTATTCCCCCTTCCGGATGCGCAGATGGCCATGCTCGCCGACGGTGGCCGGGTAGGACTTGCCGTTGATGGCGAAGAAGTTCGGCCGGATGTGTCCGCCCGGCGCATTGCCCCGTGTGTACGGCGGCCGCCATCCCTCCTCGATGGCCTTGACGAAATCCTCGTAACGCTTGAAGAAGCCATGGGTGACGTGGGACAGGCGGTTGTCCCGCATCAGCTTGTTAACCTGCCCCATGCCCTCCAGCACCTCGTTGATGTGCTTGCGGGTGAATTCCAGGTCGAAGCTCTCCAGCACCAGCACATAGTCGCGCTCGTAGGGGAACTGCTCGCGAACGGGATCATTCGGGGAATCGATGATGAAGGCGCCATGCAGTGCCGACATCATGTGCAGCGGCGTCCCCCAGTGGCAGTGATAGAAACGCGTGCCATGCGGCCTGGCCTGGAAGCGGTAGACGAAGGTCTCGCCGGGGTGGATCGGGTCGTGGGAGACCATCGGCACGCCGTCCATGGGGTAGATCAGATCCACGCCATGCCAGTGCACCGTATGCATTTCCTCGGTGTTGTTGGTGACGTTGACCTGGATCCAGTCATTCTCCTGTACCCGGAACACCGGGCCCGGCACCTGACCGTTGAACGCGAAGGCCGGAAACTTCACCCCCGGCAGCAACTCGTGCTCCACCAGGTCGAAGCTCAGGTCGAACTCCCGGTATTCCACCTCGCCCGGTTCCGGCGCTCCCGGCAGCACGGTACGGCCGTGGGCATGATCGTGGTCCTGGTGAAACATCATCGAACCCTTGCCGGGCTCGTAGAGATGATGGGGGCCGGCCCCGAGGGGGTCGGCGCTGCGCGCGGAGGCCAGCAGCGGGGTGCTTGCCAGCGCACCGCCGGCAACCGCACCGGCAGTTCTCAAAAAACGGCGGCGGCCGCCATCGGTTTCGTCGTCGCCGGCAGCGGGCCGGCGATCCTTGTCAATCGACATGAGTACACCTCATCCAAAGAACGGAACTGCACTGCCGGCGCCGGCTGGCGCGGACAGACGGAATCAGTCTTCAGATGAGCGTGCGCGGTGGTCGTAACAGCGGGTCGGGGACGCCCTGCAGCGAGGAGTGCAGCAGGGGAACGGGATGCTCTTCGGAGCCTTCGGGCGCAATCAGCCCTGCAGGGACCAGCCCGCCGGCAATACAATGTGCGCACAAAGCGCACGGCGTTGAGCCATGTTCGTGGCCGTTGGACTCGTGGTCCGGCATGTGGTGAGCGTCGTGCGCATGGCTGTCGTGCAGCGCCGGGGAATGGCCCACTCCCGCGACACTTTGCGCATGCACCAGGCCTCCAAGCACAAGCTGGACACTCAGCACGATGATGATGCACAACGCTGCACGATTCATGCTCGAAGGCTAGCCCGTTTCAGTGCGGGCCTCAAGCTCTGCGTGCGCCTGAACCCGGCCCCGTTGCCGACATCCGGATACACGGGAATCAAAAGACGGCTGTCAGCAGTACGCCAAGCAGCGCGCAAGCCGCCAGCACCTGGAGCATGCCGAGCTTGAAGTAGAAGATTGCGGCTATCGCTCCGGTGGAAAGCAGCAGAGCATGCGGGTCCAGTGAGGCCGGCTCCGGAATCAGCAGCCGGATTCCGAGCAGATGTGTGGCCTCTACCTCGGCGAAAACCACGTGGATGCCGAACCAGATGGCCAGGTTGAGGATGACACCCACCACCGCCGCAGTGATCGCCGACAATGCGGCACTGAGCGCCCGGTTATCCCGCAGCCGTTCCACATACGGCGCTCCCAGAAAAATCCACAGGAAGCACGGCACGAAGGTCACCCAGGTGGTGAGCACGGCTGCCACGGTCGCCGCCAGCAGGGGGTCCCATCCGGCCACTTCACGGTAGGCGGCCATGAAGCCGACGAACTGGACCACCTGGATAAGCGGCCCCGGCGTGGTTTCCGCCATGCCCAGCCCGTCAAGCATCTCTCCCGGCGCCAGCCATCCGTAGTTCTGCACCGCTTCCTGGGCAACGTAACCGAGCACCGCATACGCTCCCCCGAAGGTCACCACAGCCATCTTGCTGAAGAACGTGGCGATCTGGCTGAAGACGTTGTCGGTGCCCAATACCGCCAGCAACAGCGCGACCGGTGCCAGCCACAGGATGAGAAACACCGCCGAAATGGTGAAGGACCAGCGGCGATCAGGCTGTGCATGCGCCGGTAATCCCTCGCCAAGCAACGATTCGCGATCACTGAGGCCCTGTCCGGCTTCATCGCCGTGGCCGCCACCCGCCTGAAAGGCCGCCACGCCCTGCCTGCCGCCCCAGTAACCGATCAAGGCTGCCCCGAGGATGATCAGCGGGAAGGGGATATCCAGGAAAAAGATTGCAACGAACGCGGCGGCCGCCAGACCGATCATGATCTGGTTCCGCAGCGCCCGTTTGCTGATGCGGACCACGGCGTTCAGAACAATGGCCAGCACCGCGGCCTTGAGGCCGAAGAACAGCCCTTCCACCAGCCCGACGTTGCCGAGCAGCGCATACAGATAGCTCAGCGCCAGTATGGCGATAAACCCGGGGAGCACGAACAGGCTGCCGGCAACCAGACCGCCTTTGGTCCGATGCAGCAACCAGCCGATGTAGATGGCCAACTGCTGTGCCTCCGGCCCCGGCAGCATCATGCAGTAGTTGAGCGCATGCAGGAAACGCCGCTCGCCGATCCAGCGCTTCTCCTCGACGAGAATGCGGTGCATCACCGCAATCTGGCCGGCCGGGCCACCGAAGCTCAGCATGGCCACGCGAAGCCACACGATCACCGCTTCGCGGAAGGGAATTTGGTGACCGGTCTCATTCACAGGGGGCATGGCACTCTCATCGGGTTAGAGGAATCCCAAACGGACACAGAGTTATAACATCAGGAGATGACAATGGCGCCCTTGTCCCAGGGAAACGCCGACGGCTTACACCGGGCGTATGAAGACGGCTGGGCCCGAACGGTGGCCACCGCGTCAGGCGTATTTCCATCCGCTATGCCAGGTGCCATACTTGATGCATGGCGTACCGGCTGCTTGTCTCCCTGGTCCTGATAGCGTCGGTGTTGGCGGTAACACTGCACGCGACGGTGGCGGCTGCGTGCCATCCGGCCGAGGTCGATCGGACCATGTTCATGGCCATGGACAGCAACGCGGACAGCGAATGCCCGGCCTGCGTCTCGCCTGATTCCATGAGCAGCGGCCCCGATCGCTGTACCGTGGCGTGCTCATCGGTTCCCGCCTGTCCATCGTTGGCCGGATCCCTCCAGACGTGCGATTGCGATGAGTACAACTGCGAGGACGCGGCTCTTCCCGCACAAACGCCTCAACCAGACCCCCCTCCTCCGAGACAGGCTTTTCTCGTCTGACCCATTTGCCGGCTCCACAAGTAGCCGGGAAGACCAATGCTGGCTCTGAGCCAGCTCTGTTGACGAGGAATGTCCATCATGTTCGAGCAAAACCGCTCCTGGCGGCTGTCGCGTCGTGCCTTTCTGGCCGGTAGCGGCAGTGCGCTGGGTCTCTCCCTGCTGCCCGCGTGGAGTCACGCTCTGGCCGCAACCAGATCAGACATCCATCAGCTGACCGCAGGCCCCGGCACGTTCTCTCTCGAACCAGCGGGTCCGCCCGAGGTCCGCGGCGCGTGGGGCTATAACGGTCAGGTTCCCGGGCCGGTGCTGCGCTACCGGCAGGGCCAACAGTTGCGCCTGGTGCTGCGCAACCAATTATCCGAACCCACGACCATCCATTGGCACGGCATCCGCCTGCCCAACGCCATGGATGGCGTCCCCCATCTCACGCAGCCTCCCGTGGAGCCGGGCGGGCAGTTCGAGTACGTGTTCGAGCTGCCCGATGCCGGCACCTATTGGTACCACCCCCATCTCAACGGTCCGGAGCAGCTTGGCCGCGGATTGGGGGGCGCGCTGATCGTGGAGGAGCCGGAACCGTATCCGGTTGATCGGGATCTGCTCTGGTTCCTGGACGACTGGCGGCTGAACCGGGAAGCCGAGATCGTTGGCAACTTCTACGATTTTCACGACATCAGCCACGCCGGACGCATCGGGAACACCGTCACCATCAACGGTCGCCTGCCCCATGACGTCGACGTCCGCCCCGGCGAACGGATCCGGCTGCGACTGGTGAACGCCGCCAACGGGCGCATTTTCGCGCTGTCCTTCGGTGATCTGCCGGTTCATGTCATTGCCCAGGATGGTCAGCCCGTGCCTCCGCACGAACCGCCTGGGGGACGGGTCCTGGTCGGCCCGGGGATGCGCACGGATCTGGTGATCGACTGCCCCGGAGATGCCGGGCGAACAGCGGAGGTCCGCGACGATTTCTATCCCGGGATCGAATTCAAGGTCATGGGCTTCGCATGGCGAGACGGGCCGGCCCGGGAGCGGGCCCTGAAGGCCCCTCCCCCCGCATTGCCTGGCAATCCGGTCCCGGAGCCGGACCTGGACGCTGCGGAACGCCATGAGATCACCTTCGGTGGCGGCATGATGGGAAATCTCGACAGGGAGCAGATGATGGCAATGATGCGGGAGGGTATGGCGTGGACAGTCAACGGCAGGCCAGTCCACGATCCTGGCGGGCATCATCATCGATCGCTTTTCTCCCTGGAACGCGGCCAGAGTTGCCGCGTTGTCTACCGCAACGAGACTCGCTGGCACCACCCGATTCACCTTCATGGCCATCACTTCCGCGTGCTCACTCGCGACGGCGCCAGGGAGCCTCATCAACCCCTACGCGACACGGTGCTGCTCAACCCTCGTGAGACCGTGGAAACGGCGTTCGTTGCGGACAACCCTGGCAAGTGGCTTCTCCACTGCCACGTCCAGGAACACCATGCCGGCGGCATGACGGGCATGATCGATGTCAGGCGTTGAGAACTTGAAAGTACAGAGGACCGAAACCATGAGACATATTTATCTCGCCCTGCTGGCCACCAGTGGCCTTCTGATTGGCGGCGTGGTTCACGCTGACCACAAACCGTTGCATGCAACCATGTACAAAAACCCCCATTGTGATTGCTGTGAGGCCCATGCGGATCATTTGCGCGAGCACGGGTTTGACGTGGAGGAAGTCCCCACCCACGAAATGCCGGTAGTCAAGATGGAACACGGTGTGACGCGGGAGATGGCGGGCTGCCATACGCTGCTCGTTGACGGTTACGTGGTGGAAGGCCATGTACATGCGGATCTGATTCACCGGCTGCTGGAAGAGCGGCCGGCCGTTACCGGCATCTCGCTGCCTGGTATGCCCACCGGCTCTCCAGGAATGCCTGGCCCGAAACCCGAACCGCTGGAGGTCTACACGTTCGGCGCTGAAGGCACCTCTCTTTTCGGAACCCAGTAATCAGCGGTGCGCTGTCCCACGCGCGGGCGGAGTAAGCCGCCCGCGCGGTATTCCCCCAGACAACAGAGGAGGATAACTATCATGGGAACCGATTCGCGATCCCTTGTGTTGCGCACCCTGATTAGTAACGTGCCCAGTGCCCGTATTGAACGCGACCATTTGTTTGCTGCGAAAGAATTGACGCGGATCAATCGGCGGAATCCTCTGGCACGGCAAACTTGATGCTGCGCAATTGCCTGGCATTGTTCGGCGCTTGTTTTCAACCCAAATTGCGGAGGCGCACATGTTAATGCGCATGAGAGAATCCCTCGGGTTACCGCTTACCATCGTGATCATCGTGACGGCTGCTCTGGTCATCGGCAACCTGGCTGCCCGGCACTGGGACCATATCCTGGCGGCAGGCCCGATTCTGCTGTTGGCCGGATGCGCACTCATGCATCTGTTCATGCATCGTCACGGAGGACACGGTGGCGGCGGGCGGTGACAGCATTCGGCCAGGGCCCCGGCTGACACGGTTGCCGGAATTGAATGTGCTGCTTTTCGCCTTCCTCCTGAACTATCCATGGGAGTTTTTGCAGGTTCCGTTTTTTGAATCCATGCCCGAGGCGGGCCACTGGGATGCCGTACTCTTCTGCACGCGCGCGGCCGGTGGCGACGCACTGATCGCGTTGTTTGGTTTCTGGGTCGTCGCGGCGGTGTGGCGAAGCCGTGGGTGGATTTGCCGTCCGACAGCACGGCAGTTGGCCGTTTTCGTCGCCGCGGGGCTACTTGTCACGGCTGTATTGGAATGGCACGCCACGGAAATTGCGCAGCGTTGGGCTTATGCTGACCACATGCCCGTGTTGCCGATACTGGGGACCGGAGTGCTGCCGGTAATGCAATGGATCCTGCTCCCACCGGTGGTCGTATGGCTGGTCCGCCGGCAAATCGCTCACTAACAGGAGGCATGAAATGAGACACGGCATGATCGCACGGCTCGCGTTTCTGGCAAGCGCGCTGATGGCATCGCCCGCGTTCGCCCAACGGTATGACGACTATCATGGCTTCTGGCATCCCGCATCGGGATGGGGCCACATGCTGTTCGGCGGCCTGATGATGATCATCTTCTGGGGAGGGGTCATCGCCTTGATCGTGCTGCTGATCCGCTGGCTGGGCGGCCCCGGCGGCTCGCAGCCCCGCAAGGAACAGGCACCGGACGCTCTGGACATCCTCAAGCAACGTTACGCGCGAGGAGAGATCGACAGAGACGAGTACCAGCAACGGAAGCGGGATCTGGCGGAATGAGCGCTGTCTGTTCCCTGGCACCGAACGGCTGACCATGTGGTCCCCGTTCAGGAGGGCACGGCCAGAGGGCCGGAGGCCGCGTCGGCGCTGGGGGCTGATCACCTTCATGATACTGGCGCATCTGGTCGGTTTCACCTCGTCGTTGGATGCGTTGATGTCAACGCGCACGTCGCAGGGCGCCATCGCCTGGATCGTCTCTCTCAACGCCGTTCCCTATGTTGCCGTTCCCGCTTACTGGGTCCTCGGCCGCAGTCGCTTCCAGGGCTACGTGATCGCCCGGCGCGACGAGGACTCAGCCCTTGCCGGGGCGCTGGCCGGCAAAACCGCCGAGCTCTGGTCACACAGGCATTCCTCACTCTACGGAAGCAAGGACCTGCGGGCGGTCGAACGGCTGGCCAAGATGCCGTTCCTGCAGGGGAACGAGGTGGAGCTGCTCATTGATGGTAAGGCTGCCTTCGAGAGCATGTTCGACGGAATCGACTCCGCCACAAGGTATGTGCTGGTGCAGTTCTACATCATCCGGGACGACGCCTTGGGGCGCGCCTTGCAGCGGCGACTGATCGAGCGCGCGGAGGCCGGTCTGGATGTGTATCTGCTGTATGACGAGATTGGAAGCTACCGCCTTCCGGCCTCCTATCTGCGCGCATTGACGGATGCCGGCGTGAACGTCCACCACTTCCATTCCACCCGCGGTTCAGGAAACCGTTTCCAGCTTAATTTCCGCAACCATCGGAAGCTGGTTGTGGTCGACGGGGAGCGCGGCTGGATGGGCGGCTTCAATGTCGGCGTGGAATATCTGGGCGAGCATCCACGCATCGGGCCATGGCGGGATACTCACCTGGCAGTGACCGGCCCTGCAGCGCTGAATCTGCAGCTTTCCTTTGTCGAGGACTGGCACTGGGCCACGGAGGGGATTCTGGAACTGCCCTGGGATCCCGCTCGCCCCAACGATGGGGATATCCCCATCCTGATGCTGGCCTCCGGCCCCGCAGACCGCTTTGAAACCGCCAGCCTGATGATCCAGCAGGCCATCCACGCCGCGCAGCAGCGCGTCTGGATCTCCAGCCCCTACTTCGTCCCCGACGAGGGCGTGCAGGGCATGCTCAAACTGGCAGCGCTTGGCGGTGTCGACGTGCGCATACTGATCCCGGAACGCCCGGACAACCTGCTGGCCTACTATGCGGCCTATGCGTTTCTGGATCCGCTGCTCGACGCCGGCGTCAGGGTCTATCGCTATCAGGACGGATTTCTGCATACCAAGGCGTTTCTGGTGGACGACTCCGGTGCAGCCATCGGGACCGTCAATCTGGACAACCGCTCGTTCCGCCTGAACTTCGAGATGACAGCCATCGTTCTCGATCCCGGCTTTGCAGCAGAGGTTGAACACATGTTCCTGGCTGATTTTGAACGCTCCCGGCTGATGCAGGAACGCGACATCCGAGAGAAGCCACTGTGGTTTCGCATCGCGTCTCGCGCGGCGTACTTGTTCGCTCCAGTGCTTTGAGAAAAGTTCACGCTTGACCTTCCCATGATTGGAAGGTTCAGGATGAACACATCACGTCCCCTGATGAAGCCAACCGGCAGGGATAGCCGCGAGGCGCGGGAGAACAGTAAACCTCCGAACAGGCGTATGCAGCATGAATAACAGCGAGCTTCGATTGACCGTCCCCGGCATGGGCAGTGATCACTGCGCAGGCATCATCGCCACATCCCTGCGGAAGCTGGACGGAGTGGTGGACGTCACCACCAACATCGCCGCGCACCGCGTGCAGGTGAGCTACCAGGCCGCCAAGCTGGACAGCAGCCGCATCCGCCAGGCGGTGGAGAACGCCGGCTATGACGTCGCCGCGGCATCCGGCGGTGACGAGGCCCGGCGGGTGATCCTGACGGTGCCGGGCATGGGCTCCGACCACTGTGCTGGGATTATCCGCAGCTCGCTGGAGCGCCTGGACGGCATCGAGAGCATCTCGACGAATATCGGCAACCACCGCGTCACGGTGGAGGTGGCTGCCGCCGGGCCCGACACCGGCCGGCTGCAGAAGACGGTGGAGGACGCCGGCTACGACGTCGCTTCGGTCAGCAGCGAGGGCGGCGGCGACGCGGTGGACGACGCAGAGATCGAGGAGGCCTACCTGAGCCAGGCATGGAAGCGGCTGTGGATCGCCGCCATTCCCACCACCATCATCATGATCCTGATGATGCCGCACATGTTCTGGCAGCCGATTCCGGGCTATCTCGCCATAGTGGCACTGCTCGCCTTCCCGGTGGTGTTCCTCTACGGCGGCGCCGCCACCCACAAGATGTCATGGCGGTCGATCCGGAACCGCAACGCCAACATGGACGTGCTGATCTCCATGGGCAGCCTGCCGCCCTACCTGATCGGGCTGGTGGGCTTCGTCTACCCCATGACTTCGTTCATCGAGATGGCCGCCACCATCATGACCTTCCACCTGCTGGGCCGGTACCTGGAGGCGAAGGCCAAGGGCCGGGCCTCGCAGGCCATCCGGCGGCTGCTCACCATGGGGGCGAAAACCGCCCGCGTCGAGCGGGATGGCGAAGAGGTCGAGGTCGCGGTCAAGGAACTGCAGCCAGGCGACATCATGATCGTGCGCCCCGGCGACAAGGTGCCCACCGACGGCGAAGTGGTCGAAGGCGAAAGCCATCTGGATGAATCCATCGCCACCGGTGAATCCGTGCCCGTGTACAAGAGCGCGGGAGACGAAGTGATCGGCGCCACCATCAACAAGGAAGGCCGGCTGCGCGTCAAGGCGACGCGCGTCGGTGGCGACACCTTCCTGTCGCAGGTCATCAAGCTGGTCGAGCAGGCACAGGGCTCGCGTGTCCCCATCCAGGAGTTCGCCGACCGCATGACCGGCCGTTTCGTGCCGCTGGTGCTGCTGATTGCCCTGGGCAGCCTGGTGGCATGGCTGCTCATGCCGGATGCGCTGCGGCCCATTCTCTACTGGGGCGAAGGCTTCCTGCCTTGGGTGAACCCGGAGCTGGCGACCCCGGTGCTGGCCATCCTTGCAGCGGTTGCCGTGCTGGTCATCGCCTGCCCCTGTGCGCTGGGGCTCGCCACGCCCACGGCATTGATGGTCGGCTCGGGCCTGGGTGCGGAGCGCGGCATCCTGATCCGCTCCGGCGAGGCGATCCAGACCTTCAAGGACATCAAGGTCATGGTGCTGGACAAGACCGGCACCATCACGCGGGGCGAACCGAAGCTCACCGACGTGGTCCCGGCAGAGGGCACCGACGAGCAGACGCTGCTGAGGCTGGCTGCTGCGGTGGAGAATGCATCAGAACACCCCATCGCCCGCGCCATTGTCGACGGCGCCCGCGAGCGCGGCGTGCAGCCGGAGAACGTGACCAACTTCCGGTCCACCGGAGCGCGGGGCGTGTCCGGCAACGTGGACGGAAAAGCCGTGCTGATCGGCAACCGCCGCCTGCTGGAGGAGGAAGGCGTCTCAGGGCTGGAGGCACTGGATGGCACCCTGCAGGAACTGGAGGAGCGGGGCCGCACCGCCGTGATCGTGGCAGCGGAGGGTCAGGCGCTCGGCGTGGTGGCCGTCGCCGATACCATCAAGGACGAATCCATCGAGGCCATCAAGGGGATGCACGCGCTGGGGCTGCACGTGGTCATGGTCACCGGCGACAACGAGCGTGCCGCGAAAGCCGTGGCCGCCGAGGTCGGCATCGACGAAGTCCAGGCCGGCGTGCTGCCGGAAGGCAAGGTAGGCGCCATCCGGGCCCTGCAGGAACGCTACGGCAACCACGTGGCCATGGTTGGCGACGGCATCAACGACGCCCCGGCGCTGAAGCAGGCCAATGTGGGCATTGCCATCGGCGCCGGCGCGGACGTTGCCATCGAGGCCGCCGACGTCACCCTGGTGCGCGGCGAACTCACCGGCGTGGTGGAGGCTATGCGCTTGTCAAAGGCGACGTTCCGCAAGATCGTGCATAACCTGCTCTGGGCCAGCGGCTATAACGTGGCCGCCATCCCGATCGCGGCGATGGGCCTGCTGCATCCGATGATCGGCGTGATCGCCATGACGCTGAGTTCGCTCTCGGTGATCGGCAACTCGATCCTGCTGCGGCGTGAGAAGCTGTCGCCGGGACGTTGACGTACATCAAGGGCGGCCCCAGCGGAACGGACTAGAGTTCCAGTATGCGCTACTTCCTTGCCATCGCCATGATCTCGCTGCTCGGGGCAACGCTGATGCTTGCCCCGGCGCATCATGGCCAAACGCTTGCCGGCGACCTGGCCCTTCAGGCGACCCCGGACGACGCTTCCTCCGCGTTCATGGAGTGTTCGACGCCGGGTGACGAAATCGCGGCAACTTGCCCGGTGTGTGCCGGTTGCGGGTCGATGCTGGTAACGAGCACGCCCTCGATCTCGCGTTCGGGTGACTCGCTGTTTTCCGATCCGGACCATTTCCATCCGACGCACCATCCCCCGACTGACTCCCCACCACCCCGAGCGGGCTGATCCGCCTGTCCGATGCCCTGGCGGGTATCGGCATGAAGCATTGACTGCAACACGCACGAAGGATTTCTAGCGGGGCCGCACGGCTCCAGGAGTACACACCATGAAAGCACGTTACTGGATTATCGGCCTGGCGCTGGTGCTGGGCAGCGGAGCCGGCGGTGTCGCGCTGGCGCACGGAATGATGGGTGGGGGTATGCATGGCGGCATGATGGGCGGAGGCGGCATGGCCGCGCAATGCCCGATGATGGGCGGCCAGCAGATGATGCCGATGCAGGACATGGGCATGGGTATGGGCATGCCCCATGGCAGCATGATGCGAGGCATGGCCGACAGGCTGGATCTCGACGACGCCCAGTCGGATGCCATGCGTCAGTTGCGCAGCGAGCACCGCCGGACCCATATGGCCCGCATGGCCGACATCATGGACCTCAAGGACGAGATGCACGCCCTGATGGCCGGCGACCGGCCCGACCCGGATGCGGTGCAGGCGCTGCACGGCCGCATCGCCGAACTCCACGGCGAAATGCTGGCCGACGGTGTACGCATGAGAAACAGCCTGCGCGACCTGCTTACCGAGGAGCAGCGCGCACAAATGCAGGAACAGATGTCCACCATGCCGGAACACCGGCGCGGCGGCCGCCATCAGATGATGAACCGGTAACGGAGGCGGACGGATGACAGACAAGAACTGGCTGAGCCGCCGTTCCCCGGCCGCGGCACTGATGTTGGGCAGCCTGCTGGCGGCCGGAACCGCCTCCGCGGCGACCATGACGGCGTACAAGACGGAGTTCTGCGGATGCTGTGACGGCTGGATCGAGCATGCGAAAGACGCCGGCTTTACCGTCACCGCGAAGAACATCGACCACCAGGCGCTGTTCGACATGAAGCAGGAGGCCGGCCTGGACCCGAGCCTCGCCTCCTGCCACACCACCTGGGTGGACGGGTACCTGATCGAGGGTCACGTGCCCGCCGATGCCATACACCGTCTGCTGGAGGAACGCCCGGATGTGCTGGGCCTCACCGCCCCGGGCATGCCGCAACGCTCCCCCGGCATGATCACCAGCAATGACTTCAGCGGTTTCGATGTGCTGGCGGTCGACCGGCAGAGCGGCGCGGAGGTGTACATCAGCTACTAGTGTCCCGTAACGCGGGTACAGCGAATGCCCCCGCAGACCGAACGTCTGCGGGGGCTGATCAGTCTCTCCCGAGGTCTCCATCCTGCACGTCGGCCGCTTCTACGCGAAAACCAGAAAGCTTACCGCCACGTACGTGGCGTAGCCCAGCAGCAGCAGGCCGCCCTCGAGACGGCTGAGCCGTCGGCCCGTATAGAGGAAGATCAGCAACAGCACGGCCGTGGCCAGCATGACCCACTGATCGAATGCCAGTATGCGCGGGTTCACCGGCAGCGGCTGCAGAAGGGCGGAGACCCCGAGTATTCCGAGCAGATTGAAGATGTTGCTGCCGAGGATGTTGCCCACGGCCACATCCGCGTGGCGGCGGATGGCCGCCATGACCGACACCGCCAGTTCCGGCAACGAGGTTCCCACGGCCACCAGTGTCAGTCCGATCACTGCTTCAGGGACTGCCAGCGCCTCGGCAAGGCCGATGGCGCCGGACAGCAGCAGTCGGGAGCCACCGATGAGACATACAAGCCCGGCTATCGATATCACCGCCATCCAGACCGGGGTGCCAGGCAGCAGTGTCAGTTCCTCGGCTTCCTGGGCGTGGACGCTTCCAGCCGCCGATCGGGCACCTCGCTCGGACCTGTACGCCCAGATCAGGTAACAGGCCAACGCCGCCAGCAATATCGCAGCATCCCAGCGCACCAGTGCGCTGCCCCACACCAGCCCGAGAAACAGCAGGCTGGAGGCCAGGACGGTCAACCCGTCCCGCCAGAGGCCGAGAGGCGTTACCGTCAGCGGCGTGATGACAGCACACACCCCCAGGATCAGCAGCACGTTGCCGATGTTGCTGCCGACCACATTGCCGATGGCAATGTCCGGTTCCTGCTCCAGGGCGGCGGTAACCGAGACCACCAGCTCCGGTGCGGATGTGCCGAAACCGACAATCACCAGGCCGGCCAGCAGCGGGGAAATCCCCAGCCGGCGCGCACTGGCGAGGGATCCGCGAATCAGCAGTTCGCCGCCGGCAAACAGTAACCCCAGGCCAACCAGCACCAGGACAAGATTCAGCGCCATTCACCCCCCCGCTTCACGGGCGTCGATCGAAACAGGTCTCGGTACCGATGAAGTATTCCACAATACCCCGGCACCGAAGCCGGTCTTTCCGCCACACGCGTGACAGACATCGGGCTACTGGCCGACCAGGCTGCGAAGCCGCAGGGCCATGTGCAGTTCGGCGGTCCGTCCGCTGCGATCCCACCCCCCCATCACCTTCCGGATGGTCTCCAGGCGGCTATGGATCGTGTTGACGTGAACCCTCAGTTCCCGTGCGGTGGCACGCGCATTCTGCCCGTGATCCAGGAATGTCAGCAGCGTCTCGGTCAGATGCGCCCCCCGCCGCTGATCGTAAGCCAGCATCGGCCCGATGGTCGCATCCAGCAAGCGCACGAGATCGTCCGCGCTGTGTTCCTGGAACAGGACTGCATACATGGACAGTTCCGGTTCGTAGACGAAGCGATTACGACGGTCCAGTTTCCGTGCCAGGGAAAGCACCTTTTTCGCGGATTCAAAGGCGCGCGGCAGCAGTTCCGGACTCTCGATCGGATGGGAAACAGAGGCGACCCCGTCGGCTTTCGAATCCCGGAAGACGGCGGCCTCCAGCTCTTTTCCCAGCTGGTGTGCATCATCCCGGTTGATCAGAGCCACCACCAGACCGTCGAGCTCGCTGACGATATGCGGGCTGGACCGCAGCCGTTCCCCGATCTTGCGTACCACATAGCTCAACTTTGCCCGTTCCAGCTCCCCGACGATGAGGAGCATCGGGCTGCGCGTATCCAGGCCGTGGCGCCTCGCCCGTTCAGCGAGGTCCGACCGGTGATTCTGGCTGTCATCCAGCAGCGCTCGCAGGGTCAGGTCCGCATCCTGTCTTGCCGAGACGGAACGGCGCTCGGCCAGCAGCGTCAGCACGCCCATCGCGGTGGAGCACCGCTCGAAAATCAGCACCTCGTTCCCGGTCAGCGGTTTGCCCGCCTCCACCAGCAGGGAGCCCAGATGATCCTCGCCGCTTGAGACCGACATCACGCGCTCCCCCGTGTCGGCGGATTCCGCCACCGGCACCGAACGCCCGATCAGCCGGCTTCGCTCGGATGCCCCGGCCGCCTGGCGGAAAAGACGCACACGGTCACGGCCTTCCGGGCCATTACCGGCGCCTTCCTCCGCCGAAGGCGTTGCCGTGCACAGCTCGACGCCCGCCGGATCAAGAAAGGTGGTCCGGGCGCCCAGGATATCGGCGATCACATCCAGCATTTCCTGCAGGCTGCCGCCTTGCGCAAGCTGCCGGGACAACCGGTCATGGGCTTCGGCACCGAGTTGCAGTTCGGCAACCTTCTCCTCGAGCTGCTTGTTGGCGCGTTCCGAGTCCCGCAGGGCCTGCTGTTTCAGTTCGAATGTCCGGGCGTTACGAATGGCCACCGAGGCGTGGGCGGCGAAGGTCGCGAGGATCGAGGTTTCCCAGGGGTGATAGGAACGCCTGTAGCGGTCTCCCACGATCACGACGCCAGTCACCGCGGACTCCGAAAGAATGGGCACCGCGATCACCGACTGCAGACCTTCTTCCCGGATGGCCGCGTCGATACCGGGCTCGTGGAAAAAGTTGGGGTCGTTCAGGTAATCCTGCGTCGTGAAAGCGGATCGGGTCCGGGCGACATAGCCCGCGATGCCGGATGTGGCCGGGCCGTGCATGTGCTTGACGGCCTCGGTGTTGGCGCCGTCGATGGCCAGCACCTGCACGCTGCCCGCGTCCTCCCCGGCCAGCCAGGCCAGGTCGCTGCCCAGCAGTTTCCGCGCCCGCTCCACGATATCGAACAGCACGGAATCGAGATCCTTGAGTTCGGTAAGGCCCTGGGCGATCTCGAAGACATCCCGCAGCGCGCGTTCCTTCTGCTGGTACTGCTCCAGGCGCTGGCAAAGCGCCATGGCCCGATGGGCGGACTGAAGCAGGAAGGGCCGGTGTGGGTGATCCGCCGGCAAGGCTTCAACCCCGAGCAGAACCGATGACAACGTCGTCAGGCCGTCCCCCTGATCCAGGTGGTCCAGCATTTTCAGATAGAGATCGCCGATGGGTGCCTCGCCCGACCCTGTCTCAGTCGTCGTCCGTTCACGCATCTGTACCACCCGGAGTGCAAGCAGGCTGACGTTGAAAGAATACAATATGAGCCCATCGGCTTGTGAACACCACACATAGTTGGCGCCCCCGCATCGTTGGTAAGCTGCCGGCACTGTCGACCAGAACAAGCAGGAGTTGACGATGTCCGGGGAACTGGTGCGGGTTGAAGTGAAATCGTCGGTGGCATGGCTGACCCTGAACAGCCCCGGCAACATGAATGCGCTCTCGCCGGAGATGCTGGCGCAGATCGAGGACGCATTCGCCCGGTTCGAGCGGGATAAGGCGGTGCGCTGCGTGGTCATCACCGGCAGCGGCCGCGCGTTCTCCGCCGGCGGCGACCTCACCGGCTTCAAGGACGACATGGACGGCCCCGGCAAGGAACCCTTCATCGAGCGGCTGGCGTACGCGCAGGCGGTCTTCAACCGGATCGAGGCCCTGCCCCGGCCGGTGATCGCGGCAGTCAACGGTTACGCCATCGCCGGCGGGCTGGAACTGCTGCTGTGCTGCGACATCGTCATCGCCGGCGCCTCCGCCAGGATCAGCGACGGCCACGCCCGGTACGGGATCATCCCGGCCGGCGGCGCCACTGCGCGGTTGCCCCGGAAGATCTCCCCCAACCGCGCCAACCTGATGTTCTTCTCCGCCGAACTGTTCCCGGCGGAAACACTGGAGGAATGGGGTCTGGTCAACCAGGTGGTGCCGGACGAGGAGTTGCTGGACGCCGCGGCGGCGTGTGCCGGCAGGATCGCCCGGCACAGCCCGCTGGCCCTGGGCTGGACCAAGAACATCCTGAGAAACGGCGGCCAGCAGCTCCCCGCCGAAGACGCAAAGGCCGAGATCGAGGCCTTCAGGCAGTATGCCGACAGCGATGACTTTGCCGAAGGGCTGACGGCCTTCAGCGAGAAAAGGCATCCCGTCTTCACGGGACGGTAGGCGTATAGGGATTCATATCCCGCCCTTCCACACGCCAGTCCCGACACCACCCTCCCCAAACGCTCCATCGAACGCGCGGCGCATCCGGCGCCGCATGCCGGTCGCCCGGCAACCCGCAATCTCATCTCCCGCCATGCAAGGCCGCCTTCCGGACAGTGCCGACACAAGCGCTGACAGCCGTCGTTGTCGGCCGATGATCTGTGCCTACCAGACAGGTCCGATGTTTATATATCAATGAATCATCATTCGATCATGTGTTTTTCACACATTGTCTCGCCTGGCCGAATCTCCAACACTGTTTGTCACAACAGGGGATCTTCCGGATTGCCGACCGCCCGTCGGCCCGGGCCGACAAGCCCAACAAACGGAGATCGCTCAAGAACCCTGACGGGAAACCTATGGAGAGGAGGAGTGGCGGCACTTCCGCGGAGACGCGGACAGGGCTGCGCCACGAAGATCTGAATGCAAAACAAGCGTACCACGCGTGCAACGCGCCAGATCCGCACTGAACGCGACATTGAACTGCTGGAGCAGGCCAACTACGACGAGCTGGTGACCGCCAGCAGCGTCTATGACGTCTTCCGGACCAACGCTGCCCTGCACGGCGACCGGCCGGCGCTGACGGTGCTGACAACCAGCGACCCGGACGGCGATGCGGTCACATGGTCCCACGCGGAGCTGTTCCGGGAAATCACCCGCGCGGCAAACATGCTGGCCCGGCTGGGCGTGAACGCCCGGCGGCCGGCGGCCATCCTGTCCCGTACCCACGCCAGCGTACCGGGCCTGATCTGGGGCGCTCAAACGGCCGGGGTGGCCAGTTGCATCAACTACCTGCTTTCCGCGGATGTCATCGCCGCACTATTGAAGGCCGAGAACGCCGGCGTGCTTGTCTGCCCCGGTCCGGAGGCGGACCCCGAGCTCTGGGCCAAGGCACAGGCGGTGGCGCGGCTTTCGCCGTCACTGGAATGCATTCTCGTCACCGGCGACGTCCCCGGCGGGCTGGACGGCCGCTTCCTCAGTCTTAATGCGGAAATCGAACCGCACCACGGCCAGCGCCTGGTCGGCATTACCGAGCCCGGGCGCGACGACATCGCTGCGCTGTTCCACACCGGCGGCACCACCGGTCTGCCGAAGCTGGTGCGGCAGACGCATCTCAACCAGATCCATGCCGCGTGGTCTCTCGCCCAGCTGTTCGATCTGTCGGAAACGGACGTGGGGCTGAACGGCTTCCCGCTGTTTCACGTCGGAGGAACATCGACGGTGGGCCTCTCAATCCTGGCGGCGGCCGGGCACCTGGTCATCCTGACACCGGCGGGATTCCGCAACCCGAACGTGGTGAAGCACATCTGGCGTCTGGTCGAGCGCTATCGTGCAACCGTTCTTGGTGGCGTGCCCACATCCATCGGCGCCATGTCCGACGTGCCCGTCGGCACCTGCGACATCTCGTCCCTGCGATTCGTGCTGACCGGGGGCGCATCCTTGCCCCTGGCTGTGGCCGAACGCTTCGAGAAACAGACCGGGGTGGCACTGCTTGAACAGTACGGCATGACCGAAAGTGTCGCCGCGATCGCCGCGACCCCGCTGCACGGGAAACATGTGCGCGGCAGCGTCGGACTCCGCAGCCCCTACTCCCGCATCGGGATCAGGAAGCGCGGAAAGAACGGGGAATGGCTGCACTGCGCCACCGGGGAAACCGGCGAAGTCACCGTCACGGGTTTTCAGATCGTCGACGGCTACCTGGACTCCCAGCACAACCGGGACGCCTTCACCCCCGAAGGTGCTCTTGTCACCGGCGACCTCGGTTATCTGGACGCGGAAGGCTATCTGTACCTGACCGGACGCCAGAAGGACCTGATCATCCGCAGCGGCCACAACATCGACCCCTCGTCCATCGAGGAAGTCGCCAACGCGCACCCGTCGGTGTCTTTGAGCGCCGCCGTGGGCATGCCGGACGAGTACGCCGGCGAGGTGCCGGTGGTTTTCGTCTCCGCCGCCGCCGGCCGGCGCGTGGATGCCGAGGAACTGCAGGCGTTCATCCATGCGCGGATACACGAGCCACCGGCCCGGCCCCGCCATGTGTTCCTGCTCGAGGAAATCCCGGTCACCGGCGTGGGCAAGATCTTCAAGCCCGAACTGCGCACGTTGGCCACCAGGCACAAGCTGCAGATGCTGATCGATGGACTGGATGCGGGCCTGGAAATCCGGGATCTCGAGAACGCCGGGAAAGGTGACAAGCATTTCCTGGCGAAGCTGGCGGCTGCTTCGGGTGATGCCGATCCGGAGCGGCTGATGCCGGCGCTCTCCCATGCGCTGGCCGAACTGCCGGTCGAACTGACCGTTGAATGGAGTCAATAAGAAAACCGAGCGGGTGAAGACCCGTTGACATCAATGATGCACTTTTCCCGCCAGCGGTGCTTATCCGACACCGCCGCCGGGTCCTGGTGAAGAAAACGAGCTGGAGGAGTACCTGATGTCCATATCCAATAAATCATTTGCCTGCCTGTTGGCACCGCTCATGGCCGCATTTCTTGGAACTGCAGCCCTCACGGCACCGGCAACGTCCGCGGCCAGCAATGACAACGAGGTGATCAAATGGCGCCTGCAGGCCCACCTGCCCACTGGCAGCGGCTCGTGGCAGGACAGCGTTGTCGCCATGCGCGACAAGCTTGCGGAGCGCACCGACGGCCGGCTGCAGATCGAGCTGCACTCGGCGGGCTCGCTGCTGGACGCCACGGAGATCTTCCCGGCGGTTCGCCGGGGTGTCATCGAAATGGGGTACACGTCCCCCGCCTACGTCATGGACTACATCCCCACCGCGGGTCTGGCCTTTGCCGTCCCCGGCGCGTTCACGGAAGTCTGGGAAGCGGTGTACTTCTGGAAGCACCTCGGCTTCGAGGAGCTGGTCCGTGAAGAGGCTGCCGAGCACAACGTGTACTACTTCACCGAGAAGCTCTATCCCACCGAAATGGTACTGCGTGAGCCAGTTGAATCCCTCGGGGAGTTCGGAAGCCTGAGGATTCGGTCTGCCGGCCTGCTGCAACGCCTGATCTCCGACGTCGGCGCCGCCACCAGCTACATCCCGGGCACGGAAGTCTACCAGGCACTGTCCACCGGCGTGGTGAACGGCGCGCACTGGGGCGCCGCCCAGGAGGCGAACGCACTGAGCCTCTACGAGGTCGCCAAGTACCACGTGCGCCCGGCGCTCGGCATCGGCGGCGTCGAGGCCTTCATCATCAACGACAGGGCGATGGAATCGCTGCCCGAAGACATCCGGCAGATCGTGCACGACACCATGGAGGAGCACTTCTGGGCGCGCACCAACCAGTATCAGTACCAGGAAGTGGAAATGCTGAAGACGCTGGCAGACACCCAGGGCGTCACCGTGATCGAGCTTCCCGAGGATATCCAGGAGCGCATGTGGGAAGTGGGTCGCGAGCTGCGTGCCAGGGAGGCGCAGAAGAGCGAGAACGCAGCCGAGGCCGTGCGCCGGCTGGAGGAATTCCTGACGGTGCTGGGACGCACTGAATGATTCCCCGCGGTGGGCCGGCCAGCCCGGCCCACCGCTCCTTCCCTTTCATTTCAAACTCCGCGGATCACGGCAGGCGAGGTCGGGATGCGATACCTCATGACGTTCATTCACGGCACCACCTGGCTCAACGAGCGTCTTGGCCGGTGGTTCATCAGCTACCTGGCTTTCGTCATCTTCTGCCTGCTGCTGTTCGAAATGGTGGCACGTTATGTCTTTTCCTCCCCGACGATCTGGGCGACCGAACTGACCCAGATGATGTTCGGCGCATACGTGATGCTCTCCGGCGGCTACCTGCTGGTACACCGGGGGCATATCAACGTCGACATCTTCTACGCCCGCCTCAGTCCGCGCAGGCGGGCGATGGTGGACATCATCACCTCCATGCTCTTCTTCGCCTTCCTGCTGGTACTGCTCAAGGAGGGCTGGCAGATGGCGGACGACGCCATCAGCCGCTGGGAGCACTCGCATTCTGCCTGGAACCCGCCGGTATGGCCCTTGCGGGCAGCCGTACCCGTGGGTGCCGCGCTCCTCTTCCTGCAAGGCGTCTGCAAACTGATCGAGGACATTGCGATCACCATCGACCCGGACCGGTTCGCCGGGGGCGAGGACGGCGAACAGGGTGACTACCTATGAGCATCGAGATGCTGACGCCGCTCTTCTTCGGCGCCCTGCTGCTGTTCGTGTTCCTGGGAACGCCGCTGGCGTTCGTGCTGGGCGGGCTTTCGGCGATTTTCCTGTATTTCATCTGGGGGCCGGACGGCTTCTTCATGGTCGGCCGCCGCGTCTGGACCACCATGAACAGCTTCACGCTGATCTCGATTCCGCTGTTCGTGCTGATGGCGCTGATCCTCGAACGGACCGGCGTTGCACAGGCGCTGTACCGCATGATGCACCTGTGGACAGGCGGGCTGCGCGGCGGGCTGGCCATCGGCACCGTGCTGATCTGCACGCTGTTTGCGGCCATGGTCGGCGTCAGCGGGGCGGCCATCGTCGCCATGGGCGCGGTGGCACTGCCCGCCATGCTGCAACGGGGCTACGACAAGGAACTGGCGCTGGGCTGCATCAACGCCGGCGGCGGACTGGGCATCCTGATCCCGCCCAGCGTTGTCATGATCATCTACTCGCTGAACACCGGCACGTCGGTGGGCGCGCTGTTCGCCGCCGGCGTGATGCCCGGGCTGCTGCTCGCCTTGCTGGTCTCGCTCTACATCGGCATCCGCTGCTTCGTCCAGCCCGAACTCGGCCCCGCGCTGCCGAAGGAAGAGCGGGGTTCGTGGAAGGACAAGATTCTCGCCATGCGCGCCGTCTTCCTGCCGGTGATGATCGTGGTGATGGTGCTGGGATCGATTCTGAGCGGCATTGCCACGCCCACGGAAGGCGCTGCGGTCGGGGTGCTGGGCGCGCTGATCTCGTCCCTGGTTCACCGCTCGTTCTCGTTCACCATGCTGCACGAATCGCTGGTGCGGACACTGAAGATCTCGGCCATGATCATGTGGATCTTCATCGGCGCGCACCTGTTCAGCACCGCCTACAATGCCATGGGGGCGCAGGAGCTTGTCATCTCGCTGGTCGGGCATATTCCCGGCGACGCCTGGGGTGCGCTGATCGTGATGCTCGCCATCGTGTTCTTCCTGGGCATGGTACTCGACCCGATCGGCATCATGCTGATCACGCTTCCGGTATTCATGCCCATCGTGAACATGTACGGCATCGATCCGGTCTGGTTCGGGATAATGTTCGTCATCATGATGGAGGTCGGCTACATGACGCCGCCCTTCGGGTTCAACCTGTTCTACCTGAAGGGCGTGGCGCCGGCAGGGGTGTCGATATCGGATATCTACCGCTCGGTAATCCCGTATGTGATCGTCGTGCTGGCGGGTCTGACCCTGATCGCGATATTCCCGCAGATCGCGCTGTGGCTGCCGGGTCGGTTATTCTGAGGAAGCCCTTAAGAATGTAGGCTCCCGGGCCGGGAGCCTTGCGGTTCGGGTTAAGTGAACACTGGTCAATTCACGCTATCGCGTTACGGTCAATCATCGTTGTCGTAATGCCGTCGGTCCTCATTGCCACTCTCGTGCTCCTCATCTCCAACCTGGACAGTCACGCCGATGACCGGCAAGCGAAACGACCGCGCCCCGGCATCGTAGCTTACCAGCATGCCGAGGCCCCAGCCGGCGACCACCAAACAGAAAATCAACGCGACAATGGAATGAGAGGATCCAATACCAAGCCCTGAGGCTACATACTTTCTGCCATGGACCATGCTGGCGACCAGATGGTCCCGATAGCGGATCGAATGCAGAATCGCGCCGATAATATGCAGCGCAACCACCACGGCCAGGGTATAGGCAATAATCTCGTGGACCTCTTTGAGACCTTCGTCCCCCTGCCCCATCAATACACCCGTTGCGGCTAGCCCGAGCAGAAGGCCAATCATGGCGTAAATCGCCCACGCGGCGCCCGGGTTGTGCCCCACGTGTTGCTCGCCTGAACCATGCACCGCTTCACCCACATATCTCATGACGGCGCGGGGCCCGAACAGGAACGAGGAAAACCGCGCGTATCTTGACCCGATGAAGCCCCACAGGATGCGCATCACAACCATCATGGCCATGGTCAACCCGATGATGGCGTGGTAGGGAAAGAAGCGACTGTCATCCCCCAGGACCAGGGCCAGATACACGGTGGCAAAGAAACCCGCCGCGAGCAGCCAGTGAAACAGCCTCACGGGAAGATCCCATATCAACACCCGCTTCGACGGTTTCATGCAAACCTCCAGCCCGCGAGGGCCTCTTCAGATCCCAAGTCTGGCGGAATAGCGCTCGATAACGTTGACACGAGGAGCGGAGATGCATATTGACGGCTGTCAACAATAGCCGCTTCTCTGATGTCCCCCACATTCCGGGACTTGCCGCGAACGCCGCAGACCACGGAATAACGCTATATTCATGCGGTCCGGGGTCGTTTATGACGAGAGGTTCGCGACAATGCGGCGCTCCGTGCCCACAGAGCGGCTGGACGGGCTTGGCAACCCGCGGCAGGGGCTGAGCGCAGCTGAAGCACGGGCGCGGCTGGCGCGGTATGGCCCCAACAGCATCACCCCGAGGGTAGGCGGCGGCTGGCGCACAGTTCTGGCAGACACGGCCCGGGATCCCATGCTGTGGTTCCTGCTGGCGACGGGCCTGCTGTTCGCCGCCGCCGGAAGCTATCCAGAGGCGTTGGTGATGTTCGTCGCCCTCGCCCCGCTGTCCGGCATGGACGCGTACCTGCACCGGCGCACGCAGGCATCCATGGAGGGGTTGAGCGGGCGGCTCGCAGTCACGGCCAGGGTGTTGCGCGACGGCGTGGAGCAGACCGTCGACTCCGAGGCGCTGGTGCCCGGGGACATTGTCTTGATTGGGCCCGGCGAGCCCTTCCCAGCCGACGGCCTGATCGTTGCTGGTGATAACCTCCAGGTCGATGAATCCACCCTCACCGGAGAATCCTGGCCGGCGCGCAAGCAAGTGCTGCAGGTCGGACCTGCCGGTGTCATAGCCAAAAGTGGGATTGAGGACACGCATTGGGGCCTTGCCGGCACCCGTCTGCTCACCGGTCATACGTCACTGCGCGTAGTCGCGACCGGTGCCGAAACACTCTACGGAGAAATCGTACGCTCCGCGGTGGCGGGGGCGCACGCCCGCACCCCTTTGCAGCAAGCAGTGGCACAACTGGTCCGTGTACTGGTGGTTGCGGCGGCCACGTTCTGCCTGGCGCTGGCATTGCTGCGCCTTTACCAGGGGCACGGGCTGGTGGACGCCCTGCTGAGCGCTTTGACCCTTGCCATCGCCGCACTCCCCGAGGAATTCCCCGTCGTCCTTACGTTTTTCCTCGGAGTGGGCGTCTACCGGCTGGCCCGACGCCGGGCACTGGTAAGGCGCGCTGTCGTGGTGGAGAACATCGGCCGGGTCACCTGTATCGGCTCGGACAAGACCGGAACCCTGACCGAGGGACGCCTGATACTGACACATCTACTCCCCGCAACGGACCTGGCCGAAGAGCGCCTGCGGATGCTGGCGGCGGCCGCCTCGCAGGCCGACAGCGGTGATCCGCTGGATGAGGCGGTGCTGGCGAACTGCCCCGAGCCAGATGAGACGTGCGTGGTGGCCCGCTTCCCATTTACCGAACACCGGCGCAAGGCGACCGTGGTGATCAAGCGGCAGCGGGGGCTACTGATCGCGGTCAAAGGGGCGCCGGAAGTTGTCCTGGAGCTTTGTCGAGTGCCGGAACCCGAGCGGCGCGACTGGCTGGAGACACTGCAGAGCTTCAGCACCGGGGGACATAAGGTCATTGCGTGCGCCCACAGCGAGATCACTGCCGACGCCTGGGCGGGGGACGAGCCGGACCATGGGCTGCGGTTCGCGGGGCTGCTGGCCTTCGAGGATCCGGTGCGTCCGGGCGTGTCCGAGGCCATCGCGGCCTGCGGCAGGGCGGGCATCCGCGTCATTATGGTAACGGGGGATCACCCGGCCACAGCCATGGCCATCGCCCGGGAGTTGGGCCTCGGCGGAACGCAGCCGAAGCTGATCAACGGGGATGAGCTTGCCACTGGTGCAGAGCGCGGCGATCCCATCGCCGTCGATATCGATATTGTGGCCCGTGCCCTGCCAAACCAGAAATTGACATTGGTGCGTACGCTCCAGGCAGCAGGGGAAATCGTCGCGGTTACCGGCGACGGGGTCAATGACGTCCCGGCCCTGCAGGCCGCTGACATTGGCATTGCCATGGGCACGCGGGGCTCGCGCAGCGCCCGGGAGGTCTCGTCCATCGTGCTGCTGGACGACGACTTCGGCAGCATTGTGGGCGCCATTTCCGAGGGACGTCGGCTCTTCACCAACCTGCAACTGAGCTTCCAGTACCTGCTCATGGTGCACATACCCCTGGTCATCACCGCAGCCCTGATCCCGATGCTTGGCTACCCGCTCCTCTACTTGCCGTTCCACATTGTGTGGCTCGAACTGATTATCCACCCGACGGCCCTGCTGGTGTTCCAGGCCCTGCCTTCTCGCGGGCAAATCGGTCCTCCACCATCGAATGGAACAGAGGCTCGCTTCTTCACACCGCGACAGTGGGGGCTGATCATGACGGCTGGCGCCGTGGTGACCCTAGTGGTGACGGGCATCTACCTGTACAGCCTCGATTCCGGCCACGGGGTCGAACATGCAAGAACCATGGCTCTGTTCGCGCTTATCTTTGCCGGAGCAGGCATTACAGGGGCTCTCAGTCGCATGCGCGGCATCGCCGCATGGGCCATGGTCATCGCCGTTCCCGCGCTGTCGGCGCTACTGATTCACGCGCCCCGACTGGGCCCGTTGTTGCACCTGAAGCCCATGCCGACGGAGGACTGGTTGCTGGTGCTGGCGGTTGGTGTGCTGGCTGCGGTGCTGGTGAGCATTGGTCAGTGGCGGCAGGACCAACACCCCCCTGCGGCTAGCCGGCCCCAATCAGTCCGTCAACGGTAGAAAAGCCGCTTAGCCAGCTCAGTGCACACCAGATAGCCGGCAAGCACCGCCAGCATCGCCACCAGCAAGTGGCTGTGCAGAGGCACGAAACCGAACAGCGCGCTGACCGGCCCCAGGTACGGGATGCATAAGGCCAGAACGAACACCATGCCAGTGGCGCCGAGCAGCAGGCGGGAGGGTCTACTGCGCCAGGCTGCAAGACGGGTACGCAGCAAGACGAGGACGGCCAATTCCGTCATCAGCGAGATGACGAACCAGGCGGTGTGGAACGTTGCCTCATCCGCTTCGAACAGCCACAGCAACATACCGAAGGTCAGCAGGTCGAACACCGTGCTGATCAGGCCGAACACCAGCATGAAACGCCGCAACTCCGACACGTTCCAGCGCCGCGGGTGCGCCACATCGCCAGCGTCTACCCGGTCGGTGGAGATGGCCATGGCCGGTAGGTCGGACAGGAAATTGTTGAGCAGGATCTGCTTCGCCAGCAGCGGCAGGAACGGCAATAGGGGTGTGACCAGCGCCATGCTCACCATGTTGCCGAAGTTGGCACTGGTGGTGATGCCGATGTACTTGAGCGTGTTGGTGAAGGTGCGCCGCCCGTCCAGGATCCCCTGGCGCAGCACGTCGAGATCGGACTCGAGCAGGATGACATCGGCACTCTCCCGCGCGACATCCACCGCTCTATCCACGGAGATGCCCACGTCAGCGGCATGCAGGGCGGGCGCATCGTTGATCCCGTCACCGAGATAGCCCACGGCGTGTCCGGTGTGCTGCAGCGCACGCACGATGCGCTCCTTCTGTTGCGGGTCAACCTCCACGAACAGGTCCACGTCCTGGGCCTGCCGCCACAGGGCCTCGTCGCGCATGGCAGCCAGATCCTCCCCCGTCAGCATGGCCCGGCGCGGCAGTTCGAGGCTTTCCGCCAGATGCGCTGTGACGTAGCGGTTATCCCCGCTGATCACCTTGACCCGAATGCCCAGGGCGGCCAGGGCCTTCAGGGTCTCGGCGGCGCCGGCCTTGGGCGGATCGAGAAACAGGAGAAAGCCCCGCAGGGTCATGTCCGCCTCGTCGTCCCGGGTATATCGGGATGCGGCCGGCACCCGGCGGGTCGCCAGCGCAAGCGCGCGGTAACCGGCCTCCCCCTGTGTCTGGAACCAGGCCTCGAGGCGCTTCCGCTCTGCCTCATCCAGAGGCGACGTGGTGCCGCCCCGGGTCAGTGCTGTGCAGACCGCCAGCACCTCCGCGAATGCGCCCTTGGTGACCATCAGGTGTCCGCCCGGGGTGTCGGCCTCATCCACGACGATGGTCAGACGCCGGCGCGAGAAATCGTAGGGAATCTCGTCGATCTTTCGATACCGGGTGATCACCGGGCACGCACCCTCGCTGGCCTTGAGGATGGCCGCATCCAGCGGGTTGTCGATGCCGGTCTCAAGGGCGGCGTTAAGGTAGGCCAGCCGGCGTACCTCGGAGGACTGGCAGCCCTCTCCGTCAACGGCATCGCACAGTGTGATCACTCCCTCGGTGAGCGTGCCGGTCTTGTCGGTACAGAAGACATCGATGCTGCCGAGGTTCTCGATGGATTCCAGGTGGCGCACGATGACCCCGCGCCGCGACATGGCATGCGCACCGCGTGAGAGGGTAACCGTGACGATGGCGGGCAACAGCTCCGGCGTGATACCCACCGCCAGCGCAACGGCGAATAGGAGGGACTCGATCGCCGGGCGCTCCAGCAGGTGGTTGACCACCAGCACGAATACCACCATGACCAGCATCACCCGGACCAGCAGGTAACCGAACTGGCGCACGCCACGGGAGAAATCGGTCTCCGGTGGGCGCGTGGCGAGTCGCTCGGCAATGGCCCCGAAAGCCGTGTCTCGCCCGGTCCTGACCACCAGCACGCGTGCAGTGCCGCTGCGCACCGAACTGCCCAGGTACACACAGTTGAAACGCTGGGTCAGTGCCGCCCGCGGACTTGCGACCCCCGGCCGCTTCTCCACCGGAAAAGACTCCCCGGTGAGGCTGGCCTCCACCACCAGGAAGTCACGGGCCTCGAGAATAACGCCGTCGGCAGGAACCAGGTTACCCGCCGACAGGCTAATCACGTCACCGGGGACCAGTGTCTCCGCGGGCAGCGTGGCGAGTTGCCCATCGCGAAATACCTGCACCGTCAACGCCAGCCGCCGCCGCAATGCCACGAGAGCAGACGATGCCCGGTGCTCCTGGTAAAAGCCGATCAGGGCGCTGCCCAGCAGGATGGCAAGGATGATGGCGGCATCCGTCCAGTCGCGTACTGCCAGCGAGACCAGTGCACCGAACAGCAGAATCAGTACCAGGGGGCTGCGGAACTGCCGGGCGAACAGGCGCAATGACGACTGTCGGGGATCGCCTGGGAGGGCACCGGGCGCAACCATCGCCAGCCTCTCGCGGGCCAGCTCCGCCGACAGGCCCTGCGCGTCGCTGCCCAGTTCCTCGAGCAGTTCCCGAACATCCCGGCTCCAGTAGGCTTCCTCACGTCCTATACGTATCATGGCGTGCCTTCCTCACGGCAGGCGCGGAGACTCCATCTGGCCAGACGCACCTCCAGCGGCAACATGGTGGGTATGGCGATTTCCACGCCGCTTTTTCCGGAATGGAAGGACGGTCAACCGTGCAAGTACACCTGCCTTGATCGATATCAATTTCGGTGCTCCACGTCTGCAGTAACTAATACTTTATCGGCCTCCCTGTCATCGCCCCCTAGCCGGAGGTGCCTATGAAGAACATGTGGATTATTGTTGCCGATGAGGCGCGGGCCCGGATTTTCAGTGCAGATTCGCCAAGCGGAGACTGGTTTGAGCAGGATGATCTAGTGGCCCCGGATGCCCGGCTGAGAGATCGGGAACTGGCTTCCGACCGATCCGGTCACGGTGTCGGAACCGGCGGTCAGGGACATGCCTTCAGCCAGCGCCACACACCCAAGGAGCAGGCGGCAGCGCACTTCGCCGAACGCATCGCGAGGGCGTTGACGGACGGCGCCTCAAACCAGTCCTTCCAGGAACTGGTGCTCATCGCTCCTCCCCGTTTTCTGGGTCTGTTGCGCGATGCGCTGCCGGAGAGGATCTCCCGGCTGGTGGTGCACACCCTGGCGCGGGAGCTGGTATCGCTGCCCGAAACCGACATCCGCGCCCATCTTCCCGACCGCTTCGGTCCCGCCCGGCGCTGAGGCGGAAGGAAGCATGCACCCCCCGCTCCTCCGGTCGTTCCGCGGAAAGCGCCGGAATCCGGCCGGCCTCGCGCTGGCTGCAGCCGGGAGAAGCCGTCGGGATCTCGGGTCCACCGAGCGGGCTCATCGCTTACTGCCCTGTCGGATCCTGATGATCACCTCCAGCCTGGGATCGGGACACTGGCGCGCCGCCCAGGCCCTGATCGACGCCCTGGAGAGTCCGGACACCGGATGCCGGGTTCGCCTACTGGATTTCTGGAGCCTGATGGATCCGGCTGTCGCGCGAGCCGTCAAACATGCCTATCTGCGGGTCGCATCGAACAACCACACCGCGTTCAATCGCCTTTATGCCCTGGACCAGCGTACCTGGCGCAAACTGCTGCTGAGTACGGACGCGCTGCCGCCCGAGGTGATGCAGGCCGCCGCCGCGCTGCCACCGATTTCCCTCCGTCTGTCGGACGTTACAAATGCCGACGTCCGCCCCACGGACCGGCTGCTGGCACAACTGCTTGCCTCCTGCCTGGGACCAAAGGCCTCCTTGGGGAACGACGTCGGCCAATTGGCCAAGGTGGCCGTGGCACGCACGATCTGGGCTACGCTTCGCAGGCGCGCTGAACGGGTGGTGGCGGCCCTTTCTCCGGACGTGATCATCGCCACACAGATGAACGGACTTGCGTTGATCGGCCCCGCCGCGATTCGGCGGGCCGGCGTACAGGCGGTGCTGGCAGTGCCGACGGACTTCGGCCTGCATGACCTCTGGGTACAACCCGCCGTCACCCACTACTGTATTCCCGCGCCAGGCATTCCCGGCGCGGACCGGGCGAGTGCCGCCGGAGGCCAGGTCGTTGCCAGCGGCATCCCGCTGATGCCGGTCTTCATGAGAGTCCCGGAACAGACGTCGGCTCGTGAGCAGCTCGGGCTGGGTCTGCAGGACCCGGTGGTGCTGCTCACCGGTGGTGGGCTGGGCATGGGAGTTCACCGATTGGCGGAGCCCCTGCTGGAACTGGTCCCCCGGCTGAAGTTGATCGTCGCCACCGCCGGCAATACCGAAACCATGGCTGCCCTGTCCGCTCTCCCGTTCCACCTCCGCAGCCGCCTGCGCATCATCCACTGGACGGAGGACATGGCCACGCTGATCCGCGCTGCCGATCTCGTCGTCGGCAAACCCGGGGGGCTCAGCGTGGCGGAGTCGCTGGCCTGCGGGCGGGTCTTCATCGCAAGCGATTCACTGGGAGGTCAGGAGAACTTCAACGTACGCTTTCTGGAACTGCACTGCGTCGGCTCCATGCCTCAGGGTGGGGACCTGCCCGCTCTGGTCGCGGCCTTGCTGGCCGACCGCCCCAGGTTACGCGTCATGAATGACATTGCCTGGCGACTTGGGCGGCGGGAGGGTGCTGCGCTTGTGGCAGGTCTGGTGCGGCAGGTCGTTCCTGCGGGGGCTCCCGAATCATGAACCTGCCACGCATGGCTGCTCGCGGCGTGCTCGGGCGGGTCGACAGTGCATATCGCCTGGCCAGGCGCCTGGAGCCGGCAGGGGAGATCCTGCTGGTTGGCAGGCAATGCTACCGGGGCCCCGGCTGCCAGTTCGATGACGGCACCCTGGTACTGGATGGGCAGATGATCGGCGTGCTGCACTTCGACAACCGGGCCTTCCGGTACCTGGATGCGAGAAGCGCTCGCAGTGCGGCCCTGTCCTTTGCGCGGGCGCTGCGAAGGTCCCTGCAGGCCCTGGCCGATCTCAACCGCCACGACGAGCGCTGGCGGGATATCCCCGCTTTCCATGCCGTGAGCTGGCTGCCTTCCCATGGCGCCCGCGTGGGGTTCGAGACCCGCCCGATCCCGGATGGCTTCAGGAAAACCGCGCTGCGCGCCTATTTCCGTATGCTTGTCTGGGCGTTCGCGACTGCCGAGGAAAGCCGGTTCGGGAAAGTCGATCCTCACGAATACTGGCTGACCAGCCAGGCGCTACAGCATCATCACGCACTGATCGGAGCACCGTCAGATGAACATTGTCTCGACACAGCCCCCTGAAGGCATCTATCTCACGTTTGACGACGGCCCGGATGCTGAATGGACACCGCGATTCCTTGATCTGCTCGCAATCATGGACTGTAACGCCACCTTCTTTCTGATCGGCCGCCAGGCCATGCAGCACACCGCCCTGGCCAGACGCATCATCGCGGAAGGGCATGCCGTCGGGAACCATACCTGGAGCCATTGCCATCCAAGGTTGATCTCCAGTGAAAAAGCGCACCGTGAAGTACGCGATGGCGCCCATGCCATCGAGGATGTCACTGGCCACCGTCAGCGGCTGTTCCGTCCGCCGCATGGTGTGATACGGCACAGCATGGTGGAGGCGGCGGGCGAACTGGAACAGCGGGTTACTCTCTGGAACGCGAGCGCGGTGGACTGGGGGCCGTTCGGAACTGTCCGGGGCATCGCCCGGCGCCTGGTCGGAGTCAGGCCCGGCGATGTTGTGCTGATGCACGACGCGAAGCGGAGCATGAATCATCCGGACAGGCTGCTGGCGGCGCTTCCCCATCAGCTATGTATTTTCAAAGCCTGGCGATGGCAATGCCTCGCTCTGACACCAAGCTGCACCACCGGATGCGCGCAGGCGCGCGGATACTGTTGAAGGATCTGGAGCGCAGGGAGACGCGCGATGCTTATGTCATCGCATGCTGCTTTGCCTGCATCTAAATTCCGAATCGGAATTTGGCAAATATGTGCATGGAATCATACTTGAAGAAGCGCTGGAGTCTTCGCGAGGCCGTCGATGACCTCGGCCGGGAGATGCGCCCGGTTCCGGAGTGGTCCTGGCCCACCGGACCAACGTCAGAGAATGATGCGCAGCAAGGGTGAACTGACATAGCACCCTGTCCGGCACACCGGCCAGGCAAGCGATAGCGTATGTGCTCCGGGGGGCTGCGCCATGGCTGTGACATCAATACTGGATTCCGGGGAGACCCTCCCGCACAACCCAGGGCCATGCAACATCGTCCTTCCCGAACTGGAGCGCCTGGTCAACCATCACCGGCCCATCGCCTCCAGGCGGTACCTCTATCCGGTGGGGGCTCATCTTCAGGCGCTGTTCCTCATCCGGAGCGGCGCACTGAAGTCCGTGCAAACGCTGGCGGCCGGCCAGGAACGCATTGTGCGCTTTCACTTCGCCGGGGATATCGTGGGTTCGGACGCCATCGCCTTCGGCAGGCACCCGACCTCCTGTATCGCACTGCAACCCACAACCGTGGGCTGCATCCCCATGACCAGGCAGGCAGCGGGGGGCGCGCTTGTCCGGCTCATGAGCCTGGAGATGCTGGACATGCGCGCCACCCGGCATGCGATGGTGGGCGTAAGCGCCGAGAAGCGCCTGGCGCGGTTCATGCTGAATCTTTGTCAACGCACTGGCAATGCCCAGGGCGACCGCTACCATCTGCTGTTGCCGATGACACGCCAGGACATCGCCAACCATCTGGGCATGAGCGCCGAAACGACCAGTCGCCTGTTCAATGAATTCAGCCGCAGGGGTTACATCGCATTCCAAGGCCGCAGCATCACGCTGCTGAATCGCGCCCGACTTCAGGCCGTGGCAGAACAGAAACTGAACTGAAGAATTCCCACTCTTGAGGAAATACAGATTAATTCTCAGGTCATGTGAACATAGGTTCCCGGCGCTGCTTCCCTGGGACGATAGCGGCGCTGGCCGGCGCCCATGGGGGGGGCACTGACCGGCTCGCCGGAGTGCTGCCGCAGCCACTCGACCATGCCAGGCCACCAGGAACCCGGCGTCACCGGTACCTGGGCGTAGAAGTCGTCGCTGTCGAGTTGCAGATCCTCCGGCTCCCGGCTGTGCGCGCGGTAACGCGCGCGCGGATGGCCCAGCGGACTGACGATACCGGCATTGTGTCCTCCGCTGGTCAGCAGGAATGTGACCGGACCGCCGGCCAGGCGGTTGATCTTGTAGACCGAGCGCCAGGGTGCCACATGATCGCGCTCTGTACCCACCACGAATAGCGGCACCTTGACGTCCGACAGGTGCACCACGTCGTTGCCGATCTCGAACATCCCGTCGGCGAACTCGTTGTCGAGGTACAGGCGTTGCAGGTACTCGCTGTGCATGCGGTAGGGCAGGCGGGTGGCATCGGCGTTCCACGCCATCAGGTCGGTCATGGGTATGCGCTGCCCGCGCAGGTACTGGGCGGTCATGGTTGACCAGATCAGGTCCTGCGAACGCAGGATCTGGAACGCACCGGCCATCTGGCGGCCGTCCAGGTAGCCGGTCTCCCACATGATGTCTTCCAGGAAGGTGACCTGGCTGTCGTCGATGAAGAGCCCCAGTTCGCCGGGCTCGGAGAAGTCGGCCTGGGCGGCGAACAGCGTCAGACTGCGAAGGCGTTCGTCATGCTCCCGGGCCATGGCCGCTGCCGCCAGCATGAGCAGGGTTCCGCCGAGACAATAACCCATGCCATGTACCGCACTTCCGGGCACGATGGCGTTCACCGCCTGCAGCGCCTCCATGACGCCAAGGCGCCGGTAATCGTCCAGCGTCAGGTCACGGTCGTTCTGATCCGGGTTCTTCCAGGAGATCATGAATACCGTGAACCCCTGAGACACCAGGTAGCGAACCAGGGAATTTTCCGGACTGAGATCGAGGATGTAGTACTTCATGATCCACGCAGGTACAACCAGTATCGGCTCGGGATGCACCTCCGGCGTGGACGGCTGGTACTGGATCAGTTCGATGAGCCGGTTGCGGTAGACCACCTTTCCCGGGGTGACGGCTACCTGTTCCCCGGGCACGAACCCGTCCACGGGCGGGGAACCCGTACCGCCCAGGGTCTTCAGCAAATCCTCACGCAGATGTGCGAGGCCGCGGATCAGATTGGCGCCGGACTCCTCTGCCGTCTGGCGCAGGATTTCCGGGTTCGTGAGCAGGAAGTTGCTGGGTGAAACCATATCCAGCAGTTGTCGTCCGACGAAGTTCACCACCTCTTCATGGTGGGGCGTCACTCCACGCACCCCGGTGGTCGCGTTGTGCCACCACTGCTGGGTCAGCAGGAACGACTGATAGATGACATTGAAGGGCCAGGTCTGCCACTCCTCACTCCGGAAGCGCCGGTCCTGCGGCAGCGGTTCGATGCATGGCGCCACCTTATGGGAATAGGCGCAGGCACAATACGCGGACAGTTTCGCCGCCTTGCGCAACACCTTCCTGACCAACTGCGCCTGCTTTCCCGGCGCGCCGGCCAGATGCACCGCCCAGTCCAGATAGGCCAGCTGCAGGCCGGCCGGGGAGATGCCCATGGTCGCGCGCCCAAGCAACGCACGGATCCACCGGTCCAGCGGTGGCGGCGGGTCCGGGGGATTCGTATCCTGCGTCGGTACCGAGGTGCGCGACATATCCCTACTTCCGTTTGCGCGGTTTCGGGCCCTCTCCAATCCAGCCCGTGAACAGTTCCTGCCAGGTGTCGGCGCCGGTATCGGCCAGCCCGTTCGTATCCGGAATGAGCTTCTCGGCATTCTGCAGCTCCCGGAAGGCCGTGTCCCAGAGCTGTTCCCGCACCCGGATGCCCTCGATGACCATCTCGCAGAGCAGATGATTGCTCATCGCCAGCATATCGGCAGCGTCGCCTCCGTCGCCCGGCGGGGTTGAACGCTCCATGGCACGCACCCACTCGACTTCCAGCGCCAGCACGTCGCGGGTGAGCTTCTCCATGGCCGCCCGGCCCGCATCAAAGCGTTGCCGCGGCGTCATCGCGCCATCAGCCAGGCTGCGGGTCATCAGCAACCAACCGTTGATCCAGTCCTGATTCAACGTCTGAAACTGTTCCGCAAGGGATTCCGATGCAGTTGGGGTTTTCTTGTCCATCACAACCTCCACCCCCGGCAGAAAGCCGCCGGGCACTCCGGGAAATGCATGCCGGCGCGATGCCATCCAGCGCCGGAGAGAATGATTGCAGCACAACAGCGCAACCGTTGTATTGATCACGGTCAAGGCGCTGACCCGTCGATGATTTAGTGTGTGCCGGACAGGACAGCTGGCATAGCCCCGAAGGAAGCGCTGACGGGAGGGAGATTGCCATGTTTCGTGACCGCATTGACGCAGCCTTCCAACTCGCGGAACGGCTGCGGGAGTTCCGTGGAAGCAACCCGCTGGTACTGGCCATTCCGCGGGGCGGCGTTCCCATGGGCCGACTCCTGGCCGATCAGCTCGAAGGGGAACTCGATGTGGTCCTGGTCAAGAAGATATCGGCGCCCGGCCACCCCGAGTACGCCATCGGGGCAGTGGATGAAACAGGGCACCGCTATGTCACCGCCGGTGCGGAATCCCGCTTTGGCAGGGCCTATCTGGAGCAGGCAGCAGACGCGCAGCGTGTACTGCTGGCGAAACGCCGCGAGCAGTATGCTCGCGTGACTGCGACCGTGGCTCCCCGCGGACGCACAGTCATCATCGTTGATGACGGCAGCGCCACCGGAGCCACCATGGAAGCGGCGCTCGCTCTCACACGGCTGCATCACCCGGCCCTGCTAGTAGCGGCCCTGGGTGCGGCATCGCCGGAGGCAGTACACCGACTGCGATCCATTGCGGACCGTGTCGAGTGCGTGGAGACTAGCGAGGACTTCTTCGCGGTGGGGCAGTTCTACGAACAATTCCCGCAAGTCTCCGATGACGAGGTCCTGGCCCTGTTGGCACCCCGAAGCACGCCGTCATAACCACCCCTGGCTCAGACCGGTAGTTCCGTGCCCCGCTCCTTGTCCTGCGTCTCGACGATCTCGGTCATCGTGGCCTCGGTCAGCAGCAGGACGCCCGCGGCGGAGATGGCATTTTCCAGCGCCACGCGCACGACCTTGGTCGGGTCGACAATCCCTGCCTCCAGCAGGTCCACATAGCGGCCCGTCGCGGCGTCGAATCCCAGCTTGCCGTCTCCGGCCAGCATGCGCTCGATCACCACGCCGCCGTCCACCGCGGAGTTCTCCGCGATCTGCCGGGCGGGCGCCTGCAGCGCCCGGGCCAGGATTCGCAATCCGGTGCGTTCGTCGCCGTCGGCCTGCTCGGCCTCCGCCGCAACGGCCGGCATGCACCGTACCAGCGCGAGCCCGCCACCGGCCACGATGCCCTCGGCGACCGCAGCCTTGGTAGCGCTGATGGCGTCGTCCAGCGCCTCCTTCTTCGCCTTCATCTCGGTCTCCGAGGGCGCTCCGACACGGATCACCGCGACTCCTCCGCTAAGCCGCGCAAGTCGCTCTTCCAGCTTTTCCCGGTCGTAGTCACCAGTGGCTTTTTCGATCTCGAGACGAATCTGCTGGACACGCGCCTTGATGCTCTCCTGACTGCCTCCACCGCCGATGATGGTGGTGTTGCCCGCATCGACCACGACGCGGGCGGCGCGCCCCAGTTGTGACAACTCCAGGTCCTGCAGACGCTGGCCCAGATCCTCGGACACGACCACCGCGCCCGTCACCGCGGCGAGATCCCCCAGCATGGCCTTGCGCCGCTCACCGAACCCCGGCGCCTTGACAGCGACGCAACTGAGCACTCCACGCAGATGATTGACGATCAGCGTTGCCAGCGCCTCGCCGGCAATGTCGTCCGCAACCACCAGCAGCGGCCGGGCGGCCTTCGCCGCCTGCTCGAGCAGCGGAACCAGCTCCTTGGGGTTGGCCAGTTTGTGATCAGTGAGAAAGATGGAGGGGTTCTCCAGTACCGCCTCCATCCGATCCGGCTCACTGATGAAGTACGGGGAAATATAACCCCTGTCGAATCGAAGCCCCTCGACCACTTCCAGCAGCGTTTCGGTGGTGCGCGACTCCTCGACCGTGATCACGCCGTCCTCGCCCACTTTCTCGATGGCTTCCGCCACCAATTCGCCGATCTCGCTGTTGTTATGGGCGGAGATGGCGGCGACCTGCGCGCGCTCCAGACGCGTGGACAGCTTGCGCGAGCGGCCGGCAAGTTCCTCCCTGGCCAACTGCAAGCCGCGCTCCAGTCCACGCTTCACGTCGATGGCGCTGGCACCGGCAACGACGTTGCGGACGCCGTCCGAGAAAATGGCATGGGCAAGTATGGTGGCGGTGCTCGTCCCATCGCCGACGAGATCCCCGGTTCTCTCCGCAGCCTGGCGGAGAACCCGGGCACCGAGATTCTCCTCCGGGTCCTGGAGTTCGAACTCCCTGGCGATGGTCACGCCGTCATCGCAGACCAGCGGTTCGCCCCAGCGCTTCTGGATGAGTACCGACTTCGATTTCGGCCCCAGAGTGACGCGGACCGCATCGGCAAGCTGAGTGGCGCCGGACAGAATCTTCTCGCGCGCCGCGGACCGGAACAGGACACGTTTCGCAACCATGATGACCTCCCTCCAGAGGGGCGATGCAGCGGACAACGGCCTGCTATAACGTTCGGAGGCACGGAACGAACCCCGGACGCGCCGGGTTCGGATGCTGCACGTCCACGATATGCCCGGAACCGCCCGGATATCTTGATGCCCGTCAACATGACCGAATCACGGGGGCGGGTATCGTGCGAGCAGTTCCCCCGCTTGGGGCTGGCGGGGCGTTGAGCATAAGGCCGGAACGCCGGCGCGGAGAGCCGAAACCCATGCCAGACCATACCGACACCGCATCGCCTCGACGGGCCGAGCCGGCATTGGCCGAGAAAGTTGCCTTTCTTACGCGAGGCGAGAGTTATCCCGATGTCACGCGACAGGTGACCGTCATCGAAACACATTTCGCCTACGTCTTCCTGACCGACCGTCTGGCCTACAAACTCAAGAAGCCGCGGCGTTACCCCCTGGTCGATCTCTCGTCAACCGAGAGCCGGCGGCAGGCGGTGGAAGAAGAGATCCGGCTCAACAGCGAACTGGCGCCGGGAGTCTACCTTGGGCTGTCGATGCTGAACGTGGACCGGGAAAGCCGGCTGAATCTCGACGGTAGCGGAAACCCCGTGGATTTTCTGGTGCGGATGCGCCGGCTTGATCAGGCGGATTGCCTGCAGGAGCAATTGGCGGGAATCGGCCCGGACGTGTCCGACCTTGAGCTGGCCGCGGGGCGGCTGGCCCGCTATTACCTGTCCCGCCAGCGCGAGACGCCCATCGGCACGGACGCGCGCCGGCAACGCTGGCAGCATCTCTGCGATGAGTTGGGGCAACTGATGGGCGAGCCGGGTATCGCAGACCTGCTGCACAGCCGGCTGCTGACCTGGCTGGAACATCATACCGCCTTGCTGGAAACTCGCCGGGCGGTCGACGCTCACGGCGATCTGCGGCCCGAGCACATCTACCTGGGCGCAAACCCTGTGTTCATCGACAGGCTCGAGTTCAACCCGCGGTTGCGGCTGCTGGATCCGGTGGAGGAGCTGGCCTTCCTGACCATGGAATGTGACCGCCTGGGCGGGCGCTGGGTCGGCGAGCGCTTCCTCGCGCACTATCGCAAGGCCTCCGGCGACACTGTCCCCGCCAGCCTTTTCGCCTTCTACGAGGCCGGCCGGTCGCTGCTTTGGGCCGTCCTCAGCGCCCGGCACCTGGTCACCGGCATGGGCAATGCGATGGACTGGAAGCACCGGACCCGCTTCTACCTGCATCACGGCATGACCCGCCTGGGCGGCGCCCCTCCCTGAACTCATTCCAGCAGTCCCGTGATCGCCGCCGCCAACAACGGCTCTACCGGAAGCACATGCAACCGGGGATGCCCCGCCTCGACCAGCGGCGAAGGCACCGAGTTTGTCACCAGCAGTGCTTCCAGTCCGTCCTCCTCCAGCAGCTCGATCGCCTGCTCGGCGAATAGCCCATGTGTGGCCACCGCCACGGCGCCGATGGCGCCGTCTTGCATCACGGCCCGCACGGCGCGGCGCATGGTGGTGCCGCCGGCGATCAGATCGTCGACAATGACGGCCAGGCGGCCCTGCACGCGGCCCACCAGCGCCTCTCCGGACACCACACCCTCGCTGCGGTATTTCTCGAGGAAAGCCGCGGCCGGTTCCTGACCGGTGGCTTCCTGCAGAGCCAGGCGCATGGCATTCGCCCGTTTGACCCCGCCGGCATCCGGCGACACCAGTGTCAGGGGACGTTCACCCGCCAGCTCCCGCAGTTTCCTGGCGAAGGCCTCGCGGGCTTCCATGTGGACGGTATTGCAACGGAAGGCATTCTCGAATGCCGCCACGTTGTGCACGTCCATCACCATAATGCGGTCGGTACCCACGGCTTCGAACAACTGGGCGAGATAACGCAGCGAGAGCGGGTCCCGGGCCTTGGTGCGCTGGTCCTTGCGCGCGTAGGGCAGATAGGGCACCACTGCGGTACACCGGGCGGCACCCTGATCCCGCAGCGTTGCCAGGAAAAACAACAGTCGCACGAGCCTGTCATTCACGCTCTGTCCAGCACCACCCGTAAGCCGTTGCACGACGAAAACCTCGCGGTGGCGCACTTCGACCAATGGACGCAGCTTGAATTCCCCGTCCTCGAACAGACGGTGCTCGAATGGCGCCGCCTCCACGCCCAGGGCGAAGGCGAGTCTGGCGCGAAACGTATCGCTGGCGTCGAGCATGAACAGCAGGGGCAACGCATCCGCCACCCCTCTCGCTTGCCGACGTTCACGCACAGACATCCGTTCCATCCTCCTCGGAACGCGACCGCCAGCGCCGCCGGGCAGCCACCGCTCGCGCACCACAGGCCAGCACGGAGTCCCCCGTTCCTTCGGGACGGAAGACGGTACAGCCCTTCAGGCCCAGGCGATCGGCGGCCATGAACACATCCTGGGCAAGGGTGTCTTCATGGCCGCTTTCCGGGGGGAGATTGATCGTCTTGGAGACGGCGTTGTCCACCCAGGCCTGTACCGCCGCCTGCATGCGCAGATGTGCCGATGGAGGAAGCTCCAGTGCGGAAACGAAGCTGACAGGAAGCCGGGCATGCGGGCCAGAGCGCGCCCGCCACTGGCTGTAGGCCCAATCGGGAATGCGGCGGCGTTCCACACCCTCTCCGCCCCGTAGGCTGATCCGGCGTAGCTGCTCCAACTGGAAAATCGGCTCCACGCCACTGGAGACGTTACCCGCCAGCAGGCTGATGCTACCTGCCGGCGCCACTGCACAGAGGTGACTGTTTCGGATTCCGTGCCGGGCAATGCCTTCGCGGATGACTGCCGGCAGGCGCCGGACGAAGGGCGCCTGCTGGTAGGCGTCCGTATCCAGCGCCGGAAATGCGCCCTTTTCCCGGGCCAGCGCCACGGAGGTCCCATAGGCTGTCAAGGCGATCACTCGCATGATCCGGGCGGCAAGCGCCCGCCCGTCCGACGAATCATAGTGGATTCCCAGCAGGGCGAGCGCATCGGCCAGACCGGTGATCCCCAGCCCCAGGCGCCGTGTCTGCCGCACGGTTGCCTGCTGCTCCGGCAGCGGAAACGGCGAGATGTCGATCACATTGTCCAAAAACCGGGTCGCGTCGGACGCGATCTGTCGCAGTGAACGCCAGTCCAGCGCAGCCCCGGCGCTGAAAGGAAATCGCACCAGACGTGCGAGATTGATGGACCCGAGGTTGCACGCCCCCATGGCCGGCAACGGCACCTCTCCGCAGGGGTTGGTGGCGGAGATGTGCTCCCGGTAACCGAGGTTGTTCCTCGCGTTGATGCGATCGATGAACAGAACACCGGGCTCTCCGCGCCGGTAGGCGTTCTCGCAGATCAGCCCCCACAGGCGCCGTGCAGGGATTGTCTGCGCCGGTCCGCCGCCTGGGTACGGTAAACCCAGTTGCCAGGCGCCGTCCCTGCGCACGGCATCCAGGAACGATTCGGTGACCAGGACAGACAGATTGAAATGGGACAGGCTACCGGGACTGGATTTGGCTGCAACAAACGCCGCAACATCGGGATGATCGCAGCGCAGCGTGGCCATCATGGCTCCGCGGCGTGCCCCCGCCATCTCGGCCTCGGCACACAGCGCTTCCCAGATCTCCAGCGCCGCCAGGGGGTCCGGTACCGGTCCTGTGCCAGAGCGCCCGGCCCTCGACGGCAGCGCGGAGAAATCCACACCGATCCCGCCGCCATGGCGCAACGTCGTGGCGCTCTGCGCCCGGGCGCGCGCCACGCCGGCGGGCGTCGGCTCGACAGTACCGATGACGAAGCAATTGAACAGCGTCATGCCGCGGGTCGTGCCAGCACCGGCAAGAATCCGCCCGGCCGGCAGGAAGCAGAAATCCTCCAGCATCCGAAGGAAGCGCCGATGCCAGTGCTCCTGGCTGACGGGCGGCTCGACACTGGCCACGGCCCGACTGACCCGATGCCAGCTGTCATGCAGGGTACGGTCGCCCCTGCCACCCTCATCCAGCCAGCGATAGCGGGCCTGCCAGACCTGCTGCGCCAGGACGTTCGCGAACGGCTGCGTGACCACACTCAGATTCGCGGACTTCACATGTCGTTGGCAGTTGATCGACGCAACGACGAAACCACGCTATTCCACCGGAATCCGACGCCGCCGTACTTCCTTAACCTTCGGCAATGTCAGCTCCAGCATCCCGTCCGTGAAGGTGGCCTTGGCCTTGTCCGCGTCCACGTCGCTGGGCAGGAGGACAGTGCGCTCGAACGCTCCCTGGGAGATCTCTCTGCGGAAGTAGGCCCCTTCCTCCTTGGATTCCTCGTGACGGGACTGGCCACGAATGGTCACGAGGTTATCCGTAACGGATATGTCGAGGTTTTCACGATCGATTCCCGGAACCTCGGCCCGGACCACGATCTGCGTGTCCTGATCCAAGACATCCACTTTCGGCATCATGGCATGCCGCTGGGTCCAGCGTTCACGGAGAGACGCCTCGGGAAAACCAGGCCACCACCGCCGGGAAAACAGATCCTCGAACCATCGGTCGTCGTCAAACAACCCCAGGCCGCGACCACGCGATTCAGTCGGCGGGCGGGCTTCCTGAGCACTCCGTCCAACTTCGCTCACACTCTTTTGCTGTGCCATGGCAATACCTCACTGTGTGGTCCGCTTCCACGCATTCCGACCATGCTGGTCTGCTCTCGAACACAGCTATAGCACCACCGTGCGTTGGCCAGTTTGACGCCGGTCAAGCCACTGTGAAATACAAAGCAACAGACCAGGAAAATGCAGTAGATGAGGATAGATCTCCGCTTCCGCCTGGCGCTGGTGCAGACACCCGCCGCTACCCTTTCTCCCGGCAACGGTCGACCAGTTGCCGCAGGTAGGCGTACATCAAATCGTCCGCCTTCTGTCGGAACATCCGGATCCGGCCAGTGTGATTGAGCACCAGGACGCCCACCATGTGGGCGAACAGGGCGGTAATTTCCCTCTGTGACTGTGTGGCCGGGCGGCCCAGATCCTTCAACGCTTCAGCGCTGGGCTGAAGCGCGTCCCACAGGCGGGCATTCAGGCGACGGTCCAGTTCCCGTGTGAGGCCCATGGGCTGCATGCCGTGGAACAGGTAGAAGCCCAGATCCAGATCGCGGGGATTGTCCGCGTAGAAGCGGAAGAACGCCATGGCGGTAGCAGCCAGTCGGTCGTCGGGAGCCCCGGCCCCGTCAGCGCTCGCAACCTGGGTATTCAGCCGCTCCAGGGACTCCCCCAGCAACGCTCCGTAGAGTTCTTCCTTGCTGGCGAAATAGCTGTAGATGGCGCCGGGTGTGTAACCGGCCCGCCGGGCAATCTCACGCATGCTGGTGCCATCCAGGCCATGCTCGAAAAACGCGGAGCGCGCGGCCTCCAGGATCAACCCCCTGCGCGCCTCGGCCATGGCGTGTTCCCGCTGCCGTCGTGCCATATCGGCGGCCCCACCGGCACCTCTTCCCGTTCCCAAGCGTCGTTTCGTTGACTTTTCCATGGGCCAATTCTAGCTTCAAGAGGAAGCATTGAACACCGTTCAATTAATCAAACATCATTCAGGAGGCGTTATGGCCAGCAACCTGCGGACAACGACCGGCAACATGCTGATGAACGGTGACGACTATCGGGAATCGCTGCGCCGCTACATGCCCCGTGTGTTCGTCGACGGTCGGGCCGTGGAATCCGTCGCCGACGCAGCCGAGTTCAAACCCGGCGTCAACGCGCTGGCGGTCACCTACGACTACGCACTGGATGCGGACAAGGCGCCGCTGATGACGGCACACCAGCCCCTGACCGGCCGGACCGTAAACCGCATGCTGCACATCAACGAATCCGGCGGCGACCTGCTGAACAAGCTGGAGGCCGTGCGGCTGCTCTGCCAGGAAACCGGCTGCGCGCAACGCTATCTCGCGCATGACGCGCTGAACGCCCTGCACCAGGTATGCGCGACCATCGACGATGCACGCGGCACCACGGAACACGGCGAACGATTCCTGAGCTATCTCCAGCACGTTCAGGCCGAGGACCTGTCTCTGGGCATCGCCATGACCGACGCCAAGGGCGACCGTTCGAAGCGGCCGCACCAGCAGGGCAATGCGGACACGTACGTGCATATCGTGAAACGCGACGGCACGGGCATCGTCATCTCCGGTGCCAAGGCCATCGTCACCGGCGCGCCGTACATGCACGAGTTGCTGGTGATGCCCTGCCGTAACATGGGGAAGGAGGACGCGGACTTCGCCGTCTGCTGTGCGGTGCCGGTGGATGCCGAAGGCATCACCATGGTGGCCCGCCCCGCCGGGCGCCCCGGCGAGAAGACCGAACACGGAGAGGCCCTGTTCTCCCGTCGCTACGGCCAGTCGACCGCCGTGGTGCTGTTCGACGAGGTATTCGTGCCGTGGGACAGGGTGTTCTACGCCGGCGAATGGGAGCATTCCGGACGACTCACCTACAACTACGCCACGCACCACCGGCATAGCTGCATCGGCGCCCGCGCCGGCTTCGGCGACCTGCTGATCGGTGCCGGCGCGCTGATGTGCGAGGCGAACGGCTTCGATCCGGGGGCGAAGCCGAACCTGCGCGAACCCATGGTGGAACTGATCAAGATCACAGAAGGCTTCTTCGCCTGCGGCGTGGCCGCCAGCGTGTACGGCGCCCAGGACGAATTCAGCGCCAGCTTCATGCCCGACCCGGTGTTCTCCAATATCGGCAAGCTGCTGCTGGCCACGCAGATCTACGACATGCACCGCCTGGCGCACGAGGTGTCCGGCGGGCTGATCGTCGCCCTGCCCGGGCCGGATGAGGACCACAACCCGGCAACCGCGGCGACGCTGTCCGAGGTTTTGCGCGCCAATCCTGACGTACCCTACGAGAAGCGCATCGAGGTGGCCCGTTTCATGGAGGACCTCACCGCCTCCTACCAGGGCGGCTGGTATTCGGTGATCAGCCTGCACGGCGGTGGTTCGCCAGCGGCCATGAAACAGGAGATCTGGCGCAACTATCCGGTGGGCAACAAGGTGGAGCTGGTGGAACGCCTGCTGGAACGGGGCGTCACCTCGGAAGAGCACCGGCCGATTTCCCGCAACCGACAGCCCGGCCGTTGCTGCGCCTCGGGCTGCACGACACCAGGCCAGCCTGTGATGGTGCCGCTACCCCGGGCGCGCAAGTAGGACGGTGCATTCCGGATGACCAGCCCCCGGTGGCGTCAACGGATGAGGTCACCCTGCTCTCTGCCGACCCTTGACGGCGCTGCGGAAGCCTCCTATTGATTTAATGAGCCGATATTTATTGTTGGCTCATTAAAAAACATTCAGGAGGAGAGTCCCAATGCTTGTCTCGCAGATAAAGAAGGCATATCCGCCGAAAGGGTTATTGTTAGCCGGCTTATTACTAGCCAGCTCGCTTTTCCTTGGCACCGCCATCGCAGAGCCCCGGATCGATGGTCCGCTGCCCGGGGCCGCACCAGGCGACCGCCTGTCCGACCGGCTGGACGAAACCTATCCGTTCTTCTCGACCCTGGATGATCTGGCCGGCAACGGCTACGTGGAACAGGAGTTCTATCTATCCGGTGTCGCGTCGGCATACGACACCAGCGGCAATCTGCTGGGAGAGGATGTCCCCTACACGACGCGCATCGTGGTCCGGCGCCCGCTTTCCCAGACTGATTTCAACGGCACGGTGCTGATGGAGTGGCAGAACGTCACCGCCGGCTATGACCTCGACGCCCTCTGGGATGGGGTTCATGCCATGCGGGCCGGTTACGCCTGGGTTGGCGTGTCCGCCCAGCGCGTGGGCGTGGATCAACTCAGGGGCTGGAGCCCCACACGGTACGGCGCGCTGGATGTCACCGGCGGCAATACCTTTACCAGCGATCAGCTCTCGTACGACATCTTCGCCCAGGCCGCCAGGGCGGTGCGTGCACCGGCCGGCGTCGACCCCATGGGCGGACTGTATGTGGAGCAGGTCCTGGCCATCGGTGCGTCGCAGTCGGCCGGGCGCATGACCACCTACTACAACAGCATCCTGCCCCAGGTCGAGGAGCCGGTGTTCGACGGCTACGCCTTCATCGTCGGCTCCGCTCCTTCCCGCGCCGGGGAGGAGCCCGTGTTCCACGTCCTGTCGGAAACCGACGTCAGCACACCACTGGGCCGGCGGGCGGACAGCGATGTGTACCGGCGCTGGGAAGTCGCAGGCGCCTCGCATTCCGGCTGGGAGGGCCAGGTCTACCGCGCACCGCTGTCCGAACGGGATCTGCCCGACGGTGCCCCCGAGTACAACTGCACCAATCCGCCGTTCAGCCGGGTGCCGCTGCGTCAGGTGCTGGCGGCTGCCTATGACCACCTCTCCGGCTGGGTGGACGGAGTTGAGCCGCCAAGCGCGCCATATCTGGAGTTCTCGGGCACGTTCACCAAAGCCCGTAATGAACTGGGCCTGGCCCAGGGCGGCATTCAGCTTTCGCAGGTCGCCGTGCCCATAGCGCTTAACACGGGATCGAACTCGGGGGAGACATTCTGCTTTCTGTTCGGCACCCATGAGCCGTTCGGCGACAGCCTGCTGGGCGAACTGTACCGCAATCATGGGCAGTACGTGTCTGCCGTCGCCCAGACCAATAACGCCAACGTCGAAGCCGGCTATATCGTGCGCGAGGATGCGGAGCGCAACATCCGTGAGGCTGCCCGGTCCGATATCGGCAAGCCGAAGCGCGGCCGCCCCGGTGGTCGGTAGTGGCAGACTGAATGGCGCCCGTGGGCGCCCCCCTGCCCGCTGACCGGGCGGGCAGGGCTTGCTCGAGGTCAGTAGCGGGTAGCCCGGAGTTCGATCACATCGGTGATGCGCTCGCCGTCCCAGCGATACTGGAAATGCCTGCCCTGATGAGCCGGTCCCAGGGCCGGCGGCCGGAACACACCGGCGCATGTGCCACCCTGGCTGTCACGCACGCTGGGGTAGACGATGCCGTAAAGATCCCGCCTGCGTGCCTGATCACCCAGCCGCTGGCCAGGCCCCCAGTCATCCGGGCGCAGGCAGTCCGCTGCCGCCACCGGGTCCAGGCGCAAGTCCAGCAACGGTGCACGCAAAGGTGCGATATACACACGCATTTCCAGTGCCATGGGCGGCTCGTCCGATTCCCGCATGAAGCGCTCCCGGTGATACCGGGTTTCACTCACAGCCGTGTGCTCGTTGTTCGCGCAGTAGTAGACACCGAAGCTGCCATCGGAGAACCGCCCCGGCCTGGGGTAGCAGATGGCCGCCATGATGGGGGACCAGCCGGGACCGTAGCGCCTGTCCTCCTCACGGAGCAGATGGATCTCCCCGGCCTGCTCACGCAACCGCGTCGAGGTCAGCCCTTCCAGTTCGTTCAGGGCATCCATGTCCGCGGGATCACCGGCCACCCCTTCGAACAAAGGCACCGGCGGAAACCGGGCGGGGACGATGCGGTAGCTTCGCGGCCAGCGCACCTCGGTCAGCGTAAACGGTGCCAGCGCGTCAACCACGGGCAGCATCCAGATGCTGCCGCACCACCACCAGATCCCCTACCTGGCCGCCAAGCATGCGTTCGATAGGCGGCCGCCCGCCGAACAGCGGGTTGGTGTTGGGCCGCTGTACCCAGCTTTCCGCCGCGTCCTTGAGGGGCAGCAGAATCTGCAGGTCCTTGTAGATACCCAGAATCAGGGACAGCCTTTCCAGATGGTTCACATCCAGGGCGGCGCGTTCCGGCGCCTGTTTCCAACGCCGGTAGGTGCTGACCGGCGCCCCCAGCAAACGGGCAGCTTCCGCCTCCTTCAAGCCCCAGGTCCGGGCAATGTTCGGATAGGCCCGGAGACCCGCTGCACCCAATTGGCGCTGTTTGCGGAGCGTGATCTGCTGCATGGGACGGCCTCCAGGGCAGGAACAACGATTCAATGGCTGCGCTTGCACAATAAATTATAGAACCATATGAGCGATTAATGAAGTTAACCGATCATATAGGCTTTCTGTTTGATGCCACGCGATAGCCAGAACGCGTTTCCTGACCGCAAAGGAATACCCCCGCGTACTAACCTTTCAGAAGGCTAAAGACGCGGGCGGCCGCCCCGGGGAATGCTGATTGCTAATCTGTCAGTTGCTCATCTTTTCGCAAGCATGGTCATGCTCAGGCATCGCGATTCGCTCACGGCCAGACGCCGCAACCACAGGGGAGTATTGTCATGGAACCGCAGGATAACCCGCAGACCGCCCCCACAGTCGGCCCGGACGGCGACAGGACGTTTACCATCATCATCTATGTGCTGTACGCCGCCGGGTTCTTCACCGCGCTGACGGCCCTTGCCGGCGTCATCATGGCGCACCTGAAATATGACCAGGCCCCGGACTGGATCAAGTCGCACCTGCAGTACCAGATGCGCACCTTCTACATCGGCCTGGCCGCGATCATCCTCGGGGCGCTACTGTCGCCCATTCTCATCGGCTGGCTGATCCTGCTCGCCTGGAGCGTCTGGACCATCGTTCGCATCGTGGCCGGCCTGATGCAGATCACCGCCAACAAGCCGATACCCAGACCAACAGCCTGGGGCACCGGGCTCTGACGCAGCCCGTGAACCGAATCCCGCAACGTCAGCCCTCCGGGGTATCCGTCTGAAATCTACCGGCATTTCCCGGCTGCTCCTGCGGACAGGGCACCGGCGGCGCCGACGCTTTCCTGTCGGATCATCTCGCCGACGCATTTTCCGTCAGACGCCCCCAACGATAAGCCGGTCACATTCCGGGAATTATTTCGGGCTTTCCTGTCGAACCGCCGGCACTTTGCTGTCAATGTGGCGTCAACCAGCATGCAGCACCTTGTCACCGGCGGAGTTCAGGCGGAGCGCCGCTGCCCATGTCCCAGCCAGCGTCATCGCCGAGAGACGCCTCGACGGGTGGAGAGACCAGGGAGCGGGCGTTCTCGCCCACATCGGCAATTGCCAACATCGACGAAGAAGGAAACATAGCTCATGCGTCAGAAGCTGACGATTAGCGTCCTTGGGAAACTCTCCGGAATCAGTGCAATCGGAATGCTGTTCATTATCGCCGCGGCGGCGTTCGCGCTCTCGCAACTCTGGGGCGCAGTGCAGGACTATCACGTTCAGGAAGAACAGGTCATCCAGGAACTCGATGCAGGGCTCGGCCTCCAGGCAGGGCTATTCAACCAGATCGTGTCCTGGAAGAACTACCTGCTGCGCAGCGATAGCGCGGCTGATCGATCCCGGTACCGAAGCGAGCTCGAATCCAGCATGGAAGCGGTGCGCGGACATCTCGCGAGGCTCGATTCGCTGCTGACCGACGCGGCGGCGCGGTCACACCTGGCTCAGGTGGAACAGGCGCACCGGGTACTGAGCGAGAATATGTCCGAAGGACAGGAGGCAGTGGCCTCGGGACGGGTATCGGCACTGGACATGGACGAATCCATGGAGGGAGCCACCGCGCCGGTAACCGAGGCTCTGGACGCACTCATACACGCGGTCGAAGAGCGCGCCGCTGAACGGGCGGCAGCCATTGAGTCCTCGGCTCTCGGCAATCTGTACACTGCTCTTGCGTCCATGGGGACGGTCCTGCTGTTAGCCGGCTTGGGCGTGTTCTGGCTTGTCCGGCGCTCCGTGGTTGTTCCGCTGCAGGATATCGATACGGACCTAAAGCGCATGGCGGACGGCGATTTCTCCAAGGCCGTGACCGCAAGGAGCGGCGACGAGATCGGACGACTGGCAGTCAGTGCGGAGAGGCTGCGCCGGGATATCGGCGGCATACTGGCCGAGCTGCGGGACTCATCGGCACAGGTAGCGGCCGCGGCCGAAGAGCTTTCGACCGTTGGCGACCAGACCACGGAAGGCGTCGACAGGCAGCGGGCAGATACCGACGACGTGGCGGCAGCGATGAACGAGATGAGCACCACGGTCCAGGAAGTTGCACGCAATGCGTCACAGACGTCGGACACCGCACGCGGCCTCCGCGAAAGCACCGATACCGGTCGGCAGACCGTGCGCTCGAACCGCGAGGCGGTGGATGCCGTGAACGACGCCATCGAAGAGGTCTCGCGCGTGGTGGAGGGCCTGAATGCCCAGGCGGAGGATATCGGCGAAGTCATCGAGGTGATTACGGACGTCGCCGGTCAGACCAATCTGCTGGCACTCAACGCCGCCATCGAAGCCGCGAGGGCGGGCGATGCCGGCCGGGGGTTTGCGGTGGTAGCGGAAGAAGTGAGAGGGCTTGCCCAGAAGACGCAGGCCTCCACAGGACGCATCGAAAGCATCGTCGAGAACCTCCGCGCCGGCGCCACGGACGCCATGAACGGCATGAACGCCGGGCAAGATCGGGCGAAGACCGCCATCGAGCGCGCCCGTGAGGCCAGCGAGGCGTTCGAGTCCATCGAGGCTGGTGCCAATCAGATTGTCGACTACACCGACCAGATCGCCACGGCCACCGAGGAGCAGAGTTCGGTATCCGACGAAATCAACCGGAACATCAGCAACATCAGCTCCATCGCCCGGGACAGCGCCGCGTCGGTGACCCAGCTTGCCACCGCCGGTAGAGAACTGACCCAGCTCGCCGGAGAGCTTCAGCGGATGTCCCAGCGATTCGTAACCACCTGATCGTTCCTGACGTCTGCGCTGCGACGGAGAGCATGTTCTCCGCCGCAGCTCTCCCGGCAGTGGCTCAACGCCGGCCGCCGTCGTCGGACCTTACCTCCTTGCCCACCACGTTGATCAGGCTACCTGCCAGCAGCATGTGCCGCTGACGCCGGGTCAGCCCCTGCTCGACGGCATAGCGTTCGTCACGGCTGACGTTTTCCACCGACAGTTGCCCGTCGTTCTCCAGCGCATGGCGGAGCCCGGCGATCCGCAGCGTGTCTCCCTGACGGATGCGGTCGTAGTCGGCGGCATCGGCCAGCGCCAGCGGCAGTATGCCGAAATTGATCAGATTCTCGCGGTGGATGCGGGCGAAATCCCGGGCAATGACCGCGCGCAACCCCAGGTAGCGCGGCGCGATGGCGGCATGCTCGCGGCTGGAGCCCTGGCCGTAGTTATGTCCGCCCACCAGGAAATGGCCCCCATCGTCCCGGTGTCTCATGGCCCGGTCATGGTAGTCCTTGTCCACCTGGTAGTAGACGAATTTGCTGATCTCCGGGATGTTGCTGCGGAACGGCAACACGTTGGCCCCGGCCGGCATGATCTCGTCGGTGGAGACGTTGTCGCCGACCTTCAGCAGCACCGGCGCTTCCAGCGTGTCGGGCATCGGCTCGAACGCCGGCAGACTGCCGATGTTCGGTCCCTTCTCCAGACTGGTATCGCTGCCGTTCTCGGGCGGCATCAGCATGCGCGTATTGACGCGAATCCGCTCGGGCTCGCGGAACCGGGGATACGCCATGTCCAGTTCCCGCGGGTCGGTGATGCGGCCCGTGAGCGCCGAGGCCGTGGCGGTCTCCGGGCTGCACAGGTACACAGCGTCCTCGTCGGTGCCGGAGCGTCCGGGGAAGTTGCGGGGTACCGTACGCAGGCTGATGCGGCCGCTGGCCGGCGCCTGGCCCATGCCGATACAACCGTTGCAGCCGGTCTGGTGCAGTCGCGCGCCAGCACCGATCAGCGTACCCAGGTAACCATGCTCGGAGAGATATTCGAGCATCTGCCGGGACGTCGGGTTGATGTCCAGTGACACTCCCTCGTGCACGTACCGGCCCTTCAGCATGTCCGCGGTGACGGCGAAATCGCGCAGACCGGGGTTGGCGGACGAACCGACATAGGATTGATAGATCTCCTTGCCGGCCACCTCCCGCACCGGAACCACCTTGTCCGGACTGCTTGGGCAGGCAATCAGCGGTTCCAGTGCCGACAGGTCGATACGGTCACGCTCGTCGTACGTGCAGCCGGGATCGGCGGACAGCGCCTCCCATTGGGCTTCGCGGCCCTGCTGGACCATGAACCGGCGCACCGCCTCGTCAGACGGAAAGACCGTCGTGGTAGCACCCAGCTCGGCGCCCATGTTGGCGATCACATGCCGGTCCATGGCCGTCAACTGCTCCAGTCCGGGCCCGTGATATTCGATGATCCTGCCGACGCCTCCCTTCACCCCGTGCCGGCGCAGCATTTCCAGAATCACATCCTTGGCGCTGACCCAGTCCGGCAACCGGCCGGTCAGCTCCACGCCCAGGACTTTCGGCATCTTCAGGTGGAACGGTTGGCCCGCAATGGCCAAGGCAACCTGCAGCCCGCCGGCACCGATCGCCAGCATGCCCATGGAGCCCGCCGCACAGGTGTGGCTGTCGGAACCCAGCAGGCTCTTGCCCGGCATCCCGAAGCGTTCCATGTGTACCGGATGGCTCACCCCGTTACCGGCACGACTGAACCAGATGCCGAAACGCCGGCAGGCACTCTGCAGGAACACGTGGTCGTCGGGGTTCCTGAAATCAGTCTGCAGCAGGTTATGGTCCACGTACTGGGCGGAGAGCTCGGTTCTGGCACGATCCAGTCCCATGGCCTCCAGTTCCAGCATGACCAGGGTACCGGTGGCATCCTGGGTCAGCGTCTGATCGATGCGGATGCCGATTTCCTCGCCGGGGGTCATTTCCCCTTCCACCAGGTGTTCGGCAATCAGCTTCTGCGTGACGTTCCTCGCCATGGCGGCCTCCCTTCGTCGCAACCCCGCAGCGTGGCGGGACGCGGCACGGCCTGCCGCTGCCCCTGCCCGCGCGAGATCCTGATCGCGAATGGGCGACCTTCCATTGCAACGCCGAAAGAGGTTGTTTGGCAAATCCGCAGGGAAAAACTACCCGAACAGGTTCATCTGCTGGCCCGGATGGCGGAACAGCGTCGTATTCAGCGTCAGTTCCCGCTGGTTCAGGCCGAAACGCCGACAGGCCAGCAGGTAGCGCTGGCGCAGCAGCGCCATCCAGGCACCGCCGCCGCGCATGCGCTGACCATACTCCGGGTTGTAGAGCCTGCCGCCGTGGGCCTCGCGCAGACGGCTCAGCACCCGCTCCGCCTGCCCGGGATAATGCTCCTGCAGCCAGCCGCGGAACAGCGGTTCCACTTCGCGCGGCAGGCGCAGCAGTACATAGCCCGCGCTGCGCACACCGTGCTCCGCGCCCACCTGCAGCAGCCGCTCCAGCTCCGGGTCGGTGAGTATCGGAATGACCGGAGCCACCAGCGCGCTGACCGGCACACCGCATTCGGCGAGCAGGCGGATCTGCCGCAACCGCTGCCAGGCCGAGGCTGCCCGCGGCTCCAGCCGGCGCTTCAGATCCGCGTTCAACGTGGTCAGGCTGACGCTGACGGAAACCAGGTTGTGCTCCGCCATGGCGGCGTACAGATCCAGGTCCCGCTCCAGATGGGCGCCCTTGGTGATCACGTGCACCGGGTGGCGATGCTGCCAGCAGACGTCCAGCAACTGCCGGGTAATACGATGTTCCCGGTCCATGGGCTGGTACGGGTCAGTGCTGGTTCCCAGCACGATGGGTGAGCAGGTATAGCCCTTGCGGGAGAACTCAGCCGCCAGGCGCTCGGCGGCATTGGCCTTGTAATAGAGCCGGGTTTCGAAATCCAGGCCCGGGGAGAGATCCAGATAGGCGTGCGTGGGCCGGGCGAAACAATAGATGCAACCGTGCTCGCAGCCCCGGTACGGGTTCATGGACTGCCGGAACGGCACATCCGGGGAGTTGTTGCGGGTGATCACCGACCGGGCGCGCTCCTCCGCGATCACGGTTTCCGGCGCGCGCGGCGGTTCCGGCTCGGCAAGCAACCAGCCGTCATCCACGGCTTCGACATGCCGGTCATGGAAACGCACAGGCGGATTGTCAGCGGTACCGCGACCCTTGATCATGGGCACCCCGGAGATACTGGTTTTTTATACAGTACACCGCTGTCGACATGGCGACAAGACCGCCGCGATGCGCCTGGAGTCGCAGGGAATCCGGGAGTAACGTGAGCGTGGGAATCATTCCGCATTTATCGGAGACACCGCCTGCGACGCAGGCCTGAGGAGCAAGCATGTACACCGTGACCAACCGCGTCTGGGTCGAAGCCGACTACCGCGAGGACTTCGAGCAGCGCTTCCGGCGCCGCGCCGGGGAGATCGACAAGCAACCCGGCTTCCTGCGCATGGCCGTGCTGAGGCCGCTCAGCGACTGCGCTCCGTACCAGGTGGTGACCACCTGGGAAAGCCGTGAGGCGTTCGACAACTGGGTGGGCAGCGAGGATTTCCGCGCAGCGCACGCCAACCCCATGCCAAAGGAAGCCTTCACACGCGGCAGCGAGATGGAACGCCATGAAACGGTGGTTGCCACCGAACGGAAATGAGCCCCCGCCATGCCATATAGCGCATTTCAGATATATTCATAGAACTAAAACGAATAAAAAAGCGCGGATCAGCCATCACATTTCATATACGAGCCGGTCCACGTTAAGCTTGAAATGCACTTCGCAATAATCGAGAACAACCCCGGAGAGCGCTCGCACGCGTGGCCACACCAAAAGCACAACCGCCCTTTCCCGAGAGAGGAGACCAGACCATGACACGAACCCTGTTTCGTCATGCCGTCGGGCTCTCGGCCGTCACCCTGCTGCTGCTTGGCGGGCAGGCCCTGGCCGACGAACCGATTTCCTACGAGCAGGCTTCCCTGCTGGCGTCCACCTGCTTTGCCTGCCATGGCACCGATGGCCGCAAGGAAGGCAATTTCGCTCCCATTGCCGGTCGCAACTATGAGTCCCTGAAAGCCCAGTTGATGGCGTTCAAGAACGACCAGATACCCGGCACCACGGTCATGAACCGCCTGACAGCCGGCTATTCCGAGGCCGAGCTCGATGCCATCGCACTCTATCTGTCCGGTATTACCGACCGCCGGCGGGACTAAGTGAGGAGACCGTCATGGATTCCATCAAGATAAATCGCAGAAAACTGCTCAAGCTGCTCGCCACCGGCAGCGCGCTGGCGGCCGCCGGTCCGCTGGCCTCTCCCGCGTTCGCCTCCCGCAACGCCGGCCGCGTGGTCGTGGTGGGGGGCGGTTTCGGTGGCGCCACTGCGGCGAAATACCTGAAACGGCTGCAGCCCGGCCTGGACGTCACGCTGGTGGAGCCGGCAACGGAGTTCTACACCTGCCCGTTCAGCAATCTGTACCTGGGCGGCATGCGCCAGATGGAACACATCGCCCACGGTTACAGCACGCTCCGCAACCGCTACGGCATCAAGGTGGTGCATCAGTACGCCGAAGACGTGGACACCGACGGCCACACGGTGCGGCTGGCCAACGGCGAGTCACTGCCCTACGACAAGCTGGTCCTCTCCCCCGGCATCGACATCGATTTCGGGGCGCTGGAAGGCTATGACGAGGCGGCCGCCGAACGTATGCCCCACGCCTGGAAGGCCGGCGACCAGACCCGGTTGCTGCGCAGCCAGCTGGAAGCCATGGAGAACGGCGGTACGTTCATCCTGTCCGCCCCCGCCAACCCGTTCCGCTGCCCGCCCGGGCCCTACGAGCGGGTCAGTCAGATCGCGCACTACTTCTCCCGGCACAAGCCGCGCTCGAAGATCCTGCTGCTGGATGCCAAGGACGCGTTCTCCAAGCAGGGACTGTTCATGGACGGCTGGCGGGAAGTCTACGGTGACATGATCGAATGGGTCGGCCTGTCCGATGACGGCCGCGTGGTGCGCGTGGACGCGGGCCGCAGAGAGCTGGAGTCAGAGTTCGGCGAGATTCACCGCGGCGACGTGGTGAACGTGGTGCCGCCCCAGAAGGCAGGGGCGATCGCCCATCGCGCCGGCGTTACCAACGGCTCCGGCTGGGTGCCGGTGAAGCCGCGGACCTTCGAGTCGCAGCAGGTCGACGATGTCTACGTGGTCGGCGACGCCACCATCGCCGCTCCCATGCCCAAGTCCGGCTTCTGCGCCAATGCCCAGGCCCGGGTCACCGCGGCGGCCATCGTTGCGGAACTGAACGGGCAGGATCCGCTGGATCCGGTCTGGACCAACACCTGCTACAGCGTGATCGCACCCGAGTACGGCATTTCCGTGGCCGGCGTCTATCGCGTGATTGACGGCGAGATCCGGGAGGTGGAAGGCTCCGGCGGCATCAGCCCCCGCGATGCCGATGCCGCCTTCCGCCGTCGCGAGGCGGAGTATGCGGTGCAGTGGTACAACGCCATCGTGCAGGACGCCTGGGAAACCCGCGGTCTGCCGAAAACGCTGACCTGAGCCCCAGCTGGGTGGCTCCAGGCCACCCGCTTCCCGCATAATCATGCATGCCGCCCTCCGGGGCGGCATTTTTTCCGAATCGGAGACAGTGCGGGATGTCCAACACGGTAATGGTCGCCTGGGGCGGCCTCGTCATCGGCCTGCTGTTCGGCATCGTCGGCCAGCGCACCGGCTTCTGCCTCACCAGCGGCCTGCGCAAGGCCTGGACCGAAGGCGACGGGCGCATGCTCCGTTCCTTCGCGTTGGCCATGGCCGTCGCCATACTCGCCTCGCACGGGCTGGAAGCCCTGGGCTACGTCAACCTGCAGGACTCCATCTACATCCACCGCACCTTCTCCTGGCCGCTGTTCCTGTTCGGCGGCACCCTGTTCGGCTACGGCATGATGATGGCCAATGGCTGCGGCTCGCGGGCACTGGTGCTGCTGGGCAGCGGTAACCTGCGCTCGCTGGTGGTCGTGCTGTGCATCGGTATTGCCGGCCATATGACGCTGACCGGGTTGCTGGCCCCTCTGCGCGTCTCGGCAGCGGACCTGACCTCGGTGACCATCCCGCTACCGCGCGCCTCGCTGACGGGACTGGGCGCCGAGTGGGGTCTGGGGGCCACGACGACACTCTGGCTGCCCACCCTGCTCGTTGCAGCCGGCTTGCTGGCATACTGTTTTTCCCACGCCGGCTTCCGCGGCTCGCCCCGCCATCTGGTCGGCGGCGCCGTGGTCGGTCTGCTGGTCGCCGGCGGCTGGTACGTCACCGGTCATCTGGGATACGACGACTTCGACCCGGTGGATCTGGCGTCGCTGACCTTTATAGCGCCGCTGGGAGACACCATACAGTACATGATGCTGTCCACCGGACTCAGCCTGCGCTTCGGCGTCACCGTGGTGGCGGGCATACTGGCGGGCTCGCTGGTCACCGCGCTCGCAAGCCGCAGCTTCCAGCTACAAGGCTTCTCCTCGCCCGTGCGCATGGCCCGCTATATCGGCGGCGGGCTGTTCATGGGCATCGGCGGTGCCCTGGCGCTGGGCTGTTCCATCGGCCAGGGGCTTAGTGGCATGTCCACACTGGCGTTGCCAAGCTTCGTTTCGGTGACCGGTATACTGCTGGGAGCCTGGCTGGCGCTGCGCAGCCCCCTGCGGCTGCCGCCGCTTTAGGGAAGCGCCAACGAGAGAATTGATCGGCCTTGGCTTGAGTGCAACAAAACACATCCCGGAAGTGTCTATTCGGGGTGTAATGGTTTCGAGGAGGTCACTGCATGTCCCGCACCGGATCCCTGGTTAGTTCCTGGAGTCGCAGGGATTTTCTGCGCATCGGCGGCGCCGGCGTCGTCACCCTTGGCGTGATGATGGCCAGTCCGTCGCTGCTGGCCCGCTCGCGCCCCTGGGGGCGGCACGAGGCCATCATGGATCTGCTGGACGGTGCGGAACCCGAGACATCCGGTATGACGCTGGAACTGCCCAGCGTTTCCGAGGACGGTAGTAACATCTCGCTGACGGTCGGGGTGGACAGCGCCCAGGAAGACGGCAACTACGTGGAATCCATCCATCTGTTCGCACCGGACAACCCCAACCCGGAGATCGCGGCCTTTCACCTGACCCCCTTGAGCGGCCAGGCCCAGATCGCGACACGCATCCGCCTGAACGAATCACAGCGGGTATTCGCGGTGGCGAGAATGAACGACGGCAGCTTTCGTATCGCCTCGAAGGATGCCCGCGTCACCGTCAGCGGCTGCCTGACCAACGATGCCACCTACGACAGCAGCGGCCTGATGCAGACGCGCGTGCGTGCGCCCCGCTCGCTCCGCCCCGGCGAGGTGGGCGAAGTGCTGACCCTGATCAACCACCCCATGGAAACCGGCCTGCGCGAGGACAGCGATGGCAACACCATCCCCCGGCGCATCATCCATTCCTTCGTCGCCGAACTGGATGGGGAAACGGTCCTGCGCGCGGACTTCCATCCCTCGCTGGCAGCCAACCCCTATCTGCGCTTCCACGTGAAGCCGAACGGTTCGGGCGGCACGCTCGCCATGGAGTGGACGGACGACGAAGGCGAAACCGCCCGGGAAGAGGCCAGCATCAGCGTGAGCTGATGCCAGCGGCGCGTCAGGCCGGGCGCTCCGGCTCGGCCAGCGACGGTGCCTGGTGTCCCCGCGTAACCGCCAGCAGCACGGCAAGGCCGGCGATGGCCGCACCGGCCAGACCCAGCATGGGCAGGCCGCTGGCCGCCACGGTCACTCCCCCGATCAAGGCGCCCAGTCCCTGTCCGAGGAAGATCATCGACGCGTTCAGCGCCAGCACCACGTTGCGCATGGTGGGGGCGGACATGATCAGCCGTGCCTGGATTGCCGGCGTCATCGCGAACAGCGAGCCGGCGCCTGTCATGATCATCACCGCCAGCAAGACCCGCCTGGCGGTTTCGCCGAGACCGACGCCGTTGATCATCAGCGCACTGTAGCTGACCAGCGTGACCCCGATCAGCCCGACGCAGCAGGCAATGGCCAGGTGGCTGTTGGCACGGTCCGCAAGACGCCCGCCGATCGCCACCCCGAGAATGCTGCCGATGCCCACCATGGCCTGCATCACGCCGATACTGGACCCCTCAAGCCCGCTGATCAGCGTCACCACCGGTCCGATGAACGCGATCACGCAGAACATCGCGGTGAACGCCATCACGGTCAGCAGCAGGTTGCGGAACACCGGCCCCTGCAGGGCAACCCGAAGCACGCCGAAACCGGGCTGGTCGCCACTGGGCACCGCCGGCAGCACGCGACCGATGATCAGCGCGGCTATCAGCGCCAGCATCCCGGAGAAGACGAAGGATCCCCGCCAGGTGAAGAAATCCCCGATCACCGTCCCCAGCGGAATCCCCACCAGGAAGGCCAACGTCATCCCGCCCAGCACCACGGCCAGCGCCTTGCCGCGCTGCTCCATCGGCACCATCGCGGTGGCTGCCGCCGCGGCCACCGGGTTGACCAGGGTTGCGGTCAGCCCGCAGAGAACGCGCACCGCGAGCAGCCCCCCGAACACCGGCATCAATGCCGCGATCACGTTCAGCACCCCCAGCACGCACAGCGCCGCCACCAGCACGCGCTTGCGATCCAACCGGGCCACCAGCACGGCGGTAATCGGCGCGGAGACGGCGAACACCAGGGCGAACGCGGAAGACAACTGGCCGGCCGCCGCAATGCTCACCTGCAGATCGGCGGCAAGGCGCGCCAGCAGGCCGGCGAAGACATAGGTTTCCGTACCCACCGCAAAGGATGCGAACGCCAGAACGAGAATTCGCGGGTTCACGCTGCGGAGCTCCTGATCTTGATTAGCGGGCTACCGATAATGCGGCATCACATGGCGCCCGGCAACCGCCGCATGCCGACAGCCGGCATCGAGCACTGACCTACCGGTTGCCATCCCATGGTGGCGCGTTCAGAGCCTGGCTGGATGCTTGCTGTTTGGTGGTTTTGAACCGGCCGTTAGAGAGGACATGCTTGCGGACACGCCGTGAATACATCCCTGTAGGCTTGTCGGCCGGGTCCATCCGGCCGACAGTCCGCAAGCATGTCCTCTCTAACGTCCTTGCCTCGGTGGAAGCTTCAAGTTTCCGCGTAGGGTGGTAATCGCCGGAGGCGATTGCCACCGACCCGGCCAAAGGCCAGATACCGCAGTGCCGCCACAGCCAGGCTGCCGGTGGGAGGTTTGCTTCCGGACTGTCGGCGAGAGGGATCTCGCCGACAAGCCTACAGGGATGTATTCACGGCGTG